>CANJQJ010000039.1 GCA_947476425.1 Sphingomonadaceae bacterium | reverse complement strand
CACTTGATCGAAAACCTGTTCGCCAAAATCAAGGACTGGCGGCGCATTCACACCCGATATGATCGCTGCGCCCACACCTTCATGTCCGCCATCGCAATCGCCGCTACCGTCATCTTCTGGTTGTGATCAATGAGTCCTGACCCTAGTCGTTCCGGCGCCGCCTCAATTCCTGCCAGCCAATATCACGACGGCAGAAGCCAGTCGGAAATTCGATCGCATCTACGCCACGATAGGCGATCGCCTGGGCCTCGGCGACGTCAGCGCCGCTGCCGGTGACGTTGAGAACACGGCCGCCATTGGCGACAAGCATGTCGCCGTCGAGCCTGGTTCCGGCGTGGAACACCCTGGCGCCCGCAGCTTCCGCCGCGTCGATGCCTGCGATGGCGCCACCTTTTTCCGGGGTGCCGGGATAGCCCTTCGCTGCCATCACGACGGTGAGCGCAGCGCGATCGGCAAGGGTCACCGCGCCGAGTTCGGCAAGCCGGCCCTCGGCGACTGCGAGCAGCAGGGCGAGGAGATCGCCGTCGAAGCGCATCATCAGTACCTGGCATTCGGGATCCCCGAAGCGGGCATTATATTCGATGAGCTTGGGGCCCTGCGCAGTCAGCATCAGGCCAGCGTAGAGCACCCCCGAATAGGGCATGCCAGCGGCCTTCATCGCGCGGACGGTGGGGATGACGATCTCGGCCATCGCTTGCGCTTCGAGTTCGGGGGTCAGGATCGCTGCCGGAGAATAAGCGCCCATGCCGCCGGTGTTGGGGCCGGTATCGCCATCGCCGACTCGCTTGTGATCCTGTGCGGAGCCGAAGGGGATCACGGCCTCGCCGTCGGTCAGCGCAAAGAAGCTCGCCTCCTCCCCGGTGAGGAATTCCTCGATGACGATTTCGGCACCGGCGTCGCCGAAGCTGCCGTCGAACATGTCCTCGATCGCGGCATCGGCGTCAGCCGAGGTTTCGGCGATGATGACGCCCTTGCCGGCCGCAAGCCCGTCGGCCTTGATGACGACCGGGAGGCCGAACGCCTTCAGGCCGGACAGCGCTGCCTGTTTGTCGGTGAAACGCTTGTAGCCGGCGGTGGGGATATTCTCGCGGGCGCAGAGATCCTTGGTGAAGCCCTTGGAGCCTTCGAGCTGCGCGGCATCCTTGTCGGGGCCGAAGGCCGGTATTCCTGCGGCGCGCAGGCTGTTGCCGAGGCCAGCGACCAATGGCGCCTCGGGGCCGATGACGACGAGGCCGATGCGCTTGTCCTTGCAGAAGGCGAGGACGGCAGCGTGATCGGTGATGTCGAGTGCCACGAGTTCGGCGCTTTGGGCTATGCCGGGATTGCCCGGCGCGGCATAGAGCTTGGTCAGCGACGGCGATTGCGCGAGCTTCCAGGCCAGAGCATGTTCACGGCCGCCCGAACCCAGTAACAGGACATTCATGCAGGAAACCCCTTTCGATCCGGTCTGGCCCTCAGAAGATGGACGGCTGTTAGCCGAGGAAACCGAAGGCGGCAACGCGCCTGCGCTGAGCGTCTCGGAAGTTTCGGGTGCGCTGAAGCGGATGGTCGAGGATGCGTTCGGCCATGTCCGCGTGCGGGGCGAGATTTCGGGATGGAAGCGGCATAGTTCGGGGCACTGCTATCTCGCGCTGAAAGATGATCGCGCGCTGATCGACGCGGTGATCTGGAAGGGGAATGCGGCATCGCTGCGCTTCCGGCCGGAGGACGGGATCGAGGTGATCGCGACTGGCAAGCTCACCACTTATCCCGGCCGATCGAAATACCAGATCGTGATCGAACGGCTTGAGCTCGCCGGGCAGGGCGCGCTGATGGCGTTGCTTGACCAGCGGCGGCGGATGCTTGCTGCCGAGGGCTTGTTCGATCTCGAGCGCAAGCGGGCGCTGCCGTATCTGCCCCGCGTCATCGGGGTGATTACATCCCCTACCGGCGCGGTGATCCGTGACATCCTCCATCGGTTGGAAGATCGCTGCCCGAGCCATGTGCTGGTCTGGCCGGTGGCGGTGCAGGGCGAGGGCGCAGCGGCGCAGATCGCTGCGGCCGTAAAGGGATTTGCCGAGATGTCGCCACGCCCGGACCTGCTGATCGTCGCGCGCGGAGGCGGGTCGATCGAGGATCTGTGGGCGTTCAACGAGGAGGAGGTCGTTCGTGCGGTTGCGGGTTCGCTGATCCCGGTGATCTCGGCGGTCGGGCATGAGACCGATACGACCTTGTGCGATTTCGCTGCCGATGTGCGAGCGCCGACGCCGACCGCGGCGGCCGAGATGGCCGTTCCGGTGCGCGCCGAACTGCTGGCTTCGATCCGCTCGCTTGGGGTTCGCGCGGGTCGTTGCGCGCATCGCTACCGCGAGCGCGGTTCGGAGCGGCTGGCCTCGGCGATGCGGCACTGGCCGACGCCGGAGAACCTGCTCGGGCCGCAACGGCAGCGGCTCGACGATAATGCGGCACGATTGCCGCGCGGACTGGCGCGACGGCTGGCGCTCGCTTCGGCAGCATTGGCGCGATCGGCTGGCGCCTTGCGTCCGCGACTGATCACGGCGCGTATCGAACGCGGCAAGGCGCGGCTCGACGCCTTGTGGCGCGAGGCGGCGTTGCTGCATCCCGATCGACCGCTGACGCGTGGCTATGCCCGCGTCGAACGGCGCGGCGGGGGTGTCGTGATGTCGGCCGCCGACGCGCGAATGGCCGCTGCATTGACGCTTCGTTTTGCTGATGGGGCCGTCGATGCCCGGGTCGAGGGCTCTGGCCAGACGCGGGGCGAACGGGCTAAGGTCGATCAACCGAAACTATTGTGAACATGTCGTCCCGGTGAAATCGAAGCCAGCTATCTTTCGAGCGCCATTGCGCAAAGATCGCTAACCTCCCATTTCAGGGTGGTAGACTGAAGAAGGTTATGTCGATGTTGATGTCGCAAGGCGGTCGTGTGGCGCGGTTGCATTATATGGCCAATGGCTTCCGTATGCTGGCTGCCGGCGATCATGTGGTGTGCGCGGTTTCGGGGCAGGCGATACCCCTCGACGATCTGCGCTACTGGAATGTGGTGCGGCAGGAGCCCTATGCCAGCGCCGACATCGCCGTGCAGGCCGAACTCGCCCGGTGAGTGTTCAGGCGCGGCTCGTTCCGCTCGCATGGATTGCGCTCGGAAGTGCCGGATGTGTCTCGACGACTGCGCCGCCCCCGGCATCGGCTCCGCTGCCTCCGGTCAGCGCCGCGCCAAAGCCCGTAGCGAATGTCGCACCCGACCTGTTCGCGCTGCAAGGGGCATTGACGCAGGGCGGATTGTTGCTTGGCACAGCCCCGTCCGGGACCACTTCGCTGACGCTCGACGGCAAGCCTGTCCGGCTCGGTCCCGGTAAGCGATTCCTGATTGGATTCGGGCGCGAGGCGGGCGTGCGGGCGGTGATCGAGGCGCAGTTGGCGAACGGCGAGCGGATTCGCTCCGAACTCCAGATCAAGCCGCGAACATGGGATATCCAGTCAATCCCTACGCTTGCGCGCGGAACCACTCCGACGCCGGAATTTCTCGCGCGTCGCAAGATCGAGCTTGCCCGAATTGAGGCTGCGCGTGCGATCGCAAGCGACTCGCATGGCTGGGAGCAGCATTTCCAATGGCCGGTAACTGGCCGGATCAGCGGCGTGTTCGGATCGCAGCGAATCTATGCTGGCGAGCCGGGCGCCCCGCATGCCGGGGTCGACATCGCACGGCCTGAGGGCACGCCAGTGGCGGCGCCGGCCGACGGGGTTGTCGTGCTGGTGGCCGCCGCGCCGTTCACGCTTGAAGGGCGGCTGCTGATGATCGACCATGGGATGGGGCTCAACAGCGCGTTCCTGCACCTTTCCCGGATCGACGTCGTCGAGGGCCAGCGGGTGACGCGCGGGCAGGTCGTCGGCGCGATCGGAATGACCGGGCGCGCGACTGGGCCGCATCTTCACTGGGGGATGAAGTGGGACGATGTGCGGATCGATCCGCAACTGCTTGCGGGCGCGATGCCGTGATGGCGGGATGGGGCTGGTCCCTCTGACTCCCCTCCCTGACAAGGGAGGGGCTGGGGGTGGGTGCGCGCGTCTGCGCGCTTCAAGGCCGTTCTATCCGTCCGCACCGTTCGACCCACCCCCAACCCCTCCCTGCCAGGGAGGGGAGTTTCATGCAGGCAGGGCGTGCGTCGGAGCGGCGATATGGCCATAGCGCGCCTAAGAGGCATGCTACAGCGCGAAGAATCGATTTTGGCTACAGTGGTAGCCAAAATCGATAAAAACTCTCAGAGAGGCTTAAAATGGCTTACAGGAAAAGCGTCAATGCACGAAGCGCGCCACCACCTCGCGGTAGCTGCGGCTGACCTTTACCTGGGCGCCCGAATCCAGGACCAGGAAGCATTCGCCGTTGGTGTGCGGCTTGACCTGCTTGACGAGGTCCAGGTTGACGATCGTCGAACGATGGACTCGCTGGAAACGGCGGGGATCGAGGCGTTTTTCGAGATCCTTCATCGTCTCGCGCAGGATCAGCGTATTGTCGCCGGTGTAGATGCACATATAGTCGCCGGCAGCGTCGATTCGCTCGATGGTGTCGACATCGACGCGGAAGATCTGGCCGCGATCCTTGATGTTGATGAGCTTTTCGTAGCGGTTGGCGGCGTGGGCGTCGCCCTCGTCGGCCATGTTCTCGGCGGCTTCAGGCGCAACTTCGGCGAGCACTTCCTTGAGCCGTCCCGCTTCCTCGGCGCTGCGCTTTTCAGACAGGCGACCGCGGATTCGTTCGAGCGTGTCAGCTAGGCGGGTCTCGTCGACCGGCTTCATCAGATAGTCGGCTGCATCGGCCTCGAAGGCGCGGATTGCGTGATCGCTGTAGGCAGTGACGAAGACGAACAGCGGCGGCTCGACCTCCATCAGTCCCTGGATCACCGAGAAGCCATCGAAGCCCGGCATCTGGATGTCGAGGAATACAAGATCGGGCTTGTGAGTCTTGATCGATCGAATCGCTTCGCGACCGTTGGCGCAGGTATCGATGATCTCGATGTCGTCATAAGGCTCGAGGCGAAGCTGGAGGCCCTGGATGGCGAGTGGTTCGTCGTCGACGAGGATGGTGCGGATGGTCATGCAGCTTCCTTGGATGCTTCCGTCTGGAACGGGATTTCTATGATAACCGTGAAACCCCCCTGAGGATCCGATTGGATGTCGAATCTATGATCCGCGCCATAGGCCTGGTTGAGTCGGTCCCGCGTGTTCACGAGTCCGACCCCGGTCGATGTCACGGAATGAGCTGCCCCCTCATTCCCCATATTCTGCGCCGGCCCTGTATCCGACACGATAATCCTTACTCTGTCTCCGATCAGCCTTGCCTCGACATTGATGTCAGCGCCCTCCTCCTTGGGGGTCACTGCGTATTTGATAGCATTTTCGACGAGAGGTTGCAGCAAAAGCGACGGCAATCTTGCACGCTCTGCCGCAGCATCGACCACAAAAGTCGGTCGAAGGCGATCTTCGAAGCGCATTTTCTCGATTTCGAGATAAAGCTTTAGCGTTTCGATCTCCTGCGCGAGCATGACCTGCGCGGTCGGTTTATTGATCAAGGTATAGCGCAGGAAGGCGGCGAGGCGCGAAAGCATCGCATTGGCCCGGTCGGTTTGCTTGAGCAGCACGAGCGTCGAAATCGAGTTCAACGTGTTGAACAGGAAATGCGGATTGAGCTGATAGCGGAGCATGGCGAGTTGAGCCGAACTGGCCTGGACTTCGAGCCGCTCCATCTGATTGCCCTGCTCCTCGAGCAGCAGGTAGAAGTTGATGCCGTAATACAGCCCGGACCACGCCGCGAGCAGCGAAAAATCGAGCAGGATCGCGCCAAGGAACTGCGCGCCACCGGGGACTTCGCCCTGGCGATAGAAAGTCGAATGCGCCCAGACCTCGATCGACGAGAAGGCTGCGGACGCGACGACGAGGATGATGATCGAGGTGGACCAGGTGATCACCGGACGCTGGTTGATCAGCCGGCGATAAGCCGAGGCCATCAGCAATGTAAGCGAATAGCCGGTCGCGGTGGTCAGCGCGGTCGGGACGATGAACAGCAGGCCCATCGCATTGGCGATGCCACCAAGCGCACGCAGCAGGAAATAGCCCGCCCAGCCCGACGACTGGAGAATCCAGAAAGCGCGGTTCTTGTCGGTGAAGAAGGGGCGGGAACCAAGGCCAAGCGACGTCATGCTTCGCCTCTAGCTGATTTCGGCGCGTGGTTGAAGCGATCTGCCGCGCGATGGCGGTGGGGATGGCGCGCGCGCCAGAAGGCTGATGCGGCCAACCGATAAGCTCCCCTCCCTGCCAGGGAGGGGAGTCTTGCATCAGGTCCAGAGGGTGATCAGGCTTCGGCGCCTGCGGCGGCGGCTTCGGGTTCGTTGGGATCGAGATTGCCGAAGCGATCCCATGCCAGGTAGGTGCAGCAATATTCCTTCACGGACGCGATCTTGTTGCCGCGGAACGCGAAGACGAAATGATAGGCGTTGTCGTATTTCTTGCCGTTGGTGAGTTCGCCGTCGGTCTGCGCTTCGACCGCGACGCTGTCGCCCTCGCCGATCATGCTGACGATTTCGAGCTGGATCGGCTTCTTCATCAGCGTCGACATCGCCTTGGGCGCCTTGGCGAACTGCTCGCCACCCCATTTGTACTTCATGTGCTCGGGCGCGCGCGCCATGCCCATGAAGAAAAAGTCGTCGGTCAGCATGGCGAGGATTTCGGGCTCAGCGCCGCGATTGACGGCGTCGATCCAGGTGGTGACTGCCTTCTTGTTGCTGTCGATGCTCATAAAATGTCCTTCCTTGAATATGATATCAGGCGCCGATGACTTCTGAATCGGCGGAAACGGGATAGATCGCGACTGGCATGTCCTGGATCAGCGATCCGAAGAAGTAGGCCTTGTCGCCGTTGGAGAAGGTCCGGGTGTGGAGGACGGGGTGTCCCGCCGCCTCGATACGTGCGCGGACCGGCTCGACATCGTCATAGACGAATTCGATCGCGGCGAGCGGCGGTTCGAGCGCCGCGACAGCGGCCGAAGGCTTCTCGACGAGCTTGACGCGATGCGGGCCAACCATCGCGCGTGCGCCGAGGCCTGCTGGATCGGTATCGACGAAGGTCATGCCGAAATATTTCTTCATGTCGGCCACGGTCTTGTCGAGATCCTCGACAACCACGCTGACGCAGCCGATCTTTGGCAATGGCGCGTCATCGAGTGCAGCGAAAGGTCCCTGCACACGCATCTGGGCTTCATTGTCGCCCGCAGTGCAAACCATCAGCGGCAGGCCATGGAATTCGCGCCCGTAGAGATATTCGTTCTTGTCGGGTCCGGGCAGGTAGCTGATCGTGGCGGGCTCATAACCACCTGCCTTGAGGCCTTCGCGGGTCTTTTCCGCGTCGGCGACGTCGATCGCGACCTCGATCAGCCGTCCGTCCTTGGTGAAGGCAACTTCACCGTGCGGCTGGATCGGCTCGAGGCCATGTTCGCCGAACATCACGGTGAAGCTGTCATAGGCCGCATCCAATGATGGGCGGATATGCTCGATGCCGAGCAGCGTGCTGCAATCGGCCATGAAGGCGTCGATGTCTTCGACGACCACCGCGATGCGGCAGAATTTCGGGACGTTCATTCGTTTCTCCGGTTTTACACGTCATTCGGGCGAAAGCCGGGATCTCATTTTTCTTCCGCATGGATGGAAGAAGGCAATGAAATCCCAGCCTTCGCCGGGATGGCACTATTCGGCGGCTGCCTGCAGGTCGTTGGTGCTCAGGTCGTCATTGCGCAGGCGACGATAGACATCCTCGTTGACCGGAAGCTGGCAAACGCTGCCGATGCCGAGTGCCTTCAGCGCATGGCCGGTTCCGAGCCAGACCGAGGACATGATCATGATGTCGCCGATCTCGGTGTCCGAGAAATTGGCGTGGAGGCGATCCCAATAATTGTCGTCGCCGTTCAGCTCCTCGATGCGATTGGCGAAGCGATCGACGAATTCGACGAGCAGCGACTCGCGGGTGCTGAACCCTTCCCAGCCGATATTCTTCTTTTCGGCATTCTCGTAGAATTCCTCGGGGATCGGCTCGTTCGAGAAGCCTGGCCAGTCGCGCCATAGCCGCATCGAGTTGCAGATCGGGCAGCCCATCATCGCGGTCATCGGGAAGCGCATGCCTTCGCGTTCGCGTGGGGTGAGGGTGGTTTCGGGTGCGTCGTAGAGCAAGCGGAACGTCTTTTTGCGCGCCTCGACGAGCATCGGGGTGCCGAGGCCATTGAGGATATGTTCAAGGGCTTCGGAGCCTTCGGGGACATCGACACGATAGGGCATGGTCTTATCCTTCCAGTGCAGGGGTGGGTGTGCGTTCGAAGACGGTCTCTTCATCGGTGAGGAAATGAAGCAGTTCGGAGCGGAGGACGAATTTCTCCTCGTCGGCGCCGAGGATCGCCATGCCTTCGGTATCGCCGAACAGGTCGAGCGCTATCTCCATGGACTTGAACCAGATTTCGGGGCCGGCGTCATAATCATATTCCGCCTGCGGGTTGGTGTAGTCCAGCAATACGTGGTTCTGGATATAGCGGACGGTGCGATTGCGATTGATGCTCTCGCCGACGTCGGCGTGCGTGGTGCGGTAATAATTATGCGCATATTCGCGGGTGAATTGCGGCTTGCGCTTGAAGAAGGCGAACATCTTGAGCGGCAGATGCGAGGGATCGCGGTTGTAGATCCAGACTTCATTGACTGGCAGGTGGGTTACCTCCGGAAGGAAGGCGGCATGCTTGCGCAACATCTCGGTGAAATCCGGATTTGCGAGCAATGCCCGGACCTCGGCTTCGGTGTCGAAATAATAGCAGCCGACGCCAGCCCAGCGATTGACCGGAAGGCCCTCGCCTTCGCGGATGTCGCTTGGGATGACATGGTGATGGACTGCGCGAACGATCCCGAATTTCTTGAGATCGGGAAGCAGGATCTCACGCCAGTAAGTCTTGAACTGCTCCGGTGAAACCTCCGGGGCGGCCTTGAACAGGGAGATTAGCTTGGCGGTCATGCGAGTTCTCCCTCAGACTGTCCGGGTGCCGGGACTGGCGGTGAAATTGTCGATGACTTCAGCGAAATAGGGCATGTGATCGGTGATGCCGCCATCGACGACCATGATCTGGGCGGTCATGAAGCGGGCGTCGTCCGAGGCCAGGAAGGCGACGGCGGCGGCAATATCGTCGGGCTGTCCGAGATAAGGCGTCAGCTTGTGCTTTTCGATCCGGTCGAGCTGTTCCTGCGAATTGTTGCCGGTCGCGTTGGGCGTGACGACCAGCCCCGGGGAAATGACGTTGCAGCGAATTCCCTGCTTGCCGTACTGAGTCGCGACATATTGGGTCAGGCAGTTGATCGCCGCCTTGGACGAGGCATAGGCCGGTGCGTAGAGATCGCCGCGAAGCGCCGCGCCCGAGCTCGTGTTGATGATCGAGCCGCGCTTGTTCTTCAGCATGAGCGGGATCGCATGCTTGATCATCAGCATGGTGCCGCGCGTGTTGATGCGGAAGGCGTTGTCCCAGATGTCGGCATCCATCTCGGTGACCGCCATGTCGCGGGTCATCTGGTTGTCGCTGGTGAGTGCGGCATTGTTGTGGAGGATATCGAGACGCCCGAAATCGCGTTCGACGTCGGCCATCAGCGCCTTGATGCTCTCTTCGCTGCCGAGGTCGAGCTGATGGAAGACTGCCTTGCCGCCTTGGGCGACGATTGCGGCCGCTCCCTTTTTGCCGCTGTCCGTATCGATGTCGCCGATGATGACCTGCGCACCTTCCGCGGCCAGCCGCTGGGCTGTCGCCGCTCCGATTCCGCCCGATCCCGTGACGATCGCAATTCGGCCTTCCAGTCGTTTCATCATGCTCTCCCGGTATGCGGCGCCGGTTTTGCGGTCGCCCCTGATCTTGTTACAGAATATCGCCCTTCAAGGCGTGCGCACCAATCGTCGGGCAGGTTCAGGCCGGCACCTTGCTCCGATCGACCAGCACGCGCTCTTCGCCACTGACGAAGGCGAGCATTTCGCCGGGGCGGGAGAATTTCTCCTCGTCGGGGCGAATGATCTCAAGATAGCGCTCGTTGGTGTAGAGGGCGATGAAATCCCGCGCGTCGGCGAAGCCCATGTCCGAGCAGAGCGGAACGAAGCGATAGCGAGCGAGCCATTCGCCCATCTCAAGCCCGGGCGCTTCCCGGCCATGGAACTGGGTATAGCGCGAGAGGCGATCCCATACTTCGGGGACCGTCCTGGCGAGGGCGGGGTGCGAGTCGCGCCAATATTCCTGGGCCGCCGCGACGGTCCAGCCCTCGGCGACTTCGCCGCCCGCCAGAAACTTGACTCGGGTCGCGCCGGTGTCGTCGGGCTTGCTTGGATAGACTTCGGCGAGCCATGCGACACCACGGCTGCCGTCGATCAAGCCGGCCGCTGCCTTGCGGACCTCGGCGTCGCCGGTCAGCTGGTTCATGATGGCAGTGGCGTCGTCGATCGAGTTGAACCAGAATTCCAGCATGCCGTCGAACACCGCCGGGAATATGCTGGCGACCTCGGCATCGAGATCGTCAGGCCGGCGGTTGACGACCAGCCTGGCGAGCCGGCGGTCGTCGCCGACGGCGGCAACCAGTTTCGGGACGAGCTTTTGAACAAGCAGGTCCGAAAAAGCGGAAGCCGCAATATCCTTGTCGCGAACGATAAGCGCCGTAATCCGGTACATGATACGCCCTCTCAATGCCGATGCCGGCGCACGACGAGAGCCGCGCGTGAATCGATCTCAATTTGTTTGTACAACTATGCACAAACTGGGCGACAAACGAAGCGACTATTGCTGACTCGGCGTCCAACGGCCGGGGCGTGAAGCCCTCCCGTCAGCGGGGAGGGCTCCGACGGGTCAGCGGCAGCGAACCTGTTCGCGGTCGATCGATGCACCGGCGATGGCGCCAGCGCCCGCACCAAGGATGGTTCCGAGCATTTCCGAACCGCCGGGCGCGATGATATTGCCGAGCACTCCGCCCGCGACACCGCCGACGATCAGGCCGGTGGTGCCATCGGAGCGGCGGCAATAATAGCGATTGTCCTGGCCGCGATAGACGCGGTCTCGCTCGCTCAACCTGCGCTCGCGATAGCGGCGGTCATCGCGATAATATTTATCCGCGTAATAGCCGTTATAGGTCGGATCGGGGCTGTTATAATCATAGCGTCTCCACTCGGCGCGTGGTCGATCATATCCTGAATCATTCATGCAACCGGTAAGCGTGAGGGCTGCGAACATAGTCGCGGTCAATAAGCGCATGACATCATCTCCTTACGCAGGAACAATGTCCCAAGGACCGAAATGGTTGCAAAACAGTGCCGGGCAGCGATGCCTTCCGCCCATCGTGCGGCAGGCGCACGCGGGTTTGCGCGGGTCGAGGATGACGAATGAAAGGCCGATATCGGTCGAATGAAGAGGAGATGATAGTCATGGCGGGTGAAGCGAAGGATCTGGACGGCAAGGTTGCGATCGTCACCGGGGTGGGAAGCCTCAAGGGTATCGGCGCGCCGACCGTACGCATGCTGGCAGGGGCCGGCGCGAAGGTCGTGCTGGCAGATCTTGCCGGCAGCCAGCTCGAGGAAACGACTCGCCAGCTCGCCAGCGAAGGCTTTGAGGTCGCTTGCCGCCCGGTCGATATCTCCGACGAGGCTGACGTCAAAGCGTTGATGGCATTCACGGTCGAGAAGTTCGGTCGGATCGATATCCTCGACAATAATGCAGCGTGCCAGGGTCAGGCCGAAGACGGCATAATCACCGAACTCTCAGTCGATCTTTGGGACAAGATCATGGGCATCAATGCGCGCGGCGCGATGCTGATGTGCAAGCACGCCATTCCGCACATGATTGCGGGCGGTGGCGGTTCGATCATCAACATCAGCTCGGGCACCGCGCATGCCGGCGATTTCTACGCGACCGCCTATGCGTGCAGCAAAGGCGCGATCAACACCCTCACCAAATATGTCGCGACCCAGTATGGGGCGCAGGGTATTCGTTGCAACGCAATCGCGCCCGGCCTGATCATGACCGCGACGCTCGACATCGCGATGCCCAAGCCGATGCAGGAAGTGTTCCGCAGCCACAGCCTGACCGGCAAGCTTGGCCGTCCCGAGGATATCGCCGAGATGGTCACATTCCTGGCATCGGACCGAGCCCGCTTCATTACCGGCCAGGTGATCCCGGTCGATGGCGGCATCTATGCGCACATCCCGACCGTGGTCGAGGTCGCCGCGCTGTTCAAGCAGGGCTGAGGGAGGCCGAGATGCAGCAACTCGACGGGCGCGTCGCTATCATCACCGGTGCGGGGAGCGGGCTGGGCCGCGCCACCGCGCTTGCGCTTGCCCGCGAGGGCGTGGCGATCGTGCTCGTCGGAATGCGCACCGATCGGCTCGATGCTGTCGCAGCCGAAATCGCGGCGGCGGGCGGCCGATCGGCGTCGCTCTCTTGCGATGTCACCGAAGTCGATTCCTACGAGCGGATGCGCGACCTGGCGATGGAGCGCTTCGGCCGGATCGACATCGTCATGAACAATGCTGCGGCGATCAGCGTCGGTTTCCCCGAGGATATTCCGCTTGAGGAATGGCGCCGGATTTTCGAGGTCAACCTCATCGCGATGGTGCGCAGCAATCATGTCATGCTGCCGATATTGCTGGCACAAGGCGAGGGCCATCTCGTCAATGTCGGATCGGTCGATGGCCTGTACGGATTTGGCTTCGATCGCCTGCCTTATGCGAGCAGCAAGGCGGCAGTCGTGACATTATCCGAAGGACTTGCGCTGTACCTCAAGCCGCGCGGGATCGGGGTGACGTGCTTCTGCCCCGGACCGATCTCGACCAACATCGGCGAGAGTATGCGGATGTTCGGAAGGCCGATCGACGTGCATGGCGCTGGCGAGGCGCTTGAGATGATGCCCGTCGAAATTGCTTCAGCAAAGCTCGTGGATG
Organism: Sphingomonadaceae bacterium; assembly: GCA_947476425.1. Lineage (GTDB taxonomy): Bacteria > Pseudomonadota > Alphaproteobacteria > Sphingomonadales > Sphingomonadaceae > CANJQJ01. The sequence goes on along the minus strand of CANJQJ010000039.1, from coordinate 11,398 downwards.
CGATCCGCGAAGATCGCTTCCTCGTGGTGAGCCATGAGGTGATGCATGACATCGTCAGGCAAAGGGCGGTCGATCCCGATGCGTTCGTGGATCACCAGATCGCGCACCCGCACATTCTGTTTCCGTCGAGCATATTAGGCGGCGGAGCGTAGCGCATTTCAGCACCCCGGTTTTTGCCGGGGTGCTGATGAGCGTTAGAGAAACTGGCAGGCTTGATCGAGCGCGAGCCTGGGATTGCGATCGAACAGGTTTACCTCCGAGCCATAGCCGATGTTGCAGAGGAAATTGGATTTCCAACGCCCGTCCGGGAAGAATTCGGCATCGAGGCCATTCTTGTCGAAGCCGGACATCGGGCCGCAATCGAGCCCGAGCCCGCGCGCTGCGATCATCAGGTAGGCGCCCTGCAGCGTCGAACTGCGCATCGCAGTCTCGGCGATGAGCTCGGGCTTGCCGGCGAATACCGAGCGCATGTCGCGCGAAGGGAATAGCTGCGGCATCAGTTCGTAGAACTCGGTATCATAGGCGACGATCGCGCAGCATGGCGCGCCCATCGTCTTGTCGACATTGCCTGCGGTCAAATGCGGGCGGAGACGCTCCTTGCCCTCGGGCGTGCGGATGAAGACGAAGCGGGCAGGGTTGGTGTTGGCGGTGGTCGGACCCCATTTCGAGATTTCGTAGATCTTCGCGAGAAGTTCATCGCTGACTGGCGTGTCGAGCCACGCGTTGCGCGTGCGCGCCTCGGTGAAGAGCTGGGCGAGGGCGGCAGTGTCGAGCGGCGTATGCGGCATGTGATTTCCTTGCACTCAGGCGATTGATGGAGATCCCGAGGAGATCCGAACGTTTCGAAAAGCTGGATTTCATAAAAGGAGTGGAGCGCCGGCTGTCAATCCGGACACGCCGAACGGTCCGGCCAACGATCATTGTATCCTTGTAAAAAGAAGCTGCTTCAGCACCGGGACAGCGGCTGATAAGACTCCGCGTACAATTAAAACGATAAGCCCAAATCCCGGGATTTCGACCAATTTCAATTTCAGGAGAGCATGCGTTGAAACGGCTTGAGAACAAGATTGCCTTCATCACCGGCGGGGCAGGCGGCATCGGCACTGCGTGCGCCGAGCGTTTCATCGCGGAAGGCGCCAAGGTGGTTGTCGCCGATCTGTTCGGGGATGCGGCGAGGAAGCTGGCGGATAGGCTCGGCCCTGACGCGTTCGGCATCGGCGTCGATATCGGCGACGAAGGCTCGGTCAAGGAAGGGATTGAAGCTGCGATCAAGCATTTCGGCAGGATCGACATCCTGTTCAACAATGCCGCGCTGACCAATCCTGCATCGATGACTCTCGATACCGACGTCGTCAATATTCCCATGGAAGTCTGGAACAACACGCTCCACGTCAACGTGACTGGCTCGATGCTGTGCTGTCGCCACGCAATTCCGCACATGGCGGCCAATGGCGGCGGCACCATCCTCAATACCGCCTCGGGCGCGGGCCTTGCCGCCGATGTCGCGCGTGTCGCCTACGGGGTTTCCAAGGCAGGCGTCATAGCGCTCACCAAATATGTCGCCACGCATCACGGCCATCAGGGCATTCGCGCCAATGCGATCTGCCCCGGCCCGGTCGTGACGCCGCTGTCGCTCGAACTCGCCGGTGACATGATGACGTTGATCAAGCGGCAGATGCCGCTCGGCAAGCTCGGCGTTCCCAAGGACATCGCCGCATTGGCGACCTTCCTGGTTGCCGACGAATCCGAATATATCAATGGCGAGATCATCACCATCGACGGCGGGACGATGGCGCATCATGCCCATGTTCCGGACATGCAGGACTATCTCAAATCCCAGGCAAAGGGCTGACTTCAAGGGCGCCGCGCGATAGTGCGGCGCCCAGATTTCCTGGCGGAATCAATGCTCAATAGCCGTAAAGAGAAAGCACCGACCAGGACCGATCCTTCAGTTGCCGCGCACGTTCCTCCGGCGATATCGACGGCGTGTCCGATGGAAGGTTGCGACGAACCTCCTCGACTTTCACCTTCCTGACGGACGGCAAGCCTACCGCGCTTTCCTGGAAGAACTGACGGAACTGCATGAGGCCGAGCGGCGCGGTATCGACTGGATCAAGCCAGTTTGGAACGCCGGGATCCTTCTGCGACAGGACCGCCCTGAACTTGCCGTCGCTGCCGATGCGTGCCTGGTGTCCGTTAAGGCTGGACTGGTGATAGGTGAAGTCAGCGAGTTGCGTATAGCGATCGCACAGACAAAAACTCCAATATGTGCTGGTTGGAACTTCGCTTTCGATGATCAGGGCTTCGTCCGGTTCAAGCGAGAACACCATGTTATGATAAACCGCAGCGGTATTGACACCGGAATTTGCCGGTACGACCTGCGTAGCGAAGCTGTTGAACGTCCTGCCTTGATTTTTATAGCTCAGATCAAAGGCAAATCCGATCCAGTTCTTGACGATGAATTTGACGAAACGGGCGGCATGCCCGACATTCTTGATGAATTCGGCTTCATCCCATTGAATGGGGCGAGGTGGTGACACACCGACACGCTCAATCCGAAGCAGCGACGGCCGCTCGTTTTCCCAATCATTGAAGCATTCTCGAACGAACAGCGCCATGCGATCTTGGGCGGGATCGGTCTGGATCCAGTTGCCGGGGTGGTAATCCGGACTTGCAACGATCTCGAAGCTGCCATCAGCCTCGATCTCCATTTTATCGAACGGATAGAAACTGGTCGGGAGCTTCATGAATTCCGCTTCCTCGACCGATCCGAAGAGCGGCTGGAGCTGGATATCAAGGAAGCAATATTTCCCGAGCTTGCCCCATATCTTGTAGGTCTGCGATCCATCGACAAAGGCCCATCTGTAGCCATAATCCGGCGAGGGAAGCCCGAAGTTCCAGACCATCGGTTCGTAGATACTGCGATAGAAGCGAGGATAATCGACACGGGGGGCGATGATCCATTGGTAGGCGGCAGCCTGCATCTGCATCAGGAACTGGTTCCCCTGTTCCTTGACCAGCGGCCTGTCGGCGAACTCGCGGGTGAAGATGAATTCGCGGATCCACTCCAGCGCTTCGAGATAGCTGCCCCAGGCTGCTTTTGCCGCGGGCGTCATCTGCGTGTCGGTCATGATCCTGCTTACTCCTGAACTGGAAGGTGGAACGGCGCCCGATCAAGGCAGCGAAGTGAGGCCGCCATCGACGGTGAAGAGCATTCCGGTGAGATAGCTCGAATCCGGACCTGCCAGGAAAACCGCGACGCGGGCTGCTTCGAGCGGCACGCCAATGCGCCGCAACGGGATCATCATCTCGACCGCCCGCCGCGCCTCCGGGGTCGTGATGTCAGCGCGAAAGGCATCGGTATCGATCGCTGGATTGATCACGTTGACGCGAATGTTGTGAACGCCCCATTCGTTCGCTGCAGTCCGGCTGAGGCTGCGGACCGCTTCCTTGGCTGCGTTGTAGGGTGATGTCATCGGCGTGGACATGATGCCGCGACCCGATCCGAAGTTGATGATGGAGCCGCCGCCGCGCGCCTTCATGTGCGGGAAGGCCGCCTGCATGGCGTACAGCGTGCCCTTCAGGCCGGTTGCATAGACCCAGTCCCATTCCTCTTCGGTGACGGTTTCGATCGGGCTGTCGAGGCTTTTGCGTTCCGGCTTTGCCCTCGTCCCGAAGCTCTGCGCATTGTTGACGAGGATATCCACGCCGCCCCACGCTTCGACCGCGGCATCGACTGCGCGAATGATGTCGCTTCGTTCGCTGACGTCGCAAGCAACGCCCATGGCTTCCCCACCGGCCGTCCTTATCGCCGCGACGGTTTCATCGACATTCGCAAGGGTACGCGAGGCGACCACGACCCTGGCACCCTCAGCAGCATATTGCTCAGCGATCGCCCGCCCGATGCCCCGGCCGGCGCCGGTCACGATCGCGATCTTTCCGTTCAAGATTTTGCCCATCACAGCCCAAACCGCTCGCTATAGTCCGCGAAAATGCGTTTCATCCGGGCATCGTCGATGCCGTAGTCGCTGCCGGAATAATGGAACTTGCCGTGCCGATCGACGCGGTGCGCTGGATCCGCGAGCCGCTTTTTGAGCCTCGCCTCATAGCGGGCGGTGAAGTCCAGGCCGTGCTGCTCATATACCGATGCGATCACTGCGATTGGATCCTTCATGAGGTCCGGAAAGCGGATGTGACTAATTCTCGCATCATTCACCGCAGGGTCGTTGAGGATATGATCCACGCCGCTCCTGAGCGCGGTCACCATGTCCTCGGAACTCATGCTGAAGCGATCACCGTACATCGGCCGGTAGACGATTTCGTAGATCGCGATGAAGGAGGCGACCAGTTGCTCGGGCGGACGATGAATCCAGACGGCAACGGCGTCATCGAATGTCTGAAGCAGCGGGCCAATATTATATTGGTGATTGATGCCCTTGCCGACCCAGCGCCTGGTCGGCCGCTTCCATTGGAGATGGCGCAGCATATTCTTGTGGAATGCAAATGCCCGCAGCGGATCGGCGGGCGGGAAGGTTGTCGGCACCGTCGGCACCCGCTGGAAGTGCAATGGATAGACTGAGCCGAAGTCCAGTGAATGGATGAACTCGTCCTCGGCTTCGGCCATGCCGAGCTTGTCATGATATGGATGGGCAATGAGCAGCCGGGGCTCGCGTTCCATCATGAACGTCACATAGGCGTCGCTGGCACGCAGCGCGATCGCATCGGCATCGGGATCGAATCCTGGCGGAGGCGAGGGGTGCAGTGCATCGACGAAGCGCGGCGTCCGATGTCCTTCGTCGAGGGTGAGCAGGGACTGGGTGATCGTGGTCCCGGCGCGGGCGTTGCCGACTACGAAGATCGGCTTGATGATTTTCTCGTCGAGGATCTCCGGGTGCTCGGCCCAGTCGCGTGCGATTTCAAGACGGATTTCCACCGCACGCTTGAGTTCGGCGATCGCCGGCTCAAGCGCATGTTCGGGGATCTTGCCGAATTCATTGAACTTGCCGATGAGGTCGACGAAGCGCTCATGAATGCCGTCGTCGGAATAGCTTTCGAGCCCGCATTCTCGTGCTGCCGCGTTGAACAGCGCGTGCGCGTCAAGATCGCCCGTTTGCGTCAATATGCCCATTGTCCTCCCCTTCTTTTTGTTATCGCCCCGGCCTGTTTCAGGTGCTCTATTGCCTGCGGTGATAGCTCCGTTTCATGTCGCAAAGGCTTTCATTAATAGCCGTAGAGCGCGAGAACGGACCATGCGCGATCATGCAATTGCTGCGCGCGTTCAGCCGGCGAGACGATCGGAGTTTCCCCGGGGAGGTTGCGCCGCACCTCATCGAACTTGACCCTCTTGACGACGGGCAATGCCACCGACTCCGCCTGGAAATATTGCCGCAACTGGATGAATCCATAAGGGCGGGCGTCCACCGGATCGATCCAGTTCGGCACCCCGGGATCCCGCGATGTCAGGACCCCCCGGAATTTGCCGTCGCGGTCGATTTTCGCCTGATGGCCGTTCAGGCTCGACTGATGATAGGTAAAATCGGAGAGCTGAAGATATCGGTCGGCGAGGCAGAAGCTCCAATATTGGCTCGAAGGCCGATCCACCTCGATGATCAGCGCTTCGTCATCCGCGAGGTTGTAGACCATGTTGTGATAGATCGCGGCGTGATTGGTTCCGGCATTTGCCGGGGGATGCTGCCAGATGAACTTGTTCCATTCCCTGCCTTGCGCCTCGAACGTGGCATCGAAGCCCGCGACGCCCCACTGATCGGCAACGAAGCGAACGAAACGCCCGGCCTGCATGACGTGCTTGATGAATTCGGCTTCGTCCCAAAGCGGCGCAGCCGGCGGGGTGGAGGCAACGCGTTCGATACGCATCAGCGACGGACGCTCGCCGGCCCAGTCGTAGAAGGCTTCCCGGACGAACAAAGTCACGCGGTCCTGGGCCGGATCGAGCTTGATCCAGTTGCCCTCGTGATGGTCGGGACTGGCGATGATCTCGAAACTGCCGTCGCTTCCCAAATGCATCTTGTCCACTGGATATGGAACGGTTGGCAGCTTCCGGAAGGCTTCCAGATCGACCGATCCGATCGACGGTTGCAGCTGGATGTCGAGGAAATTGGCGGTGCCGCGCTTGCCCCAGATCCGATAGGTTTGACGTCCGTCGATGAACGCCCAGCGATACCGGAAATCTGCGGATGGCTGCGCCCAGTTCCAGACCATCGGTTCGAACAGGCCGAGGAAGAAACGCGGATAATCGACCCGCGGCGCCATCACCCAATTATATGTCACGGCTTGTAATTGCATGATGAATTGATTTGCCGCCGCCTTGACGCGCGGGTTGTCGCTGAACTCCCGGGTGTAGATGAACTGCCGGGCCCACTCGATTGAATCCATGTAGAAACGCCAGGCGCGCTCGACTTCCGGAGACATGTTCGTCGCGGTCCCGGTCGAGGCCCGGAGATCAGTGGCCGCCGCAACAAGGCCGGCAGCCAAGGCGCCCTGGCCAAAACCTCTTCTGCTTACATACGGCACGCTAATTGTCCTCATTGGGCCGGCGGCGGATCACGGTGGGCAAGTTTGCAATCCCCTGGGAGCGGATGCGAACGGAGCATGAAGACCAGCGCTCGACTCACCTGCACCGCAGGCTTCGACTGATCATGCTCGCGGCCGGACTCGTCTGTCCAGCATGTGCCCCCGCCGGCTCTGCTCGCCGAAACCGGGTCCGGGAAGACATTTGGACATCGTAATCGGCGTGATCGATGCCGCGATTATCCCCCAAAAACCGGATCGTGTGCCGCATTTGCCGCCTGCTGCGCTTCGACATCGCGAGCCCCCAATGAATTTCGGGCCGTGTCCGAGTTCGGGATGTTTGTCCGTTCCGCAAAGGCAATTCCGCAGATCGTTACGAGGCAGGGCGAATATAAGCGATTGCAGCACCGATCCATCAGGGTCGCCAATCTGTTCGGCCCGCCGTGGGGAGAGACATCGATAATTTCTGACGCCGGCGAGCGCGTCTGGCTTGCGGCCCTTTTCGAAGCAGTCACGAAGACCTGCACGGATTGGGCGAACCATGTTTGGATAATCCGGCCACAAGGCGGGAATGGAGAAGAGGATGAACATGAAAAAGGGATTTTTGGCCGGTACTGCCATCATAGCCTTGTCGATGACTGGCATCATGGCAAACGGCCCTGCGCACGCCCAGGCAGCCTCTCCTGCAGCTTCTTCCTCCCAGGCTTCGAACGCGCCCGGAAAGACGGTAGCAACCTCCTCACCATCATCCGTGGACGATATCGTCGTCACCGCCCGGCGTTCGGCAGAGAATATCCAGTCGGTGCCGGTGTCCGTGACTGCGTTCAGCGCGGCAAGCTTGCGCGAGCGATCGATCTCGACGCTTGAGGATCTTCAGATCGCCACGCCCGGCGTGACCATGATCGCTGGCAACCGGCAAAACGTAAACATCACCATCCGTGGACAATCGAAGGCAACCGCCGGCATCAGTTCACCGGCCGTGCTCAGCTATTTCGCCGAGGTGCCGAATCCCAATTATGGCAGCTATGTTCCCCAGTTCGATATCTCTTCCATCCAGGTCCTGAAGGGACCGCAGGGCACTTTGTTCGGCCGTAACACGACCGGCGGAGCGGTGTTATACACGCCCGCGCCGCCCACCGGCGAGTTCGGCGGCTACGTGATGGGCGGCATAGGCAATTACGACAACCGCGAAGTGCAGGCTGTCGTGAACATTCCCGTCAACGAATCCATCCGCCTGCGTCTCGGTGGGGATCGGCAGAAGCGCGAGGGATATACGCATGATCTCAGCCATCCCGATCGTCGCCTCGACGACATCAATGATTACACGCTTCGGGGATCGCTCTGGCTCGAGCCCTTCGAAGGCCTGACCAATACGACCATCGTCGATTACTACCACACATCGACTCACGGCGAAGGCACTTCGCTGTTCGCGGTTCCCGATGGCACCGACCTGCTGACAATCCTGGGATTGCAGGTGCCGATGCAGGAAGCGCTTGCCGAACAACTCGCGCGCGGTCCCCGAACTATCGACCTGACGCGCACGCTTTATGTACGCAGCCGCCGCCTGGGGATAACGAATCGCACCGAATGGGATCTCGGTGGCGCTACGCTCATCAACATCTTCGGCTATCGCGATGCCCGCCTCGATTATTCGACCAATTCGGGCGTGCCGCGCGTGGTGGCGGACGGCAGTTCGCCGATTGGATTTCCAGCCGGCCTGCCGATCGATTTTCTCTACGCCAATCTCGATAATGCAACCCACCAGATATCCGACGAACTGCAGCTTCACGGCAAGGCATTCAACGATCGCCTCGACTGGCTGATCGGTGCCTTCTATTATCGCTCTACGCCTTCGGGACCTTCGGGCCAGCTCGTGGCATTTGCCCAGATCCCCGGGTTCGAGAATGCGCTGGGCAGCTACAGCTTCGTGACCGAAGACAGCCGCGCGATCTTTGGGCATGTGACATATAATCTCGATGATCTGGTTGCCGGCCTGCAGATCGAAGCGGGCGTTCGCTACACCAAGGATAAAATCCAGGCATGCACGGGGACGGGGCCAAGCTTTTCCACCTCCGACGTCGAGCCGAACGAGTGCCTGACGAAGCTCACCAATCCATCCATCCTTAAAACGAACTCAAGCGCGCCGACATGGTCGATCGGCCTCAACTGGCAGGCAAGCGACAACATCTTCGCATATATCGTCTCACGGCGCGGCTATCGGGCCGGTGGCGTAAACAGCCCGGTATATGCGGGTCGCCTGCTCCCGTTCCAGTCGTTCAGCCCGGAGACTGTCACTGATGTCGAAGCTGGCATCCGCACCGACACAAACCTTGGTGGCAATGCCTCATTGCGGTTCAATATCAGCGGCTTCGTCGGCTGGTACAAGAATGTCCAGACCGTGATTACCGGCGTGCAAACCGCCGCGGCTTCTTGCGACCCCAATGTGATCAATCCAGTGCCGATCTCGCCCGACGGCGATTGCAACATCAACAATGATCCATCCGGGGGAACGCTGCTGGTCAATCTTGGCGAAAGCCGGGTCTCGGGCATTGATGTGGACGGCACCCTGCGGCTGAGCCGAGCACTCAGCTTCAACTTCGGCGCCAATTTCCTGGAACCGAAGACGACCAGCTTCACCGCACCGCCGGCAATCTCCGCCTATGTGACCGACCAGAAAATTCCATTCAACTTCGCGGCGGACCGGACGTTTACGCTTGGCGCCCGCCTGGTATTGCCGGTCAGCGCCGATCTGGGCGAGATCGTCCTGAATGCCGACTATTATAACACGACCAAGATCCGTTATTCCGGCTTCCTGGTTCCAGGCTATGATCTGGTCAACGCGCGCATCGACTGGAATGATGTAGCGGGCAGCAAGTTCGATCTTTCGCTATTCGCGCGCAACGTTCTCAACAACAAATACCCCAATGCCTCCAACGCCACCGGCGCATTCCTGGGACTGACCACCGTCACCTATGGACCGCCGAGAATGGTCGGCCTGGAGCTTCGTTACCGGTTCGGATCCTGATCCTGCGGGCTCTTCAACGCAATGGGGGGCGGTGCAACCCGCTCACCCTGGTGTGTGATTGCTCGCCCTTAATCCAATAGCATGCCAGCAGTGTCCCGCTGGTCCAGCACGTGCGGGCCAAATCGCATCACTGGCGCGGACTCAGCGGTTTCAAGCGCGTGTTCCGGTTCGAGCCGGGTGGTACGGCTTTCGAACTGTCGCTTGTAATCGCGTGGGGAAAGTCCGGTCGCTCGCCGAAATGCGATCGAGAAGCCGGCGGCAGTGTCGAACCCGCATGCCCACGCCACGGTCTTCACGCGTTCGCGACCGGCGAGCATCACCTTGGCGCGGCCAAGTTGGCGGTCGGCGGTGAAACTGCTGAGCGTCGTTCCGGTCGTCGCGCGAAACAGCCGCGCAAGATGACGCGCGCTGAATCCGAATTCTGCTGCAAGCTGGGAAATTCCGAGATTGCCGCGCGATTCGTCGATCCACTCCTCGATGCGCCGCATCTGGCTGGTGCTCAGCTTGCCCCGCCGCGTTTCGTCGAGGCTCGGTCGGCAATGACCGTAATATCGTTCGAGCTCGATCTTGAGCTGGATGCATGCGGTCTCGACCATGAGCCTCGAACCAAAACTGGGCGCGCTGATTTCGCGCGCGACGCGAACCATCAGGTCACGTATTTCCGGGCTTCGCACGTCCAGGCTGGCCTCAAGCTCCCAGCTTTCCCATTCCAGTTCGCCCGCTTCGTCCCGATCGAAGATGCAGCAAATGGAGCGTTGAATGCCTGGCTGCCACTCGGCCCGAAAGAGCTGGTTCGCCGGGATAAGGACGACTTCTCCGATGGCCTGGACGCTGCCGCCGGCCTCCTCGCCGTAACGACCCCGCGCACCACGAAAGCGCGGGGACAACGCAAAATCCAGGCGGCACGATGGCATGCGCACGAAAGCCGTTTGCGCCTGGCTCGATCGATATTCGCACATTTCGATCTTCGCGATAGGCAAGCTGAGCTCGCCTATCACGCGGGCGGAAAAATCCGGCAATTCAGTGATAAGTCCGTCCTGATCGCGCATAATCGAACTTCCAATCGCCATGACCGACAAGATTATTCCAGGGCCTAGCCCTCGATCACCGTTTCGGGAGGGATGCCAAGCTGTCGGCCGATATCCGCCGTATCGAAATATTCGCGCCAGGAGCGGATCTTGCCGCTGTCATCGAGGTCGTACATGGCGACAAGGGCATGCCTGACCCGGATTCCATGCATCGTGAAATGATCGATCCGTTCAGTGACCACGGTATTTCCCGCTGACACGATTTTGGTGATTCCGCATTTCATATAGGTGGAGAATTTGATCTGCCGCTCGATTTCAGCACGAATTTCGGTGCGCCCCTTGATGGTCGGACCGGGAACCCAGAGTGCCCATTCGCCGTCCTCGGCGAACATATCGAGTATTCGTTCGACGTCCGGCGTGGCCGTATCGCCATCGCCCCACGCACCGCAGAATTGCTGCACAATGTCTTCGTTGGACACGGCCATTCCAGACTCTCCTCGTTTAACTACAAGCTCGCCATGTTTCTGTTATTTCAGAGCAAGATTATTGATTTTTATGAAAATTCTTTCAGGATGCTAATTGGTCATTCCGCTGGACTCAAGATTTCTTATTGGAAGTCGGGTACATCCAATTGATCCGTCTTGGTGAAGCGATGGCAATCGAACTCACTAACCCATCGTATTCATGACGGAGCGGTAGTTGGTCTGGATTGGCGTCCTGACGCACTGTCGGTTTGATCAGGACGAGCGTATCCGCAGCGCCTATTTCGTCGCGTGTGGTCGATGGTTTGCGGGGTTGATGGAAGGGGTTTTGGGTT
>CANJQJ010000038.1 GCA_947476425.1 Sphingomonadaceae bacterium | reverse complement strand
CCCAAAACCCCTTCCATCAACCCCGCAAACCATCGACCACACGCGACGAAATAGGCGCTGCGGATACGCTCGTCCTGATCAAACCGACAGTGCGTCAGGACGCCAATCCAGACCAACTACCGCTCCGTCATGAATACGATGGGTTAATCTTCAACACCAAAAATGCGCGCTTCCCGCACATAGTCAAATTCGCCCTCACCCGGCCAAGCTTGTCCGTCAGGATAACGCAATTCGATTCCCGCGAGGTCTCTCTCGTCCGCCAGCCGCATGTTGACGCCCATCAGGCTGTTCCCGAACCGCGATACGGCGCTTGCGGTCAAAACCCAGTGAGTCGTTGAACCACATTCTGGGCAGAACTGAATTTCCGCAGCCGGATTGTCCTTGTCCTCCCTACAATATCCTTTTGCTGATCCCTCAACCCTTACCTCCGACGGATGAAAATAGCCCCAGCGGGCGCCCGTTTTACTGCATAGCTTGCAGTTGCACTCGTTGATGTAATCGGGTTTCTTTTTGGTCTCGACGCGGATTCGCCCGCAAAGGCAGGAAAGATTCAGCATCCTCATATGATATCATGAGGGCTGCTCGCGGATAGCCGAATTACGCGTTCACCCAAATTCCGTCTTTATTGTACCCACATCTAACAATGCGATGCAGGCGCGGCTCGACACCTGTGGGCGACGACTGCTATCAACTTCGCGAGAGGGATGACTGCTCGATCGCCGCTCCCGATTTATTCGCTCCCGCTTGGAGACCAGGCCAATGGCATTCGAATATGACTTGGTCATCAAGGGTGGCTTCGTTGTCGACGGCACCGGATCTGAGCCCTTCCGGGCTGACATCGGCATCATTGGTAACCGCATTGCTTGCGTTGGCGCGCTAGCCGGTTCAGCTCATGAGGAAATTGACGCAGAGGGCCTAATGGTAACGCCCGGCTTTGTGGATATTCATACGCATTACGATGGTCAGGTCACTTGGGAAAATTGCCTTAGACCTTCCAGCCAACATGGCGTGACGTCCGTCGTCATGGGAAATTGTGCAATTGGTCTCGCCCCATGTCGCCCGGACGATCGAGAGCTACTCCAGCACGTCATAGCAGGCGTCGAGGATATTCCCGAAGCGGTGATGACCGAGGGCCTCGAGTGGAACTGGGAAACCTTTCCCGATTATATGGACATGCTCGCCACCCGCGAAACCGATGTTGATTTCGCTGCGCAGGTTCCGCATTCCGCGGTGCGAATTTATGTGATGGGACAGCGCGGCGCTGATCGCGAGCCGGCAACGGCTGCCGATCTCGCGGCAATGAGTGCAATCGTGCGCGAAGGTCTCCAGGCCGGTGCGCTGGGAGTCTCGACCTCTCATACCCTGGCGCATCGCACTCCGAGCGGCGCACTCGCGCCGGCAGAGACGGCGGCGGAGGAAGAGTTGCTCGCCCTCGCTCGCCCCCTCAAGGAACTGGGCCTTGGCGTTTATCAGCTCATGATTGATTTCCACGACCTGTCGCCAGAGGGATCGGCGACCTTCGATCTGTTGTGCAGGATTGCCAAGGCGTGCGGCCAGCCTCTTTCGTTCCTGCTCGCCCAGTTCAATCACATTCCCGAGGGTTGGAGGACTTTGCTCGAATTGACCGCGCGTGCCAACGAGGAAGGAATCGACATCAAGGCGCAAGTTGCGCCGCGTGGTATTGGAGTGATGTTCGGCCTCGATCTATCGCTCAATCCATTCAGCCTTCATCCAACCTATCAAGCCATCGCGCATTTGCCTCTGACCGAGCGAGTTGCCCGGATGCGGGATCCAGCCATCCGCGCAGCGATCCTGTCGGAAAAGGCCAACGGGGGACATCCGAACACGGTCGTATTGCTATCTGCGATCGACAATGTTGCGCTCCTGGGCAATCCCCCCGACTACGAGCCCACGCCCGAGAAATTTCTGGGATTTCAAGCAGCGGCGAAGGGCTGCTCGGTGAACGAGTTGGCCTATGATCTTCTCCTACAGGACGAAGGGCATGCCATCTTGTATCAGCCGTTTGGAAATTACGCTTATAAATCGCTTGATACGGTCCGCGAGATGATGCTCCATCCACATTCGATCGTGGCTCTGGGCGATGGTGGCGCACATTGCGGACTGATCGCAGACGCTGCCTATCCAACATATATGCTCACCCATTGGCTGCAATCCAGGAGCCGTGGGGAACGCATCTCACTTCCCTGGGCGGTGAAGTCCCTGACCAGCGAGCCCGCAGCTGCCGTCGGACTCTATGACCGCGGGATAGTCGGAGCCGGATATAAGGCTGACCTCAATATCATCGATTTGTCAGGGCTGCGCCTGCATAGCCCCAGCGTGCATTATGATTTGCCGGCCAATGGGCGCCGCATCCATCAGGGTGCCGATGGTTACCGTTACACGATCCTCAATGGCAGGGTCACCTACCGGGACGGAATATCGACAGGTGCGCTTCCGGGGCGCCTCATTCGCGGACAGCAAGCCGCGCCGCTTGGGTAAGCCGATGTTGAACCCGCAGCTCGGATCCGCCGATCCAAGGCAACAGGGCGCTGGGCTCTTCGGCGATCAAACTTCTCGCAGGGTCTTTGTAACCTCAGCAACAGTGCCAGAAACCCGGAGCAGCTGGTCCTTGCCGAATACTACCAGACATTCATCGTCCTGGCCTTCAACCTTGCGAACAAACTGAACGAGCTCAGGGTTCACCGATAGCTCTTGTCCTCGGTTGTCTACCAGCGTTGCAAACGGTATCATGATCAACCCCTCATCAAACGTCGGCGTCCTCCGACAAGGGGCGTCTACGCCGTCGGACATCGACTTCCAATGTTTCCAGATCGGCTAAAAATTATCATCGCTACAGGTGGATGATTCCGCGCCGCGCGGCATGCGCGACCGCGTCGGTGCGTCCAGTCGCGTCAAGCTTGTCGATCAGGCGTCCGACGTGGAACTTTGCCGTGTCGGGCGCGATCCCGAGCCGGCATCCAATCTCCTTGTTGGAGAGACCTTCGGCGACGAGCGCGATCACATCGCGTTCGCGTGGCGTGAGTGGCTGTTCAAATCTGCCATTGGACGAGTCTGGCGAGCTCAAGACCACGTCGCCAGGCTCATCGGGATTCGCAATCCGCAGGCCCGGCACCTGTTCAAACAGCGCGGCGAGGCGGACCGCAAGGCCCGGTTCGGCGACCCGAATGCTGACAACCAGATCGTCGGCCGCATCGAGGATGCTCATTTCGTCGGCCTGTCCCCAATCATGATATCGACCTCGAGCGGTGAGCCGCCGCGTCGCAGGCCAAGCGGTATCGTTGTCCCAACCGGGGTTGCGCGCAATCCACGGAGCAGCGTGCCGACATTGGGCATGCGCTGGCCCGCCCACGAAACAATGATGTCGCCCTGCAGCAATTCGGCCGCTGACGCGGGGCCATCGGGATCAAGTGTCATCACCATGGCACCGCTCCCTCCGTCAGTAAGCGGGACGTCCTTCAGACCCGCGCCCAGATAGGCGACGGGCACGCGACCATGTTCGGCGAGCTGACTCGCAATGCGATTGATCGTGGCCGTGGGGATGATCAGTGTTCGTCCACCTGGACCGCGTACCGCCATGCCAAAGGCCTGGCCGCTTCCATCGATCGCCAACCCGCCCTCGGCGCGGCGGCTTAGCCGAATATCCATCTCGATCCGCGCATCGATCGTGCCACCGCGCATCGACTGCCAAGCATGACCGACGGCCGCGATGACGCCGCAGGCGACCAGCGGAGCGCTCTCCGCCGCGGCGACAACCAGGGCAAGCGCGCCCGGCCGGGTGGCACTTGAGCCGAGTGTTGCTGCTTCCGCTTTGGCGCCTTCGACACGGAGAAGCGCGATATCCGTAGCGGGATCGCGGCCCACAAGCTTCGCATCGAGGACCGAGCCATCGGCTTGCTCAACTTCGATCGTGCCGTTCTCGGCGAGGGTCTCATCCGGGGTGACAATAAGGTTTTTTCGCCAGAAGAAGCCGCTTGCCAACGAACTCCGCGATTGTACCTCGACGATATGGGGCGAGGTGATCGCGACAGCCTCGGCGAATGCGGACGAGAGATCGGCGAATGGCGATGACGGACTGGCCATTTCTAAGACTCCTTTGGAACTGAAGATAGGGACGGGGGCTGAGGAACTGCAACTCCCCGGTCAGGTAGGTGCGATCGCCGGGCCGACGGGTGACGACCTTTGGTCCTGACTGCCAATCCAATGCGGCTATTCGTTTCCGGCATCAGGACGACCATGATGCCCGGCGAAAATGAACACAGCCGTCGCTGCATCGCCAACGTATTATGTGCTTACGTAAACAGATGATGATCGTATATTTTTGACACGATCAAGACGTGTACAAACAATCAATCGAAACGGAGAGCCCAATATGGACAGCCAGGCTGGGGAGCAGGCCCTCCCCACCAGATTGCGTTGCGGCATGGTCCTCATGGCGAAGCCCGGTCTGAACGCATCCGAATGGGAAGGGGTCATCAAGAACACGGTAGCGGAACTGGGAAAAGCGGCGCCCTGGGCGGACGTCCACGGGCTTGTCACCATTGCCAGTGCTGATGACGAAGTTCATTCATCGCAACGTGCGCTCAGTCGCCCCATCGACGCCACCATCGCGCTTACGTTCAGTGCGGACAGGGAAGGGGCGGCACTGCTCGGCCTTACCGAACTGATAAAGCGATGCCTGGACAATGTGGTCGATCCTGCGGGCTGCCATGCCAATATCGGGACAGCCTATTATCCTACCCTCGGCTACGGCGCCTTCGGATATACGGCAGTCGTTTTCCGTGATGCGCAGGTTACCGAATCACAGTTCTGGAAATGGTGGTTCGGGCATCACAGCAAGATGGGACTCGAAAGTCCCGCCGCGCCCTATATGGTCGGTTACAGTCTCCAGCATCGCGCTGATCCGGTAACTTCGAAATTCAACGAACTTCTCGGTTTCTCCGACAAGGGCGATCTCTTCGAACAGGTTTATATCGATAATCTCGACGGATGGACCCAGGCAGTGACCCAAGCGACGGCGGAATCCTTTTACGAAGATGAAAAAGGGTTCGTCTCCCGCGATGGGCCACGCATGGCTACCCAGACCGTGGTCGCAACATGGCTTGCAGAGCCTGCCTGAAATTCCCGATCAACACTGGCTGAGAATGAGACGCTGAGGGTCGCGCCATACTCAGCAGGGACTCGCTGATGAAGCCTACTTATCGAATTCCGCCACTCATATCTTGTCCTCTCCGTACGATCAGATCGACGCTAGTATCGCCTGGGTAGCCATTGCTGTCCGGCGTATGCGCTCCAGCGCTGACATGCCGCTTGCGGCCATGCGGTTGAGAGGCACTTCCATCGAAACGATAAGGTCGGCCGGTAAGGCGGCGAGGATGTCCCGCAGTGGCATTTCTCCTTCCCCCGGTATCATCCTGTCGTTCATGGCTTCATCCATATAATCTTCGGCACCAACCAGCGGCCCGTCCGATATCTGGACATATCCGAATAATGCGGGATCGTGCCTGGCGATTTCCTCTGCCTTGTGACCGGCACGAACGAAATGCATGGTATCGATCAGTACCTTAACATGCGGCTGCCCAATACGGGTGATAAGGTCGATTGCGTAGTCCATCGTCGAAATCGTCAGCATCGGGAGAAACTCGGTTGTCAATTCGACGCCAGCGTCGCGCGTCATCTCGGCAAGCCTACTGAACTGGTCGAGGGTCCGCTCGTGATCCGGATCAAACGAAACGGTGTTGATGCGGGTGGTTCCGAGTTCCACGAACACATCAAGTGCGCGTTGATGCACCGACACATCTGCATCAGGACGGATGACACAGCCTTCGCCAAGCGAGATGGAGACTCCACGATCAGCCATGCGCGCCTTCATCTCACGCCTCAGGACGGCATCATCCAAGAGCGACCAGGCGGGATAGCCGAACGGGTTCAGGTCGATGCGCTCGAGAATCGTGCTGATATGGCGACAGCCCGCGTCCGCTGCCAGCGACACCAGATCCGTCGGCGGAAGGCCGATCTCGCCAAGCCACTCAAGGCCCAGTCGTTCGCTTAACTGGGGTGCAGGATCGCCGCGCATCAGATTCTCCTCAGGCATTGTCTACGTTCGTGAATGGCGTAGCCAGAACCAAAGCGCGCGTAAATTCGGGCAATGCCCAGGATGCCGATCTCGCCGGCTATGAACCTCAGGCGCTTGCGGCAGTCCCCGAACCGGCCTCATGGGCGATGTTGATCAGCGGTTTCGGGTTGGTTGGCGGAGCCATGCGACGCCGCAAGCGGGGCATCCTGGCTCACACGTATGATTCCTGAAATGCATCATACACCAATACTCTCCGGTGATTGCTGCCGCCTGTCCAAATCGAAGGCAAGCTGATCAAGTTCCGGTTTGGCGCGATCCTTCGATCCAGCGGGGCCGGTTCGCTACCGCCCTGTTCCGAAACTTATCTGTCGCGGACTGGTTTCTCCCGTCAACATCCGGGCGAAAGGGCCGAACAATGGAACATCTGTCTTTCCCTAACGAGAGCGTCGAATACCGCAATGCGCGCAACGCTCTGCTCGATGCAGAGATTGCGCTGCGCCGGCAGCTCGAGGCGGTGGCCGCCCAGCGCCGCGCGCTCCCGCCCGGCGGGGATATCCCCGAGGACTATGTGTTCGAGCGGATCGGCGCTCACGAGCGCCCGGAGTTGGTACGGCTGTCCGAGTTGTTCGGCGAATATCCGAGCATCCTGCTCTACAGCTTCATGTATGGCCCGGAACGCGATGAGCCCTGCAATGGCTGCACCCATACGCTGGACGGCTGGGACGGCAGCGTCCTTCACGCTGACCAGCGCTTCCCAACCTATGTCGTCGCCAAGTCGCCGATTGCACGGCTGCAGTCGTTGGCGCGCAAGCGCGGGTGGCGAAATCTGAAACTGCTGTCGACGGCGGGGAATGCGTATTCCCACCATTATTTTGGCGACACGTCGAAGTTTGGCCAGGCGATGCGAGCCGAGCGTGGCTACGAGCCCGGCAAGAACTGGGACGAGGCGATGTACAACGTGTTTCACAAGGGTGTCGACGGAATCGTTCGCCATTTCTGGGGCAATGAATTGCTGTACGTGCAGGAGGAGCCGGGCCAGCATCACCGCGCAGGCGACCTCGTGGATCCGGTCTGGGGCCTCCTCGACATGAGCCCCGAAGGCCGCGGGGACTTTTTCCCGAAACTTTCCTATTAAGAGCGGTCCTATGCGAGGAATTCGCGGACGAAGTCGGTTGCAGGCGCGCGATTGATCGCTTCGGGCGAGTCATATTGCTCGATCTTGCCGCCGTTGAGAATCGCGATGCGATCGGCGAGGCCGAAGGCTTCGTCGCGATCGTGGGTGACGAAGATCGAGGTCAGGCCGAGCCGGTCGTGGATTTCGCGGAGCGCACTGCGCAGTTCCTGCCGGACCTTGGCGTCGAGCGCGCCGAAGGGCTCGTCGAGGAGCAGGAAGCGCGGCTTGCGGGCGAGCGCGCGGGCGAGGGCGACGCGCTGGCGCTGGCCGCCGGAAAGCTGGGTCGGATAGCGCTTGCCCAGGCCATCGAGACGGACAATGCCGAGCAATTCCTCGACGCGCGCGGCGATGTCCGCCTTGGAAGGTCGATCGCGGCGCTTCATCACGCTGAGGCCGAACGCGATATTCTCGGCGATCGTCATGTGGCGGAAGAGCGCGTAGTTCTGGAAGACGAAGCCGATGTTGCGGCGCTGGACGGGGATTTCGGTAACATCCTCGCCATCGAAGCGGATATGGCCTTCGTCCGCATAAGCGAGACCGGCGATGATGCGCAGCAGCGTCGTCTTGCCCGAGCCGGAAGGGCCGAGCAGCGCAACGAATGTGCGGTCCGCTATTTCGAGATCGAGCGCTTCGAGCGCGCTGTGGCCGTCGAACTGCTTCGAGACGGCTTCAACCGTAATGGCCATGAATCAATGCCCCCTTGCGGCCAGCGCGTCGCCGTGCCGCCATTCCAATATGGTCTTGAGCGCCAGTGTGACGAGCGCCAGGCCGGCAAGCAGCGAGGCGACCGCGAACGCGGCGGAGAGATTATAGTCGTTGTAGAGCAGCTCGATGTGAAGCGGCATGGTATTGGTTTCGCCACGGATATGGCCGGAGACGACCGAGACCGCGCCGAATTCGCCCATCGCGCGAGCATTGCAGAGCAGCACGCCATAGAGGAGGCCCCAGCGGATGTTGGGGAGGGTGACCTTGCGGAAGGTCTGGAAACCCGAGGCTCCGAGGCTGAGCGCGGCTTCCTCCTCGTCGCGGCCCTGCGCCTGCATCAGCGGGATCAACTCGCGCGCGACGAAGGGGAAGGTGACGAAGATCGTCGCGAGGATGATGCCAGGCAGCGCATAGATGATCTGGATGTCATGTTCCTGGAGCCAGGGCCCTATCCAGCCCTGCGCGCCGAATAGCAGCACATAGACCATGCCCGATACGACGGGTGAGATCGAGAAGGGCAGGTCGATCAGCGAGATCAGGAAGGCCTTGCCCGCAAAATCATGCTTGGCGACCGCCCAGGAGGCAGCGACGCCGAACACGCAATTGAGCGGCACCGCTACCACGGCGACGAGCAATGTCAGCCGGATTGCCGCCAGCGCGTCCGGATCATCGATCGCGAGCCACCACAGGTCCCAGCCCTGGGCGAACGCCTCGCTGAAAACCGATGCAAGCGGCAGCATCACGACGATGCCGATATAGACGAGTGCAACGAGTACGAGGCCCCATTTGACGAGGGCGGGGGGATCGAGAGGATGTTTCCGGCTGCTCATAATCCGCGCCTCACGCGTTCGCGATGCTGGATCCAGTTGATCAGCAGAAGCACTGCCAGTGAGGCGAGCAGCATGACCACGGCGATCCCGGTCGCACCCGCATAGTCATATTCCTCGAGACTCGTGACGATCAGCAGCGGTGAAATCTCGGATTGAAACGGCATGTTGCCGGCGATGAAGATTACCGAACCATATTCGCCCACCCCGCGCGCGAAGGCGAGCGCGAACCCGGTGATCAGCGCTGGCATGATTTCGGGCAGCACGACGAAGCGGAACGTCTGCCAGCGATTGGCGCCGAGCGTGGCCGATGCCTCCTCGGGATCACGCCCGAGATCGGCGAGGACCGGTTCGACCGTGCGGACGATGAACGGCAGGCCGATGAAAACGAGCGCGACGACGATGCCCTGCGGTTTGTAGGCGATTTGAATGCCATGGGGTTCGATGATCGAGCCCACCCAGCCGTTGCTGGCGTAGATCGCGGTAAGTGCGATGCCGGCAACAGCGGTCGGCAGCGCGAAGGGCAGGTCGACCAGGGCCGAGACGAAACGCTGGCCGAAGAAGCGATAGCGCACGAGGACGAAGGCGATCAGCAGCCCGAACACCGAATTGATCGCGGCCGCGATCAGTGCGGTGCCGAAGCTGACGCGATAGGCGGCGACGGCGCGGGGCGAAAAGGCCGCTTCGACGAAATGGGCCCATCCGCCGGACGCAGCGCGAAGGAAAAGCGCGCTCAACGGTATGAGCACGATCAGCGAAAGCCAGAATATCGTGACTCCCAGCGTGAGGCTCAAGCCGGGAATCGCGGAACGTCTCGTGGTCAATGCAGGGTCCCCTTCGATGCCCTCATAATCGAAACCGTCCCCCCGGCGAAGGCCGGGAGGACGGTTAAGACACAATCTCTACTATCGTGGTTAGAAGTCGAACTGTAGCCGAGTGCCCAGCACGTCTCCTTCAGCCTGGATCGGAGCGGTCTTCCCGACCTTTCCAGTGCTGTTGAGCGGGGAGTTGTCACCCTTGAAGTGAATGTAGTTGAAGACGAATTTGGTATTGGGGTTGAGATACCAGTTGATCCCGCCGGTCCAGCTCGTGCCCTTGCCGGCGTTGGTGAGATTGGTGCCCGTGCCGAAGCGATAATCGCTCAGGTCTATCTGATCATAGCGAACGAGAAGCTCGACAGCACCCCATTTGCCGGCCGATGGGTTGAAATCGTTGAACGGCTTGAGACGATCCGCGCTGCCACCCTTGAAGGCACGTGATTCGCCGGTGAGAAACCAGCTGCCGAAGACATAGAAGCCATCGAAAGACAGCGACGGATCGGCGCCATAGCGATCGAGCGTCAGATGATCATATTCGCCTTGGATCGAGAAGGGGCCCTTCACCAGTGCAAGTTCGCCACCGACAAAGGTCGCGCTGCGGACGTTAGTGATGCTGCCGGTATCGATCAGGTTTCCGCCATCGATGCGCGAGCCCGGACGATCGGAAAGGCGCACGGTATTGGGAACCTTGGCGGCCGCCGTCGTGAAGGTGCAGGTTGCCGCGGTCGAGCCCGTGCAGGTCGCCACCGACGAAACTGCCGCGACGGTCTGGAAGTTGCTGGCGCGATAGCCGGAAACGCCGACATGGACGAGCTTGTCGGTATCGACGATCGGCTCCCAGACGATCCGCCCGTTGATGCCCTGGGCCTCGTCGGGCGAGTCGGCGTTGCGCTGGACCGCTTCGCCTGCGCCGAACACGCCGAGATTGGCATAGAGGTGATCGCTGGCGTAGCCGAGATTGACGCCGACGCGGCGTTCAGCACCGATCGCGCCGAAGGCCGTGTTCGCCATGCCGCGCTCAAGGAAGCTGTTGAAGGCGTCGGTGCTGTTGGCTTCGAGGCCGAACGGCGCCTTTTGCTGGCCAAAGGTGACGCTCCACTTGGGATTGAGCGCGTACTGGATATAGGCGTCGAGCAGGTTGACCGTCGACTTCACATATTCAGCCTCGATCCGCCATTTGAACTTCTTGAAGGCGGTGCCATCGAAGCCGAAGCGGGCGCGGCGGATATCGGTGCCGTTGTTGTAGTCGTAGCCGCCCTTGCCCTCATTATAGGCGGCATAATCCAGCTGGAAGGTGCCGCGCGGCTTGAAGGTGAAATCGCCGGTAACGTCGGCAAAGGTAGGCGCGGGGCCGGATTGTACGGCGGTAGCGGCTCGGACCTCGACCTTCTCGACGCGGGTGGCGACCTCGGCGCTGGAGGCCTCGAGCTCGGCGTTGCGCGCTTCGAGCTGGCGGATGCGGGCTTCAAGCGTATTCAGGCGATCGAGCACCGCATCGCCGGTCGGAGCCGGAGCAGCGTCGGCTGGCTTGGCTTCGTCGATCGGAACGTCGAGACCGGAGTTCTCCGGATAGGCTTGCGGCGTTTCCTGAGCGAGGGCCGGTGTCGCCAGGGCGAGCAGCGCCACGCTGCCCAAGAGCAGATGTGTCTTCATGGAATTTCCCCTATTTCGTAAAAAGTTGGTCCGACCCCGGCTAGAGGGCCGGACCAGTCGAGCGCGGGAGCTACTCAGCGCTTGGCATCTTCGAACACCTGGTCGAACAGGCCGCCATTATTGAAATGGATTGCCTGTGCCTTGGCCCAGCCGCCGAAATTCTTGTCGATGGTGAACAGCGGCAGCTTGGGGAACTTGCCCGCATATTTGGCGGCAACCTCAGGGTTGCGGGGCCGGTAATAATTGCGAGCAATGATCTCCTGCGCTTCCGGTGTGTAGAGATAGTTGAGATAGGCGGTGGCAAGCTTGCGCGTGCCGTTGCGATCGACATTCTTGTCGACGAGCGCGACCGGGGGCTCGGCGAGGATCGATACCGACGGCGCGACGATCTCGAACTGGCCCTTGCCGAGCTGGTTCACAGCGAGATGCGCTTCGTTTTCCCAGGCGATGAGCACGTCGCCCTGGCCGCGCTGGACGAACGTGGTCGTCGATCCGCGCGCGCCGCTATCGAGCACGGGCACGTTGCGGAACAGCTTGACCAGATAGTCGCGGGCGCCCGCTGCCGAACCATATTTGCGCAGGCCATAGCCATAGGCCGCCAGATAATTCCAGCGCGCGCCACCCGAGGTCTTCGGGTTTGGCGTGATCACCTTGACGCCCGGCTTCGCCAGATCGTCCCAATCGTGAATGGCCTTGGGATTGCCCTTGCGGACGAGGAATACGATCGTCGAATAATAAGGTGCGCTGTTGTTGGGCAGGCGTGCCTGCCAGTTCGCTGGCAGCAATTTGGCCTTCGACGCGATCACGTCGATGTCATAAGCGAGCGCCAGCGTGACCACGTCCGCCGGCAGCCCGTCGATCACCGAACGCGACTGCTTTCCCGAGCCGCCATGGCTCTGGCGAATGGCTACCGCTCCGCTACCTTGCGCCGCCCACTTCTTCGCGAAACCAGCGTTGATCTGCTGATAATGTTCGCGGGTCGGATCATAGCTGACGTTGAGCAGCGACTGACCTGCCGCTTGCGCAGAACCGGCAATTCCAACCCCCGCGACCACCGCCGCAAGCCCGAAAGCGACGGCGCTCTTGATAAACTGTCGGCGCATCTTTTTTCTCCCTGAATTGATCTGGGGAAGCTAAACTCTACCACTAGAGTAGAGAAGAAACAAAAACTATCGCCGCTCTCAAATCGCCTTCACCCGATTCGCTACACGTCTGGTCAGCGATCTGGTTCCACCCGGCCACGAAGTTTGGAGTCCGGCCCAACCGATGACCTGCCGCATTATAGGGTTGCCGATGTCCCATCTCTGTTTCGGTTTCGGCAGGAATATTACAGGAGATCGCGATGACACGGGTGGTTCGGCTTCATGAGGCGGGTGGTCCAGAAGTCCTGCGGGTCGATGAGATCGACGTGCGCGATCCGGCTCCGGGCGAAGTGCGTGTTCGAGTCGAGGCGATCGGGGTCAATCGCTCGGACAGTACGTTCCGTTCCGGCCATCACCCGGTGAAGCCAGTCTTTCCGTCGATGCTCGGATCGGAAGCTGCCGGGCGAGTCGAGCGGCTGGGCGAGGGCGTGACCGAATTCGCGATTGGCGATGCGGTAAGCGTGGTGCCCCGCATGGCGCCCGCATATGGAACCTATGGCGAACTGATAATCGCGCCCGCCGAGTTCCTCGTCCGTCATCCCGAGAATTTCTCGATGATCCAGGCCGCCGCCTTGTGGGCGCCTTTTCTCACCGCGCATGGCGGCCTTTTCGACAAGGGCGACATGAAGGAGGGGGATGTCGTGATTCTTACCGCTGCATCGAGCAGCGTCGGGCTCGCGGCGATCCAGCTGGTCAACATGGCCGGTGGCGTGCCGATTGCGACGACGCGATCGCGCGACAAGGCGCAGGCGCTGCTCGACGCAGGGGCAGCGCATGTTATCGTCACGGACGAGGAGGATGTCGCGGCGCGCGTGGCGGAGATCACGGCGGGGAAGGGTGCGCGGCTGGTGTTCGATGCCGTTGCCGGGCCGGGAGCGGCGGCGCTGGCGCAATCGCTCGCGATGGGCGGTCGCTACATCATCTATGGAATGCTGAGCAGCGAGCCCACGCCGTTTCCGGTGGGCCTGTCATTTGCGCGCGGATTGACGATGGAAACCTATATCGTCGCCTCCAAGCGGCCACTGCTCGACAGGGCGATCGGCATCATCACCGACGGCGTGGCGCGTGGCTTGCTCTCGCCAATCGTCGCCCGGACCTTCCCGCTGGAGGAATCGGTGGCAGCGCATCGCTACATGGAATCCAACGCACAGTTCGGGAAGATCATCATCACGGTGGATTGAGCGATCGGGGCAGGATTGCGGGATCCGGACAGGTTCGGTCCCCTTTCCCTTGCCCTCCCCGCTTCGCCTGCTATATGCCGCGCGGTTCGGGCGTCCCGCGGGCGTGGCGGAACTGGTAGACGCGCCAGATTTAGGTTCTGGTATCGCAAGATGTGGGGGTTCGAGTCCCTTCGCCCGCACCAGACGTCACGAACACAGGGCGAGCCCAAGAGATATAGGCAAGGGTTTTGGTGAGATGCAAACTGTCGAGACTTTGAACGAGGGGCTGAAGCGCGCCTACACGCTGACGATTGCGGCGAAGGATATCATTGCGCGCGTCGAAGCCGAGGTGAAGACCGTGGCGCCGACGATACGGATGCCTGGCTTCCGCCCCGGCAAGGTGCCCGCGAATCTCATCAAGAAGATGCATGGCCCGGCGCTGGAGCGTCAGGCGCTCGACAACGCAGTGCGTGACGGGGTCCAGGCGTTGCTCGCCGAGAAGGCGCTGCGTCCTGCGATGCAGCCAGCGGTCGAGCTGGGCGAGGATTATGAACCCGGCAAGGACGCCGAGGTGAAGGTCACGCTCGAAGTGCTGCCCGACGTACCGGAACCGGTGATCGACGCCATCAAGCTCGAGCGCTTGAGCGTTCCAGTCGCGGATGAAGAGATCGATGCGGCGGTGAATCGCCTTGCTTCGTCCCAGAAGAATTTCGACGTCGCTGGCGAGGGCCATCCGGCGATCGAGGGCGACCTTGTCGTCATGGATTTCGTCGGCAAGGTCGATGGCGTCGCCTTCGAGGGCGGCACTGGCGAGGGCATGTCGGTCGAGCTTGGCTCGGGCCGACTGATCCCGGGCTTCGAGGAAGGCCTCGAGGGCGCCAAGGTCGGCGAGGAGCGCGTGCTCAACGTGGTTTTCCCGGACGATTATAATGTCGAGGCCCTCAAGGGGAAGCCGGCGACGTTCGAGGTCAAGGTCACCGAGATCAAGGTCCCCAAGGACATCGTCATCGACGAAGACTTCGCCAAGACGCTCGGTCTCGAGGGGCTCGACCAGCTGCGCAACCTGTTCAAGGGCCAGCTCGAGCAGGAACTCAACCAGCTCACCCGCACCCATATGAAGCGCAAGCTGCTCGACCAGCTGGCAGCCTCGCATGATTTCCCGGTACCGCCATCGATGCTCGAAGCTGAATTCCAGCAGATCTGGGCGCAGATCGAGCATGAAGCCGGTCATGCCGAGGATCGCGACGCAGCACTTGCAGAAATGGAAGCCGAGAAGGACGATTATCGCGCGATTGCCGAGCGTCGCGTTCGCCTTGGCTTGCTGCTTTCCGAGATCGGCCAGAAGAACGGCGTCGAGATCAGCCAGGCGGAGATGCAGCGACTCGTCGCCCAGGCGGCGCAGCAGTATCAGCCGAAGGATCGCGAACGCTTCATCCAGTATGTCCAGGAAGAGCCGATGGCAGCCGCTCAGCTGCGCGCTCCGCTTTATGAAGACAAGGTTGTCGACTTCCTGTTCGGCAAGGCCGAGATCAGCGATCGCGAAGTGAGCCGCGAAGAGCTTGAAGCTGCGATCGAATCGGAGGAAGGCGCAATTCCTGGCCATGTCCACGGCCCGGACTGCGATCATGGTCATGACCATGATCATGACCACAAGCCCAAGGCCAAGAAGGCAGCTCCCAAGAAGGCTGCCAAGGCCGACGAAGCTACTGCCGAACCGGCCGTGAGCGACGAGGCCGCCGCAAAGAAGGCACCTGCCAAGAAGGCCGCCGCAAAGAAGGCCGAAGCCCCGGCTGAAGCCGCCGAAGCCGAGGATGCTCCGAAGAAGAAGCCAGCGGCCAAGAAGGTCAAGGCCGAAGGTTGATGGGACAGGCGATCGCGCTGGCGGACGGCCCGCGCGTCGCCGTCATCCTGCCGTGCTATAATGAGGAAGCCGCGATCGCATCGACGATCGCGGCCTTCCGCACGGCGCTGCCGCACGCGGACATCTACGTCTACGACAACAATAGCAGCGATCGAACCATGGCCGTGGCCGCTGCGGCCGGTGCGATGGTTCGCCGCGAACGGATGCAGGGCAAGGGCAATGTCGTGCGACGCATGTTCGCAGACGTCGAGGCCGACATCTATGTGATGGCCGATGGCGATGCGACCTATGATGCCGCCGCCGCGCCGGAGATGGTCCGCATGCTCCTCCACGAGCAACTCGACATGGTCGTCGGCGCGCGGGCGAGCGAGGTCGATGCCGCATATCGGCGCGGCCATCGGCTTGGCAACATGCTCTTGACTGGGCTGCTCGCGCAGCTTTTCGGGCGAAGTTTCAGTGATATATTATCGGGTTATCGGGTGTTCTCGCGACGATTCGTCAAGAGCTTCCCGGTGCTTTCGGCTGGGTTCGAGATCGAGACCGAGATCAGCGTCCATGCGCTCGAGTTGCGCATGCCGGTCGCGGAACTCGTGACAGCTTATGCGGCGCGGCCGGAAGGCTCGATCTCCAAGCTTTCGACCTATAGCGACGGCTGGCGGATCCTCCGGACGATCGTCAGGCTTTTTCGAATCGAACGGCCGCTGAGCTTTTTCGGGATCGTCGGCGTGCTGCTCGCTGCGCTCGCGGTGCTGCTCGCGATACCGTTGGTGATCACATACGCCCAGACCGGACTCGTGCCCCGCTTCCCGACGGCGATCCTCATAACCGGCCTGACAATGCTGGCCGCATTGAGCGGATTCAGCGGGCTTATCCTGGACACCGTGGTGCGTGGACGGCTCGAGGTCCGGCGACTGGCATACCTCGCTTATCCCGCTCCCTCCGCCGAGGAATGAGGGCTCGCCCCGACTATTCTGTGCGGCCTTACGAAAAACGATAGGGTTTGCGGGCTTGAAGTGTGCCACCGAAAGCCCGATGTTGGCGTCAACGAAAGCAAGAGGAACTGAGTCATCCATGTTTGATCCCCTGAGCGGCCTTGTCCCAATCGTCATCGAGCAGTCCAATCGTGGCGAGCGGAGCTTCGATATTTATTCGCGGCTGCTGCGCGAGCGGATCATCTTCGTGACTGGCCAGGTCGAGGATCACATGGCTGCGGTGATCACCGCGCAGCTGTTGTTCCTTGAGTCGGAGAATCCGAAGAAGGATATCTTCATGTACATCAACTCGCCCGGCGGCGTGGTGACGGCCGGAATGGCGATCCACGACACGATGCAATATATCCGCCCCCGCGTCGGGACGGTGTGCATCGGCCAGGCGGCTTCGATGGGCAGCTTCCTGCTCGCGGCCGGCGAGCCCGGCATGCGCGTTGCGCTCACCAATGCTCGGATCATGGTCCACCAGCCTTCGGGCGGCGCGCAGGGCCAGGCGACCGATATCGAAATCCAGGCGAAGGAGATCCTGCGTATTCGGGCTCGCTTGAACGAACTCTATGCGAAATATACCGGACAACCGCTCGATGCGATCGAAAGCGCGATGGAGCGCGATCGCTTTCTCTCGGCTGATGAAGCGAAGACCTTCGGGCTGATCGACGCAGTGTTCGACAAGCGTCCGGCAGCGTCGGAGGAAGGCGCTACGGCGTGAACCCTTTCTAAGGGACATCGGCATTATGCCATTGCCGGGCTAGTCCGGCGCGGTCTAGGATGCCCCATATTGGTACGGTCGCCGTTGCGGCCAAAGGATGATGTGATGACCAAATTGAGTGGCGGCGATTCAAAGAGCACGCTCTACTGCTCCTTTTGCGGGAAATCGCAGCATGAGGTGCGCAAGCTGATCGCCGGCCCGACGGTCTTCATCTGCGACGAGTGCGTTGAGCTTTGCAACGACATCATCCGCGAGGAAACCAAGTCCGCGCTGGTGAGCAAGAAGGACGGCGGGGTGCCTACCCCGCTTGAGATCTGCAATGTCCTCGACGATTATGTGATTGGCCAGAACAAGGCCAAGCGCGTGCTGTCGGTTGCTGTGCACAATCATTACAAGCGGTTGAACCACGGCTCGAAGGGCGCGGACGTCGAGCTAGCCAAATCCAACATCCTGCTCGTCGGCCCGACGGGTTGCGGCAAGACGCTGCTCGCGCAGACGCTTGCTCGCATCCTCGACGTGCCGTTCACGATGGCTGATGCGACGACGCTTACCGAAGCCGGCTATGTCGGCGAGGATGTCGAGAACATCATTCTCAAGCTGCTCCAGGCCTCCGACTATAATGTCGAACGGGCGCAGCGAGGCATTGTCTATATCGACGAAATCGACAAGATCAGCCGCAAGGCGGACAATCCCTCGATCACCCGTGACGTTTCGGGCGAGGGCGTCCAGCAGGCGCTGCTCAAGCTGATGGAAGGCACGACCGCGAGCGTTCCGCCGCAGGGCGGGCGCAAGCATCCGCAGCAGGAGTTCCTGCAGGTCGACACGACGAATATCCTGTTCATTTGCGGCGGTGCCTTCGCTGGTCTTGAAAAGATCATCGGCGATCGCATGCAGGGCAAGTCGATCGGCTTTGGCGCGTTCGTCGCCGGGCCTGATGAGCGTCGCACCGGTGAATTGCTGCAGAGCTGCGAGCCGGAAGATCTGCTCAAGTTCGGCCTGATCCCGGAATTCGTCGGCCGTCTGCCTGTCATCGCGACCCTGATGGATCTCGACGAAGCAGCCCTGGTCAAGATCCTGACCGAGCCGAAAAACGCGCTCGTGAAGCAGTATCAGAAACTGTTCGAGATGGAGGGCGTTTCGCTCGGCTTTACCGACGAAGCGCTTGTCGCGATCGCGCGGCGTGCGATCGATCGCAAGACCGGCGCGCGCGGCCTTCGTTCGATTCTCGAGGCGATCCTGCTTGATACGATGTTCGACCTGCCTTCGATGGATGGCGTCGACGAGATCATGATCGACAAGGATGTCGTCGACGGGCGCAAGGAGCCGGTGCGCGTCTTTGCCAAGAAGTCCAAAGAAAAGGCCGGCGACGCTGCCTGATGAACTGCCGCCCTTCGCCGCAAGGGGAAGGGCGGGGCAGTAGGGCAATGGCGCGAGAAATCCCATATTTCCGTGTGCTCGATGAGCTCGCGCCCTTCCTGCCAGGCAAGCATCCGCTGGTTCGCGCCGAGCCGAGCCGATTATTGACCGGGCGCAATGCGCAGACAATTCTCCAGTGCCACATTGATGCAAGCCTACAGAGCGCCCATATTGCCGGCAAGCAGGGCCGTCTCGGCCCCCTGGAGTTGAAATGAGCCAAAGCTATCCCGTCCTGCCTTTGCGCGATATCGTCGTATTTCCGCACATGATCGTGCCGTTGTTCGTAGGCCGCGACAAATCGGTTGCCGCGCTCGAAAGCGCGATGGCTGCGGACAAGTCTATCTTCCTGGTGGCGCAGCTCGATCCGGCGAACGACGATCCCGATCGCGACGCTCTCTACGATGTTGGCGTGATCGCCACCGTACTGCAGCTGCTCAAGCTTCCGGATGGCACCGTGCGCGTGCTTGTCGAGGGACGTGAACGAGCCAAGCTCGAGGATCTCGATACCACTGGTGCGCACCTATCCGGCCAGATCGTGAATGTCGACGACTTGCCAGTGGATCCCGCCGAGGCGACCGCGCTGATGCGCTCAGTTGTCGATCAGTTCGAGAACTACGCGCGACTGAACAAGAAGATGGCGTCGGAGACGGCGGTCCAGATCGCGCAGATCGACGAGGCCTCGCGCCTCGCCGATGCGGTCGCGTCCAATCTCAACATCAAGGTATCGGACAAGCAGACCCTGCTGGTCGAACTCGATCCCTCGAAGCGCCTGGAAATGACCTTCGCCTTCATGGAAGGCGAACTCGGCGTGCTGCAGGTCGAGAAGAAAATCCGCTCGCGCGTGAAGCGCCAGATGGAGAAGACCCAGCGCGAATATTATCTCAACGAGCAGCTGAAGGCGATCCAGCGCGAACTCGGCAATGCCGAGGGCGAAGAGGGCGGCGACGAGGTTGCCGAACTCACCGCGAAAATCGCCAAGCTCAAGCTTTCCAAGGAAGCGCGCGCCAAGGCGACCGGGGAGCTCAAGAAGCTCAAGTCGATGGCGCCGATGTCGGCGGAAGCTACGGTCGTGCGCAATTATCTCGATGTGTTGCTGGGCCTGCCGTGGGGCAAGAAGTCCAAGCTCAAGCGTGACATCGCAATCGCCGAACAGGTGCTC
This sequence comes from Sphingomonadaceae bacterium, assembly GCA_947476425.1. Lineage (GTDB taxonomy): Bacteria > Pseudomonadota > Alphaproteobacteria > Sphingomonadales > Sphingomonadaceae > CANJQJ01. Next base: position 6,506 of record CANJQJ010000038.1, on the reverse strand, counting down.
GACGAGGATCATTTCGGCCTTGAGAAGGTCAAGGAACGGATCATCGAGTATCTCGCGGTCCAGGCGCGCACCAATCGCCTCAAGGGGCCCATCCTCTGCCTCGTAGGCCCTCCTGGCGTGGGCAAGACCTCGCTCGGCCGTTCCATCGCTAAGGCGACGGGGCGCGAGTTCGTGCGCCAATCGCTCGGCGGGGTACGCGACGAGGCCGAGATTCGGGGACATCGCCGCACTTATATCGGCTCGCTTCCGGGCAAGATCATCACCAACCTCAAGAAGGCGGGGACGAGCAATCCGCTGTTCCTGCTCGACGAAATCGACAAGCTCGGCCAGGATTTCCGGGGCGATCCGGCGTCGGCGTTGCTTGAGGTGCTGGACCCCGAGCAGAACAGCAAGTTCCAGGACCATTATCTGGAACTGGATTACGATCTTTCGGACGTGATGTTCGTCACGACCGCTAACTCGTTGAACCTGCCGCAGGCGCTGCTCGACCGCATGGAGATCATCCGGCTCGAAGGCTATACCGAGCATGAAAAGCTGGAAATCGCCAAGCGGCACCTGATCTCGAAGCAGGTCGAACAGCATGGTCTCAAGAAGGGCGAGTTCGTCCTGACCGATCCGGCGCTGCTTGATCTCATCCGCTATTATACCCGTGAGGCCGGTGTCCGCACGCTGGAGCGGGAGATTGCCAAGCTGGCACGCAAGAGCCTTCGCCGGATCCTTGAGAAGAAGACCGAGAAGGTCGAGATCACCGCTGAGAATCTTTCCGACTTTGCCGGCGTTCGTAAATATCGCTTCGGTGTTGGCGAGGAAGAGGATCAGGTCGGTGCCGTGACCGGACTTGCCTGGACCGAAGTTGGCGGCGAACTGCTGACGATTGAGGCGGTGACAGTCCCGGGCAAGGGTGCGATCTCCACGACCGGCAAGCTCGGCGATGTGATGAAGGAGTCGGTGCAGACCGCATTCTCCTTCGTGAAGTCGCGTGCGCCAACCTACGGGATCAAGCCGAGCCTGTTTGCGCGCAAGGACGTGCATATCCATCTTCCTGAAGGGGCTGTTCCGAAGGATGGTCCCTCGGCAGGTCTTGGTATCGTCCTGTCGATCGTTTCGACGCTTACCGGCATCGCCGTTCGGCGCGATATCGCCATGACCGGCGAAGTGACATTGCGAGGCAGGGCGCTCCCGATCGGTGGGCTGAAGGAAAAGCTGCTGGCGGCGTTGCGTGGTGGCATCACGACAGTTCTCATCCCGCAGGAGAATGAAAAGGATCTGGTCGATATTCCCGCCGGCATTCGTGACGGGTTGAAGATCATTCCGGTTTCCCATGTCGACGAGGTGTTGCGACTCGCGCTGGTTCAGCCAACTACGCCGATCGACTGGAGCGAGGCGGATGAGCTTGCTGCTCAGCCGACGCCGGCACTTCCGCATGTCGTGGGGGATGGCGGAGAGGTATCCATTCGACACTGATTTGTATCAATGCGGGAAAATGCCACTGATTGCGGCCTGAATCTGGGACCAGCAATCGCTTTCCTTTTGACTCGGCTTCAAAGGCGGTTTTATGGTGACCGGCGGTAATTGCCGCGATTCCATAAAAATTCACCTTTGGAAGGGGGTTCGAGAGGGATGAACAAGCAAGAGCTTATCGGGTCGGTCGCCGAAGCGACAGGGCTCAGCAAGAGCGATTCCGGCAAGGCTATCGAAGCTGTATTCGAGGCCGTGGCTGGTGCCTTGAAGAGTGGCGACGAAGTTCGCCTTGTCGGCTTTGGCAGTTTTTCCGTCAGCAAGCGGAAGGCTTCGACCGGGCGTAATCCCCGGACGGGCGAGCCGATGAAGATCAAGGCTTCTTCACAGCCCAAGTTCAAGGCTGGCAAGGCTCTCAAGGACGCCGTCAACTAACGTGGTCGAAGGCCGGTCGCCGCGAAAGGCGCCGGCCAAGAATTTGCGCGCAGCGAGGCTGGCGATGTATGGACATTGCCGCCGCGATTGCCTATCGGCGCATCAAGCTGCGAACAGCGGCTGAAAAAGGCGATTCCTGCGCACTGGACGCGGGGGTTTTCCGCGAAGCGTGGGCGCGTAGCTCAGTGGTAGAGCACACCCTTCACACGGGTGGGGTCGCAGGTTCAATCCCTGCCGCGCCCACCACGCTTCGGTCTGGAATAACGCGGAGCAGGCTTTAACCGGGGAATGGCCGGCGCTCAGCTGGCTAGGGTCCGTTTCAGTAAGATTGAAACGTCGTAATCCGACGCCCCTTCTCGTCATACCGACGAAAGTCGGGATCCATGGGACCCACAGGTCTCGCGATCGTGCGATCACCGTATCGTAGATCCCGGCGTCCGCCGGGATGACGATATTCGTAATCTCAAACGGAGATCAGGCCGCGACCAGTTCGAACAGGCCCTCGAAAAGCCGACGCCCGTCACTGCGACCATGTGCCGCTTCGATCATGCGCTCGGGGTGGGGCATCATGCCGAGTACATTGCCAGCATCGTTGAGGATGCCCGCGATGTTGCGAGCGGAGCCATTGACCTCTTCGGCGTAGCGGAATGCGATCCGGCCTTCGCCTTCGAGCCGGTCGAGCGTCTCGGTGTCGGCTTCGTAATTACCGTCATGATGCGCGACCGGCATCGCGATCTTCTCGCCTGCCTGGTAACGGTTGGTGAAGACCGACTGGCTGCTGCCGATTTCGAGTTCGACATTGCGACACACGAAATTGATCCCGGCATTGCGCATCAGCACTCCCGGCAACAGGCCAGCTTCGGTCAAAATCTGGAAGCCATTGCAGATGCCGATCACCTTGACCCCGCGACCGGCAGCCACGGCTACCGCACGCATGATCGGAGAGCGTGCTGCCATCGCGCCTGAGCGGAGGTAATCGCCATAGGAAAAACCGCCGGGCACGCCAATCACGTCGACGCCATCGGGAATATTCGTGTCGCGGTGCCAGACCATTTCCGGTGCCTGGCCAGTGGCATCACGGAAGGCGACAGCCAGGTCGCGATCGCAGTTGGAACCAGGGAAGACGATGACAGCGCTTTTCATGCGAAGCCCCTTGAAAAATTCTGGGCGGTCAGGCCCGTTCGATCCGGTAATTCTCGATCACGGTGTTTGCCAGAAGCTTGCGGCACATCGCATCGATATCATCGTCGGAAACGCTGTCGGTGATATCGAGTTCGATCAGCTTGCCCGCGCGTACGTCGTTCACGCCGGTGAAGCCGAGGCCTTCGAGAGCGTGGTGGATCGCCTTGCCCTGCGGATCGAGAACGCCGGTCTTGAGGGTGACATAAACGCGGGTTTTCATGTGCGGCATGCTCCTCGGCACCGGTTCGGGAATCATGGCGTCCCTATGGCCCGGCGAAGCCGAGGAGTCTAGGAGGCGATCGCCTCGCCGACTTCCGCCCAGCCCATGAAGCGCGGTGTCCTGGGAAAATAGCTGCCCTCGATCGTCTTGATCGTGAAGTTGCGACGAATCGCCGCGCCGACCTGGCGGGTGAGATGACAGCCACCCATTAGCGGCTTCCACAACGGTTCGATCCGTTCCTGCCAACGAGCGATGTTTGCATCGGGCGCGCGGCCATGTTCCGCGAAGAACAGCGAGCCGCCGGTCCGCAGTACGCGCCGTGCCTCGTTGAGCGCCTGCTGCTGGTCCCGCACCGAGCACAGAGTGAACGTGGTGACGACGCTGTCGAACGCACCATCGTCGAAGGGAAGCTCCTCGGCGAAGCCCTGGCGGAGATTCACTGAGAGGCCTGCCGGACGATCGGCATTGGCGGCGCGTGCGCAAAGCTCCGGAGATGGCTCGATCCCGACGACTTCGCTGACACGTGAAGGATTGTAGAAAGCGAGGTTGTGGCCGGCGCCAAAGCCAAGCTCAAGCACGCGCCCATGCGCGAAGGGCACCACCTTGCGCCGCTGCTCAGCCACGGTCTTGCAACCGCATGCGCAGGCGATCATCCGGGGAACGACGTAGCGATCGTACCAGCCCATGCCGTTCCTCCTCAGTGCAAATCCGGCCTCCCCTTCCCTGCAAGGGAGGGAGAGGGGGAGGGGTGTCCCAAGGAGCCTTATTTGCCCTTGTTCTTCCGATGCGTATCGAGATCAGCGACCGTGGTCTCGGCGCCTTCGGGCATCAAGCCAAGGCGGCGTGCGATTTCCTGATAGGCTTCGACTTCGCCGCCAAGATCGAGGCGGAAGCGATCCTTGTCGAGCTTTTCGCCCGAGACCATGTCCCACAAGCGGCAACCATCGGGGCTGATTTCGTCGGCGAGAATCACGCGGCTATAGTCGTTTTCCCAGATCCGCCCGAATTCGAGCTTGAAATCGACGAGCCGGATGCCGATCGCAGCAAACAGTCCGCACATGAAGTCGTTCACGCGAATTGCCATGTCGGCAATGTCGTGCATCTCTTCCTGACTCGCCCAGCCGAAGCAGGCGATATGCTCTTCGGAGATCAGCGGATCGCCGAGGGCATCGTCCTTGTAATAATATTCGATGATCGTGCGGGGCAGCTGGGTGCCGGCCTCGATGCCGAGGCGCTTGACGAGCGAGCCAGCGGCGACGTTGCGGATCACGACCTCGATGGGGACGATCTCGACCTGACGTATCAGCTGCTCGCGCATGTTGAGGCGACGAATGAAGTGCGTAGGCACGCCGATGCCGCCGAGCAGGGTGAAAATGTGCTCCGAAATTCGGTTGTTGAGCACGCCCTTGCCGCTGATCGTGCCCTTCTTCTGGGCGTTGAACGCGGTCGCGTCGTCCTTGAAATACTGGATCAGCGTGCCGGGCTCGGGACCCTCATAGAGGATCTTGGCCTTGCCTTCGTAGATTTGGCGGCGGCGGGACATGGGCATGGCCTTTCGGACGTCTTGAAAGAATGACGCCCCGGCGCGAGCGTCAGGATAACGCGCGGGCCGGGGCGGTTTCATTTCCTATAGCCAAGCTTGGGACGCTAGGCAACGCGCGCGAGAATCCCGCCGCGGCGGGCACGGCTCCAGCTCTGCCGCCCGGTTGCGAGACTGAGCCATCCCCATGTCGCACCAAGATGGCGGAGCAACTGGAAGCTCACTGGTTCGGCGATCGCGACCAGGAGGGCGCCGGCAATGCTCAGGCGTTGGCCCGTCCAGCGGCGATAGCGGATGATCGAGACTATCAGCCATCCGAGATCGATCACGATCTTGACTGCCATCGCGAGGAGGATCGGCAACGCGATCATCAGATTGCCCGTGGCGACGAAGGCGACAAGGAGCACGAAGGCGGCAATGCCATAGAAAGGCTGCACCGTGTCCAGCGCCTTGACGGGAAGCATCGCGGTTCCCAGCCATCCGAACCTGGAATTGCCGATCATGTCGCGGTTCCAGTATTGCGTCTGCAGAAAGCCGGCGAACCAGCGGCGCCGCTGGCGAAGGAAGGGCAGGAGCGATCCGGGCGCATCGGTCTGCGCGGTGACATCGCCCAGCACACGTACGCGCCATTCATGGCCATGTTCTACGGCGTGGCGATGCAGGCGATGAATAACCTCATAATCCTCGACCAAGCAGGCCGGATCGAATCCGCCGACCGCGAGGAGCGGCTTTCGCCGGAAGGCGGCGAAGGCACCCGAGATGAGCAGCAGGCTATCCATCTGCATCCAGGCGTGGCGGGACAGGAAGTTGCGGACATATTCATAGGCCTGGAAGGCCTGGAAGAGCTGGGCCTTGACGCCGCTGCCGCAGATCGGACGAAGCACGCCGGTAGCGGCGACCAGTTCCGGTTCGCGGGCAAAGGCGCGGCGGATAGCGAGTATCGCGCCTGGATCGGCCAGGGTGTCGGCATCGACGGTAACGATGATGTCGGTATCGATATGCTGGATGGCCGCATTGAGCGCTCGCGCCTTTCCGCCATGCGGCAGGCGAAGCCAACGCAGCTCGGGCGCGATCGGACCGGGCTCGCTGAGACCGCCGATGGCCGGCGAGGTGAGCCGGTAGACATGCTTGAGCACCGCGGCGCTGCGGTCGGTCGATCCGTCGTCGGCTATGATTATCAAGTCCGGTGCCGCATCTTGCCGGCGCAATGCCTCGATGGTGGTTTCCAGTACGGATGCTTCGTTATGCGCTGCGACGATCGCGGCCAACGAGGGCAGGGGAAGCGCGTCGTCCTGTTCACTGTGCGCGCGCCCGATATGGTCGGTCTTGAAAGCGACGAAGAAGAGCAGCAGCGTATCGTAGCTTATATAGGCCAGGCCAACCGCCCAGGCGCCGGCACCGGTTCGGATGAACGCCTGTGCGAGCAACGCAGCGAACAGTAGCAAGGCTCCACCCCAGATCGCATAGGCAGCCCAGCGCGTCGGGCGGGGCTTTAGTCGGGGCGAATTTTCCCTGAGAGCCTGTTCTAGGGTCAGGACTCATTGATCACAACCAGAAGATGACGGTAGCGGCGATTGCGATGGCGGACATGAAGGTGTGGGCGCAGCGATCATATCGGGTGTGAATGCGCCGCCAGTCCTTGATTTTGGCGAACAGGTTTTCGATCAAGTG
>CANJQJ010000037.1 GCA_947476425.1 Sphingomonadaceae bacterium | reverse complement strand
CGTCCTGGCCGGGCGTCCTCAAGAACCACGCCCGCAAGAGCGCTCAAACCCAGAGCATCGTCAAGCTCCCGAAATGCCAGCAGCCCCCCATCCGAACTCAACTCGGCTCCCCGGAACTCCAGCCTCACCCGCCGGTCAAAATCGACCCGCAAATCCCCCGTTCCGCTTTCACCCGCCGGGTGTGCCATCAAATCCGCCTTCACACTCGTCTATGATACTAATATATCTACACTATTCATCCGAAACTGCCAGATTTTTCCGCGCCTATCTGGGAAATATGGGATCAATGAGTCCTGACCCTAGATTAGCGGAGTGTCGGCCTCATCTGGGGGTTGATCTTAGGCGGCGATCTTGCGGTGTTGCAAGCGCCGATGTTCGATGGTCTTTCGCTTGATCCTTTCGTACCTCCTCGCTTTACGCTCGAATACGGTTACCCCTTCGAAATGTTTGGCTTCCTGCCACGCGTGCGGGTCGATCCCGGCGCAGTCATACCGAGAGCAAACATAAGGTTCTCGGTGTTGTGGAAGAAGGCTGACATCAGCCGGCGCTCGGCCTTCGCTTCGAGGGTCTCACCCCCGTGCCTATACTGCGGATGGTTGGCACCTCGTTTGATTGTCGAGGCCTTACGGCTACCGTGATAGCGACACACAGGCATATCGAACGAGGCCGGGTTGCGGCACTGATCGCCGCGAGCCTTGCACTTCGCTGTGCAGCGCTGGGTCTTGCCTGAGATGATGTTTGGTAAGGGCACGAGATTCCTTTCATCAGCCGAGGTGCGCTGCAGACAGGTACTGGGCAGATACGCCGCTCCCATCAAAACCACCTTGCTACCGTCTCCATCGCATCTGCTTCCCCGACAGATGCCCTCGCCACCGCTGGCGTCAGCCGCAAGATGCAATCTGCGGCCCCTTCGGGTTCATGCTGATAAGGTTTGGACCAGCTGTGATTTTTACTGACGTACCCAGCAAATGCATCGATCAGCTTGTGCAGCCTGCTCAACTCGGGGCTATCGAGTATGGGGCCGTTTCCGCTGACCAGCTTTAGCAGTGAACGACGGCTGACCGGGTAAGGGATGTTAAACACCCGAGGTTCATCGTGCGGAAGCGTGACCCTGATCCCAATCGTCGGCCCTTTGTGGATTTTGAGGGTCCTGCGAGACCAGACTGGGCAATTATGAGCAAGCCCAGTGATGGCGATGATGCATGCGCCGGTTTGTAACTTAAAGTTGGGCATGTGCGACTCCTCCACTAGCCGAGGTGCGCCCCGGACGGGCACTGGAAATCTTTGTGAGCTGACCTCATTAAAGTGACCTTTTGTAGGTTTTGTCGGTTACCCCCCACCCCTTTGGAAGCGTGTAGGGGGGCTTTTGTATGTTTTGTCGGTTACCCCCCCACCCCATCCGAGCAGTGTTGTTCAATTAAGAAAGAGGAAAAATGTGTTAGGGGGGTACCTACAAAACCATCAAAAGGTCGGGCACGCCTACTACGGTGGGATGCATGGGTTGATGTCATACGCCATACTCGGCCTTCCGCCGGTCTCGACGAGCCTCTCTCTGAGCCAGCCTAGCTCGACAAGCTGATCCAAACCCAGCTTGACCTTTTTCTGGTCAGACAGGTCCCGCCAACCCTTCATGTAAACCGAGCGTAGGGTGAAGCCCGAGATCAGTTCACCCTTCAACAACCGACCTACGAGCGCCTGCGCGCTTGTTCCGTCCACACTATGGACTGCACCATAAACCCTCTTTGCGTGCGACTTAAGATAGGCAGCGAACTTCAACGCGCCGGTCAGGCACTGGCCGCAAACCGCATCATCATGCCCTTCAAGCAGGTGGAAGAGCAGCGCCAACCCCGGGACCAAGCTCCGGTACTTCGCGAAGTGGCTCTGCTCGGCAGGGCCAATATCCTTACGCAACATCTTTTCGTTGAGGCCGTACCACTGATTAAAGCTCGCCTGCGCTGCGGCATCAAAATGCAGCAGACGGGAACCGTACTTATTCGCCGGAGCGTTCTTGGCGGCATTCCGCAGACCCAACATTGCGCTATTCATCACTGCCAGCGCCGCCTTATCCGGCAACCGGTCCACTAGCCTAAAGTCCTCGCTCAAGTCAGGCCATACCAATAGCTGGAAGCGTTGCAGCAACCCGTCGTTTTGTGCGCTCCCGCTCTGCGCCATCTGGACGTAGTGTTTGATTTTATCGGGCTGGAAGCCGCCGAAGACGGAAAGAGCATAGTGCGTCAGGCGGATACTGCCGCGCCCGATGCGGTCAAAAGTGTAGCTGCCCGATCCATCCCACGCCGAGAGGTAAAACCCCCGCGCCGCTTCCTGTCCTGCCGTGTCGAGGCTGTGCAACAGGCCCGATAGCTCGTCACCATGCACCAGCACCCCTCTTGGGTTCGCAGCCAGTATCTCTCCCAACGCCTGGTACGTCGTATCGTTAACAATCAGACGGGGCTTCTTCGGCTCCTGGGGCTCCACCGGGATGATAGTCAGCTTACCAGCCTTGAACGCTACGAAGTCCTTATCATACTGCTTCTTGTTCGCTTGGTAGGTCGCAAGGACAGCCGTATAAGCCACGCCATCCTGCTCCTCGATGTGCCGAAGCGGTTTCATCGTTTCATGTTGTACGGGAGTTTTCATCGAGCCCGGTGGGCCTACGATGCCGCCCCATAACGCAGGGTAGACCTCCCACGTATCGTCGTGCTGTTTCGGCAGAATGCCTACACGGTTACCTACAGTGGCTCCCGCACCAACCAGCAGTGATGTCGCAACATAGTCGACTGGGCACGTAAGCCGCTCGGCGATATCGCTGACTGCACCCCGTATAGTTGATGGCAGGCAATTAACGTCGAGAGCTTTAACCTTGCGCAGCGAGTTTGGCAGGGACTGTGGCTTACCCCAACCATCCTTATCAATTGGGGCAGGTTGCGCAGCGGCATAGTTCTTTGCTGGATTGACCCAGCCCCGCCGCTGCGCCTCAGCAAAGACGTAGTGGTAATCGATATCGGTAGGGTTGAATCCGTCCCATGTCTTGCTGAGCTTAAGAGGGCCACCCACTTGCGACTTTTCTGAGGTCATCGACCACTCAAGCCACAGCCCGCGCCCAACATCGCCCAGACCTTTAAGTGCAAACCCGGCCTTGACCCAAGGTGGATAGTCGTCCGCTCTCATAGACAGCAAAGCACTGCGAAGATGCTGGATAGTTTCTGGGGGAAGCGTGATTACAGAACTATCATCTGGCTTGGCGAGCCCGCCACGTGACTGCTTCGCAGCAGGTTTCAATAGCGACTGCCAGACCACCAGCAACTGCGCCGGGATTTCCTGGATGTTGCGCCAATCACCCTTGCCTCCCCATTCATAGGGCTTCCCTGTGTCCGGATGGATCGACGGAGGAAGGACATCCTGTACGGTGAGGCCATTCGCGGTAGCGCACCTGAACTCCAGCACCATCTCCCCCGTTTCCGGGTCGGTTATCTGTTTGGTCGGGATAGGCGAAACGCCAGCCTGAAACCGGAAAAGAAGCTTGGCGCGCCCCTGACGACCAGAGGAAATCTGCACTCCGTCGTCCGCATTGAGCAGATCGTCGAGATCGATTCCACGCTCTGCCAACCAAGCGCGTGCCTTCGGTAGATCGTCAATGTCGAGTGCCGTAGTGGGCGACGGCGAGCAGTATGCGTGGGCAATACCTACATTACCGGCCAGTGCGGCGGCCCTTTCCGGATCGGTGATAGCGTTCTCCGCCTTGTTCCAGCCGGTGGTGGTCGGTCCTTTCTTGCGGGGCGGGATATCAATGAGTGCGATACCTGCGGCGACATATTCGATAGCGCTGTCCATTTACGCCTCCCGCTTCTTCAGGACGTATTCTCCGCACCAGTCGCTGGTCATCACGTCTGGCCAGCCAGCGATAGGATCGATCGCTGCGCTGTCGCATTCCTTCTTGATTGAGATCTGCGGTTCGTTGCGATGGCATTCAAACCATCCACGCCGCCCAACCACTAGGAAGTGACAGGTCTCGCATCGTTCCTTGCGGATGGGCTGACCATGTTTGAGGTGATTGATCATGACATCACCCCCAGTGCTGCACTGCTACGCTGCATAATCCATTCATCGACAGCGCCTTCGAGCCAACCCACAGCGCGTCCGTTGGGAATGATGGTGAACGGCTTGGGGAACTGGCCCTTGGCGACCATGTCGAACAGTTTTGCGCTGCTAACGTTCAATTTCTTGCACACGTGTGCGTGCCGAACAATTTGGATCGGGGGTTGCGTGGTAATATCGGTATATGTCATCGTAGGCCTCCTAGGAGTCCTAGATACCGCCAAAGTTTCTCGGCCTATAATGACAGGCTTTTTTAAAATCCGCTTACTACATGAGCCTCTTTCGGTTTTTACGTCGCCGCACTTCGAGCGGTACGCCATGTCCGGCGGTCTATACTTCGCCATACTTCGAGCGGCACGCCATGTCCGGAAAGGAGTTCCCTAATCGCTCGTTCCAATTCAGGGTGTTCTCCCGGCGTACGTTCGGGCCACTTTTCATCCAACCGGCGCGCTATCGCACCTTTGCTGCGCTCACCATAATCCCGCACAAGCTGGCGGTGATAGGCCCGCACCTTGTGGTGTTCGCCATAGGGGTATTTCACCTTGAGGGCCTTATGGATCGGTTGCCCTTTTCCTCCGTATTCGGGTGCGAGGTGCCTCAGGGCGGCCCTCACCATCCATAAGGGCAGCGGGTTTTGGCTCCGAAACCGCTTATGCGTATCGCTCAGATTTTCGACAGCACGCGCAAGCCGCTGGAGGTTGAATTGTTGCCCTGCACGCAGCTGATCCGCAACCAGACGATCCGGCAGCTGCTTTGTGCTCTCGAACGCATGGGCGACCGCTTCCCCATCGATCTTGCCCGCAAGAATATCGCGAGCAAGCTTGCGCAACCTCGGCTTGTTGAGCCGCTTATAGTAGCCACGCTTCGTTCCGAGTTTTACCCCCCTAAGCATGCTCACCCAGCCTCCCGATAGCCGTGACCGTCGCCGCTTGTGGTTGCCGCGCAACATATCCCGCCCACTGCTCCATCAGCTTGGCGCGCTTCTCTAGTTGGTCCTGCCGCCGGTATGCGGCTTCGGCCTTGTCTTGGATCGAGTGCGCCAGAGCCAGTTCCAGCGTTTCGTTCGCAAAGCCCGTGGTTTCGGCTGCCCAGTCCCGGAAGGTCGAGCGCATCCCGTGCGGCACGTATGCTGCGTAATCCGGCATGCCCTTGATTACGGCAAGCAGAGCGCCGTTCGACATACCCTTCTTGCCGGTAGGGTTAGGAAACACGAAGTCGCACTGCTTGCCTGCCAGCACCTCTTTGATGATAGTTACCGCCCTGGCACTGAGCGGTATACGGTGTTCGCGCCCAGCCTTCATGCGCTCGGCAGGTATGGTCCAGACCTTTGCCGCAAGATCAATCTCATCCCACTTCGCACCCAGTACCTCACCGGATCGCGCCGCAGTCAGGATCAAGAACTCAAAGGCCTTGGGGCTGATCCCCTTCTTCGCGCGCAACTCCTGCACGAAGGCGTATGCTTGCTGGTATGGCAGGGCAGGCTGGTGGACGACCTTGGCGATCTTGCTTGCCTTTGGCAGCAACTGACCTAGCCCGCCCTTGAGGCTGGCCGGATTATCGCCTTTGTAAAGCTTGCGGGCCTTCGCCCAGTCCAGCACGGTTTCGATGCGCTGGCGTAGCCGGGTGGCTGTCTCTGTCTTCGTGGTCCATATTGGCTCCAGCACCTGAAGCACCAATTCCATAGTGACTTGATCTACCGGCAGCTTACCCAGTGACGGGTAGGCATAGGTTTTGAGAGTAGCAGCCCACTGGTGGCGGTGTTTCTCGTTTTTCCACTCATGCTGCTTGGCGGTGATGCACTGCGCTGCCGCTTCCTCGAAGGTCAGCCTCTGACTGCGTGCCATCACGCTCTCGGCCTTGAGCCTGTCGCGTTCATCCTTGGGGTCGGCACCATTCAGGATTTGCAGGCGGAACTGCGCCGCCAGTGCACGCGCATCCGCCAATGAGCGGGTTGGGGCTTCCCCCAAGCCTATCTCCCGCCGCTTTTGCGTGATCGGGCTAGTGTATCGGAATACCCATGAGCGCGCATACCCACTCGCGCTTGCCGTTACCTGCAAGTTCAGGCCCCGCTGCTTCCGGTCCGCCGTGTAGCCCACCTTGGTTGTCGTCTCGACCTGACGCGCGGTCAGGTCCGCCATAGCGCTTCTACCCACCTTTCTACCCACCTTTCTGCGCTGGATAGTAGTGAATCTTGCTGGAGCTTACAAGGGGCTAATGCAAGCTAACATACTGTGGCACAATGTAATAATACTCCTTAGTGGTGCTCTCTGGAGTCCACTGAGTAGGACTCCGTCTCCGCCAGGGCCGTGTTTCTACCGTCGTCGCCGCATTGGCCTCGACCGGCAGCAGCGCCTGGCCCATTGCCGCCAGCAACGCGAACCCGCGCACATAGGCGTCGCGCTCGGCGGTTACGAGGTTGACCCGCGCGTCGAGCAATTCCTGCTCCGCATTGAGCACGTCGAGCACATCGCGCGTCCCCACCGTCTGTTCAGCGCGCACGCCGCGCACCGCCAGTTCGTTGGCCGAGACCGCAGTCCTCGACGATTCGATCACCGCCTTCGCCGCCGCGTAGCGCGAGAAGGCGGTCTGCGCGTCAGCCACCACCGCGCGCTCCGCGAGCTCGACCTTGTCGCCGCTTTGCGTGCGCCGCGCGCGGGCCTGGGCGATGCGCGCGCCAGTGCCGCCGCCCTGGAAGATCGGCAGCGAACCGCGCAGGCCGACGGTTGCGGTCGTCTCGGTCTGGGCGAGCCCGATCGGATTGCCCGCGCCGCCGAGCGTGCCGAAATAATCATTATAATTGCCAGTGCCGAATGCCGAGACCTTCGGCATACGCTCGGCCAGCGCCGCGCGGACGTCATAGTCCGCCGCCTTCGCCTGTCGCTTCGCCGCTTCAAGATCAGGATTGTTCGCCAGCGCGATGTCGACCGCCGCCTCGGAAGTCGCTGGCAGGCCGGCGAGCGGCGGCGGCGGCTCGAGCGCCTCGGGCAGCTTGCCGATGATTCGCTGATAATCCTGGCGGCTGGCGTCGAGCTCGGCCTCGGCGGTCCGCAATTTGCCACGCGCGAGCGCGAGCCGGGCGTCCGATTGCGCCACATCGGTGCGCGTGATGTCGCCAACCTCGAAGCGCTTGCGCGCTGCGCGAAGCTCGGCCTCAAGCACCGCGACGTTGTTGCTGTCCAGCCCAACGATCGCCGTATCGCGGATCACGTCCATATAGGCGCCGACCGCGTCGACGAAGACCTCCGCCTCCGTCGCGGCGAGATCGGCCCGCCCCGCCTGCGCACCGGCCTTAGCTGCGCTGACCGCGTTGCGCACCCGCCCGCCCGCGAACAGCGGCACGTCGAGCGTCGCCTGCGCGCTGAACGCCCTGTCGGGCGCGGTAAAGGCGTTGACCGAGCGGCGGACGAAGCGATCATATTCACCGTCGATCCTGAGCTTGGGCATCCCATCCGCCCGCGCGATCCCGATTCCCGCCTCGGTCGCGTCAAGCCCGGCGCGCGCCGCCGCGATCGTCGGGTTGGACGCATGAACGCGGGCGAGCGCGTCCGCCAGCGTGTCGGCTTGGGCGGAGCCCGTGGCGAGCAGCACGCCCAACGCCAGCATAAAGCCTTGCACCCGTCCTCCCCACTCCGTTCGCACTGAGGAGGGGCCGAGCTTGTCGAGGACCCGTCTCGAAGTGGCGGGTGAGAGCGGGAAGTCACTCATAACGCAGCGCATGGATCGGATTGGTGCGCGCCACGCGGATGCTGTGGGCGGCGATGGTGCCCACCGCGATGGCCAGCGCGAGCAGTCCCGCGCCCACGAACGGCACCGGCGTCAGCGCGATGCGGGCGTCGAAGCCGTTGAGCCAGTCGCGCATCACCCACCAGGCGATCGGCCAGGCGATGAGATTGGCGATCAGCACCGGCCGCGAGAACTGCCACACCAGCAGCCGAACGATCTGCCGCGTACTCGCGCCGAGCACCTTGCGGATCCCGATCTCCCTGGTCCGCCGCTCGGTCGTGAACGCCGCGAGCCCGAACAGCCCCAAGCACCCGATCACCACCGCGAGGATCGAGAAAGCCGCGAATATCTGCGCACGGGCCTGCTCGACCTGATATTGCTTGGCGACGATGTCCTCGCTGAACTCCGCCTTGAACGGGACGTCGGGGGCGAGGCGTTTCCACACCTGCTCCACCTTCTCACGAATGACGGAAGGATCGCCGGAGTAGCGAACGACAGCGAACGGCACGAAGCGCTTGTGATAAATGTATATGGTCGGATCGAGGGGCTCCCTGATGGAGCCGAGGCGCGTATCGCCAACGACGCCGATAATAGTGGCAGGAAGCCATCCGCCATATTTGGGATTGGTTGTGGTATCGATGCGTTGGCCAATGGCATCCTCGGGACGCTTGAATCCCAGGGTGCGGGTCGCAAAGCTGTTCAGCACCACATTTATGCCACGGGCGACCAGAGCGCGCTCGGCAATCAGATCTTCCGGAAATGGCGTACTCGCATCATCCATTGGCCGGCTGGGATCGAAGTTGCGGCCAGCTATCAAATTTATGCCCATAGTCGGGAAGAAGGCAGGATCGACCTTCTGGCGCGCAATGACTGGTTGGCTTTTGAGCGAGCCAATAATTTGTCCCGGTTTCCGCACCACATCGTTGTTGTTGCTGGACATGCCGATGCCGCGCGTCGTTCGGCCAACCGATCGGACGCCTTCGATCTTCCCGAATTCGCGCGCCAGCGTGTCCGAATTCGCGTGAAGATATTCTGCGTAGGCCATATTATTGACCTGAAGAATATTGTCCCGATTGAAACCGGGGTTGGATGTGCGGGCGAATATCGTCTGGCCGTATATGACGGCCGTACAGATCATGAGTCCAATCGAGATTGCAAACTGACCAATCACGAGTGCAGCGCGCAGGCGGCCCGATCCCTGCGGATCAGCCGCCGACTTGTTTGCCTTAAGCACATGCGCCGGCTGGAAACGCGACAGATAGATACCGGGATAGATGCCGCCAGCCGCACCGACGATGAGGACGAGCACGATGATCGGCAATGCCATGCCGTCGCTGCCCCAATAATGGAGTTGCATTTCGGCATCGAGGAAAACGTTGATGGCGGGCAGGAACAGTTCCGTAAGCGCCAGTCCGAGCAACATCGCCACCGATGCCATAAGGAGCGACTCGCCGATGAACTGAATGACCAACTGGCGTCGATTGGCGCCCAGCACTTTCCGGATCGCCACTTCGCGTGCGCGCTGGCTGGCACGCGCTGTCGCAAGATTGACGAAATTGACGCAACCGATGGCGAGGATCATTAAAGCGATGGCAGCGAAGGTGTTGACGGTCGTAATGCTGTTGCCCGGAGTCATCGCGCCCTTTTGAGCGCTTCCCAGATGGACGTCCCGGACGTTGACGATGCCGACGTCGCCAATATCGCCCCAATTCAGCTTCTGACCACCGAGATCGTCGTCCTTGATATTGCGTTTTTTCCATGCGGGTATTTGGGATGTGATTTGGTGGATATCCGAACCCGGCTTGAGGCGAATGTAGAGAAGGCCGTTATTGATGCCCATGTGGGTCAACATGTCGGGAAATTCAGAGAAAGCGGAAAATATGTTCCACCGCAGGAGCATACTGATCTTGAATTGGGAATTCTTCGGGAAATCATGTACTATACCAGTCACCCGGAAGTCCCTTGTCCCCTTTTTATAGGCAATCGTGATCGTCTTTCCGATCGGATTGGCATTGCCGAACCACCGCTTGGCCTCGGTTTGGGTTAGAACGGCTGAATCGACCTGTTCCAGCGCCGTCTTTGGATTACCAACGACGAAGGGCAATTCGAGAACCTTTATCGGGTTACTATCGACGAACGCGGCATCGGGAGATTCGTAACTTATTCCGTCTTTGATGACCGTGGCGCCGCCGCCGCCGGCATTTATGAAAACCGCCGCGCTGACCTGCGGAAAATCCTTCGTCAGATAGGTCTTGGCGACATAGGCCGATGCCTGCATCTCGCCGATCGTCGGCTCCTTGTAGTAGGTCTGCACCTGATAGACGTCGTCCGACCCCGGCAGCCACGCATCATAACTATGCTCGTACCGCACATAGAGCAGGATGATCAGGCACGCCGCCATGCCAATCGCGAGGCCAAAAATGTTGATCGCCGAGTAAACCCGGTTCCGCGTCATCGACCGGATCGCGACCGTCAGATAGCTGCGCCACATGGGGGTGCTCCTTTTGCAGAATCACCGTTCGTCCTGAGGAGCCATTGAGCGAAGTCGAAATGGCGTCTCGAAGGACCGAGGCGTAGCGCTTGTCGCCGTCCTTCGAGACGGGTCTTCGCCGGGCTCAGCCCCTCCTCAGGACGAACGACCATTATATTCACGCCGCTCGGCGCTGTTCGAGGAGCACGCGCCCGTCGAGCATGTTGACGATCCGCCCGGCATAGTCGGCATGCGCTGCCGAGTGAGTCACCATCACGATCGTCGATCCTTCCGCGTTGAGCATTTGCAGCATCTTCATCACCTCCTCGCCATGCTGGGTATCGAGGTTGCCGGTCGGCTCATCGGCGAGGATCAGCCTTGGCTCGGCGACCAGCGCTCGTGCGACCGCGACACGCTGCTGCTGCCCGCCCGAGAGCTGGCTTGGCCGGTGCCGCGCGCGGTGGCCGATGCCGACGCGGTCCATCACCGCCGTCACCCGCCGCTTGCGATCGGACGCTGCGATATCGTCATGGTAGAGCAAGGCGAGCTCGATATTCTCGAACACCGAAAGCTCGTCGATCAGGTTGAAGCTCTGGAAGATGAAGCCGAGGTTGCGCTTGCGCATGTCGGCAAGCTGGCCTTCGGAGAGCCCCGCGACCTCAAGCCCGGCGAACTGGTAGGAGCCGCTGCTTGGGCTGTCGAGCAGGCCCATCACGTTGAGCAAGGTCGATTTGCCGCAGCCCGACGGCCCCATGATCGCGACGAATTCGCCTTCCTCGATAGTCAGGTCGATCGCATCGAGCGCGACCGTCTCGACGGTATCGGCGCGGTAGACGCGGGAGAGCTTGGTCATGGTGAGCATCGGCATGGGGTGGTCTCCTGTGGTTCCGTGGTTAGATTTCAAGCTCCGTCATCCCCGCGAAGACGGGGATGACGAGGGGGCGCGGGAATGACGGGGTGGCGCAACAAGACTCCCCTCCCTGGCAGGGAGGGGTTGGGGGTGGGTCGAACGGTGCCCCCGGACAGAACGTCCTTGAAGCGCGCAGACGCGCGCACCCACCCCCGGCCCCTCCCTTGGAGGGAGGGGAGAAAGAAGCACGAGATCATTTGGCGGCCCCCTCAAGCTCGAGCCGTTCCTTGTCGACGAAGCCGCTATACGGCGAGGTCAGCACCTTCTCGCCTAGGTCGAGCCCGTCGAGCACTTCGATGAAATCCGCGTTGCGCCGCCCGAGCCGCACCGGGCGCTTGATCGCCTTGCGGCCATCGGGGGTCACTACGAACACCCAGTTTCCGCCGGTATCATTGTAGAAGGCGCCATTGGGGATGAGCTTCGCCGGCGCCGGGTCGCCCAGCGTCAGCTTGGGCTGGAGCGTCTGCCCGCGCTGGACCTGATCGGGCTCCTGACCGACAAACTGCAGGTCGACCTCGAAGCTGCCATTCTTGACGGTCGGGTAGATCTTGCCGACACGCAGCCTGTAGCTCTTGCCGTTCCAGTCGACGCTCGCGGTCTGGCCGGGCTGGACGCGCGCGAGGTAATATTCGTCGACCTCGGCGATCAGCTTGTTGCGCCCCGGGCTGTCGATCTGCCCGATCCGCTCGCCGCGCCCCATCGACTGGCCGACCTGGATCGAGAAAGCGGAAAGCGTGCCCGCTACCGGCGCGCGCAAGTTGAGCGCCTCGAGATTTTCGCGGGCGAGCGCGAGCCCGGATTGCATCGACACGGCGGCGCGGCGAAGCTCCGCAAGCTGGCTGGTCTGGAGCCGCTCGTCGGTCGCCTGCGTGCGCTTGTAGGCAGCGAGGCGCGTCTGCTGATAGCCATAGTCCGCCTTGGTATCGGCGAAGGTCTTGCCGGCGATGAAGCCCTCAGGCGCAAGCGCTCCCTCCCGCTTATACTGGCGTTCCGCCTTGTCGAGCGCGAGCCCGGCTTCGAGCAAATTGCGTTCGTTGGCGAGGCGGTTTTGCGAGAGCGCCAGTTCCTGGCTTCGCATCGCGTTGAGTTGCTGGGTCACCTCGGTCTGGCGCGCGAGCACGGAGAGCTGGAGCTCGGCGTTGGAAAGTATCGCGAGCATTTGCCCCTTGCTCACCGAGGCACCGTCCTCGACGAGCACCTTCTCGACCCGCCCGCCCTCGATCGAATCGAGATAGACCGAAAGCAGCGGCGTCACGCGCGCACGCAGCGGGAGGAAATCCTCGAATATCCCCCGGCTGACCGTCGAGACGGTCACGCGATCGGCCGGGATCGTCTGGCTGTTGCCGCTCGGTGAAAAGGCGACGAACAGGGCGATCAGCAGCACAAGCACGCCGCCGCCGATCGCGAACTTGACTCGCCGGGGCAGCCTGCGCGTCTCGACCACGCGATCCATCGCGCCGCCGCGAGGGGGTGTCGGTATCTCCTTGTCCATCCGCAAGACGCTCATCGGCTTCCTTCCGGAGGATGTATGAGCAATCTGCGTGCCAAATGGGTTGTGACGAAAATCCGTGGTTTCGGCGCCGGAGGGCAAAAACCTGTTGTCCACCAGCGGACAGTGGTGGCCGTTTCCGGACAGTTGAGGTTGGCGGAAACATTGCTGCGGGCGCTTGCTTGCAGCATCGCTGAAAGCACGATTTAACGTCATTTCAGTGCATTTACAGAGACTTGCTGCGATAATCACTGTCCATTAGCGGACAGCTCCTGTACGATCGGGCCATGGCGGAGAAGCCGAAATTCGATCTGTGCGTCGTCATCGACGATGATTCGGACATCCTGCTCGCGGCACGGCTGTTGCTGCGGCACAGCTTCGTCGAGGTCATGACCTTTCTCAAACCCGAAGTCGCCTTCGAGATTACCGAAACCCGCGCCGCCGACGTGATCCTGCTCGACGCCAATTTCGCGCGCGGCGCCACAGATGCTGCAGAGGGTTTCGAATGGCTCGCGCGTTTTCTCGACCGCGATCCGGATTCCGTCGTCGTGATGATCACCGCATTTGGCGGGATGCAGGTCGCGATCGACGCGATGAAGCGCGGCGCGACCGATTTCGTCACCAAGCCGTGGGGCAATGAGCGGCTTCTCGCGACCGTCGGCAGTGCCGCAGCACTCCGCCAGTCGCGCCGCTCCGTCAGCACAGAGCGCCAGCGAACCACCATCATCGCGACGCCCGCTGAAACCCCGCTGCTCGGGCAATCGCCAGCGATGCGCCGAGTCTTCGAACTGATCGATCGCGCCGGGCCGACCGAGGCCAATGTCCTCATTCTTGGCGAAAACGGCACCGGCAAGGAGCTGGTCGCGCGCGAACTCCACCGCCGGTCGCAGCGCGCCGATCGCGTGATGCTTTCCGTCGATCTCGGCGCGATTGCCGAAAGCGTGATCGATTCCGAGCTGTTCGGCCATGTGAAGGGCGCCTTCACCGATGCCCGCTCGGACCGGATCGGGCGATTGCAGGCGGCCGAGGGCGGCACGCTTTTCCTCGACGAGATCGGCAATCTGCCGCTTCACCTCCAGCCCAAGCTGCTCAGCGTGCTCGAACAGCGCAAGGTGACTCCGGTTGGCGCCAACAAGGCGGTGCCGATCGATATCCGCGTGATCGCCGCCACCAATTTGTCGCGCGACCAGCTCGCCGATCAGGCGCGATTCCGACAAGATCTGCTGTTCCGCCTCAACACCGTCGAGATCGCCCTGCCGCCGCTGCGGGCGCGGCGCGAGGATATTCCGCTCCTGATCGATCATTATCATGGCCTCTACGCACGAAAATACGCCAAGCCCGCGCATGCCATCCCCGGCGATGTGATGGCGGCCCTCACCGGCTATGACTGGCCGGGCAACGTCCGCGCGCTCCGCCATTCTGTCGAGCGAGCCGTCATCCTTAGCGGCGATGTGCCGCTGGCGATCGACGATTTCTCGATCGGCCCTGCCGGTTCCCTCCCCACCCTCGAAGCCCCCGAGGATTTCAACCTCGACCAGATGGAGCGCCGCATGGTCGAGGCCGCGCTCGCGCGCCACGGCTACAACATCTCGAATGCCGCCGCCGTACCCGGCCTCACCCGCGGATCGCTTTACCGCCGGATGAAAAAATATGGCCTCTGATCGCCGTTTCGCGATCGGCTTCGCGGCGCATGTCCTGCTCATGCTCGCCGCGCTCGGGGCTTTCGTCTGGTCCTTTGCGGTGCCGGGATTGATCGCAACGCGGATCGTCGCGCTGCTCCTCGTCGCGCTGACGATCCTGCTGCTCTGGCGCCTCGTCCGGCGCAGCAATGACGAAATGCTGCGCTTCGTCGAGGCGGTCCGGTTCGACGACATGCAAGCCCGCTTCACGCAAAGCGTCGGGCGATCGGCAAGGCTCGGCGAGGCGCTCGACCAAGCCTTCGCGTCGCTGCGCCGCGATCGCGCGAAGCTTGGCGAGGAATCCCGGTTCAACGCAGCACTGGTCGACGACATGCCGGTCGCGCTGCTCACGGTCGATCCACAGGGCCGCGTCACACTTGCCAACAAGGTCGCGCGCAAGCTGTTCAATCGCCACAAAACCACGCAGGCCAGCGACTTCGATCGCTACGGATCGCAACTCCGATCGGCGCTCACCGCGCTCGAACCCGGCCAAACCCGAACCATCCTGCTTACGCTGGAAGCCGGCACCCAGCGCGCGATCGTCCGCTCCGGCACGCTGGCGCGGTTCGGTGGCACGGTCCGCGTAATCGCCGTGCAGGTCATCCAGCAGGCGCTGAACGCAGTCGAACTCGCCGCGCAAAACGACCTCGTCCGGGTCCTCACCCACGAGATCATGAACTCGATCACCCCGATCACCTCGCTTGCCGGCACCGCCGCCCTGCTGGTCGCCGAGGCGGACCAAGGCAACGACCCGAAAATCGCCGACGCCCGCCTAGCGATCGAAACCCTCGCCCGCCGCGCCGATGGCATCCTGCATTTCGTCGAGACTTATCGCGAGACGACCCGCCCGCCGCAAATCCACCGCCGCCGGTTTCCGGCCGGGCCGTTCGTCGTTGAGCTCAAGCGGCTGTTCGATGCCGAAGCGCGCTGGCCGGATGTCATGATCGCCATGATCGTCACGCCCGAAAATCACCTGATCGATGCCGATCCCGATCTCCTCACCCAGGTCGCGATCAACCTGCTTCGCAACGCCGCCGAAGCCGCCAGCGCGCATATTGCCGATCCCCGTATTGGATTCCGGATCAGCGCCCTGCGCTCAGGCCGCACCCTGATCGAGGTCGAGGACAATGGCCCGGGCGTTCCGGATTCGATCCGCCACGATATCTTCCTGCCGTTCTTCACGACCCGGAAGGACGGAACCGGCATCGGCCTCGCCCGCCAGGTGATGCTCGCGCACGACGGCTCGGTCGAGATCGACGATCGGTTTACGGGCGGGGCGCTGTTCCGGCTCGTGCTGTAGCCGAGAGCTGAACGAGACCGCCCCCACTCATCCTGAGGAGGGGCTGAGCACTTGTCGAAGACCCGTCTCGAAGGACACACCGGCGCGTCCTTCGAGACGCCATTTCGACAAGCTCAATGGCTCCTCAGGATGAGCCGCGCGGGGGGAATTCGACCCAATGCCCTCCGGCTCTGGATCGCCAGCCGGATTATTCCGGGGTCGGCCGGCGGGGGATCGCGTCGCCATGGTAGCGCGGCAGCACCACGCGTTTCTTGAAGCGCCAGCCGTCGTTGGTCCGAACGATGATATCGCGATAGTCGCCAGGCGCCATCAGGCCTTCCGCCGTTGGGGTAAGCACTAGGCACGCCGCCGTCATGGTGTCGGCATCGATATCCTTGAGGACGATGTTGGTCACCATGTGGGTGATCGGATGATCGGCCGTTTCCATGTGCTTGCGCAGCGCAGCCATCCCCTCGACCGGAGGATAGCCAACCGAGGATGCGTCGAAGATCCCGTCGTTGGTGAACAGGCGTGGCAGCTCGTCCCATTCCCGTCCGTCGATGATGTGGGAATATTCGGCAATCAGGGCGTGAACCGCGAGCGTATCCTCGATCGAGGGCATCGATAATCTCCTCTCCGCTTATGGAGCGCCGGTATTTAGCCGCGCTCACGCAAATGCAAGCGCGCTCGATCGCCCTATCAGGGAAGATCGGTCATTCCCTCGATCAAGCGCAGCACATCCTCGATCAGCACGGTCATTGCCTGCTTCGCTGCGGCGGCATCGCCAGCGGCGATCGCCTCATGAACCGCAGCATGATCGGATATGCTCGCGGTGCGGCCGGCGATGCGATTGGTGTAGCGGATCGACGTGCGGAGCGCCGTCGGCACCATCGAGCGGAACTGGACCAGGAACGGATTGCCCGAGGCGATCAGCACCGCGACATGGAAGGCGATGTCGGCATCAAGCGCATCGCCATCGCCGCGCTCGGCATGCTGCATGCGATCGAGTGCGATCGCGATGCCCTCGATATCGGCCAGGTTGCCGCGCTGCGCAGCGAGCGCCGCCGCCTCCGGTTCGACGCCAAGCCGCAGTTCATTGAACTGGCGCACCAGCAAGATCGACGATTTGCGATCGAGCAGCCAGCGCAGCACATCGGTATCGAACAGCGCCCACGCGCTTTCCGGCTGGACGAAAGTGCCCTGCTTTGGCCGCGCGCCAAGCAGCCCCTTGGCGGTGAGCATCTTGACCGCCTCGCGAGTCACGGAACGGCTGACGCCATGCATTTCCGCGAGCTCGGCCTCGTTGGGAAACGGCTTCTCGCGATATTCACCGACGACGATCGAACGCCCCAGCGTTTCGAGCAGCCCGTAGGTCAGGTTCCGGCCGAGCACGACTCGCTCGGGAGCTGGGACGATGTTTTCGACGGTGCGCGTCATCGGCTGATCCTTGAAGTGACGTTTTTCCTTCGCAGATCGACGCGGCCTCGACAAGTCCGATTGATCGGATAAGTGTCTAGACCTTGATTCGACAGGTTTAATTCATTTGTCGACGATCAAGCTCACCAAACCGGAGGGGCCCGTTGAGACTGAAATCCCGCAGTGGCGACGCCTCCCTTCACTCCGCCGATTTTGCCAATTCATGGCGATATTTCCGGAATGTTGGGATTTTTTCAAGCCCGCCAAAAAGGCCTCAAAGTCTTAAATCACATAATATCGTGGTTCCGGGATTTGGCACGGTCGATGCAAACAGATGCGCCGTAAGCATCACTATTCATTCACTTTACGCCGATCGTCCAAAGCGATCATAGCAGCCAAGAGGCCGTCATGACCTTCAGAAGTCTCAGTTCGTTTTCGCTCGCCAGCGCACTTGGCCTCGTTCTCGCTTTCACCGGAGATCCCGCTTTCGCCCAGCCCGGGCGAGAGCGAAGCGCTGATGCCGACAAGGACGAGATCGTGGTCATGGGGCAAAGCCTGCGCGGATCCGTGATCGGCAATGTCGCGCCGATCGTCACGCTGAGGGCCGAGGATCTCGCGGCTCTCGGCGCAGCCACGGTGGGCGAGGTTATCGACGTGCTGAAGGGCCGTACGGCCAGCATGCGAAGCGACGACGAGGCGATCGTGCTACTCAACGGCTATCGCATACCCAACATGGAGGTCATGAATCAACTTCCGCGCGAGGCGATCGAACGGGTCGACATCCTGCCCGAGAAGGTGGCGCTGAGCTATGGCTACCCGGCAACACGGCGCGTCACCAACATCGTCCTGCGCGCGAATTTCGACCAAACGAACCTCAGCGGGGCGCTTGGCGGCGCGACCGAAGGGGGATGTTGCGATCGCGAAGCGGACGGCGTCACGGTCCATATTCGCAATTCCTCGATCCTATGGGCCTTCGCCAGCTATGAGGCGAAACCGCGCCTGCTGGAAAGCCAACGGGATCTCGTTTCACTGAGCAGCACAAGCCCGTTCGCGATTGGCGGAAACATCGTGGGGATGGGCCCCGGCGGCGATATCGATCCCCGACTGGACGCGCTGACCGGAAGCACCGTCAGGATCGCCGCAGTCCCCTCCGGGGCGGCAGGACAGCCTCCGGTGCTTGCCGATTTCGCTACTGGCGCCAACCGGCCCAATCGCACCGACGCCCGCTTTGCGCGCACGCTCGTGCCGGAGACCGGATCGCTCACGATGTTTGCCGGATACAGCGGACCGCTTCTCGGGAAATGGGGCTGGATCGGCGGTGGATATACGCGAACCACCAGCGATAGCCTCGTCGGCCTCCAGCCGGTGGCGCTTACTCTCCCCTCCGGCAATCCCTTCTCGCCATTTCAGGAAACCGTGCTTCTGACGCGTTACGGCAACACGCCCCTCCGGCAGCATTCGACCACCCAGGCGGCACAGCTCAATACCGGTGTGACGGGTCTCGCCATCGGATCCTGGTCATCGATGGTGAACATACATTTCGAGCACAACAGCACTGACTTCGAAATCGAGCGCGGTCTCGACACCGTGTCGCTGCAAGCGGCGCTGCTAGCCAATGATCCGGCGGCCAATCCCTATGGAACGCTGTCCGGCCTCGGCCGTCGCCCCAACGACACCAGCCGATACGTCTCCGATATCGGATCGATCTACACCCAAACCAACGGCACCCTTGCCTCCATCCCGGCCGGCAAGATCGCCGCCAATATCACCGCCAATATCGGCATCAACGCGATTGCTTCCCGCTCAACGATCGCGAGCGTCCAGCAAAGTGCAAAACTCTCGCGCCGCAATCTCCACCTGCAGGCCGCGCTCCAGATCCCGCTCACAAGTCGCAAGGAAAATGTCCTTGGATGGATGGGCGATACCTCGGCAAACATTACAACGATCGTCGATCATTTCTCCGATTTCGGCATCATTCGCACCTTGGGCGGCGGTCTCGACTGGCATCCGCTTGAAGCCGTGAAGCTGTTTGCGTCCTACCAGACCCAGAATGTCGCGCCGACGTTGCTGGATCTGGGCAATCCGGTTTCAGTCACGCCCAACATGCCGATCTATGATTATCGCACCGGCCTGTCCGCTGACATCGACCTGATCAGCGGCGGCAATCGCCTGCTCAAGGCCGAGCGCAAGCGCGAAATCGCCTTTGGAGCGTCGCTCAAGCCCTTCAAGAAACTGCCGCTCGAACTCTACAGTGCCTATACCATGACCCGCTCCGCCAATCCCGTGGCGCAGTTCCCGATCGCCTCGGCCGAGATCGAGGGCGCTTTTCCGGATCGCTTCGTTCGCGACGCCTCGGGGCATCTGATCAGCATTGACGGGCGCCCGATCAACTTCGCCCAATCGCGTGGAAACATCCTCCGTTCGGGGTTGAGCCTCAACCTCAAATTCGGCGGAACGGCGATTGTCCCGACGCCTCCAGAGGCTGCCGCCACCGCCAAACCCGCCACCCCCGCGCCTGAAGCCACGCCCCCAGTCACCCTGTTCCTGACGCTCGACCACAAATGGCGCCTCCGCGATGAGATCCTGATCCGCGACGGATTGCCCAGCCTCGACCTGCTTGGCGGCGGCGCGATCGATCCAGGCGGTGGCCGCTCCCGGCATGAACTCGAGTTCCAGTCGGCGACTGGATATCGCGGAATAAATTTCCGGCTCGGTGGGAGATGGCGAGCCCCGACGCGCGCTGGCGCCGGCTATGGCGCGCAGGCCGGGTCGCAACTGCACTTTTCGTCGCTCATGAAAGTGAACGCCAATCTGTCGTTCGATTTCGACCAGCTGCCAGCCATGACCCGCGATCACCCCTGGCTCGCAAAGACCTTCATCAGCCTCGACATCGACAATTTGTTCAACGCCCGCCAGCACGTCCGCGATGCCAATGACGAGACGCCGCTCAGCTACCAGCCCTCCTATCTCGACCCGCTGGGCCGCACGATCCGGCTTCGCATCGCCAGGAAGTTCTGATGCCTGTCATGTTAGCGAGGCACAAAAAAAGCCCAGTCGGCATATAGCTGGCTGGGCCTTAAGTGGAGCCTTGCGTCAACAAGGCTCGGGTCGCGCCGCAGGGATGGCGCAAAGACGGCGGCAGTACAATTTCGAAAAACGGTGTCGAAAACCGTTGCGAAGTCACGCGCGGGGCCTACCTATGTTAAGATGACCGTCGTGCGAGCAAGATCTCGACGGATCGCTTCGGGGGGAGCTGCGAATGAGGCTTAGTGACGTTACCGATGCGATCGAAGCAAAGCTCAACGTCACGGTCCTTTCCTCCCAATATCAGATAATAGCCTATCTGTATGACGTCCGGAGCGCATCTGCCGGCGATATATTGTCGAATTGCCATCCGGAAAGCACGGCTTTCTACAAGACCCTGAAGGATTTGGAGGGTGCCGGGGCGCTATGTTCGAACCAGGGCGGCAAGGATCGAAGAACGAAACATTATCAATTGGCCGATACGGTGCGTCAGTCGATTGATAATCATAACAAGAATCTGCCCCGCTGGATTCAGTCCAAGCTTGAGAATTCGGACTCCGGCACCCAGGTAAATCTCAATCAATATGTTGATTTGCTTCAGAAAAACCTGAAAATTCGAATATTCTCGTGGCATTATCAAATCATCATCTGCCTCTATGATTTGAAACCCGCATCCGCCGGCGAAATATTCGCGCTGTGCGATCGCTCAAGTACGACGGTCTACACCGCACTCAGCCAGTTGGAGAAAGCCGGCCTGATCCGCTCGAACAAGAATGGCGTCGATCGGCGGCGCAAATATTATTGCCTGGCCGAGACGACACGGCAAATCCTCGATGAGGAACATCGTCGCATGCACACATGGGTCATCTCCAAGATCGGCGAATTCGACGGCGAGTGATACGTCGCTAGAGTGCGGTCGAAAAACATCTGCGCTGCGCGATGCGTACGCTGGGTCAGCTGTGCGGACGCTTGGATCGCCATTCGGATTGTGACCCGGGCGAACCCATGAAGGCATCCCAACGCGCTAGGTAGTCTCCCGACTTTCTTCGACATCACAGTCGATCTAAAATGACGGCTTAGCGACAAGGAAGCGAAACATGGCCATACAGAGCACCAGCGGCGACCAAAAAGCATCCAATCCCTTTTTGCCATGGGATTTCATGATGATGAGTTGGCGCTTGTGGGAAGTGCCCGCATCGCTTTTTACGTCATGGTGCACAGCGTTCACGGGACTCGCAATTCCACTCACCCCGACACACCTGCACACCCATATATTCCATGAAAGCCATGACCAGCTTGTCGTACCCGATGCCATTGAGGACGAAGGTGAGCACGCATTATTCGCGTGAACCAGATTTCGGCCTGCTTCCTTCGCGTTAAACCTTACCGGCCTAGCTCTTTAAGCATTTGACCCCTATCTGTGGGTTCATGTCGACGGCTTTCGAACATATTCCGCATCGGCGGGCAATTATCGACCGCAGGGCGCTGGCCGACCGACTGGCTGAGATTGCGCCGACGAACAATGATGCCGCCCGCCTTCGCGCTGCCGCTGCACCCCTTTTCCGGGACGCGTTGGCCGAGGGGAGAGCCGAGATTGCGAAACGGCTGGCGGCGACCCCGAGCCGCGGAAACGAAGCTGCAGCCTCCTACGCTTTTCTTACCGATCAAATTCTTCGACTGATCTACGATTTCACCACCGAACGCCTCTATCCGATCAGCAACCCATCGGCAGGCGAACGCCTCGCGCTGGTCGCGGTCGGGGGCTATGGACGTGGCGAAATGGCGCTCTATTCGGACGTCGATATCGCTTTCGTCACCCCCTGGAAGCAGACCAGCTGGTGCGAACAGGTTATCGAGGCGATGCTTTACCAGCTCTGGGATCTCGGCCTCAAGGTCGGTCATTCGAGCCGCTCGCTCGACGACGCGATCCGCATGGCGAAGTCCGACCTCACCATTCGCACCGCATTGCTCGAGAGCCGTTATGTCTGGGGCGACGAGAGCCTGTTCGACCAACTGAATTCTCGCTTCAAGCGCGAAGTGGTTGCGGGCACGGCCCGTACGTTCGTCACTGAAAAGCTAGCGGAACGCGACAGCCGCCACCTCCGAATGGGTGACAGCCGCTACGTCGTCGAGCCGAATCTCAAGGAGGGCAAGGGCGGCCTTCGCGATCTCCACGCGCTGTTCTGGATCGGCAAATATGCATATCAGGTCCAGTCGGTTCCTGAGCTCGTCGACAAGGGGCTGCTGAGCGCTGCGGAACTTCGCCGGTTCCAGCGTGCGGAAAACTTTCTCTGGGCGGTGCGTTGCCACCTCCATATCGCAACCGGCCGCGCCGAGGAGCGGTTGACGTTCGACGTCCAGCGCGAGGTCGCGACGCGGCTGCGCTATGCCGATCGGCCCGGCAAGACGGCGGTCGAGCGCTTCATGCAGCATTATTTCCTGACAGCAAAACAGGTCGGGGATCTGACGGGTGTCTTCCTTGCGCATCTCGACGAAACATTCGCCGCGCGCGGCCGTCGCTTCGGTCTGCCTCAGCTCAAGCGCAAGCCGAAAAATCTCAAGGGTTTCATGCTTGATCGGGGCCGACTGACGCTCCCGCACGAAAATTTCTTCAAGGAAGATCCAACGCGGCTGATCGAGATATTTGCTCTCGCCGATCTCCACGAAGTCGAAATTCATCCGCTCGCGATGCGATCCGCTGCGCGTGATGCTGGCTTGATCGACAATCGCATCCGCAACGATCCCCGGGCCAACCAGCTTTTTCTTGGCGTATTGAGTTCGCCGCGCGATCCGGAGCGCGTGCTCCGATGGATGAACGAGGCAGCAGTATTCGGTCGCTTCGTGCCCGATTTCGGCCGTGTCGTGGCACAGATGCAATTCGACATGTACCATCATTATACCGTTGATGAGCATTCGATCCGAGCGATCGGGCTGCTCTCGGCAATCGAGAAGGGCGAGCTGAGGGAGGATCATCCGCATAGCTCGATCATCACCCAGCAGATCGTCTCCCGGCGGGTGATGTATGTTGCAGTGCTGCTTCACGACATCGCCAAAGGACGTGGCGGAGACCATAGCGTTCTCGGCGCCGAGGTCGCGGAGAAGCTTTGCCCGCGCTTCGGCATGACGCCGGCGGAAACCGAAATGGTCGCGTGGCTGGTACGTTGGCATTTGCTGATGTCCGACACAGCTTTCCGCCGTGATCTTTCCGATTTCAAGACGATCCTCGATTTTGCGGAGCGCGTGCAAAGCCCGGAGCGATTGCGCCTGCTTCTCGTACTGACCGTCGTCGATATCCGGGCAGTGGGTCCGGGCGTCTGGAACGGGTGGAAGCGGCAGTTGCTCACCGATCTGTATGATGCCGCCGAGGAAGTTCTGCGCCTTGGTCACAAGCAACGCGGTCGTCATGAGCGGATCGAGGCGAAACAGCGCGACCTGAGCAAACAACTGGGCTGGTCCGCACCCGAGTTCGATCGCTACCGCAAGCGGCTTCCCGATCCCTATTGGGTCGCCGAAGCCGGCGATATTCTCGAGAATAATGCGCGCTTGATTGCCGACGCCGATGCGTCGGGCAAGCAGCTAGCGATCGACGCAATCGCCAATCCCGAGCGCGGCGCCACGCTCGTGACAATCTATACCGCCGATCACCCCGGACTTTTCTATCGTATCGCGGGCGCAATCCATCTTGCCGGCGCAAGCATCATCGACGCGCGCATCCACAACACGCGCGATGGCATGGCGATCGACAATTTCCTCGTCCAGGATCCATTCGGCCGGCCGTTCGACGAAACCGATCGCCTCAAGCGCCTGGCGCACGCAATCGAGGATGCGCTGGCCAATCGGTCTCGACTTGCTGACCGCCTCAACGCCAAGCCGCCCTCACGAACGCGCGCTGATGCGTTCGATATCGAACCCAACGTGCTGATCGATAACAAGGCATCGAACCGCTACACCGTGGTCGAAGTCAATGCCCGCGACCGACCGGCGCTGCTCAATGCGCTTGCCCATGCGCTGTTCCAGTCGAAAGTCACGATTCACTCAGCGCACATAGCCACCTACGGCGAACGCGCCGTCGACGTTTTCTATTTGACCGACCTGATCGGCGACAAGGTGATTGCGCCTGCGCGGCTCAAGTCGCTTGAGCGTCGTTTGCTGGAAGCGGCAGCTGGCGAACCTGCGCGAGCAGCAGCGGCCTGAATGCCGTCCCTCCCGCGGGAGAGACGGCGATAGATCAGAATTTCGTTCGTACCGTCAGGCCATAGGTTCGCGGTTCAGCTGGGAAGACGATGAACAGGCTGTCCGCCGTCGCGTTGACGCCAGGGTTTGTCAGCAGTGACGCGATCGAACCCGAGCCCTGGATCGGAGCTCCCGCAACTATCTGGCGGTATTTTTTATCGAGCAGGTTCTGCGCCCAGAATTCAAGGCTCCAGCGCTTTTCCGTCCCCGCAATTCCAAGTCGCGCGTTGATCGTCAACACTTCGGATTGCGCCTTTTCGGGGAGAAGATCCGATCCGGTATTGATCTTCGACTGGTAGCGGAAGTCGGCGTGGACCAGACCCGTCAAGCCGCCGCCATCCAGTGGCGGGGTCCATGTGGCACCACCCGTAACCGTATATTCGGGAGCGTTGGAAAGAGCATGGCCTGGTATCGCAAACAGCGAGGTCGGCGGCGGCGGCTACCAGGATACCGATATCGGCCAAGTGATCGTTCTCGCCTATCTCGATGCCTATATCAAGATGGTGACCCAGATGGGCGGACTGCCAACAAATCCGAGCGCGGCAGCCCCCCGGGCGCAATAATAGTCTTCCACGGAATTATCGAACTAAGCCGCTCCGGCCATTGCCGGGGCGGCTTTTTTCATGGCATCGCTGTCGCCAAGGGAGAATGAGGATGCACCACGAGATTCTGGTCTACCAGGCCGATGGCCTTTCGATGCACAGCCACCTCTACCGCAAGGATGCCGTGACAGGCACCAGCCCCGGCATTCTGGTATTTCCGGAAGCGCCCGGGCTCAGTGAGAACGCCAAGAAGCGAGCCGAACGCCTGGCCGAACTCGGCTATGTCGCGCTGGCCTGCGATCTTCACGGTGAAGGCCATCTGCTCGATGGCATGGAGAGCGTGATGTCAACCGTCGGCGCCTTGATGGCGGAACCGCTGCGCGTCCGCGCTCGCGCGCAGGGCGGCATGGATGCGCTGCTGGCGCAACCGGGTGTCGATCCTGCACGCATCGCCGCAATCGGCTATTGCTTCGGGGGAACGATGTCACTGGAACTGGCGCGCAGCGGTGCTGAGATCCGCGCCGCAATCGGCTTCCACAGCGGCTTGACGACAAACCTCCCCGACGATGCCCGGAACATCAAGGGCAAGGTGCTGGTTTGCATCGGTGCGGACGATCCCGGCGTGGATGCAGCGCAACGTACCGGTTTCGAAACCGAGATGCGCGACGGCGGCGTCGATTGGCAGATGCATCTCTACGGCGGCGTAGTTCACAGCTTCACAAATCCGGATGCCGACAAGATGGGTATGCCCCATTTCCTGCGCTATGACGCCAATGCGGACACGCGTTCCTGGGCCGCGATGCGCGCGCTGTTCGACGAAGTCTTTGCCTGAACGACCTCCCCCTTCCCGATCGGGGAGGGGGTTGCCTAAACCCCTGGCAAATGCATCGCGAAGGCCGCCCAGGCGGGGCTTGCGAGCGCAAACATCCGTATGACAAGTCCGGTCGCAAACAGCAGTGCCCCGGTTTTCGTAGCCCAATGCAATTTACCGAGAGTCTTCCGATCCCACATAAACAGAGGCACGAACGTCGCCCAGGCTAGCGCGCTCAAGGCGCATTGCATCGCAAATGAGGGCGGTAGCGGAAAACGTCCGATCGCAGGATCCATCATGATCAGCGCGGCGCAGAGCATCAGCCGCTTATGCGCCTGTGCAACGCGGCGATAACGCCAGCCGAGCCAGATTAGCAGCGCAAATACGGGGATGTCGAAGAGCGGAACCGCGGTCCAGGCAATGGGCGTCGCGAAAGGCGGCTGGTTGGCGCGCGCAACCTGGCCGACGGCGGTGAAATACATAAGCGGGATCAACGCCACCGCGAGCCCAATTCCCACTACGCCAAGCTTCATGTGAACATCGCGGCGGCCGGCGGCGACCAGCCCGACCTGCGCCAGGAAGATCAGCATCCAGATCGTAAACATCGCGCCGTGCAGCATGACGAGTGGCGATAGGGTTGGATTGGGGCGCGGCACATGGACAAGGCCACGCAAATAGAAACTCGGCCCGAACCCGATCAGCACGATCAGGATCATGAAGATCGCCATACCCGAATAGAAACGACGTTCCGCGTTCAGCCTGGCATCGGCCTTGACGGTCATCCTGTCTCTCCCCGAAACGTTGATGTGAGTTAGGGTCAGGACTCATTGATCACAACCAGAAGATGACGGTAGCGGCGATTGCGATGGCGGACATGAAGGTGTGGGCGCAGCGATCATATCGGGTGTGAATGCGCCGCCAGTCCTTGATTTTGGCGAACAGGTTTTCGATCAAGTGCCG
>CANJQJ010000036.1 GCA_947476425.1 Sphingomonadaceae bacterium | reverse complement strand
CGTATTCCGCGACAACCCCGTCCGCCGCTTGATCTCGCGAATGGGGACGTGCTGCCTGAAATGCCAGCGACGGATCACACTGAGTAAGTCCATGTAGATCACTCCGATACCCCCCGACTGCCAGCCAGGGGGGAGGAAAACATGGGTCAATTCTCAGTGAAAATTTATACCTCTCCCGGGTCACTTCTCAACGCAAATCAACACGCCGAGATCAGCTTTGCGATCTACTTCGTCCATGGATACATCATAACTTCGTTCGGCGTATTATACGCGCGCGTGACGACGGGTGCGCTCGTCGATCCAAGCGCGCCATTCCCGCCAAGCCTCGCAGGCATGCTGCTGTTCATGACGATGATCGTGCTGGTCTCGACTGCAATAATCAGCGCGGGCCAATATGTTCTCGGCAAGCGCAGCCGGATGATCATCGGCGCCTGACTCCCTGGACTCACCAAGTGACCAGAACACAAAAAAATCCCCGCTCTCACGGGGATCTTGGATCGTGGGATAACGGCAAGGCCCTCAGCTTTATCGTCATCCCAGCGAAGGCTGGGATTTTGCGACGACCTTAGTTCAAGCGCGCAGCGGCACCAATGCTCGCAATCGCCTGGTCGACAATCGGCTTGTCAGCCGCCTTGTCATGCCCGGCCTCGATCAACGCTGCAGCAGCAGCAGTCGCAGCCGAAGCAACCTTGGCACGGATTTCCGCAATCGCAGCCCGTTCCGCTGCAGCAAGCTTGTCCTGGGCCATGCGTGCCCGGCGTTCGATCAACGCGCTGGCATCAGTCTTCGCCTTGGCAACAATGCCCTCTGCTTCCTCGCGCGCGTGGGTGAGCATTTCCTCCGCCTCGCGTGCGGCGGCAGCCGATTTTGCCTCATATTCGCGCTTCAGCCCTTCGGCTTCGGCCCGCAGCGTGGCTGCCTCGTCGAGTTGCGCCTTGATCGATGCAATCTTCTTGTCGAGCGCCGAACCGATGACTCCAGGAACCTTCTTCCAGAGCATCAGCGCGATCACGACGATCATCGCGAGTGCGACCCACGCAGTGGCATTGAGACCAAGCGCGGTCGGATCGACATGATGTTCAGCCGTGGCGGGCTGTTCGACGGTGGCGTTGGTGGATGTATTCATTGCCTGCATGTCCTCAGCCATTCGCCAGCACGGACTTCACGGCACCGGTGGCAGCAGCCTTTTCTACCGTGCGACCGGAAATCCGGGCGACGATATCCTGGGCGGCTTCAACGGCAACCTCTTCAATTCCTGCGAGCGCCTTCGCCTGCGCGGTGGCAAGCTCGGCCTCGGCCTTGGCAGCCTGCGCGGCAAGGTCGGCATCCGCCGCCTTGACACGAACTTCGGCATCGGCGGCCGAAGCCACCTTTGCGTTCTGGGCAGCCTTCAACGCCGCGGTCCGCGCTTCGGCGATCCTGGCGCGATAAGCGGCCTCGATCTCGTCCGCGCGAGCGCGGGCGCGCTCGGCTTCCGCCAGATCGTCGGCGATCTTGCGATCACGGGCTTCCACCGTGCCGGCGACCTTGGGCAGCATCGCCTTGCCGATCCCGAAATAAATCAGGCCGAAGACGATCAGCAGCCAGAAGATCTGCGACGCGTAGGTTGAAACGATCTGGGCGATCTGAGGCATGTGATATGCTCGATAACAGCCGTTCGGGCCAAGCGCTGCTCAGCCCGAACGAACGATATGATTTACGCGACGAACAGCAGGATCATCGCAACGACGAACGCCAGCAGGCCGAGAAGCTCGGCGGCGGCGAAGCCGATGAAGAGGCGGCCCTGCTGGCCATCGGCGGCTGCCGGATTGCGGAGCGCGCTCTCGAGGAACGAGCCGAAGACATTACCGACGCCAAGGGCGGCAAGGCCAACGCCGATCGCGGCGAGACCGGCACCGATGAGCTTCGCGGCTGCTGGATCCATTTTAAAACTCCTTCTTTCGAAATCAAATTCGGGTTGCGGAAATTACGGGGGTAAAACTCAGTGCAGGTTGATCGCATCGTTGAGGTACAACGACGTGAGCAGTGCAAAAACATAGGCTTGGATCGCGCATACCAGCATTTCGAGCAGGGTGATGCCGATCATCAGCACGAAACTTGGCAGGCTGACGATCGCGGCGATGCCGGGTCCGGCGTTGAGGCCGTTGATCACGAAACCCGCCAGCACCTTGAGCAGGATATGTCCTGCGGTCATCGCGACGAACAGTCGGAGACCAAGGCTGAACGGACGGATCATGAATGAGAACAGCTCGATCAGGAAGATCAGCGGAATCATCGGCAGCGGCGTGCCGTGGGGCACGAACAGCGAGAAGAAGTGAAAGCCGTGCTTCCAGAAACCGACGACGAGCACGATCGAGAAACTGACGATGGCGAGAATGCCGGTCACGGTCAGGTGGCTGGTCACGGTGAATGGGTGGATGCCGATGATGCCGAGCGGCAGCATGCCAAGGAGATTGGCGATCAGGATGAACATGAACAGCGAGAAGACATATGGCGTGAACGCCTTGCCCTTCGGACCGATGTTGGTGTGCATCATGTCGGTGATGAAGCCGGTGAAGCCTTCGACGGCGACCTGCCAGCGGCCGGGGACGAGAGCACCCTTCATGCCGCCAAGCATGAACACCCACATCGCGGCCAGCGTCAGCACCATCCACAAGGCGCTGTTCGTGAACGCGACATTGTGCCCGGCGAGCGCCCAGTCCTGCGTGCCGAACAACGGCTCGATCAGGAACTGATGCATCGGATCGATCTTGCCTGCCACGCGCTTCGGGCCCCCTAGCTTATGCCAAAAAGCGTCCGGATCACTCCGGGCGCTCGTTCGAAATCCTGATGATGTTCCGGAAGGCGACACCGATTCCGAGGAATAGCATCACCAACAGGAGCAAGGGCTGCGTTCCCAGCAGACGGTCAAGGACCCAGCCGATCAACGCACCGCCGGCAATCCCCGCAATCAGTTCGGAAAGCACGCGATTGCCCTGGGAATATCCCTTGTCAGGCTTCTTCTGCTTGCTTTCCGTCCTGACCTTCTCAGCGTGATGCGCTGCCTTCAGTCGCTCATCGAGCGAAACGAGGCGCTTATCATCTGCGTCGGTCGGGTCTTGCCCGGGTTCGTCTCCGTTCATGTCCGCACTGATCCTTCCGAACGCGCGCGATCATGGCGGCGAGCGACCCCGCCAAGGCGAGGCCCCTTTAGGAAGGGCGATGCTGCAAGTCAACTGGATGCGGCGATGCGGCATCGCCGGTTTTCGTCTTTTCGGCCTGGAAGTGTTCAGGGCCAAAGTTGTTTGACAGCCGGTGGCCGATTACCCGCAAACCGCAGGCAGCGTGATCGGCGCGGCACCCTTGGTCGCCCATGTACCATTGATGCCATAGGCTTCGCCCTGCTTCACGCGAGTGGCGAGCTGTTCGCAGCCGCGCGCAGTCGCAACCTCCTGGACGGTCGCATTTTTCTTGGCCGCAAGGTCGGTATAGATCGCCCGGCGCTTGATATTGGTCGCATCCACCGCGGCCTTCGCGTCAGCGGACGGCGCCTTCGCGAAACCG
Organism: Sphingomonadaceae bacterium; assembly: GCA_947476425.1. Lineage (GTDB taxonomy): Bacteria > Pseudomonadota > Alphaproteobacteria > Sphingomonadales > Sphingomonadaceae > CANJQJ01. The sequence continues at coordinate 24,940 of CANJQJ010000036.1, read as the reverse complement.
AGATAGCCATCAAGCTGCTCGCCCACCACACCTGCCGCGCGCGCTTGCGTCAATGCCGGAGCTTCCTGCGCGATTGCGATCCCTGCCAGCGCCAGCAAGGCGCTCCCGATCATGATTTTCGCAGCCGTCTTCATCAGAATACTCCCGGAAATTGCTGGTCGAGTTTCTTCACGTCGTCTCGGAGGCTGACCACGACCTCCTGCCGGATATTGACGTTGAGATTGATCTCGATCGGTTTTTCTGGCGCCCGCACCTGAATGCAGCCCGAAATCCCGAATGCCAGACCGATGGCGATGATGATCCTGTTCATGGCCATTGGCCTCGCATCGGATCTGCCCGTCGTCAATATCGTGTCCTTCATCGAACTTTCTCGCTTTCCTTAGTCTGAACGGGCGGCGCCTTGGCTGGTGGATCCTGAGCCTGTTCCGCGGCGTGCTGGCGAGCGATCGCATCGCTGACCAGGCCCTTCGGATCATTGATGCTCTGCGCCGAATTGATCAGCGAGCGGAACGGCGCGGTGATCTTGATGTTGAAATGGAACGGGAGCCCGGTGAGCTGGCCCATCAGGCCGTTCTTCTCCTTGCCCAACGGAGCCTTGTTGGTGCCCGCGAAGATGACCCGGCTGACAATCTCGCCATCCAGCGCGCCATCGAGTTCGATCGCCAGATTGTCATATTTGATCGACTTGAGGGCATCGAACGCCATGCCCGCGAATCGCCCGAGCTTTTCGTTGCTGAGTTCGCCGACGTAGGCCAGCGTCCCGCCACCTTTCCGCACGACCAGGCGGCCCCGCTCGATTCGCCCGCCCTGGGCATCGAAGATCATCGGCAGCACGCCGTCGAACGTTCCGGTAACCGCGATATTGCGGAAATCGAACTGCTCGACAAACAGCGCCGCATCCATTTCCTCGACACGGAAGGTCAGGTTGCGCGCAATTGGCCTGCCGAAATCGAGCAGCGTCGGTTCGAGCATCAGCTGCCCTCCCGAAAATGGCCAGCCGCCACCCTCGATCCGCATCATCTGGTCGCGAAGCAACTGATAGCGAATCACGCCATTCTGGACAGCAACGCCGGGATTGACCGAACCCAGCGTCACGACTTGCCCCGGCGGCGTCTCAAGCGCGAGCAGGTCGGAGAAATGGATCCTCCCCGCCAGTCCCGTGACAGGTCCGAACGCCGCTGCAAGATCGAGGCCCTTGGTCTCGAAGTCGCCGTCGCTCCTCACCCCCTGCCCGTCCCAGTAGATCCGCCCCTGCCCCTCCACAGAGCCGCTGACATTGGCGACCACCCCAAGTGCTAGCCGCGTCAGGTTTTCAGGCTGTAGCATGGCTCCAAAGCCGATTCCGGGCACATCGAGCATGGCCAGGCCGGTTCCCTTGCCAAGATCATGCGTTATCCGGACCTGCGCCACCTTCGCCGCATTATCGGGCAAGTGGAGGCTTCCCCCCGCCAATATCTTGCCATTGCGAAGGTCGAGCGTGAAATCCTTGCTGACGAGGCGATGAAAGCGAGGCTCGGCCTGCGCATCGTCGAGGATCAGGCCGCCCTTCAGCCCAAGCACCGAGTTGCGCAATTCCCAGCTGCCCTCGCCGCCAGAGATCAGCAGCGGAACCGGGCCGATCTTTCCGGCGGCGCCATTGAACCGCCCCACCATGCCCGCCGGAGACAACGCCCCTCCCAGCTGCGCGATATCGAGGCGGGTCTGGTCGTTGGGAAGCCCCAGCCTCACCGCCAACCGATCGACGGTAAAGCCGGGCTGCGCGATCATCGCCTGGAATTGGCCAATCGCAATGCCAAGTGGCGAAGCACCGCTTGTCCCGCGCAACGCGACGTTGGCGATTCGCACTCCGCCGGAAAGGCGGCCACTCGCATCGCGAGCAAACAGCGCCGGGCCGAGCGGACATAATTGTAGGCGAGTCGGTCCAAGTCGAACGCCGCCGGTCGCAAGGCTCGTAAATTGCAGAGGGCTGCATTCGGGGTTGAGCAACATGCTCCCGTTTCGCGCCGTCCGGCCATCAATCGCGATCGCCATCCCTTGGACACGTCCGTCACCAAGCGGTCCGTCGAGCTGAATCCGCGTGGTCAGTCGGCCCTCGCCGAAGCGCACCTGATCGAGCTGCAGCCGCGAGCCGCCGTCAGCAAAAGGCGCCACATCGATCACGCCCTCCAATCCGTTGCTCCCGCGCCGCATCCGCGCGCCGATCTCGGGAAAGCCGCCACCAACGAGCGACCATTCGCCATCGAGCAGCAATCCACCGCCAGCCTTGCTCCAGCCGATGCCACCGCCTCGCATCACGAACAGCGCACCGCTCCGGCTATGGATACGCAACGGCGTGACGCTCACCGCACCATGGTCGTAATGCGCCTCGGCATCGATGTCTGCAGCAGCGAGCGCGTCGACGGCAGCCCGGTGCAGCGCCACTGCAAGCGGCGCAACGGGCGTTCCGGATGCGACCTGCAACGCGGCGGCCCAATTGCCCGCAGTTACGTCTCGCACGCTGAGCTGCAGCTTGGCGTTGCTTCTCATCGCATTGCCCGAAAATCCAAGCCGGCCGCGTAGCGATGCCAATCCCAGCGGGCCGCTTGCGATTCGCCCCGTCGCAAACATCGCACCGCCATTCCATCGATCGAACGCTTCCGAAAGCGCGAGGTCCACAGTTCCCGCCGGCCGTTCGACCACCGTCTCGCCACATGCGACGCGCGCAGCGCGCAGGGGCCCGTCAAGCGCCGGCCTGCGATCCTCGATCACGAGGTTGACACGCGCCACCACAAGGTGGACGCGACAGGCGTTCGTCACCAGGTTCCGGGCAACCGCAGCCATGCGCCCGGTGAACCCGTCGACGAGATTGCCGCTGCCCTCAAGCGCAATCCCGATCGACCCCGCATCGGTCGCGAGCCTGATTCGCGAATCGCTGAGCGTCAGGTCGATGTCGGGCAAGTGAAATGGTTCGTTCGAGGGCGCCGGCAGCAGGCGATCGACCACGCCGAGATGCAATTTTCCATCGGCGATACGGGCCCTGAGACGCACGCCATCCGCGCTGATCCGCCGAATCGATGGCGACACGCCCGATAATCCGAACGAAATCTCCGCCGATCGTGCGACAAGATCCGGCGAATTCGGATCGCCAAGGACAATATCCTCAAGCCGCTGCCGTCGAAATCCGAGTTCGACAATTTTGTAACGCGCCTCGATCCCCCGCCGGGCAAGCGCATGATCGATGAAATTACGCGCGATCGGCTCGCGCACGCTCCATGCGACGATACCACCGATGGCGAGCAGCGCGATCACGAGCAAAAGGATCAGGAACCTGCGCGACATCAAGACTCCGTGCCTAGAGCAGTTCGGACGGCGCGGAAATAGCCGCTCTTTTCCCCGAAAATAACAATGTCATGATTTCCACTTCAAAACAGCATCTTGCTGGCCTACTTCATGAAGCATGAACGAAGATGGAACCGAAGAAGTCGATGATCCAAGCGGCCATCGCGAACGGCTCCGGACACGATTGCTTCAGGGCCCAGATGCCTTGCTCGATCATGAACTGGTCGAATTCCTGCTGACGCTGACGATTCCACGGATCGATACCAAGCCGATGGCGCGGCGTTTCATCAAGGAATTCGGTGGAATTGGCCCATTGCTGTCCGCGGACGGCGAGACGCTCAAGCGTGCCGGGCTCAGCGAACGGGCCGCTTGCGCGATCAAGATTGCAGAGGCCGCGGCCTTGCGCCTGCTGAAGTCCGAAGTCCTTGATCGCCCGATTCTTTCGAGCTGGCAGGCCCTGCTCGATTATCTCCGCGCCGATATGGCGCACCGCTCGGTCGAGAGAGTCCGTGTCCTCCATCTCAACGGCAAGAACTACCTGATCCGCGACGAATTGATCAGCGAGGGCTCGATCGACCAGGCCGCGATCCACGTGCGCGAAGTCATTCGCCGCGCACTCGATCTCGGCTCCGCCTCGCTAATCCTAGTTCACAACCATCCCTCGGGCGATCCCTCGCCAAGCCGCCAGGACATCGAACTGACCCGCGAGATCGTGCTCGCGGGCAAGCCGTTCGGGATCACGGTGCATGATCACATCATCATCGGCGCCAGCGGCCACAGCAGCCTCAGGTCGCAAGGGCTGATCTAGACGCCACATTGCCCCCGCCGGGCCGCTCTGCTACCCGCGCCCGCAATCACCGATCACGAGGAAACGCACATGATCCCCCGCTATTCGCGGCCTGAAATGGTTGCCATCTGGGAACCCGAGTCGAAGTTTCGCATCTGGTTCGAGATCGAGGCACATGCCACCGACGCACTTGCCGAGCTTGGTGTCGTACCGAAGGAAGCCGCCGCCGCAATCTGGGCAAAGGGCGCATTCGATGTCGAACGAATCGATGCGATCGAAGCCGAGGTGAAGCACGACGTCATCGCCTTCCTCACCAACGTCGCCGAGCATGTTGGCGATCCCGCGCGTTTCATGCACCAGGGCATGACCAGTTCCGACGTGCTCGACACCTGCCTGTCGGTCCAGCTCGCCCGTGCGACGGACATCCTGCTCGCCGATCTCGATCGCCTGCTCGAAGTCCTCAAGCGTCGCGCCCATGAGCACAAGATGACCCCGACGATCGGCCGCAGCCACGGCATTCATGCCGAGCCGGTCACCTTCGGGCTCAAGCTCGCCCAGGCCTATGCCGAATTCGCGCGCAATCGCGAGCGGCTCATCGCCGCGCGCCGGGACATCGCCACCTGCGCGATCTCCGGTGCGGTTGGCACTTTCGCCAATATCGATCCGCGAGTCGAAGCGCATGTCGCCGAGAAGCTCGGGCTGGAAATCGAGCCCGTATCGACGCAGGTCATCCCGCGCGATCGCCACGCGATGTATTTCGCGACTCTGGGCGTGATTGCCTCTTCGATCGAGCGCCTCGCCACCGAGATCCGCCATCTCCAGCGCACTGAAGTGCTCGAAGCCGAGGAATATTTTTCCCCAGGCCAAAAGGGCTCGTCCGCGATGCCGCACAAGCGGAACCCGGTGCTCACCGAGAATCTCACTGGTCTTGCGCGAATGGTGCGTGGCTACGTCACCCCAGCGCTCGAAAACGTGGCGCTATGGCATGAGCGCGACATCAGCCATTCCTCGGTCGAGCGCTATATCGGCCCCGATGCCACCATCACGCTCGATTTCGCGCTGGCTCGCCTCACCGGCGTGATCGACAAGCTGTTGATCTATCCGGAGCGGATGGAAAAGAATCTCAACAAGATGGGCGGCCTCGTCCATTCGCAGCGCGTGTTGCTGGCACTGACCCAGGCCGGAATCAGTCGCGAGGATGCCTATCGCCTCGTCCAGCGCAACGCAATGAAGGTTTGGGAATCGGACGGCCAGCTTTCGCTGCTCGAGCTGCTCAAGGCCGATCCCCAGGTTGCCGCGGCGATCACCGCCACCGAACTCGAGGAAAAGTTCGACCTTGGCTATCATCTGAAGCATGTCGACACGATCTTCGAGCGCGTATTCGGCTAGACTCTCCATTCGCTCCCGCAAAAATTCGGCACGAATAGTCTATTGCAGCCGCTAACCTGCAACGTCGCGGTGACGTCGGGTCAGTTTCCGCTTCCATGACATTCACATGACAATGCTACGGAAAAACCTGAATAAATTTTGCTTATTTGCCGATCCGTAAAGCAGTTGCACTTATTGCAACTGCTGCAAACCGTTTTCGAATTGCGCTCAAGCGTTCCGATAGACAAATACTGCAGTGCACAAAGTTGATGTGCAGCCGGGACAACCCCGGGGAAGGAGTATGGGACATGAGTACGTTTGAGGAAGCGAGCACCTTCGTGGTCACGTTTGCAACCCAGATGCTGGTCATCGGTATGATCCTGACCATGTGATCTCCATCCGCGCCATGCGATCGCCGCGCATGCGCGGATAGATTGCAGGAGGATTGGCCAGGGTTCGGCAAGAGGGAACCCAAGGAGAAAATAGCGAACAGGCGCCTGACCGGGAGAGGTCGGGCGCCTGTTTTATTATGCGGAGCCAGGATCAGTCCGGCCGCCGCCGGAACGAAGGCTCAACTGTTCCAGATATCCTTGAGCTTGTCGAAGAAGCCCTCGCTCTGCCCGGCTTTCTCCCCGGCCTCCAGCGTACGCAATTCCTCAAGCAATTCGCGCTGGCGCGCACTCAGCTTGGTCGGCGTCTCGACGTCGATCTGGACGACGAGATCGCCTGCACCGCGACCATTGAGTACCGGCATGCCCGAACCGCGCTGGCGCAGCTGCGTACCGGATTGCAGGCCCGGCGAGATCTTCAATTCGATCGGCTTGCCGTCGATCCCGGGAATCTGGATTGCTCCGCCCAATGCCGCGACAACGAAGCTGATCGGTGCGCGGGCGAACAGGTTGTTGCCCTCTCGTTGAAATAGCGGATGCCGCGCGACATGAATGAAGATGTAGAGATCGCCCGGCGGCCCGCCGCGCGGCCCCGCCTCGCCCTCGTTTGACAGGCGGATCCGCGTGCCGTCGTCCACGCCTGCCGGAATGCGGACGTTGAGCGAACGCTCGCGTTCTACACGGCCTTCGCCGCCGCAATCGTCGCAGGGATCACTGATCACCTCGCCCCGGCCGTGACAGGCCGGGCAGGTCCGTTCGACGACGAAGAAGCCCTGTTGCGCGCGTACATTGCCCTGGCCGCCGCAGGTGCCGCAGGTCTTGGCGCCAGTGCCCGGCTTGGCGCCGACACCGCTGCAACTGTCGCAACGTGCCGAGACGTCGAACAGGATGACCGATTCCTTGCCGGCAAACGCTTCTTCGAGCGATATTTCCAGATCGTAACGCAGGTCGGCGCCACGCTGGACACCACCGCGACGGCCACCACGGCCGCCTCCGCCCATGAACTCGCCGAAGATATTCTCGAAGATGTCCGAAAAGCCTTCGAAGCCTTGTCCGCCACCCTGCCCGCCATTGCCGAATCCGCCATTCTGGAACGCGGCCTTGCCGAAGCGATCATAGGCCGCGCGCTTCTGGGGATCCTTGAGGCAATCATAAGCCTCGCTGATCGCCTTGAAACGCGCTTCGGAATCGGCGCAACCCGGATTTTTATCCGGATGAAATTGCATGGCGAGCCTGCGGTATGACGACTTGATCGTCTTGTCGTCCGCAGTGCGCTGAACGCCCAGCATTTCGTAAAAATCGACGTCGACGCTCATTCAGCCCCCCAAGGGAAACGCGTTACTCGGCTTCGCTCGAACGGCACGGTGGAGGAACAGCATTCCCCGATCCGGCCAGTTCGAACGAAGTCGAGAACCGTTTGACCTTTACGCCTTGTTTTCGTCCACTTCCGAGAACTCGGCATCGACCACATCCTCACCTTGCGCAGGAGCTTCCGCGCCCGGCGAAGCGGCGGCAGCCTGCTCCTTCTCGTAGATTGCCTGACCAAGCTTCATCGCGACCTGCGCCAGCGCGGACGACTTGGCGATCATCGCCTCGGCATCGTTGCTTTCGACAGCCGCGCGATTCTCGGCGATCGCAGCTTCGATTTCCGCCTTAAGCTCAGCATCGACCTTATCGCCATGCTCCTGGAGCTGGCGCTCGGTCGTATGGATCAGGCTCTCGGAGTTGTTCTTCGCCTCGGCCGCTGCCCGACGCTTCTTGTCCTCTTCAGCGAAACGCTCGGCATCCTTGACCATCTGGTCGATGTCGGTGTCGCTCAAGCCACCGGAAGCCTGGATCTTGATCTGCTGCTCCTTACCGGTGCCCTTGTCCTTGGCGGACACGTTGACGAGGCCGTTGGCATCGATGTCGAACGTGACTTCGATCTGCGGCACGCCGCGCGGCGCCGGCGGGATGCCGATCAGGTCGAACTGGCCAAGAGCCTTATTGTCGGCGGCCATTTCGCGCTCGCCCTGGAAGACCCGGATCGTCACCGCATTCTGATTATCGTCAGCGGTGGAGAAAACCTGGCTCTTCTTGGTCGGGATCGTCGTGTTGCGATCGATCATGCGGGTGAACACGCCACCCAGCGTCTCGATGCCCAGCGACAGCGGGGTAACGTCGAGCAGCAGCACATCCTTGACGTCGCCCTGAAGCACGCCCGCCTGGACGGCAGCGCCGATTGCGACGACTTCGTCGGGGTTAACGCCCGTGTGCGGCTCACGCCCGAAGAAGGCCTTCACGGCTTCGCGGACCTTCGGCATGCGGGTCATGCCGCCGACGAGGACGACCTCATCAATGTCGCTGGTCTTCATGCCGGCATCGGCAAGCGCCTTGCGGCATGGCTCCATCGTGCGCTGGATCAGTTCCTCGACCAGCTTCTCGAGGTCGGTGCGCGTGATCGTCTTGACGAGATGCTTCGGACCCGTCGCATCCGCCGTGATAAACGGCAGGTTGATGTCGGTGGACTGAGCGGAGGAAAGCTCGATCTTCGCCTTTTCTGCAGCTTCCTTGAGACGCTGGAGCGCAAGCCGATCGCCGCGCAGGTCGATGCCGTCGCTCTTCTTGAACTCGTCAGCCAGATACTGGACGATCTTGGCGTCGAAATCCTCGCCGCCGAGGAAGGTGTCGCCGTTGGTCGACTTCACCTCGAACACGCCGTCGCCGATTTCAAGCACGGAAATGTCGAACGTGCCGCCGCCAAGGTCATAGACAGCAATGGTCTTGCCGTCCTGCTTCTCGAGGCCATAGGCAAGGGCAGCCGCTGTCGGCTCGTTGATGATGCGAAGCACCTCGAGGCCTGCGATACGCCCGGCATCCTTGGTTGCCTGGCGCTGTGCATCGTTGAAATAGGCTGGAACCGTGATCACTGCCTGGTCGACGGTCTCGCCGAGATAGGCTTCGGCGGTTTCCTTCATCTTCTGAAGAATGAACGCCGAGATCTGCGACGGCGAATAATCCTCGCCACCGGCATTGACCCATGCATCGCCATTCGGACCCTTGGCGATCTGGTACGGAACCAGTTCCATGTCCTTCTTGGTCATCGGATCGTCGTAGCGACGGCCGATCAGGCGCTTCACCGCGAATACCGTATTGTCCGGATTCGTCACCGCCTGGCGCTTTGCCGGCTGGCCGATGAGCCGCTCGCCATCCTTGGTGAACGCAACGATCGACGGCGTGGTACGCGCGCCTTCGGCATTCTCGATGACCTTGGGCTTGCCGCCTTCCATGACGGCCACGCAGCTATTCGTCGTACCGAGATCGATACCGATAACCTTACCCATATTCTACCTTCCTATCCCCATATCCAATGCAATCCAGCAAGATGCCCCCGCATCGGCAGGCATCTCCGAAAGACTGCAGTTACGGGGGCGATATAGGGGTGGTTTCGGTTGCTGCAAGTCGCCGTCGCCCTTAATGCATGCGGAAATTTTGGAGATCGCCATGCGCGCAGTGCTTTTCGCCCCTATGTTCACAATCCTCGTCACTGCGTGCGGGGCGCAAGATCCAGGACAAGTCATTGCAAAAGTTGAAGTAAGCAATGTCGTTGTTCGGCTCGCGGGGGTCGAAGGAAGGCCCGCCGCCGCCTATTTCACACTTCACGGCGGTGAGGCACCGGATCGTCTCGTTTCGATCTCCAGTCCCCGTGTCGCCACGATCGAACTCCACGAATCCAGCACGGAAAACGGCATCATGACGATGCGGGCACTCACCGGCGTCGATCTTCCCTCCAGAGGCGCCGTCGCCTTCCAGCCCGGCGGCAACCACGCGATGTTGTTCGGCATTGATCCGGTGGTGAAGCCGGGCACCGACCTTCCCCTGCGCTTCAGCTTCCAGGGCGGCAGCAAGGTCGACGTCAAGGCGAAGACGATCGGCATGGCAGACGACATGCCTATGTCCGACGACGAGACGGGGCATGATCACTAAACGCCGAATCCTCGTTCAAACGCGCTCGCAATGAGTCGCCCACTCACCGAGCTCGAGCGCAAGCTCGCCGCAACGATGTTCGGCAGTGCTATCGACTATGATCGAATCCGCATTCACCGCCGGAAATACTGGCTTCTGCAGCCTCGCAACTGGACGCTCGCCCCTGATGGCGACCTCTGGTTTCATCCTGAGGCGCCACATTATCGCGATTGTTTCGGATGCGCAGATCTCGGGCTACAGGGCCATTTCATCCACGAAATGACGCATGTGTGGCAAGCTCAGCGCCTTGGCCGCTGGTACTTGCCGCTCCACCGCCACCCGTTCTGCCGCTACGCATATCGTCTCGAACCCGGCAAGCCGCTCGCAGCCTACGGCATCGAGCAGCAGGCCGAGATCGTACGACATGTATTTTTGGCGCGGATGCGCGGGGAGGATGCCCCCTTCCCCATCGGGGATTGGGATTAGGTTCAGGCTTCGATATCGACCCGAACCGCCGGGGCCTTCGCGACACCGACCAAGGCAGGCCGCAACAGGCGATCCTTGATCATGTAGCCCGACTGCATCTCCTCGACGATCGTTCCCGGCGCCGCGTCCGGGCGCTCGATCTCGAGCATCGCCTGATGACGGTTAGGATCGAGCGATTCGCCCATCGCCACCATTTTGGTGATCCCATAACGCTGGAAAACATTTTCCAGCTCGCGCGCGGTCATTTCGATTCCGGTCATCACCGGCTTGAGCTTCTCGTCCCCAGCCAGATCGGCGGGAATCGCCGAAAGCGCGCGCGCGAGATTGTCCGCTACCGAAAGCATGTCGCGCGCAAAGGCGGTCGATGCATAGGTCGAGGCATCCGCCTTCTCCTTCTCGAGCCGGCGCCGGACATTCTGCGTCTCGGCCTGAGCGTAGAGCATCTTGTTGCGAAGATCGTCGATTTCCAGCTGGATCGCCGTGAATGCCTGATCCTGGTTCAGCTCAAGCTCTTCGGTGCTGATTTCCTCGCCGGAGTCAGCTTCATTTCCCTGCGCGATATTTTCGTCGTTCATCTCATCAACCTGGTCAGTGTCTGTGCGGTGAAATCCACCATGGGAACGATCCGCGCATAGTTCAACCGGGTAGGACCGATAACCCCCACCACGCCGACCACGCGCCCGCCTCCGGCACGGTAGGGTGCAGCTATCACGGAAGATCCCGAAAGTGAGAAGAGTTTATTCTCCGAACCGATGAAAACCTTGGTTGCGGCACCAGTCCGCGCGCTGTCCAGCAGCCGCGCGATATCTTCCTTGTCCTCGAGTTCGTCGAGCAGTTGCCGAACACGTTCGAGATCCTCGGCTGCACTCGCATCGATCAGGTTGGCCTGTCCGCGCACGATCAGCACCGGCCGCGATGCGCCATCGCGAGTCCACAATGCGAGCCCGCGCGCAATCAGGTCCTGCGATGCCGAATCAAGAGCCGCACGCCCTTCGCGGATTTCCGCATCGAGAAGCGCGTGGGCCTCGGCGAGCGTCCGGCCTGCCAACCGAGCGCTGACGTAATTACCGGCCTCCACCAGCGCCGACGGCGTCGTGCCGGGGGCGAGCCTCACGACTCGATTTTCCACGCTGCCGTCCTCGCCAACCAGCACCGCAAGCGCCTGGTCCTGCGAGAGCGGCACGAACGCGAATTGCCGCAATATCAACTCGGTCGCTGGCACCATTACGATGCCCGCGCAGGCAGAAAGGCCGGATAGCACCGCCGAGGCCTCGGCAAGTGCGTCCTCGATCGGCCCACCCGAGCTCAGCCGCATCTCGATCGCGCTTCGCTCGTCCTCGGAGGGCTCGCTTGCCTGCATCATTCCATCGACGAAGAGTCGCAGCCCGGTTTCCGTCGGCATCCGGCCAGCCGAGATGTGGGGACTGGCGAGAAGGCCGACTTCTTCCAGGTCCTGCATCACATTGCGAATCGAAGCCGGTGACAGGTTGAGGCCAACAAGCCGCGAAATCGTGCGCGAGCCGACCGGTGCCCCCGAGCCCAGATAATTTTCGACCACCACCCGAAATACTTCGCGTGCTCGGCTCGATAGCTCGGTGATTGGCGTGGCGACCATGGCGCCTATGTAGGATGAGCCGTGACAGATAGCCAATAGCGCTCACGGCATTCCGTCGCTCGTGAACAAACTCGCCCCTTCCCCCGCTCACTTCGCCCCGCTATGGCCCGCCAATATTCGAAACAGGAAGGATTTCCCATGCGCCCATCCGGCCGCGCCCCCGATCAGATGCGCCCGATCACGATCGAAACCGGTTATAGCCGTCACGCCGAGGGCAGCTGCCTGATCGGCTATGGCGATACCAAGGTGCTCGTGACGGCTTCGCTTGAAGAGCGCGTGCCACCGTTCCTGCGCGGCAAGGGCCAGGGCTGGGTCACCGCCGAATATGGAATGCTTCCCCGCGCCACCCACACCCGCGGCAATCGCGAGGCGGCCAAGGGCAAGCAATCCGGTCGCACCCAGGAAATCCAGCGCCTCATCGGCCGCTCGATCCGCGCCGTCGTCGACATGCAGAAGCTCGGCGAACGGCAGATCACGATCGATTGCGACGTTCTCCAGGCGGACGGCGGCACCCGGACAGCCTCGATCTCGGGCGCATGGATTGCGCTTCGCATCGCCGTCGACAAGCTCCTCGCCGACGGCGCGATCGCTTCCGATCCGATCATCGACCAGGTCGGCGCCATTTCGTGCGGCATCTACCAGGGCACCCCGGTGCTCGACCTCGATTATATCGAGGACAGCGGCGCGCACACCGACGGTAATTTCGTGCTGACCGGCAAGGGCAGCATCGTCGAGGTTCAGGCAACCGCAGAGGGCGCCACCTATGACGAGGAGGAACTTCTCCGCCTGCTGCGCCTCGCCCGGATCGGCTGCAACGACATCTTCGCGGCCCAGCTCCGCGCCACTGGACGATAGTAGGCACCCATGGACATGCCTCATCGCAAGCTCGCTCCCGGCAGGCTCGTGATTGCCAGCCACAATGAGGGCAAGGTCCGGGAGATCCGTGCCCTGCTTGCCTCATTCGGGGTCGAACCCGTCTCCGCAGCGGCTCTCGGCCTCCCGGAACCACCCGAGACCGGCACCAGTTTCGTCGCCAATGCCGAGCTCAAGGCGATGGCTGCCGCCGATCTCTCCGGGCTACCGGCACTCGCCGACGACAGTGGTCTCGTCGTCGAGGCGCTCGGTGGCGACCCGGGAATTTTCTCCGCGCGCTGGGCCGGTCCAGACAAGGATTTCGGCCTGGCGATGCGCCTGGTCCATGAAAGGTTGATCGCCGAGGGCCCCGAGGCCGGTCGCGACGCTCATTTCGTCTGCGCACTATCGCTCGCCTGGCCCGACGGCCATGTCGAAAGCTTCGAAGGCCGCGTCGATGGGCTTCTCGCCTGGCCACCGCGCGGAATCCATGGCTTCGGCTATGATCCTGTGTTCCAGCCGCTGGGCCACACCATCACCTTCGGCGAGATGGATCCAGACGCCAAGCACGCAATGAGCCACCGTGCCGACGCCTTCGCCAAGCTTGTGGCGGCGGTTTTCTGATGGAATGAAGCCACCTCTCGCCCTCTATGTCCACTGGCCGTTCTGCGTCTCGAAATGCCCTTACTGCGACTTCAACAGCCATGTCCGCGACACCGTGGACCAGCAGGCGTGGCGCGCGGCGCTGCTTGCGGATCTCGCCCATGAGGCCGCCCGGCTTCCGGATCACCGCCTGACCTCGATATTCTTCGGCGGCGGCACGCCATCGCTTATGCCGCCGGCAACCGTCGCCGCGCTCATCGATGCCGCGACGAGCCACTGGCCAATCGCGGACGACATAGAGATTACCCTCGAAGCCAACCCCTCTTCAGTCGAAGCCGCGCGATTCGCGGATCTGGCAAAAGCCGGTGTCAACCGCGTGTCGCTCGGCCTCCAGTCTTTCCACGACGATGCCCTCGTCTTCCTCGGCCGCGCCCACGACACCGCCGAAGGCCTTTCCGCGCTCGCCACCGCGCAGAAGCATTTCGACCGCGTCAATTTCGACCTGATCTACGCTTTGCCGGGCCAGACCAGTGCCGAGTGGACGGCAGATCTCAATTACGCGCTCGGTCTCGGTACCACGCACCTCTCGCTCTACCAGCTCACCATCGAACCCGGCACGCGCTTCGCGACGCTCGTCGAGAAGGGCGAAATCCACCCCGCCGATCCCGATCACATGGCCGAACTGTTCGAGATCACGCAAACGATCACCGCCGCTGGCGGCCTTCCGGCATATGAAACGTCCAACCATGCCGTCCCCGGCGCGGAAAGCCGCCACAATCTCAGTTATTGGCGCTACGGGGATTATGCCGGTGTTGGTCCCGGCGCGCATGGCCGCCGCACCGGCATGGCGACGGTCCGCCACAAGAAGCCAGAAAACTGGATGGCCGCCATCGCTCGCAATGGCCATGGCCTGCAAGTGGAGGAAATCCTGTCCGATCGCGAGCGGGCGACGGAGACTCTGGTGATGGGCATGCGCCTCACAGAGGGCCTGGATCTTCGCCGCGTCGAGACCGTAACCAGCGAGGCCGCAATCGACCGGCTCGTTACGCTAGGCCTGCTTGCCCGGTCGAACGACCGCATCGCACTGACGCTTGCCGGCCGGCCGCTTCTCGACGCAATCCTGCGCGAGATCGCTATCTAGAGCTGTGCTATCAATCGAAACCCTTGGGTGCGGCTGAAACAATAGCGCCTCCAACCTCCTGCACCTCGAGCGCACGCTCCGCGACATGGCTTCCTCCAAATCGAAACGCTCCATCGATTCCGGAGAATCCGCCCTTGTCCTCGAGCTTGGCTGTCGGGAAAGCGGTACCGACCTCCCATTCAGCGCCGATGCGCACCGCAAGCAGGACGGCATCGTAGCCAAGGCTCGCCAAACGCGACGGCGCCTTCCCGTAGCGGGCGCGATATTTGGCAGCGAGCTGGTTGAACAGCCCATCGGCCACGCTCGCATACCATGCACCGCGCACTGACGGTGATGCGCCCAGGGCAGCATCGGCATTCCACAATTCGGTGCCGAGGATATGGGCCTGGGGCGAGCTGCCCTTTCGGATCAGCGGCGCTGCGGTAAGTGCACTGCGTCCGCTGTCCGCGATCAGCACTGCGTCATAGCCTTGCGCCTTTCCAAGCGCAGAAACTGCGCCGGCAAGCGATTTCTGGTCGCGGGCATAGGTCTGCATCGCGACGACCTGCGCGCCCGACGCCTCCGTCACCTTGATCAGGTTGATCGAGGCATTGCGGCCATAGTTGGTCCCCGACGGCATCAACCCGGCGAAGCGCGTAATCCCCTTCGAGCGGGCATAGCCCACGACGCGCCGGATCGACTGTTCAGGGGAGAAACCCATCACATAGACGCCGTTGCCGGCAATCTCGTCGTCGTTTGAAAAGCTGATGATCGGGATCCCGGCCTTGCCCGCGATCGGCGCGATCTGGCGAACGTCCGCCGCAAGCAGCGGGCCGAGGAACAAACGGTTGCCGTCCGCGATCGCGCGCTGCGCCGCCCCTATTGCGCCCGTGCCGGTGTCATAGGTCGTCATCCGCAATCGCTTGCCACCGGTGTCGATGATCGCGAGGTTGGCGGCATTGGCGATCGACTGGCCGATCACTGCGTTGGGTCCCGTTATCGGCACCAGCAACGCGATACGATGCCGCGCCTGATCCTCAGGCAAGGCCGATGTCAGCGGCGTCGAACCAGTCGTGGTGGGTCGTGCCGCGCCTGGGGCCCGGCCGTGCGGCACGGCCTGGCAGGCGGCGAGCAGCGCCATCAGGCCGAGCGCGGCCCAACGAAAGATTCCAGGCCTTTGTTGCGGCCCAGCCCATGCCTCTGCCATGATCCTCACCCTATGATAGAAAACGCCGACTCAAAACTTACCCCCGGCCTCTACATCGTCGCGACGCCGATCGGCAACTTGTCCGATTTGTCTCCGCGCGCAGCTTCTATATTGGCTGGCGCGGATCTGATCGCGGTCGAGGATAGCCGGGTTACCGCCAAGCTCCTCCACCATATCGGCATCAAGCGCAGGATGATCCCATATCACGATCATAATGCAGATCAGGTCCGCCCCGGCCTGATCGCCGATCTCGCGCACAAGTCCATCGCGCTGGTCTCCGACGCGGGAACGCCTTTGATCTCGGATCCCGGATACAAGCTGGTGCGTGATGCCCGCGCGGCTGGCCATGCGATCACCACCATCCCCGGCCCCTGCGCGGCGGTTGCCGCCCTGACTCTCGCCGGGCTTCCCACCGATCGCTTCTTCTTCCTCGGCTTCCTGCCCTCCAAGGCCAAGGCCCGCGCCGATATCATCGCCGAAGTCGCCGCGATCAAGGCGACCTTGCTCTTCTACGAATCGGGCCCGCGACTCGGCGCTGCGCTGGCCGCTCTCGCGGAAGGCCTTGGCGATCGCGACGCGGCCGTCACCCGCGAGATCAGCAAAACATACGAGGAAGCGGTGACGGGCACCCTCTCCACCCTCGCCGCCCGTTATGCCGATGCCCCGCCGCGAGGCGAAATCGTCATCGTCGTAGGACCGCCCGGCGAAGCAGCAGCACCCGCCGAAGCCGATGTCGATGCTCTGCTCGTCGACGCACTCGCCCGTCTCCCCGCCGCCAAGGCAGCCGGCGAGGTAGCGAAGGCGACCGGCCTCAACAAACGCGACCTCTACGCAAGGGCGCTTGCCTTCAAATGAACCGCGCCGCTGCCGAGCTTCGCGGTCGACGAGCGGAAAGGCTCGCTGGCTGGTGGCTCCGCCTCAAGGGCTGGCGAATCATCGGGCAGCGCCTCCGCACGCACGTCGGTGAGGTCGACCTTGTCGCCCGGCGCGGCAAGATGATCGCGTTCATCGAGGTCAAAGCGCGTGGGAACGTGGCCGAACTGGCGTTCGCAATCGATGAATTTCGCCTCCGCCGCGTCGCAGCTGCCGCCGAGGTTCTCGCCCCGCGCTTCGCACGGCCCGGCGACGACATTCGTATCGACGTCATCCTGATTGCGCCGGGACGCTGGCCGCAGCACCTCGCCAATGTCTGGCACGGGTGATAAGGCCCGCCGGACTACGGAAGGAAAAGTCATGACACTCAACATCGCCGTCCAGATGGACCCGATCGAAACGATCAACATCGCCGGCGATTCGACTTTCGCGATCTTGCTCGCCGCTTTGCCGCGCGGCCACCGCCTGTGGCATTACAGCACCGGCGATCTCAGCTACCGGGATGGTCGAGTCACGGCACCGGCCCGCGAACTGCTGAAGCTCCAGCGCGTCGCGGGCGATCATTTCAGCTTCGGGGAAACCCGCACGATCGATCTTGCCGACGATATCGACGTCGTCCTGATGCGCCAGGATCCGCCTTTCGACCTCGCCTATATCACCGCCACGCACCTGCTCGAGCGGATTGCCCACAAGACTCTCGTCGTCAACGATCCCGCCTCCGTCCGCAACGCGCCCGAGAAGCTGTTCGTGCTCGATTATGCCGAGTTCATGCCGCCGACACTGATCACGCGCCGCCTCGAAGACGCGCGCGCATTCCACGCCGAACATGGCGAGGTCGTTGTAAAGCCGCTCTACGGAAATGCCGGATCGGCGGTATTCCATGTCGGCCGCAACGACGCCAATCTCGCCGCGCTTACCGAGCTTTTCGGCCAGGTCTGGCGGGAGCCCTTCATGGTCCAGGCTTTCCTGCCCGACGTTTCCAAGGGCGACAAGCGCATCGTTCTCATCGATGGCGAACCTGCCGGCGCAATCAATCGCCTTCCCAAGAATGGTGAAATCCGCTCCAACCTCGCCGCCGGCGGAAGCGCTCATCCAACCGAGCTTACCGCTCGCGAAGCCGAGATCTGTGCAAAGCTTGGTCCCGAGCTGGCGAAACGTGGATTGCTGTTCGTAGGCATCGACGTGATCGCGGGCTATCTCACCGAGATTAATGTCACTTCGCCAACCGGGATCGTCGCTATCGACCGGTTCAACGGAACTGACACACCCACCCTGATCTGGGAACGGATCGAGGCGAAGCTGTAGCTAAAGTCCTGAAGCTTTCATCGGCCCACGACTCTCGCCAATCGAAAGCGCATCCAGTTTTATCGCCTGCAAGCCCAGCACTCGCGCGATATCATGTGCGCTCATCGCCTTCTCAAACAACCAGCCCTGGAGCTGGTCGCAACCCGCAACGCGCATGAGATCGGCCTGGCCGTTAGTCTCGACGCCCTCGGCCGCGACTTCCATGTTGAGGGCCCGTGCCATCGCGACACTGGCCTGCAGAAGCGCGCGCGCAGCCTCGCTGCCTTCGGCATCGACCACCAGCGAACGATCGATCTTGAGCTTGTCGAACGAAAATTGGCGGAGAAACCCGATCGAGGCATAACCGGTGCCGAAATCGTCGAGCGCGATGCTCACGCCGAGTTCGCGCAGCCCTTCAAGCACCTTGCCCGCCGTCTCGGGATCGCTGACAAGATAGGTTTCGGTAATCTCGAGCTCCAGGCGCGAGGCCGGAAAGCCCGTCTCATCGATGATCTGGCGGACGTGGCTCGGAAATTCGGGATTGCGCAATTGCGCCGCGGACACATTTACCGCGAGCTGGATCCCGGGCCAGCCAAGCGTCTCCTCGCAAGCCCTGCGAAGAATGAACAATCCCATCGGATCGATCAGGCCGCTCTCCTCGGCAACCGGTATGAAATCAATCGGATCCATCTCCCCGAGGGTGGGGCTGGACCAGCGCATCAATGCCTCGACGCAGCCGATCTTGCCGGTCGATGCGCTGAACAGCGGCTGATATGCCACCCGGAACTCCTTGGCGGCCAGCGACGCCCTAAGCTCGTTCTCGATCAGGTGGATTCTCGCCTGGTGCTGGTCGAGCTTCCCGTCAAAAGCGCAGATCCGCATTTTCCCGGTCCGCTTGGCGGCATACATGGCGACATCGGCGCGGCGCAGCAGTTCGCCAGCATCAATCGCCTCGCCATCGCTGCCTGCGAGCCCGATGCTCGCGCCGATCAGAACGGTTCGCTGGCCAACGCGGAATGGCTGGCTCATCCGGACCAGCACTTTTTCGGCAAGCGAACGGGCATTTGCCGTGGCGGAATCGCCAGTCTGGATGAAGGCGAATTCGTCTCCACCAAGTCGCGCGACGAAGCCCCCGCGCCCGAGCAGATCGATGAGCATTTCGGCGCAGGCGATGATCAGCCGATCCCCGACGCTATGCCCATAATTGTCGTTGATGAATTTGAACCCGTCCAGATCGAGCAGGCAAAGCACGACATTCTCGCCGGCGGCCATCCTGCGCGTCAGTCCCTGCCGCAACGCGCGACGATTCGGAAGATTGCTCAGGCTATCGACGAGCGCCTGCCGTGCGAGTTCGTTGACGGCGCGAGCGCTCTGGCGCCCGATCATCACGGTGAGCAAAATGGCCGCCAGCATCGCGACGCCGATCGGGGGCAATGCACGGCGAAGTGCAGTCATGCCGGGATTGGCCGGTTTCCATTGCAGCCACGCAATCGGGCGTCCGGAGAAATCCCTCACCGGCACGACTTCAGGTGCGTTCGCGGCAGGGGCCACGTGCAGGCCGTCGATGACCAGTTCGCGCCCGATCCGCGCCAGCAGGGCATTGTCGAGCCGCCTGATCAGCAGCAGGCGATAAGCCCCGGCCGCAGGCATTCTCCATTGTCCGGCGTTCGAAGTCGGATGGATCGTCGCAAGACCGATCAGTGTCGGCATTCCGTCGATCGCCACGATCGTGCCGACCCCGCCGCCAATTCGCTGCGGCCTGGCGATCAGCGGCGCCAGCGCCTTACCCAATCGTCGTTCTATTGGGCGGTTGTCTAGCCTTCCGTCGCGCAGGCCGATCAGCGTGTGCTTGCTCGGGTCGAGCACGTACGCGCCATCGTAATTGACCCCATCGCCGGTCGAATCGCCCCAGCTGCGCTGGACAAAATCGAGGTCGGGTTTCATGCGATAGACCGCCGCCGCGGCATCGTCCCAATAGGCGTTATCGCTGGCGATGCCCGCAATGCGATCCGTCTGGCTCGTAAGCGCAGCCTGCAACGCAACCATCGTGCGTTCCGCGTCGACTGAATTTGCCTCGCGCGCGGCATGAATCAGGCTGAACCCCTGAACGATCGCGAACAGGAGCAATAATGCCCCAACCGGGGCGAACAGACGCATGTCCTTGATCGATAACTGCACAATCTACTCCGACACGTACCCCGGAGCTATGCACGGAAAGGGTTTCAGAGCTGTAAATTGCCGGGGGCGTTTAGCCCTCGCCCTGCCCAGATCGCGGATGGGCATGGCGGTAGACGTCGAGCAGGTGTGCCGCGTCCACGGCGGTGTAAATCTGCGTCGACGAAAGGCTGGCATGCCCAAGCAATTCCTGGAGCGAGCGCAAGTCGGCGCCTCGCCCGAGCAGATGCGTCGCGAAGCTGTGGCGGAGCGCATGGGGCGTGGTCCGCTCCGGCAATCCCAGCCGCCTGCGTGCCCCTCGAACCGCCCGCCGGACGATATCCGCCGACAACGCACCGCCCCGCGCGCCGCGAAACAAAGGCAGTTCGCGAGCCTGCGGCCACGGGCAAAGCCTGACATACTCAGCAATGGCATCGGCGACGGGCTGGATGACCGGCACGATGCGCGTCTTGCTGCGCTTGCCGGTGACGCTGATCGCCGGGCCGATCGGCAGCACGGCGCCCGTCAGCCCCATTGCCTCGCCGACCCGCAGCCCTGCCCCGTAGAGCAGCAGCAGGACCGCAAGATCGCGCGCCGCTACCCATGGCAGGGTAGCGGAATCCGCAGCGTCCTCAGCGAGCGCCAGAGCGTCCCCAGGCGATATCGGACGGGGCACACCCCGCTTCACGCGTGGCCCCTTCAGCCGCGGCATATCCCCACCCTCGACGGCATGCGCGAGAAAGCCGCGGACCGCCGAAAGCTCGCGCGCGGCGGACGTGTTGGCGATCCCCTCCCCACGCCGGGCGGCAAGATAGGAACGCAACTCTGCGGTATCGATGCTTGCAAGCCCGGCCTTGTCGATTGAAGCCGCGCGATGCCGGCCGAGGAAATCGATCAGGCGATGCGCGGTGGCGAGATAGGCGCGGATGGTATGTTCGGAACGCCGCCGATCGCGCCGCAAATGCTGCGCCCACGCCAAAGCAAGCCCGCGGGCCGGGTGATCGGCGAGATCAGTCGCGGAATTTATGCGTAGAGCCACCGCCCCATCATGCGCGAAAGCACGCTGCCAAGGAAGAGCAGCAATTCGGAGCCATGCCGCGTGCTGAAGCCCTGCGAGCGCCTCTGGCCGAGCACCAATACCCCGGAGGGCAGCGGCAGTGCATTGTCGAGCCGAACGAGCGCTTCAGCCCGAATCAGGTCCGCAGCCGGCCCGAATAGCGGGTGGCCCCGATCACAGGCGCGCAAAACGATACCCTCGATATCGGCGATGCTTCGCTCGATCAGGCGCGGATCGACGAACTGCATCCCGGAAAGGTCAGCGCGCAGCCCTGTCTCCCCTGCCATCAGCGCGATCGAAACCGCGTCGAGGCCGAGCAGATCCGGCCATAATTGCGTAACCACATGGATAAGGTGATCGAGGCCTTCCGCATCCAGCGCGGCGAGCACCGCCGCATGGATTGAGGTAACCGCGCCGGAATGTCCGCGCGCAAAGGCGATGAGGTCCTGATTGGCCTCTTCAACCTCGGCGACGCGCTTTTGAAGCCGCGCCACTGCCCGAGTCTCGAAATCGATTACCGTTGCCATAACCATGACAGTAGCGCGGGAACGTTAAAAGAAAATGGGCATCCGTTGCGCTGTAGCAAAGAGCGTAGCATAGGGCGGCCATGCTGAAGGCATCACCCCGCACGTTCGCCCGCTGGCTGGTCTTGGTAGCCGCGATCGTTTTCATCATGGTCGTCGTCGGCGGGATCACCCGTCTAACCGAATCAGGCCTCTCGATGGTCCGCTGGGATCCGATCTCCGGAATCATCCCTCCGCTCAATCCGGCGCAATGGGCTGCCGAGTTCCAGGCCTATCGCGTCACCCCCGAAGGCAGGCTGAACCTCGCTGGCGGCATGACGCTAACCGAATTCAAGTCGATCTTCTTCTGGGAGTATCTTCATCGTGTGATCGGGCGAGTGATCGGTCTGGCGATGATCCTGCCGCTGGTCTGGTTCGCGATCCGCAGGGAGATTCCGGATGGATTTGGCGGGCGCCTGGCCGCACTGGCCGCACTCGTCGTACTGCAGGGCGCGATCGGCTGGTGGATGGTCGCTTCCGGTCTCGTCAATCGCCCCGACGTCTCCCATATCCGGCTCGCGATCCACCTGCTCACCGCGCTGGTCTTCTTTGGCGGACTGATCTGGACCGCATTAGACCTGTTGACCCCGGGCGGCCCTGCCACGCTCCGGGGCTTCCCCTTGCTGGTCCTGGCCATCGTCGCGCTACAATTGATGTTCGGCGCCTTCACTGCCGGCCTGAATGGCGGGCAGGCCGCCGCGACCTGGCCGTTGATGAACGGCGAAGTCTTTCCATCCGGCGGATGGGATCCAGGGATCGGCCTGGTCGGCAACATCGTCGACAACCCGCTTGTCGTCCAGTTCATCCATCGCTGGTGGGCGTGGATCGCCGCCGCCGCCGCGCTTCTCCTCGCCAAGCGGTCACGCGAGGCACTGCCGATCGCGCCGCTGATGATCGCAAGCCTCGTCACCCTCCAGATCATGCTCGGCATCGCGACATTGCTCAGCGGGGTCGCCATTCCGATCGCCGCTGCGCATCAGGCAGTCGCCGTGCTCCTCCTCGCTGCCATCGTACGGACTGCGCATGCGATCGGCGCCCAGCGATGATCGCGACAGTCTATGCGGTCTTTGCCGATAGCGACGAAGCCGAACGCATCGGCCTCGCAATGATCGAGGCGGGCCTCGCTGCCTGCGTCAATATCCTCGCGCCATGCCGCTCAATCTACCGCTGGCAGGGTGCGATCGAACGAGGCGAAGAAGTGCCGGCATTGTTCAAGACCGCTACCGACAAGGTCGATGCGCTGATCCTCGAAATCGCCCGACTGCACAGCTACGACGTTCCCGCAATCACCGCGTGGCCAATCACGCAGGCCGGGCCGGGCTATGCCGAATGGGTGGTCTCGGGTCAGGTCTTGCGCTGATAGGTCTGGGCCTGCGTCGGGAAGGATCGCGCCCGAACGTCCGTAGCATAGGCTCCGGCTGCCTCTGAAATCGCCGCAGCCATGTCACCGAAGCGCTTGACGAAGCGCGGCGTTCGTTCGAACAGCCCGAGCATATCCTCCGCCACCAGTACCTGTCCGTCGCACTCGGCCGATGCGCCGATGCCGATCGTGGGGCATGCCACCGCCTTCGTCACCGCAATCGCGATCGGCTCGACGACACCCTCGATGACGAGTGCGAAGCAGCCTGCGTCAGCAACCGCCCTGGCATCGGCTAGTATCTTCGCTTCCTCCGCCGCACCACGTCCACGCGCGCCATAGCCGCCAAGCATGTTGACGGCCTGGGGAGTCAGTCCGACATGCGCCATGACCGGAATTCCGCGGGCCGAGAGGAAGGCGACCGTTTCGGCCATGGCCTCGCCGCCCTCGAGCTTGACCGCCGCCGCTCCGGTTTCCTTCAGGATTCGCGACGCGCTGATGAAGGCCTGCTCGGGCGATGCCTCATAGCTCCCGAACGGCATGTCGACGATGACGAGGCTGTGATAGCTCCCGCGAACGACAGCCGCACCGTGCGCGCACATCATCTCGAGGCTGACGGGGATCGTGGAAGGCAGGCCGTAGATCACCTGCCCGAGGCTGTCTCCCACCAGCAGCATGTCGCAATGCGGATCGAGCAGCTGGGCCATGCGGACCGTATAGGCGGTTAGCATCACCAACGGCTCCGCAGTGACTCCATCGACCTTTCGGCCGCGTACAGCGGGCACCGTAAGCCGCTTCATCGGCGCCGGCATCGGCGTCGCACGGCTGGTCGAAGTGTCGATCGTGAAGGTCGTGGACATAGCGATGGAAGCTCCCACTATTTCCCCTCCCTGACAAGGGAGGGGTCAGGGGGTAAGGATCAGCGCTGCTTGAGCGCAGTCACTTCGATCTCGATCTTCATCTCGGGCCTGATCAGCCCCGCCACGACGCACGTCGCTGCAGGGCGAATCTCGCCGAACACGCCGCCCAGAACAGGCCCGATCAGGTCCCAATAGCTCGGATCGGTGATATAATAGGTCGCCCTGACGACATCCGCGAACGAGAAGCCACCGTCTGCCAGAGCCTTGCCGATAATCCCGAGCGCATTAATCGTCTGATCGGCGACCGAGTCTGGAAACTGCTTGGTCTCCGGATCCGGTCCGGTCGTCCCGGCAACGAAGCACCAATCGCCCTGCACGACGGCGCGGCTGTAGCCGACCTGCTTTTCGAACGGGGAACCGGAGGAAATCAGCGTACGCGTCATGCGAAAAGTACCTCATAGTCTGTTGATTTGAAACCAAGGATACGGCGATCGCCAGTATCGAGTAGTGGCCGCTTGATCATCGACGGCTGCGCCAGCATCAGCATGATCGCCTTGTCCCGATCGATATCCTCACGATCGGATGGATCAAGCTTGCGAAAGGTCGTTCCAGCCCGGTTGAGCAGCTTCTCCCAGCCAAGCTCGTCGACCCAGGCAGTCAGCCGCTCCCGATCGATCCCGGAATTCTTATAGTCGTGGAAAACATAGGAAACGCCCCGCTGCTCAAGCCACTTCCGAGCCTTGGCGATCGTGTCGCAATTCTTGATGCCGTACATGGTTGTCGCCATCGGCTTCACTCCCACTCAATAGTACTTTGTCCAAATTGCCGCCTATTCTCAATGATATGCCAAAACTTTGTAACTACTTTGCAACTCCCGGTATAATCTAATTTCAATGCAAGTGACTGAATTTAGTCGATTTCATGCCGCATTTCAACATGGTTCGCAGCACGGTTTGCTTACGTCGTAAGTCGATAGATCGGCTGAAGGCATCAATGCGCGCGCAGTGATTGCAATTTCCAATCTGCGCCAGAGATCAATCGAAACATAAATATCAGTATGTTAACTGATAAAAAGTCTTTCGAATGATCCA
Organism: Sphingomonadaceae bacterium; assembly: GCA_947476425.1. Classification (GTDB taxonomy): domain Bacteria; phylum Pseudomonadota; class Alphaproteobacteria; order Sphingomonadales; family Sphingomonadaceae; genus CANJQJ01. The sequence continues at coordinate 11 of CANJQJ010000036.1, read as the reverse complement.
TTGCCGCCGTT
>CANJQJ010000035.1 GCA_947476425.1 Sphingomonadaceae bacterium | reverse complement strand
CTGGCCACATGGCCAGTCTTCTCAGCATGGCGCAGCACCTTGAGCTTGCGCTGAATGTCGCGGTCTTCCTTGGTCATTGGATCCATCCTCCTGGCTGCCTATCAGCAGCATGAAAGATGTCCCGCGAGTCTGTACAGCCCTACAATCGTCGGATCCTCGAACGCACCGCCTGGCGCCCGCGTCTCGCCGATCTCGACGGCATCGTTCGCGACGCGCTCGGCTGGGAACGCCACCTCGCCACGCGGAACGCCGAATAACCGCGAGGTGGTTTGACCTTGCGACGTCGCAGTGTATGCCACGCACATGGTGCAGCCGGACAAGTATGATGTCGCGATCTTGGGTGGAGGTCTGGCGGGAGGCCTGATCGCGCTTGCGCTGGCGAAGCGCAGGCCCGACGTGTCGGTGCTGCTCATCGAGCAGAACGATGTGATCGGCGGCAATCACATCTGGTCGTTCTTCGAAAGCGACATCGCGCCCGCCGATCGCTGGCTGGCCGCGCCGCTCGTCAGCCACAGCTGGGCCGGGCACGACGTCGTGTTCCCGCATTATCGTCGCACTCTGCCGGGCGCCTATCATTCGGTGCGATCGGAACGGCTCGACCAGCAGGTCCGGGCCGCCCTGCCGCCCGAGGCGATCGTCACGGGTGGCCGAATCCACGCTGCCGGGCCGACGTCGGTCCTGCTCGAGGATGGTCGAGTCATCGAAGCTGGCGGCGTCATCGACGCGCGCGGGCCGGGCGATCTCGATCGTCTCGAGCTTGGCTGGCAGAAATTCGTCGGCCAGGAGGTCCGTCTTTCCCAGCCGCATTCGCTCGAGCGTCCGATCATCATGGATGCCAATCTCGAGCAGATCGATGGCTACCGCTTTCTCTATGTGCTGCCCTTCGCGCCCGATCGGTTGCTGATCGAGGACACCTACTACAGCAGCCGGCCGCATCTCGCGCCGGGCGTCATCACCCCGCGCATCGCCCATTACGCAGCGGCGCGGGGCTGGAAGGTCGCCGAGGTGGTGCGCGAGGAATGCGGGATGGTGCCAGTCGTGATGGGCGGCGATTTCGATGCCTATTGGCAATCCGGTGGCGACGGCATCGCCAAGGCTGGCGTCCGCGCCGGCAATTTCCATCCGCTGACCGGCTACAGCCTCTCCGATGCCGTTCGCACCGCGACTCGAATCGCGGCGATGCCGGATCTCTCGGGCGAGACGCTTCACGACACTCTTCATGCCGAGGCCAAGGCGCTCTGGCAAAAGCGAGGCTTCTACCGGATGCTCACCCGCATGCTGTTTCGCGCCGCGCATCCTCCGGAGCGCTGGAAGATACTCGATCAATTCTATCGCCACGACGAGCGGCTGATCGCGCGTTTCTACGGCGCTCGCTCCACCTGGTCGGACAAGCTCGAAATGCTCATGGGCAAGCCGCCGGTCCCGATCGGCCGCGCGCTTCGCGCCATCGCGGGAGGCGGCAAATGAGCGCTACGAGACGCACTGCTGCGGTCATCGGCGCCGGCTTCGGCGGCCTCGCGCTCGCCATCCGGCTGCAATCGGCTGGCGTCGCGACGACGATCGTCGAGGCGCGCGACAAGCCCGGCGGCCGCGCCTATGTCTGGGAGAGGGACGGCTTCACCTTCGACGCCGGCCCCACCGTGATCACCGATCCCGCCTGCCTCGAGGAATTGTGGAAGCTCTCCGGCCGCAGCATGGCCCAGGATGTCGAGCTGATGCCGGTGATGCCATTCTACCGCCTCAACTGGCCCGACGGCACCAACTTCGATTACTCGAACGATGAGCCCTTGCTCTACCGCGAGATCGAGAAGCTCAACCCGGCCGATGTCGAGGGCTACCAGCGCTTCCTCGAATATGCCGCTGGGGTCTATGAGGAGGGCTATGTCAAGCTCGGCGCGGTGCCGTTCCTCGATCTTGCCAGCATGGTCCGCGCCGCGCCGGCGCTCGCGCGCTACCAGGCATGGCGCTCGGTCTATTCGATGGTCTCCTCCTTCGTGCAGAGCGAGAAGCTGCGCGAGGCGCTGAGTTTCCACACCCTGCTCGTCGGCGGCAATCCGATGACGACCAGCGCAATCTACGCTCTCATCCACAAGCTCGAGAAGGATGGCGGCGTCTGGTTCGCCAAGGGCGGCACCAATGCCCTCGTCCGCGCGATGGTCACCCAGTTCGAGCGGCTCGGCGGCACCATCCGCCTCGGCGATCCGGTCGTCGAGATCGAGACCCTCGGCGACAAGGTCACTGGCGTGCGAACCGCCAGCGGCTGGCGCGACAGCTTCGACTCGGTCGCCTGCAACAGCGACATCGTCCATAGCTATCGCGATCTGCTCTCCGGTTCGGCGCGCGGCCAGAAGGTCGCGAAGAAGCTCGTCGCCAAGCGCTTCTCGCCGTCGCTCTTCGTCGTCCACTTCGGCATCAAGGGCACGTGCCCGGAAATCCCGCACCACATGATCCTGTTCGGCCCGCGTTATCGCGAACTGCTCACCGACATTTACGAGCATGGCGTGCTGTCGAGCGATTTCTCGCTCTATCTCCACCACCCCACGGTCAGCGATCCGAGCCTCGCGCCCGAAGGCTGCTCGACCTTCTACGCGCTCGCCCCGGTCCCCCACATGGGCAAGCTCCCGGTCGATTGGGACGAGATCGGGCCGATCTACCGCGATCGAATCCTCGACGAGATCGAGCGCCGGCTGATCCCCGATATCCGCGAGCGAATCGTCACCAGCTTCCACTACACCCCAGCCGATTTCGGGCATGATCTCAACGCGCATCTCGGCTCCGCCTTCAGCCTCGAGCCGATCCTCACGCAATCGGCATGGTTCCGGGTCCATAATCGCGATGACAAGATCCCCAATCTCTATTTCGTCGGCGCCGGGACTCACCCCGGTGCCGGCATTCCCGGCGTGGTCGGCTCGGCCAAGGCAACCGCAGGCCTGATGCTGCATGATTTCGCGCACTGAACTGGTCGCCTTCGCCCGGGACTCAATCGCGCGCGGATCGAAGAGCTTCGGCGCCGCCAGCGCGCTCTTTGATCCGGTGACCCGCGAGCGGGCATGGCTGCTCTACGCGTGGTGCCGCGCCGCCGACGATCTCGCCGATGGCCAGGTCCTCGGCCACGGCATGACCGAGGTCAGCGATCCGCACGCCCGGCTCGCCACGATCCGCGCGCTGACTGCCAGGTCGCTGGCCGGCGCGGAAACCGGCAACCCCGCATTCGATGCGCTCGGCGTGGTCGCCCGCGAATGCCGCATCCCGCCGCGCTACATCCATGATCTCGTCGACGGCTTCGCGCTCGATGCCGACGGGTTCCGGCCGCAGGACGAAGCCGATCTCTACCGATATTGCTACCATGTTGCCGGCGCGGTCGGCTGCATGATGGCTGTGATAATGGGAGTCGATCCCGCCGATGCCGCGACTCTCGATCGCGCCTGCGATCTCGGCATCGCCTTCCAGCTCGCCAACATCGCGCGCGATCTTGCCGAGGATGAAGCCGCCGGGCGATGCTATGTGCCCCGCGATTGGCAAGGCGAGCCCCGCGCCGGCATCGCAGTGCGTCTCGCCGCCCTGGCCGAAGCGCACGAAGCCAGCGCCCGCCACGGCGCCCGCACATTGCGCTTTCGCTCGGCCTGGGCGGTGCTTGCCGCAGCCGGCATCTACGGCGACATCGCCCGCGAAGTCCGGGCCCGCGGCGATGCCGCCTGGGATCGCCGGGTCACGACTTCGAAAACTGCCAAGCTCGGCTGGGTCGCTCGCGCCTTCGCGCAAGCGCTACTCCGCCGCCGCATCGCGGATCCAGGCAGGATGGGTCTGTACGCCAGGCCGTAGTAAACCTCCCTCCCCGTCATCCCGACGCCCCCCTCCGTCATCCCGACGGACGCCGGTATCCACGATACGGAGTTTCCTCGATCGCTAGACCTGTGGGTCCCATGGATCCCGACGTCCGTCGGGATGACGAAATGGGCGTCGGGATGACGAAGCGGGGCCCAGGCACCCACCCAACTCACATCAAATCAAGCAAGTCCTTCAACGGAAAAAACGCAAACGCCACCGCGCTGTCCGCCACGCCATACGGCATGAACAGATCGGTCCCGACCCGCAGCGCGCCGCATGTGTAGACCACGTTGGGAACATAGCCCTCGCGATCCTCGTCGGCGGCGGAAAGGATCGGGTGCTTGGTCCGCCCCAGCACCTTTGACGGATCCTTCTTGTCGAGGAGCACTGCCCCGATCGCATATTTGCGCATCGCGCCGACGCCGTGGGTGAGCAGCAGCCAGCCCTCGTCGAGCTCGATCGGCGATCCGCAATTGCCGATCTGCACGAATTCCCACGGATATTTCGGCTTCATCAGCAGCTGGCCCTCGCCCCAGTTGGTGAGGTCGTCCGATTCGATCAGGAACAGATTCTCGCCATCCTGCCGGCCGATCATCCGGTACACGCCGTCATGCGCCGAGGGAAACAGCGCCATCCCCTTGTTGCGCGCAGCGCTCCCCATCATCGGCACCATGTCGAAGCTGTGGAAATCCCGCGTACGCAACAGCTCCGAACGGATCGCATAGCCATTATACGCCGTATAGGTGCCGATCCATTCGCGGCTGCCGTCGGGATGGGTGAAGGTGACGAGCCTCAGGTCCTCGAGGCCGTTGCGTTGCGCATTGGTCACCGGAAACAGCACCGTACCCGAAATCGTGCTGTCCGCCCGGCGGCGAATTGTCACGATCTCGTCGGATCCCGCGTGGTGCGCCTGGGCAGAGTTGGCAGCCGTCGCGAAAGGCGGCTCGGGCATCAGCTCGAACTCGCGATTGGGCGAGACGATGCCCTCGCGAAACGCAATCGACGAGATATGACCTTCGCCGACTGCACGAAGCGACATCAGGATTCGAACCGATCCTTCGCGCAATCCGCTCTGGTCGGGATGGCGAACCACGCTCGGGTTCATCAGTGCCGCTGCCGCATAGCTATATTCGTGGCAGAAATAGGCGCCGATCAACTCGCGCACCGGCTGGGCGAGCCTTGATCCGGACAGCCCCACCTCGGCTTCGATCTCGGCGAAGCGCGATTCGAATACCTTGCGCGTTTGCCAATGGCGCGCTTCGAAATCCTTGAACACCAGCGTGAGTTCGGTTTCCACGGCCGCCGGGTCGAGCGACAGGACGTGCTGGACAATCCGGTTAGCCCGGCTCTGGCCATTATGGTCGGCGGTCGGCGGCAGGTGAAAGGGTCGCACCACGACACGTGATGGATCGGCGCGCAGCCGCAGGTCGTGATGATGAAGGTCGAGCATCGTTACTGCGATAGGTTATCGCATCACGAGGCTCAACTCCCTATCCTCTCGGATTTCATCGAAAAGCCGTCTTGTCGCTGCCGTGGCGAGGTGAAATGCGAGCACTGACTCGGCGCCCTGATTGAGATTAAGCCCGCCCGGCATCAATCCGTCGAAGCACTCACCCGTGATTGGATCGCCCAGCGGCAGGCCGAGATCATTCTCGCCGAGAAACCAGCGATAGGCGGTCAGCCCATGCTCGCGCCATGCTTCATCGCCAGTCATTTCGTGCGCCAGCGCGCAGGCGTCGATTGTCGCCCAGGCCTCGAGCGGCTGCTGGTCGAACTTTTCAGGCTTCTGCAGCACCCGGCCGAAGCTCTCGCTTCCGACAGCGCGGAAATGGCCTTCGCTCGCGGTCTGGTGGCCAACGATCCACTTCAGCGTTTCCAATCCGGTCGCGATCATGTCGTCGCGTCCCAGCACCCACCCCGCCCGGAGCAGTGCTTCAGGCAAGCGGCAATTATCATAGCCGAGCACGATCTCGAACCACGCCCAGTCGGGTAGGCGATTACGTGCGACCAATGCCATCAGCAACTCGCCCTTGGCACGGATCAGCTCCATCGCGAGTGCATGCCTGGGGTGGGCGGTCAGTATTGCATCTGCCCCGAGCAGCGCGAAGGCGCTTGCGCGCGGCGATACCAGCTTCATCGCATGGCCCGCGACCTGGTCGAACAGCGCTGAAGACCATTTGCGAAGCTGGTCGAGCCGGTTGTCGCGCGCCGTTACGCCGATCGCCCAGAGCGTTCGGCCCGAACTGTCGTCGGAGCCAGTATCTTCCAGCCAGCGGCGATCATAGGACATGAAATTGCGAAATGCGCCCGTGTCCGGATTCCACGCATATTGAATGAACGAGGCGTAGACCGGTGCCCAGCGATCATGCCTTTCGTCAGGCAGGTCCTTGAGCATGTTCATCAGCAGCATCGCGCGGGCATTGTCGTCGACGCAGTAGCCGTGATTGCGATCGGGCACCGAATAGAGGCTGTGCTGGAACATGCCGGTTGAATCGCTCAGTCGCTCGATCGCCTGGAAGGATATCGAGGCGGGGATCGCGCGGCGCGGTGCGATCGCGATCCGCGGGGCCAGCGTCGTGCCCGCCGCCATCAGTTCGTCCATCACTGCTTCGGCATAGCGTGGCCAGATCATCGTCCGGCCGAGCGCATAGGCGCGGTGGCGCACCTCGTCCCGCGTTTCGCCGTCGTCGAGCAGTTTTGATATCTCGCTGGCAAATCCCGCGCTGTCGCGGAAATCGACCAGTCGGCCATGATCTGCAGCGAGCAATTCCCGCGCATGGATATAGGGCGTCGATACCACCGGCTTGCCCAGTCCGATCGCGTAGGCGAGCGTTCCCGACGTGATCTGCCCCGGATTGAGATAGGGCGTCACGTAGATATCCGATGCCGTGAGATAGTCGGTGAGCTCGTCGAGCTCGACGAAGGCATTTATCCAGCGGATATTTTCCTCGACGCCAAGTTCAGCAGCCTGCTTCTGCAGCCGTTCGCGATAGGCTTCGCCCTCGCGTGCGACGAGGTGGGGATGTGTCGCGCCAAGCACGACATACAATACCGGGCGCTTCGCATTTGCGACGATCTCCGGAAGCGCCTCGATCATCGTTTCGATGCCCTTGTCGGGCGAAAGCAGGCCGAAGGTCAGGATCACGTCGCGGCCGGCAAGGTCGAGCTTTTCCTTCAGCACTTCGGGCTCCGCAAAAGGGCAGTCGGGAATGCCGTGCGCGATTACGGCGATCTGGCTGCTGTGCGCGCCATAGCGGCGGATCAGGATCTCGCGACCGGCCTCGGCCATGACGATGACCTTCGCCGCGCGGCGAAGCAACGCGTCGATAACGCGGCGCTGCGCCGGATTGGGGTCTTCGAGAATCGTGTGAAGCGTCACGATCAGCGGCGTGCTCGTTCGATCGAGCAGGCGCAGGATATGTTCGCCGGCCTCGCCACCATAAATGCCGAATTCATGCTGCAGCCAGATCAGGTCAGCGCCACTATTCTCGATCTGGCGGGCAGCATCGACATAAGCCGATACGTCATTCTCCGGGATGCTGGTGGTGACTGCCTCCGGATAATCATAGATTTGGCCCGGATCGGTCATCGCATAGACGTCGATTGCCAGCCCGGGATATCGGCCACGAAGCGCTGCCCAGCTATCGGTCGTGAAGGTCGCCAGGCCACAGCGACGCGGTGCGAAATTGCCGATCATCGCGAGCTTGCGAACGGGTTTCGGGTCGTGAGTCAGGTCGTCGGACGGAAAAGGGCTGAAGGATCTCGGACGCGTTTCGTGAAATGTCATAAATGCTGTCTCCGAAATGCCTAACGCTGCAAACCGCGATCCGGTTGCGGGTGCGAAGGTCTGGCGTGCGACCGCTTGCCTTGATTTGAGGCAAGTTGAGGGTTGTGAGCGCCGAAAATGGGCGCCGGGCACAATGCGTTACCAATCAGGCATGCTGGGCCGAGGATCGGTCGAATTTTGTCGCTTCGCAGGAGCAACAGATTTTGCGCGCTGAACTGGCGAAGGCCAATTAATCGCTGTCCTACACCTAATCTAATCAGTTAGATAGCGAATCATGGTGACGCATCGTTCGTACGCCGGAATCATTTCGCTCCCGCAAAAAATCGCGTCCGATCTGCGTTGTAATATAATTATGTTTCTGGGCGCATTCGCGCGCGTTTGTAACGCGATATGCGTGACTATTGTGATCGTAAGCCTAGACTCGTTCCGCCTGGCTTACCGCCTCGGCAGCGCGCAGCGCGGCAATGATTCGCATCAGGTGCTGGACGTCGCGCACCTCGATCGTGACGAGGTAGGTGTGGAAACTCGAGTCGCGGTGCGACATCGTCAGGTTGACGATATTCGCGCCGTGCGCCCCAAGGATGCTCGATGCCACGCCGAGTGCGCCGGCTTCGTTCTTGAGGATCATCGAAAGCTGGGCGGTGCCGCCGTCCGATCCGTCGCCCCAGGCGAGATCGACCCAGTCGGCATCGACTCCGTCCGCCAGCTTCGGACAGTCGATCGCGTGGACCTCGACCGATTCACCTGGCTTGCGCAACCCGACGATTCGATCGCCCGGCACTGGGTGGCAGCAGGTCGCAAGATCATAGGCAACGCCCGGGGTGAGGCCGCGGATCGAGATTGCCTGCCGCTGGCCCTGGAAGGGGGCGCTGGCGTCGCTGCCAACCGAGCCGGGCATCAGCGCTTCCATCACCTGCGCGTCGGTCAGCGTGCGCCGGGCGATCGCCTCCATCAGCGCTTCCGCATCGATCAGGTTGAGCCGGCGGCAGGCAAGCGCGAGCGCTTCCTGGCCGAGTTGCGCGGGCAGCCGCTGGACGATCTCGTCGTAGAATTTGCGGCCAAGCGCGACGAGTTCGTCGCGCTCGCGGTGGCGAACATAGCGCCGGATCGCTGCGCGCGCCTTGCCGGTCGTCACGAAATTGAGCCATCCGACCTCGGGCTCCTGCGCCTTGGAACGCAGGATCTCGACCTGGTCGCCATTCTCGATCGGCGTGCGCAACGGGACGACCCGGCCATTGACCTTAGCGCCGACGGTCTGGTCGCCAAGATCGGTGTGGACGGCATAGGCGAAGTCAACCGGGGTCGCGCCCTTGGGGAGCTGGATCAGTTCGCCGGTCGGCGTGAAGGCGAAGATGCGATCCTGGTACATCGCCATGCGGGTATGTTCGAGCAACTCCTCGGGCGTATCTGCATGATCCAGAATCTCGATGAGGTCGCGGATCCAGCTGACATGGGCGTCCGGCTGGGAGATGTCCTCCTGCTTGTACGCCCAGTGGGCGGCGAGCCCGAATTCGGCCTGGGCATGCATTTCGGCGGTGCGGATCTGGATCTCGATCCGCATTTTCTCGGAATGGATCACCGAAGTGTGGAGCGATCGATAGCCGTTGCGCTTCGGCGTCGAGACATAATCCTTGAAGCGGCCGGGAACCATCGGCCATTTCTGGTGGATCAGGCCGAGCGCCTGATAGCATTCCTCGACATTGTTGACGATCACCCGGAACGCCATCACGTCGGACAATTGCTCGAAGCTGATGTGGCGTTCCGCCATCTTGCGCCAGATCGAGTAGGGATGCTTTTCGCGCCCCTGGACCTCGGCCTTGATCCCGCTCCGGCCGAGCAGCAGGCGAACCCCCGAGCCGATCCGCGCAATCAGATTGCCGCCGCCCTCGTGGAGATGCTCGAGCCACTTCACGATCGAAGCATAGGCATCGGGCTCGATCTCCCGAAAGGCGAGCTCCTGCATTTCCTTCATGAACTCGTACATGCCGATGCGCTCGGCAAGCGGTGCATAGATATCGAGCGTCTCGCGGGCGATCCTCCGCCGCTTCTCGACGGAAGGAATATAATGCAGCGTCCGCATGTTGTGCAGGCGGTCGGCAAGCTTGACGAGCAGGACCCGGATGTCGTCGGACATGGCAAGAAGGAACTTGCGCAGATTTTCGGCGGCGCGCTCGTTTTCGGTCTGCGCCTCGATCTTCGAAAGTTTCGTGACCCCGTCAACCAGCCGCGCGATGTTGGGCCCGAAACTCTTCTCGATCTGCTCGGCCGTGGCGAGCGTATCCTCGATCGTATCGTGGAGCAGTGCCGTAACGATCGATTCATCGTCGAGGTGGAGATCAGTCAAAATGCCCGCCACCTCGATCGGGTGGCTGAAATAAGGATCCCCGCTTGCCCGTTTCTGGCTGCCATGTGCCTGCATCGAAAAGACATAGGCGCGATTGATCAACGCCTCATCGGCGTCCGGGTCATAGCCCTTCACGCGTTCTACAAGTTCATATTGTCTCAGCACGGCGCCATGATGGGGCGCATGGGCTCGCAGATGCAACAAAAAGAAGCTTTGGTATGGGATACTGGCATCGCGATGGAGGATTTCAACGGCACCGCTAGGGCTACCTTAGCGCTTGGTCCCCGAGGCAATAGACCTTATCTAGGTTACAATATGGATGACGAGGACCTGAAACGCAGTCTGGGCGAATGTGGCCTTCCCCCGGCCCTGGAGGCGATGGGGGAACGCTGGGCGTTCTTGATCCTGCGCGGGGCATTTCGCGGCCTCAGCCATTTCGAGCAGTTCCAGGGCCAGCTCGGCATTGCCAGGAACATCCTCGCCAGCCGACTGGCGAAGCTCGTCCATCATGGCATATTGGAACGGCGCGCCTTTCCGGGCGATCGCCGCAAAGTCAATTATCAGCTGACTCCGAAAGGCGAGGCGCTGCTGCCGACTTTGCTTGCGCTTCGCCAGTGGGGAGAGCGATGGGAATCCTGCTCTCCCAGCAATCCAGTGCTGGTCGATTCCCGCGATCGCAAGCCAGTCCGTGAAATCCTAGTGCAGGCAGCCGATGGCCGCCCGCTGGGACCTAACGATCTAGCTTGGGTCGATCGCCAAGAGATCGATCAATCGTAGTCGGGACCGACATTCTGGTTGCGCGGCGGCGCGGCGGCGGTGAGCCGCAGCGCTTCAGCCGACGCGCTGAGCGAGCCGATTTCATCCGGGGCATCGTCATCGTCGACGCGGAGCCGCTGCAGTCCGGAGACCACGGCTTCGTGAAGATCGTCGGGAATGACAGTTTCCTCGGCGATTTCGCGAAGCGCGACGACGGGATTCTTGTCCCGATCGCGATCGAGCGTGAGTTCGGCACCCGACGAGATCTGCCGTGCACGCTGAGCGGCAAGCAAAACCAGATCGAACCGGTTGGAGACCTTGTCGACGCAATCCTCGACGGTTACGCGCGCCATATTGAAACGCTCCGCTGTATTACAGGGCTTATTGGAAGCGGGGCGGCTACCAGCCGGGACCGGGAATGTCAATGCCAACGGTCCTGACTAGCCCTGCCCGGTTCACTGTCGACGATGTCGTGCTGACCCCGATTTCCGACGGGCCTGAGTTGCTGGGTGCGCTGACTGAGTTGATCCAGGGTGCACGGAGCAGCCTGCGGCTGTTCTACTACATATTCGCAGAGGACGCGTCGGGCACGGTGGTGCGCGATGCGCTTGTTGCGGCTCTATCGCGCGGCGTCACCGTATCGCTGACCATCGACGGTTTCGGTAGCAGCGTGAGCGATGCCTTCCTTGCTCCGCTCAAGGATAATGGAGCGAGCGTCTGTCGGTTTCTTCCACGATTCGGTCGCCGCTATCTGTTGCGCAATCACCAGAAGATGGCACTGGCCGACGAAAACCGTGCGCTCATTGGTGGCTTCAACGTCTCCGATCGCTATTTTACCGATCAAGGCCCCGATCGCTGGCGTGACCTCGGACTGCTCGTCGAAGGACATGCGGCGGCGCGCCTGGCAGGCTATTACGACGTTCTAAATCGCTGGTCGGTACGGCCCCGCGCGCCAATGCGCGAACTGCGGCGAGCGTTGCGCGAATGGAGCGAACCCAATGGCCGCGTTCGTTGGCTGATGGGCGGCCCGACGCGCTGGCTCAATCCCTGGGTTCGTGCGGTCAAGCAAGATCTGGGCGCCGCGACCAACGTTGATCTGATCTCCGCATATTTCATTCCCAATCCCGCCATGCTTCGCCGGATCGAGATGATCGCCAGGCGTGGCGAGGCGAGGCTGATGACTGCAGGGCGATCTGACAGCGACATAACGGTCGCTGCGGCGCGACACAGCTTTCGCAGGCTGCTGCGCAATGGGGTTGCGATCTGGGAATATGAAAAGGCCTGGTTGCACACCAAGCTGCTCATCATCGATGACGAGGTCTATGTTGGATCGGCAAATTTCGACATGCGAAGCCTGTTCCTCAATCTGGAACTGATGCTCAGGATCGAGGATCGGGCATTTGCCGATCACATGCGCGCCTATGCCGCTGAAGAGCGTGGCGACGCCAAGCGTATTACGCGGGCGCTTCACCGCCGCCGGTCAACGTGGCTCGTGCGGTTGCGATGGTCGCTTGCGTATCTGCTGGTCGGGGTGATCGATTCGCGGATAACACGCCGGCTCAATTTCCGCTGGCGGTGGCCTTAAAAGTCAGTCCTTCCAGCCCCAGAACACCTGGGCAGGAGGGATGTTGATCGGCTCGAAATCCCGGTCGATATTGGCAAAATAGGGCCGCATCAGGCGCAATACCTTGAGCGCATATTGATAGACCACGAAGGCGCCACCCGTGCGCAGCGCCGCATAGGTTTCGCGCATGATAGCTGGCCCAACGCCGGCAGGCAGCGTCGAAAAAGGAAGGCCGGAAAGCACATAATCGGCATGCTCGAGGTCATGGCTCGCCAGGATCGAGCGGATGTCGGCGGCCGAGCCATGGACGAGGATGATGCGAGGATCGGCGATGGTCCGTTTAAGATAGGCGATAAAATCCGGATTGGTGTCTATCGCGATGAGCATCGCATCGGGCTTGAGCCGTTCCAATATTGGGCGAGTGATGGTGCCGACACCCGGGCCATATTCGACGAACACGCGCGTTCTTTCCCAATCGACGCGCGAAAGCATCCGCTCGATCAGCCTGTCGGAAGACGGAATGATCGAGCCGATCATCGCCGGGTGCTTGCAAAATTCCTTGAAAAACAATGCAATCGGAATGTTTTGCAGGTTCGGCAGCCGGAGCTTTCGGCGAGATTTTAGCGCCGTTTCGCCGGTCGACATGGTCATGAACGCTCCCGATTAATCCTGCTGCGGACAAGCGTTGGCAAATGCGGCGCACAAAGGCAAGCCATCGCCGGTCCGGGCGCAGTATCTTGCGGTGGATGACTCAACTGTCGGCCTTGGTCGCATCCCGTGGCTTTAGCATCCCCGGGCTGACGAAACCGATCGGTTGAAGCGAGATCGAATCCTGCTTCAGGCGTGATGCCATCTGCTCATATTCACGCTCGATCTCCGGCGTGACCGACGCGCGCGTATCGCCCAGCGCCGCTTCAAAGTGCGCGGCGGTGACCAGTGCCGAATCGATCGATTCCCGCAGGGCATTCAGCCCGGCGCGACGCACCAGATCCTCGAGGTCAGCTCCGGTGAAGCGCTCGGTACGATCGGCGAGGTCGTCAAGATCAACGTCGTCGGCCAGTGGCATGCTGGCACTATGGATGCCCAGGATGCGCTTGCGGCCTTCGCGATCTGGAACGCTTACATAGATAAGTTCGTCGAACCGCCCTGGCCGCAACAGCGCCGGATCGATCAGGTTCGGTCGATTGGTTGCCCCGATCACCACCACCGACTGCAACTCCTCGAGCCCATCCATTTCGGCAAGAATTGTGTTGACGACGCGCTCCGTGACCTGTGGCTCGCCGAGGCCACCGCCGCGTGCCGGTACAAGCGAATCGAGTTCGTCGAAGAAGATCACCGTCGGCGCGACCTGGCGGGCGCGGGCAAACAGCCGGGCGATTTGCTGCTCGCTCTCGCCATACCATTTGGAGAGCAGGTCGCTCGACTTTGTCGCGATGAAATTGGCCTGCGCTTCACGAGCCACCGCCTTGGCAAGCAATGTCTTGCCGGTGCCGGGTGGGCCGTAAAGCAGGAAGCCCTTGGCTGGGCGGATACCGAGCCGACGAAATGCCTCGGGGTTCTTCAGCGGCAACTCCACGCCTTCGCGCAACTTCTCGCGCGCCGCATCGAGCCCGCCCACGTCGGTCCAGCGAACGTCAGGTGCCTGGACCATCACCTCGCGCATCGCCGATGGCTGGACGCGCTTGAGTGCACCCAGGAAGTCATCACGCGTTACTGAGAGCGTATCGAGCACCTCGGGGGGGATTGTGCCCTCCGCAAGGTTCAGCTGCGGCATGATGCCACGTACGGCCTCGATCGCCGCCTCGCGCACCAGTGCCGCGAGATCGGCGCCGACAAAGCCGTAGGTCGTGCGCGCGAGTTCATCGAGATCAACGGTTTCACCGAGCGGCATGCCTCGGGTGTGGATGCCGAGAATTTCGCGACGGCCGCGATCGTCCGGTACGCCGATGACGATTTCGCGATCGAACCGGCCGGGCCGACGCAATGCCTCGTCAATGGCTTCCGGACGGTTGGTGGCGGCGATGACAACCGTATTCTGTCGCGGCTCCAGCCCGTCCATCAGGGTGAGCAACTGCGCGACCAACCGCTTTTCAGCCTCGCCAGTCACCTGCGAGCGCTTTGGAGCGATCGAATCGATCTCGTCGATGAAAATGATCGACGGCGCAGCCTTGGCAGCCTGTTCGAACACTTCGCGCAGGCGTTTCTCGCTCTCGCCATAGGCGGAACCCATTATTTCGGGGCCAGCGATGTGGAAGAATTCGGCATGGCTTTCATTGGCCACCGCCTTGGCGAGCCGGGTCTTGCCGGTGCCGGGCGGGCCGTGGAGCAGCACGCCCTTGGGCGGATCGACGCCGAGCCGCTGGAACAGTTCGGGATAGCGCAACGGCAACTCGACCATCTCGCGGACCTGGTCGATGGTGGTGCCGAGCCCGCCGAGATCGTCATAAGTTACGTCCGCGCGCCGAACCTCGTGGATTTCCTCGAATTCAGGACGCAGTTCGACTTCGGTTTCCGGCGTGATGTGGACGATCCCCTTGGGATTCGTCGAAACGACCATCAGGCGGATTTCCTGGAGTGCATAAGCGGGGGCGCTGAGCATCTGCTGGAGCGCGGGAGGCATGTCGCCGCGATCGACGCGCTGCTGTCCGGCGGTAGCAACAACATCTCCGGTGGTCAGCGGACGGAGGCCGAAGCTGCGCTTCAATGCCTCGCCCGAGCCCTGGAGGCGGAGATTCTGCTGGGCCGGAGCGAACACTACGCGCGTGGCCGGGCGGGATTCGGCCTTGCGGATCTCGACGAAATCGCCCGAGCCTACGCCGGCGTTGGCGCGCTGGAGGCCATCAAGGCGCAATATGTCGAGGCCCTCGTCCTCCGGATAGGTGTGGACGGCGCGCGAGGGCGTTGGACGCTTGCCGAGAATTTCGATGACATCGCCCTCGGCGATGCCGATTTCGGCCATTGCGGCGCGCGACAATCGGGCGAGCCCGCGCCCGGCATCATCTGGTCGGGCGTTGGCCACCTGAAGTCGTTTTGCTGGAGTTTCGCCGTCTGCCATGAAGCTCTCCCCGTCCGTCGGATTGTCCGATGGGAAAACAGATAAGATGTTTCGATGGGGTTTCGATCCCGTCTGCGTAAAAAAAGACTGGGAAGGCCGGAAAAATACGTAGATCGCGGGACAAAAAAAAGGGGCCGGAAAAACCGGCCCCGTAAAAGTTTTAGGAGAGGATGCCTGAAAGGCAGGATCTTTTTGCGACCGCAACGGTTTTTCTGCAAGTGCGAAGTGAACATTCCTAGTTGCAATTTTTGCATCTTGCATTATCTCCAATACTACCGCGTTGCCAATTGATCTGGGCCGGCTCCATTGCCGGGGGCACGAAGGTAAAAATCGAGAGAGATTGGCTCATGCGGCGTTTGCCACCCCTCACTGCTATCGAAGCCTTTGTACAGGTGGCCCGGCAGGGATCCGTCAAGGCTGCGGCTGAAGGCCTTTCACTGTCTTCACCAGCGCTTAGCAGGAGAATCCAGGCGCTTGAACGCTTCGTCGGACTCCAGTTGTTCGAGCGTCGCCACCAGGCGCTTTCGCTCACCGCCGAGGGAGAAAGGCTGCTCGAGCGAATCGCCCCCGCAATTGATATGCTCACCGATGCGATCGAGTTGACGACCGCAGGCGCACCCGAACTCCTGCGCCTTAGACTGGCCGTCCCGCCTCTTTTTGCATCGCAGCGTTTGATGCCCAGAATCGGGTCTCTTAAAGCCGAGAATCCCGAATTTCACCTCGATGTAAGCACGACGGTGAATGGATTGTCGCGCCTCAATGATGGAATTGATGCCGCCATCGTCCTGGTCCGCGAGGTCGAGCCTTCGCTATATGCACGCAAGATCGAGCAGGGCGAAATCGTGCTGATCGGCGCGCGCAAACTGGTCGATGCGCTGGGCCGTCCGTTCGAACCGCGCGATATCCGGAAGATGACGATCCTCGTCCATAATGACCTCCACGACAGCTTCGACGCTTGGCGCGAGGCCGTAGGCATGCCGGATCTTGAGCCCGCGACCATCGATTATTTCGATTCCGGGCAGGTGATACTGGATGCCGCCGCTGCCGGGCTCGGCATTGCCTTCATGCTCGATGGCCACCTTGCCGCGGCCGAGGACACGCGGCTCGTCAGCCTGTCGGCCGTCCATGTGAAGAGCCCGCAGAGCTACTGGTTCGCTTGTCGCAGGAGCGCAATGTCGAACCGTGCGGTGCGTCTGTTCCACGACTGGTTGTTCGAGACGCTCGCACCGCTGGCGTAAAGCCCTCTCCGCGAGGAGAGGGCTATTCAATCACGCGTCGGCAGCGACTTTCATCGACACGATCTTGCCGGGTGCGCGGGGCGGCTCGCCCTTGGGAAGCGCATCGACATGCTCCATGCCGCTCTCGACGACGCCCCATGCGGTGTACTGGCGGTCAAGGAACTTCGCGTCGTCGAAGCAGATGAAGAACTGGCTATTCGCGCTGTTGGGATTCGCGCTGCGCGCCATCGAGCAGACGCCGCGAACATGTGGCTCGGCCGAGAATTCAGCGGCCAGGTCGGGCTTTTTCGATCCGCCCATGCCGGTGCCCGTGGGATCGCCGCCCTGCGCCATGAATCCCGGAATTACGCGATGGAAGACGACACCGTCGTAAAAGCCTTCGCGCGCGAGCTCCTTGATGCGCTCGACATGGCCTGGGGCAATGTCGGGACGCAGGGCGATTACGACGTCGCCGCTTTCGAGTGTCATGATCAACGTGTTTTCCGGATCGGTGGCCATGCGAATCTCCTGTGAATGGGATCGTTTAAAATCGATGCGTCGATTAAGCGGCTGCGGCGCGTTCCGCCAGCCCATATTCGGCGGCAATGAGTGCATAGCTTCTCAATCGCGCCGCATGATCGGACATGATGTTTACGAGCATCAGTTCATCTGCGCCATATTGCGCGCCCAACATGTCCAGGTCGGCTCGTACCTTGGCAGGGGTGCCGACCACGGTCTTGCGCCGACGCGGTCGGCCAGCCCGGGGTGCCGCCCATGCCATTGCCTTCTCAAGCGACGGCACGGGAATAAGCTGACCTCTGGCAAGATAGGAAAACATCATAGCGCCCGGCGTCGCGAGGGCTTCGGCCTCTTCCTGGGTCGAGGCGGCGATCGTGAAGATCGCGGTTGCCAGGTAAGGAGCATCGAGCCAGCGCGATGGTTGAAAGCGACGCCGGTATTCGGCGGCAATTGGCGCGCCCTCCTGATTGATGAAATCCGCAAAGCAATATGGCAACCCCGCGCTTGCCGCCCAATTCGCCGATTCCATCGAGGTGCCCAGCAGCCAGGGTGCGGGCGTCCCGCCGCCCGAAGGCAGGGTCGCGGCAAGCGATGCAAAGGGATGGTCTGCAGGAAGATCGTCGCCCAGATACGCAAGGAGCTCGGCAAGTTGGTCCGGAAAATCATGCGGCGTCATTTTGCTGCGATCGCGCTGGAGCGCGAAAGCGGTGCGGCCGTCCGACCCTAGCGCTCGACCGACGCCAAGATCGATGCGATCCGGCGCGAGCGCGGACAAAAGGCTGAAGGTTTCGGCGACCTTGAAGGGCGAATAATGGGGCATCATGATTCCACCCGCCCCGATCCGCATCCGGCGGGTTTCGATCGCGAGCGGGCCAATAAGTGCTTCCGGGGTGGTGCCCCCGACGCCGGGCGAAGCATGATGCTCGGCGAGCCAATAGCGGTAATATCCGAGGTCGTCGCAAAGTCGGGCGAGTTCGCGCGTGTTGGCGATAGCATCGGCGGTCGTGTCGCCTTCGGCAACCGGTGACTGGTCGAGAACAGATAGGCGATAGCTGGTTGTCATCGCGCCGATATAGATTGCTTCGTCGCGATTGAAAGCGTCGCGCGCTGCGCTTACGTGGTTGCAATGACCGACGCGATCGAAATTTCACCACAACGTCGGATCGCTCTTACCGTGGTCGTCATGGCCGCGACGATGATGCAGGTGCTCGACAGCACGATTGCGAACGTTGCGCTGCCCCATATGCAGGCATCGCTGGGTGCCACCCCTGATACGATTTCGTGGGTGCTGACATCCTATATCATCGCCGCTGCGGTCGCGACGCCGATGACCGGCTGGCTCGAATCGCGTGTCGGGCGGCGCGCCTTGATTCTGATCTCGGTGACAGGCTTCACGCTTGCCTCGATGCTGTGCGGAATCTCTGCGTCGCTTGGGATGATGGTCGGTGCGCGGCTGCTCCAGGGGTTGGCGGGCGCGTTTATCGGGCCGCTTTCGCAGGCGATCATGCTAGACATTTATCCGGTCGAGCAGCGAGCGCGTGCCCTCACCATCTGGGGAATGGGGATCATGGTCGGACCGATTCTCGGACCGATCGTCGGTGGGATTCTGACCGAGAGCCACAATTGGCGCTGGGTGTTTTTCATCAACGCTCCTTTCGGCATCGCGGCCTTTGTCGGCCTGCTGATCCTGCTGCCGAAGGTGAAGATCAAGGCCGCGCCATTCGACATGATGGGCTTTGCGATGATCGCCATCGCCTTGTGCTCGCTCCAGCTCGTACTTGATCGCGGAACGCAACTCGATTGGTTTGAATCGCCTGAGATCATGATCGAGGCAGGCCTTTGCATTGCAATGCTGTGGATGTTTGCGGTGCATACCGCCAGCGCCCGCGCGCCATTGCTTCCGATCGAGTTGTTTCGCGATCGCAATTTCGTGATTGCCAACCTGTTCCTGCTCGTGATCATCGGCATCATGATGTCGAGCGCGGCGCTGTTGCCGCCGATGATGCAGAGCTTGCTTGGCTATAACACCGTTGATGCCGGGTTGCTGATCGTCCCACGCGGCGTTGCGATCATGGCAACAATGATGATCTCCGGGCGATTGATGGGCAAGGTCGATGCTCGCATCATCATCCTCACGGGAATGGTGCTGGTCAACGTGGCGCAATGGCTGATGACGGGATTCAGCCTCGGTATGGATCGTCAGCCCATGATCGTTACCGGCCTTATCCAGGGCTTCGGCTTCGGCCTCGTGATGGTGCCGCTCAACATGATCGCGTTCTCGACGTTGAGCCCCACCGTCCGGACGAGCGCAGCCGCACTCTATAATCTCTCGCGCAATATCGGCGGAGCGGTAGCGATCTCGATGTTCACGGCCGTACTCGCGCATAATCTCCAGGTTAGCCACTCGGACCTAGCTGCCCATTTCAGCGCGATCCGCTTTCCCTTCGTCGAGGGCGGGCTACTCGAGAGCATGGGCATGGAAAGCGGCACGGCGCTCAAGATGGTGGACGTCGAGATTAATCGCCAGGCGATGATGATCGCCTATCTGGACGATTTCTGGCTGATGGCAGTGATGACTCTCTCCACGCTGCCGTTGATCCTGTTCCTCAATCCGATGAAGGAAGGGGATGACAGTGAGATGCCCGTGGTGATGGAATAGGCTGACAAGCGCCGATTCCCCCACTAGGAACCGCTGTTCCAAAACGGAGGCGTGGATGAGCGAAATCGAGACAGAAGCCGCTGCGCCCTCCGGTCCGGTCGATGAGGCCGTCAGCCCTTCTCAGCCCCTGCACGACGAGGATGACCGGCTAAGTCCCGATTTCGTGGCTGCGGTTATCGCATTTGTCGAAGCGGGCGAGGTCGGTGCTGCCCGAGATCTCGTCAGGCCCCTGCATCCCGCCGATATCGCAGACCTGTTCGAACTTGCGCGTTCGGATGCCCGCGCGCCGCTTGCAGCCGCACTCGCGGATATTCTCGACGGCGACGTGCTTTCGGAAATGAACGAGTGGGTGCGCGACGAGCTGATGGATGCGCTGGCGCCCCATCAGGTCGCCGAAATCGCCTCCCAGCTAGAATCCGACGATGCCGTCGCGATCATCGAGGAGCTCGATGCGGACGAGCAGCGCGAAGTCCTGCGCGCCCTGGCGCCTGACGATCGCGCCGCGATCGAGGAGGCGTTGGGCTATCCGGAGGAATCGGCCGGGCGCCTGATGCAGCGCGACCTGATCGCGGTACCCGAGCATTGGACGGTTGGCGATGTCCTCGATTATTTGCGGGGCAATGAGGACCTGACCACCGATTTCTGGGAAATCTTTGTCGTCGATCCCGGTCACAAGCCGGTTGGTGTCTGCCATTTGAGCTGGATCCTGCGGACGCCGCGATCGATCGGCATGGCCGATGTCATGCGGCGTGAGCAATCGCTCATCCCGGTCGACATGGACCAGGAGGAGGTGGCGCTGCGCTTCCAGAAATATGCACTCATTTCAGCGGCGGTGGTGGATCAGTCGGGCCGGCTGGTCGGCATGATCACGGTCGATGATGTCGTCCACATCATCCAGGAAGAGGCCGGCGAGGATATTCTCAAGCTCTCCGGCGCAGGCGACGGCGACATCAACGAGCCAATCGTCCAGACCGTCAAGGTTAGGCTGACTTGGTTGGTGATCAATCTCGGGACGGCGGTGATGGCATCGTCGGTGGTCGGATTGTTCCAGGGAACGATCTCCCACCTCGTCGTTCTTGCCGTGCTTATGCCGATCGTATCGGGGATGGGTGGCAACGCGGGCACGCAGACGATGGCCGTAGCGGTTCGAGCCCTGGCCACCAATCAGCTTACCGATTCTAATACCGTGCGCATCATCCTGCGCGAGTTCCGGATCGCAATCGCCAATGGCTGCGCACTCGGTACGATGATCGGGATAGGTGTTGGCTGGTTGTTCCATTACCCTGCGCTCGGCGTGGTGATGGGCACGGCGATGGTAATCAACAATCTCGTAGCGGGACTTTCCGGCATCCTTATCCCGGTGACGCTCGATCGCTTCCGAATCGATCCCGCCGTGTCGTCCGCGGTATTCGTGACCATGATGACGGACATCATGGGCTTTTTCTCTTTCCTTGGCCTGGCATCGCTGGCTGGGTTGGCGGGTTAGAATTCTGCCCGCAAATCCCTCATCAGGCTGCGCTGGCCGGAGTTTCCAGAAATTCGCGCCACAGCATGATGAGCACTGCGATCGTCGCAGGCCCCACGAAAAGCCCGAGCAGGCCGAGTGTCTCGACGCCTCCCAGGATGCCGATCAGCACCCAGAGGAAGGGGAGACGGGTAGCGCCCCCAATTAGCGCAGGACGAATAAAATGATCTGCGATGCCGACCACGGTCAGACCGACTGACATTACCGCGATCGCTCCCGTAACTGCGGAATGGCCAAGGAGGAGCAGGCAAACCAGCGCGAAGATTAGCGCAGCGCCGAACGGTATCATCGCCGCCACCGCAGTCGCCATGCCGAACAGCAGGGGATGCTGGACGCCTACCAATATATAGACCAGCGTCATGACCGCACCCTCGCCGATGCCGACCAGCACAAGCCCATCGATCGTGCCGCGAACCGAGAGGATTGCCTGGCGGCCGATGCGTTCGCCGGCCGGGCCGAGCAGTCGGTCGCCGGCGCGCAGTCCCTGAGCGATGATGGCGTCCCGATCGCGCAGCAGAAAGAACAGCGTCAGCAAGGTGAATGCGAAGATCACGGTTCGGTGGAGGACATTGCTGCCGATCAGGCGCGTGTGAGTCACCAAGTCCGCGCCGGCCAGATGATGCAGTTGGAGCGCCGCCGCTTCCGGGCTGGCCAGATTATCCTGCCACCAGCCGGTTACCATCTCGCTGCCGAATGGGAGATCCTGCAGCCAGGCAGGTATTGGCACGCCGTTGAGGCGGGCTGCGTTGACCCAGCTTCCCACCGCTTGCGCCTCGGTAACGGCGCGTGTCAGGCCGGCGGCAAGCGGAACCAGGACGAGCAACGCGATACCCGTCGTAATCAGGGCGGCAATCAGGACGTGGCCGCTCTTGGTCGGCCACCGGTTCCGCAGCCTGACATGGAGCGGATCGATCGCGACGGCGATGACGACTGCCCAGACAAGCGCGGGCAGGAACCCCGAGATGATCCAGAGCCCGAACAGGGAGAGCAGGCACGCAACGATGATTCTTGCCCAATGGGTCTGCAGGTCGGGCGACTGTTCTGTCATGGTCATCGGCGAAGCCTAGCGATTGTCGGGAGCCTTGGGGCAGGATACCCGTGGCGATCCGACCGAAAAGCTGATCCTGCTAAAAGAGATTTTCAGTTCTTGTCCTGTTTCTGAAGCAGGGCCGTGAGGGATTCGACCGCCTGCGTGAGCGAGAGGACTTCCTTCTCGCGCAGTTCATCGAGCTTCTGGTGAAGCAGCTCGATCTCGAGTTCCGCCTTGATGTTGATCCGGTAGTCCGCAGCCGCGTGGAGCCGATCGATGTCCTGCTGCCGATTCTGGCTCATCATGATGAACGGCGCAGCGTAGGCTGCCTGGAACGACAGCGCCAGATTGAGCAGGATGAAGGGATAGGGATCCCAGTGCTGGATATAGGCCGCGACGTTGAGGGCGATCCAGAAAAGCAGAATCGTGGTCTGGACGATGATGAAGCGCCACGACCCCATTGTCGCGGCGACGAGATCGGCGATCCGCTGGCCGGGGGTCAGCGGGGGCTCGTCCGGTTCCGGGCCCTTCGCGCGCTGCTTGCGCCGCACCTCGCGGAGCTTGGCGAGCAGCGCCCGTTCTTCCTTGCCAAGACCGTGGCGTTGGTTATCGTCGTTCGACATCATGATCTCCATCGCTCACGCCTCGGGCGGCAGGCACCGTCTGTAGATCAGCCGTCGTCACATCGAAACAGGGATCGTCGGGTCCTTGGATCAACGCTCCGGAATGACCTGGAGGTCGAGATCGGCAAAGGGGGCGGCGACACCACAGCCCTGCAGGAGGAAGGCTTGCCGGCGCAGCCAGTTGTGGAAGTGCTGCACAAGCTTCTGGTCTTCTTCCGGCGGCGCGGCGAGCACATAGGCTTCGACCGCCGCTTGCGCCTCATCCCAATCGTCGAGCGTGCGGCCGAGAAGCGCGGAGGCATCGGCAAGATTCTCAGCCAGCACGTCGCGGCCATAGTCGTTCCAGCGCGAGAGGTAGCGGGCGAGGCCCGCGGCCGAATCGCGCGCATATTCATCCGCGAGACTGCCACCGGGCATCATGCCGATTTGCTCGATGAGGTGGTTTGCGGCGCGCACATAGCCCAGAGGGGCGAGGCGCGGTTCGCGGGGTTCGGAGAATTCCATGCCGATATGCGCGGCGATCGCGGTGATCGACCAACGCGTCGTCGCGACCATATATTGCATGTAGGCGGTGTAATCCTGCTCCATGGTTGTGTTGAAGGCGAGTGGCCACATCAGGAAGCCGTTGACGCCACAAAAAGCGGCGGTGTGGTATTCGATCAAGCGCTTGGAGATTCGATCGCCGGTCAGCGCCTCGTAGCGATCGATCATCGCCGAAAGATCGCCCAGCGGCTCTGAGGTGTCGCGCAGTCGCATCCCGGCAAGCTCGCCGGCGGGATCGCCCAGCCCGGATACTTCGAAATCTATGAGCCCGGTCACCCGGTCACCGTCGAACAGGAACTGTCCCGCGTCGAAATTGACGAATGCGATGCGGGTACGATCCTGCGGGGTGTTGCGGCGCAGCCAGAGGCCGATGAAGCGCATCAGCGGGAAGGGGCGGGGCATCTGGCGTTCGAAGATCGTTTCCGAAAGACGGTACGTCGCGCCGGCGATCTCGTCTGGGGTCTTCGGGATTTCAAGGCCGACCTTCTCGAACGTCTCGAGCGGCAAATTGTGGACATCGGCGACGATGCGGATGAAATCGTCACGGACCTTCTGGCGAACCCCGCTATCCTCGATCGCGTCGGTGTTGATGCGGCCGGGTAGCCGCTCCATCACGATCGACAACGGATCCTCGATCATCCCGAAGACGCGCGGGGCCGGTATGCCGCTTGCCTCGAATGCGTGGTGGATCTGCGCCTCCTGGTACATGTCGACAGGAGAGACATAGCTGTCCCCGCGTGGTCCGCGAATGTAGAGGCGCAGCGGATTGCCGTCGCGGGTGACGGTCGCGTCCCAGCCGGGACGCCAGCGGGGCTGACGTTCGAGGGCAATCACGGGCCCGAGATTGGCGGTGAGCCAGTCATGCACCTTCTGGTCCATCGATATCGTCGTATCCGCGTCGGCCGCCATCACACTATCCTCCTGCCGAATCCGTTGCCGGCCGGGACGTGATAGGCGTGGCCGCACGATTAATGAACCTTTCCCCATCGCGATTTGACACCGAGTCCGAAAGAGATGCCATCGGCTCGACGATGTGGTCTTTACGCCATGGAAAAAACCCGGACTTGCTGGACCATCCCGGTTATGCAATCGCCTCTGCTTCATAAATACAGTCGAAAAGGGGATAGTGATGCGGTTCTCGAAGGCATTTGTCGCGGCGATCTCGCTGACGACCTGCATGTTGCCGGTGACGGGCGTTTTCGGCGCCGCCACGGCCGCAAATTTCAATGCGCCCGGCGACGTGAAAGAAATCAACCGGATCGAGGAAGTCCTCGCCACCGAAACCAGCATGGACAAGCTGATCGGCTATTATGCGCCCGACGCGATGGTGCTCGACATCTACGCACCCGGCATCTTCAAGGGCCGTGACCAGATCCGGGCGGGCTTCGAGCCGCAGTTCGCGATGATCAAGGACATGAAGCACAAGATTTCCGACATCAACGTCGCAACCAATGGCAACTTCGCCTGTGCGGCGATGCAGCTTCATTTCGATACCGTCCTGAAGGACGGCAAGTCGGTATCGGTCAGCATCCGACAGCTTGATGCCTTCAAGAAGGTCGGCGGCAAGTGGCAGATCGTCCAGCAGCATATCTCGCTGCCGGTTGACGCTGCTACCGGCATGGGTCTCATGAACGCTCCAGTGAAGGTTCGCGGACCGATCGCATGGACCGCAAACGCCATGCCAGGACCTGCATCTACCCCGGAGGCTGGCATTGCCGCGATCCGGAACTGGATGGAAGTCGGCGCGGCTTCGACCAGTCTTGAGCAGCTCATGAGCTATTATGGGCCGGGCGACGATATTCTGGTCTATGATAGCTTCTATCCGGGCGAAATGCGCGGAATGAAGGAAGTCAGCGACTATTATGCGGCGATGATGAACAGCTACAAGGGCATTACGGTCAAGCTGCCCGAACTGGTGGTGGATTCGGACGGTGCCTTTGGCGTCCAGATCGACACGCAAGACATCACGTTGACGATGAAGGACGGCAGCATCAAGAATATCGCGCTTCGCCAGAGCGATTGCATGCGTCGTGTCGGCGATCGCTGGTATTCCTTCATGGAAATGCTTTCCTTCCCGATCGATCCAGCCACCGGCAAGGCGATCATGGAAAGTGCTTCCAACACCGCGAAGTAATCGCAAATTCGCTCCGCAGGGCGCGTGATCGCGCCTTGCGTCGAGCGGCGGCTGGCGGCGCGGGGACGGCGGATTTGCGTTCCAGTGGAGTCGTTACCGCCATTTCGGATTTTCATCGTTACGGATGGATACGCTTTCCCTTTTCGCGCGTTGGAACGCGGACAAGGGGACCGCTAATGTTCACTCCAGCTTTGCATTCCACTCGGGTAAATGCCTCCGACCTTTTGGCTCGAGGCTATCATCCAGTCTATCATCTCGACGAGATCAATCATTGCCCGGGATGTGGTCGCGTGCAGTGGTATATCGGCCGCATGACGGCCGAATGCGCCTTCTGCGCCACCGCGCTCCCATTGCAGGACATCAGCACGCGCAGTTCGTCCGGATCGCGTCACTACTGATCCGTGCTTCGGCAATTGTCGTCATGGCAGCTTGCGCCGGAATGTCGGTCAGGCAAGCTCCTTGGAGCGTTGGACGATTTCCCCGGCAAGCTTTGGCGTAAGCTCCGCAAGGTGATCGAAGCGGACGTCATATCGCGCCATGCCCTGGCTCATTGAACGTAATTCCGTCTCGAGACCGTGAAGTTCGGCTTCGGGCAATAGGACTTCGATCGAATCCAAGCGCGACCAGCCGGCAAGCGGCGCGATCCCCAGCAATTGTCCACGACGGCTCGACGCGGTCGAGCTGATCCGCGATGTCGCGCTGCCCGGTGCGTGGATTGCCACGTGGCAGATCGGCTCGAGCAGATATGGCGACGCGGCACCGAGCGCTTCGGCCATGGCGATCCGCCCGGCGGTGCGGAAGGCAAGCTCGGAACTATCGACGCTGTGGAATGAGCCGTCGATGAGCGTCACGGCAACATCGACTACGGGGAATCCCAAGGGTCCCTTCGTCATGGCGTCGCGGACGCCTTGCTCCACCGCAGGTATCCACTGCTTGGGAATGGCGCCCCCGGTGATTTTCTCCTCGAACCGGAACCCTTCGCCGGCCTCGAGCGGTCGGATCTCGATGACGACATCGCCATATTGGCCATGGCCGCCCGACTGCTTCTTGTGACGTCCCCGGCAGCTTGCAGGCTTTCGGATGGATTCCTTGTAGGCGATCCGTGGTGTCCGTGAAGTCACGGTCACGCCGTAGCGTCGCTTCAGCCGTCCAAGCGTGACGGTGAGATGTTCGTCGTTCACGCCGTGGAGCAATGTTTCGCCGGAACTTTGATCCTGCCCCCAATGAAGCCCTGGATCCTCCTCGGTCAGCCGCGCCAGCGCCGAGGACAAGCGGACGTCGTCCTTGTGATCGGCAGCGCCGATGGCCAGCGCGCAATGGGTGGTTGGTCGGTCAATCGGTGGCGCAGCGTCTGGGCGATGGCCCGACAGCCCGGCTCGATCGCCGACTTCGAGCGTATCGGCCTTGGCGATGCCGACGACGTCGCCCGGCATCGCCTGGCCGACCTTGGTGGTATTGCTGCCCTGGAGCGTGAACAATGCGCCGCTGCGCAGCGTGCGGCCATCGGCGGCAGTGAGATCCGCGCCCTCCGCCAACTGCGCACCGAAGACCCGAACGAGCGCCAGCCTGCCCACCGTGCTGCCATGCAGGATCTTGAGCGTCTGCGCGGCGGGCCCGTCGATCGCAAGCCTGGATGCAGTTGCAGCGGGCGACGGCGTATCATGGCGCAGCATCTTGATCAGGCGCCGAATGCCAAATCCCTTGAGCGCCGACCCAAAGAGCACTGGCACGACGAAGCCCGCGCGGGTCTCGTCCGCGAGATCGCCGAAGATTGTCTCGAGGCTTGGCACCTCGTCGGAAATCAGCTGTTCGAGCAAGCTGTCGTCATGGTCGGCCAGCTGTTCGAGCAAATGGGCGCGCGCGGCGAGCTCCTGTTCGCGGAGCTTTTCGGCGAGTGGAATTTGCTGAGAAGGTTTACCGAGCTCGTAGTGATAGGCGCGCTCAAGCGCGAGATCGACGAAGCCCGTGACATGATCGCCTTCGCGGATCGGAATCTGTCGTGCGACCAGCGCCGCCGCGCTCATCGGTTCGAGTGCCGCAAGCAGTTCCTCGATGCTGCCGCGTGCCTGATCGATCTTGTTGACGAACAGCGCATGTGGGATGCCATTGGCTTCGAGCCAGCGCAGGACCGGTTCAGCAAGTGGGGCGCGAGCGGGATCGGGATCGATGACCACCACGGCGAGATCGGATGCCAGAACTGCACTGCTCGCATCGGCGGAAAAGCCTGCCGAGCCCGGGGCGTCCACGACGATGAAATTATCGTCCTGCGCGGCGAAGCGCATCATGTTCAGTTCGGTCGAACCGCCGCGCGCGCGGGCTTCAGCGCTGCCGTCTCCCACGCTAGTTCCCGCTTCGACGGTTCCTTGTCGCATTATGGCGCCCGCGGCGAAAAGCAGGGCCTCGGCAAGCGACGTCTTGCCTGCGCCTGCGGGACCAACGAGCGCCACGAGCCTGGCGCGGTCAGCGTTTCCTTCCATGACCTCTGCCTCCTTATCTCCTGCCTCGGATATGCCGCTGACAGGACGTTCGGAGTCGACAGCGTCTGCCCGTTCGGGCTGGAACGCAATACCGATCAGGAAGGATTACGGCCTAGTTGGCTGCAAGGCGCGCAACATTAACCGGAATAGCCGACATGCGGGGCATGGCGTTCAGCGCCTCATAGTTGTTGGTGGGACTGATCAGCGCATTGGTCGATGATCCGACCATGGTCCAGTCCTCCGGGTCCTCTTCGAGGCTTCCCCAATTATGGCTCATCGAGACAACCCTCTCGCGGAGGCTGTCGTCGGGTTGAACCACCGCGCGGATCCGACCATCGGCCGAAACGACCTCGACTGGAGTCGCCGGTTCCAGTCCCAGGCGCGCCATGTCGATCGGATGCATGTGCAATGGATTGCGTGGATTGCGGTGTCGTATCGACGGAGCCTGCATTCCGATCGAGCCATTCACGTCGCGCATCCTTCGAGACTGAAGGCGGAAGTCAAAGGCGGGCATTTCGCCCAGCGCCATTTCGCGGGCAACATCCGACAGCTCGTCGAGCACTCCTTCTGGATTGACGCGAAGGCGGGCATTGTTTCCCGAGCGCGCGGGCTGCACGATGCGTGGTGGTACTGGATCAACCGCGATGTGGCCGGGCCGTTCGACCAGTTCGTCGAACGAAAGGGCAGCATGCTGCATTCCAATGGCAAGGAGCGCATTGGTGGTAGGCGGGGTTTCCATGTCGAGGAGCGTTTCGCCGTAGTTAAGCGCGAGCCCCATTCGCTTCGCGATCGACCAGAATATATACCAATCATCGACAACTTCGGAGCCGGCGGGTGGCGGAACGATGGCGGGCGTATATTGGACCCATGAGTCCATATGCAGGTTGATGCCAAGCGTGAGCGGCAGGTCGTCGCGTTCGAACTGAAGCTTCGGTGCGATCACATAATCGGCGAGTTGGGCGGTTGGGGTAAGGCCGGGGTCGATCACCACCAGCAACTCGAGCGACTTCAGCGCGGCAACTATATCCGCCTTGCCAGGCACCGAGTTCGCGATATTGGCGCCATCGACGATCATCGCGCGGATCTGTCCGGGTCCAGGCGTCAGTATTTCCTCGGCCAGCGTGCCAGTCAGCTTTTCGCCGAAAAGATTGCCGACACCACGGATCCTGCTCGGCGGCGATAAATCCCAGGGCGCGAACGGCGGCACGACTTCGGCGAAATAATCCTGTTGGATCCCGAGCGGATCAGCATTGGTGACACGATCACCCGGACGCTTGAAGCGCCCGCAAACGACCTCGATGCACTGGATGAGATGTTCCGACAGATTCGAGCGCGGCGCCATGTTCGGCCCGGTGCCGGTGTTGACGCCGCCACGACGCGATTGCAGCGCAAACAATTCGGCGGTGGCGCGTAGGTCGGCGGCGGAAATGCCAGCCTGGGCCGCAACGCGCTCGGGGGTGAAAGGCATTACCGCCTCACGCAACGCATCGAGCCCGCTGACGTGGCTCTCGCAGAACGCCTGATCATGCCAGCCCTCGGTGAGAATGATCCGGAGCAGGCCGGCGGCAATCGCGGCATCCTCGCCCGGATAGGGCTGGAGGTGGATCGTCGCGAAGTTGGCGAGTTCGCTTTTGCGCGGATCGATGACGATGAGCTTGAGCCCCCGCGCCAGTTCCTTCTTCAGCCGCTTGATGGGGTCGCTGACCAGGAAACCCGCCGCCGAATGCGAGATGAGCGGGTTGCTGCCGACGACGAGGACAACGTCCGAATCCTCCAGATTGTCGCGCCCGGCCTGCCAGGAGCCCATCCGGCATGCCGCAATTCCCTTCGCTGACTGGTCGATTGAAAGCGTGGTGAATAGTGACGGCGTGCCCAGTGCGCCAAGAAACCCAGCCTGGATGCCAAGCCCCGTGCTGTTGTGGAAAAGACCTGTGCCGCGAAACAAGCCGATCGCTTCTGCGCCGTTGGTGGCGCGAATGGTGGAGAGCTTTTCGGCGATCTCGTCGAAGGCCTGTTCGACCGGTATCGTCTGGAAGCTGCCGTCTGGCATCTTCTTGAGGGAATGCAGCAATCGGCCGGGCCCATAATGGGTGTCCGGCGCCTGTAACCCCTTGAAGCAGGCGTAGCCATTGCTCACTGGATGATCGCGATCGGCACGCACCGACACGATTCGTTCCTCGTCGATGGTCAGCACCAGCCCGCATTGGGCGATGCAGGTGCGGCAGAAGGACTTGGCTTCGCGCATGGTGATCCCTTCGAATAGGCGAGGCTCACTCAATATCGCCTTCGCTTGTGCCGTAACCTCTCTGACGGCAGGATTTCTCGTCGCAGGCCCGGAACGACTTCCTGCATTCGACAGGATGCGACAGATCGGCAATATCAATGCAGGACTGCGCCTTGGGAGAGATTGGATGCCGATAGCAATATTATGGCCGACATTTGCGCTCGTGGCGCTGGTATTTGTGGTGTGGCTGACATTGTTCGTCCAGCGTATGGATCATATGCGGCGCAACCCTCCCACCGGGCGCGATTTTGCCGATGGGGAAGCGGCTATGCGCTATTTCCGACCGGTCGAGATGCCTGCCAACAACCTGGCGAATCTGTTCGAAATGCCGGTACTTTATTTTGCGCTCGTGCCGCTGCTGATGCTTTTGCATCACGCCGATCACATCCAGGTTATCCTTGCCTGGATTTTCGTGATCCTGCGTGCAGTTCACAGCTTCATTCACATCGGCCCTAAAAAGGTTCGTCCGCGCTTTTTCGCTTATTTGGCGTCCTGCGTGGCGCTTTCGGCGATGTGGATCGGATTTGCGATCGACATGGCAACTGCTGCGAGTGGCGCATAGATCCTCCCCGTTTCCGGGAGAGGATCTATCGAGGCGGGAAGGCTCCTTCGGCCTATCGGCAGGTCACGTTGTCCCGGTCTATCGAGCGACCGAGGAGAGCGCCGGCACCGCCACCGAGCAATGCTCCGAGCGTCCTGGACCCGCCGGGTGCGATGGCGTTGCCGAGGACGCCGCCCACAAGGCCGCCGATGATCAGGCCGGTAGTGCCATCTGCACGGCGGCAATAATAGCGATTGTCCCGCCCACGATAGATCCGGTCGTTAGGGCCGAGGTGTCGGGCGCCATAACGTTGGTTCTGGGTATAATATCGCTCGGCGCGATAATCGCCGTAGCGCGGATCGGGGCGGTTATAGTCGTATCGGCTGATTTCCCTACCGTCATGCCTATCGCCACGATCGCGATCATGATGATTCCGCTCATTGCCGCGGCCTCGGTCATGCTTGTCGTTCTGAGCCCAGCTCGGCGGATCTGCCTGCACGGCAGCAAAAGGCACGGCAATCGCCATTAGCGACGCCGCAAGGATGAACTTCCGCATCTGATAATCTCCATGGCGCCAGATCGGAGCCCGTTCCCATAACGCATGTATCTGGATAAAGTTCAAAAGTAAGAAATTTAGTTTTGGTAATCACTTCGGCATAGCTCCGGGATAGTTATTGCTACGACTTTATCCAATGCATATAGTGTAGTTGGTCATGTCATATTCATGTGCCTCGTATCAGGATGCAGCATGTTTTGTGAAAATCGGCTTCGGCACGAATCCACATTGACGTGACCGACGGCGGTTTCGACCGAGAGGGAAACAAGATTATGCATCGCATCACGACTATTGAGCGAGCTTACGAAGTTGCGCGATCTGGATTGTGCAACAGTGTCGATGAGATAAGGGCGCAATTGAAGCGCGAGCGGCATGATGCTGTCGAAGAGCATCTCAGCGGTTCGACCATACGTCGGCAGCTTAAGGCGTTGATGATGGAAAATCGGGTGCCGCAGCCAACGAGTGACTGAAACCGTGACGCCAGTCGCATACGGCAGCTTCTTGCCATGTGAAGGCAAACAAACAAGTAGGGCCGGAACTCGATGTTCCGGCCCTTTATATTAGTGTTATTTGAAGACGATTGTTTTAGAGCGATTTTCGATCAGTCTGGATCATAGCCGCACGATGTGAAGTAGTTTGCGCATTCGTTTGGCTTGAAGATATCGATGAGCCTGCCGATCAGGTCCCAGAGGCCGTTCACGGTCCGCTCACCGATCTTTCTGAGCATGGCCTT
>CANJQJ010000034.1 GCA_947476425.1 Sphingomonadaceae bacterium | reverse complement strand
CACTTGATCGAAAACCTGTTCGCCAAAATCAAGGACTGGCGGCGCATTCACACCCGATATGATCGCTGCGCCCACACCTTCATGTCCGCCATCGCAATCGCCGCTACCGTCATCTTCTGGTTGTGATCAATGAGTCCTGACCCTAGAAGCGGACGATTACGTTTTGACAGGGGGATCGCATGGCTGCTGAAGCTCACGGCAACAATGATTTGCAGGCACATGAAGCCACTTATTCGGGCTTTTTGTCGCTGTTCAGGGTCGGGACGGCTGCGGCGCTGTTCACTGCGGCAATCGTCATTCTCCTGATCGCGCACTGATCCCATGGTCTTCAAGATCGGGGTCCTGAAGGAACGCGCCGACGGCGAACATCGTGTCGCAGCGACGCCCGAAACGGTGAAGAAGTTCATCGCGCTTGGCGCGGAGTTCGCGGTTGAGTCGGGTGCCGGCGAAACTGCGTCGGTAAGCGACCAGGCTTATGCCGATGCAGGCGCCACGCTCGGCGATCGCGCCGCGACGCTGGCGGGCGCTGATATCGTGCTTGGCGTGCAGGGTGCCGATCCGGCGACGCTGGCCGGCATCAAGCCGGGCGCCTGGCTCGTTGCCGGAATGAACCCGTTCGTGGAACGTACGCGGGTCGATGGCTATGCCGGGCTCGGCATCGACGCTCTCGCGATGGAATTCATGCCGCGCATCACGCGCGCGCAATCGATGGATATCCTTTCGTCGCAATCCAACCTGGCCGGCTACAAGTCGGTGCTCGACGCTGCCGCCGAATATGGCCGGGCCTTTCCGATGATGATGACTGCGGCTGGCACGATCTCGGCCGCGCGCGCCTTCATCATGGGTGTTGGCGTTGCCGGTCTCCAGGCGATCGCGACCGCCCGCCGCCTTGGCGCGCAGGTTTCGGCGACCGACGTTCGTTCGGCGACCAGGGAACAGATCCAGTCGCTCGGGGCCAAGCCGATCTTCGTGGAGAATGTTGCTGGTATCGAAGGCGAAGGCTCGGGCGGGTATGCGACCGAGATGTCCGAGGAATATCAGAAGGCGCAGGCCGAGCTGGTTTCATCGCACATCGCCAAGCAGGACATCGTCATCACAACGGCGCTGATCCCGGGACGCGCAGCGCCCCGGCTGATCACCGACGCCCAGATCGCGACGATGCGGCCGGGTTCGGTGATCATCGATCTCGCGGTCGAAAGCGGCGGCAATGTCGAGGGTTCGATAGCGGGCGAGGTGGTCATTCGCCACGGCGTCAAGATCGTCGGGCATCGCAACGTGCCGTCGCGGCTCGCGGCGGATGCGTCGGCCTTGTTCGCGCGCAACCTCTACAATTTCCTGTCCGCTTTCTGGGACAAGGATGCGGGGCGGCCGGTGCTGCCCGAGGATGATGAGATCACGCAGGCGATCCGGCTTACGCAGGGCGGCAAGGTCGTGAACGCCCGGTTGCTGGGCTGATATTTTCGTACCCCTGTGAAAGCCGGGGTCCAGCTGCAACGCTGGAACTGGGCCCCGGCCTTCGCCGGGGTACGACAGGGGAAGCAAGATGGATTTCATCTCCATTCTATCGATTTTCGTGCTGGCGGTGTTCGTCGGCTATTATGTTGTCTGGTCGGTTACGCCGGCGCTTCACACGCCGCTGATGGCGGTGACCAACGCGATTTCGTCGGTGATCATCGTCGGCGCGCTGATCGCTTCGGCGGCTGGCGGATCACCCAGCTCGAAGTGGCTCGGCCTGCTCGCCGTGGTGTTGGCTTCGGTCAATATCTTCGGCGGCTTCGCGGTCACCGCCCGCATGCTCGCCATGTACAAGAAAAAAGAAAAGAAGGGTTGAGGTCCGGACCATGCATGCACCTGTAAACCCCTGGGTCGCGCTGGCCTATCTCGTCGCCGGCGTCTGTTTCATCCTCGCGCTGCGGGGGCTTTCGAGCCCGGTGAGCTCGCAGCGCGGCAATCGCTTCGGCATGGCGGGCATGCTGCTCGCCGTGGTGACGACGCTGATCACGCACGAGGTCGCGAGCATCGCCGAGATCCTGATCGCGATCGCGATCGGCGGCGGCATCGGCTTCGTGATCGCCAAGCGAATCGCGATGACCGCGATGCCGCAGCTCGTCGCTGCGTTTCACTCGCTCGTCGGCATGGCCGCAGTGCTGGTGGCGGCGGCCGCGTTCCTCAATCCGGGCGCTTTCGGCATTCTCGATCCAGCCACTGGCGAGATCCTCTCGGTCAGCCGGATCGAAATGGGCCTCGGCATCGCGATCGGCGCGATCACCTTTTCCGGATCGGTGATCGCCTTCCTCAAGCTCAACGGCAATATGTCGGGCGCTCCGATCATGCTGCCGGCGCGGCACCTGATCAATCTCGTCACGCTTGCCGGAATTCTCGGGCTGGTCGCCTATTTCCTGACTGACCAGAGCCCCTGGATCTTCTGGACCGTCACCGGTCTTTCATTCCTGATCGGCTTCCTCCTCATCATCCCGATCGGCGGCGCCGACATGCCGGTCGTGGTCTCGATGCTGAACAGCTATTCGGGCTGGGCCGCCGCGGCGATGGGCTTCACGCTCCATAACACCGCGATGATCATCACCGGCGCGCTGGTTGGCAGTTCGGGCGCGATCCTGTCCTACATCATGTGCAAGGCGATGAATCGCAGCTTCATCTCTGTGATCGCCGGCGGATTCGGTGCGGCTCCGGAAGCTTCGGCGGGTGGTGCGAAGATCGATCGCCCGTGGAAGCGGGGATCGGCCGAAGACGCTGCCTTCCTGATGAAACAGGCCGAGCAGGTCATCATCGTTCCAGGCTACGGCATGGCTGTCGCCCAGGCACAGCATGCGCTTCGCGAGATGGGCGACCTGCTCAAGGCCGAGGGCGTGCGGGTGAAATATGCCATCCACCCGGTCGCGGGACGCATGCCCGGGCACATGAACGTGCTGCTCGCCGAGGCCAGCGTGCCTTATGACGAGGTGTTCGAACTCGAGGACATCAACTCGGAATTCGCGCAGACCGACGTCGCGTTCGTCATCGGCGCCAACGACGTCACCAACCCGGCGGCGAAGACCGACAAGACCTCGCCGATCTACGGAATGCCGGTGCTCGACGTCGAGAAGGCGAAGACCGTGCTGTTCGTAAAGCGCTCGATGGGCGGGGTCGGCTATGCTGGCGTCGACAACGAGGTGTTCTACATGGACAACACGATGATGCTGCTCGCCGATGCCAAGAAAATGGTCGACGATATCGTCAAGGCGATGGCGCACTGATTTGCGATCCCCTTCCTGCCCGGGAGGGGATTTTCACTGCACCCGCTCGACCTTGAAGCCCTTGGCCTCGAGCAGCGCGCGGACATTGTTCTTGCCGCCGAGGTGCCCGGCGCCGACCGCCAGGAATACCGTCCCCGGCGTGTCGAGGCGTTTGGCGATCCAGTCGGCCCAGTGGGCATTGCGCTGATCGAGCAGGATCGCGCGTAGCTCGGCGAATTGCTCGAGATCCTCGTT
Organism: Sphingomonadaceae bacterium; assembly: GCA_947476425.1. Classification (GTDB taxonomy): domain Bacteria; phylum Pseudomonadota; class Alphaproteobacteria; order Sphingomonadales; family Sphingomonadaceae; genus CANJQJ01. The sequence goes on along the minus strand of CANJQJ010000034.1, from coordinate 29,887 downwards.
GATCAGCTTGGCCAGCGCGCCAACGTCACCCTTGCTCCATGCCTTCACCATCTTGTCGAGCACCACGGCGCTGCCGTCGACCTCATCGAGCGTCGCCTTGAGAAGCGCGATCTGAAGCGGCTCGGGCATTGCGTCGAAAAAACCGATCTGCTCCTCGAAGCCCTCAAGCGGCACGATTTTCTGGTGAGCCTGCTCGGCGCGCGCCATCAGCGTGACATCGACCCCGCCGTCAGCGCTCATTCCGAGCTTCTGGTAGGCGAGAATCTGCACCATCATCGAAGCATACCAGGGCTCGGCATTCTTGATCAGCTCGGGCGGCATGCCGAACGTCGCAAGCTTGGCGAGAAGCCGCGTTTGGAGCTCGGCGGGCAGCTTGCTTGCAAGGGTCTTCCCAGCCGGATCGATCGCGTGGCGGAGAATTACCTCCTGCGCGGTCGCGGCGTCGGGGATGCGAGTCTCGATGGTCAATTCCTGCGCGCTTGCGAACGCCTTGGCGACCTTGCCTTCGAGCCAGACATGCTCTGGCTTCAGCAGGTGAATCGTTCCGAACAGCCAGATCGTCGTGTCCGCATCCGAAACCTTCCACAATGCGGGTCGATCGTGGATCTGTGCGGCCGAAGCGGGAAGCGGGGAGAGGGCAAGAAGCAGTGGAATGAGGATGCGCATGCGATCCCTCTACGTCATTCGGGCAAGAGCGGGAATCTATCTTCCGCGCCAATTTTCGGCCGTCGTGGGGGCGATCGGAAATCCGGGGGAGAATGACAGGGTTCAAACTTGACCAGCCCCCGTCGCTACGTCAAACGGCGCGGGCATATTTCCGCACTTGCGAGGGACTAGCCTTGGCCGCCGACAAGCCGCTCAGCTTCCAGAAGCTGATCCTCACCCTGCACGAATATTGGAGCGATCGCGGCTGCGTGATCCTCCAGCCCTATGACATGGAAATGGGAGCCGGCACTTTTCACCCGGCGACGACGTTGCGCGCACTTGGGCCGAATCCGTGGAAAGCGGCCTATGTGCAGCCCTCGCGACGCCCCACCGACGGGCGCTACGGCGAAAACCCCAACCGGCTCGGGCATTATTACCAGTATCAGGTGATCCTCAAGCCTTCGCCGCCCGACCTTCAGGAACTATATCTGGGCTCGCTCGAGCGGATCGGGATCGACGCGCTCAAGCATGATATCCGCTTCGTCGAGGACGACTGGGAAAGCCCGACGCTCGGCGCGTGGGGGCTTGGCTGGGAAGTCTGGTGCGACGGGATGGAAGTGACTCAGTTCACCTATTTCCAGCAGGTCGGCGGATTCGACTGCAAGCCGGTGGCGGGCGAACTGACCTACGGGCTGGAACGGCTGGCGATGTACATCCAGGGCGTCGACAACGTCTATGACCTCGCGTTCAACGACGAGGGCGTTTCCTACGGCGACGTGTTCCTCGAGAACGAGCGGCAATTCTCGGCCTATAATTTCGAGGCGGCGAATACCGATACGCTGTTCCGCTGGTTCCGCGAGGCGGCCGACGAGTGCAAATCGCTGCTCGAACGCGATACGCCGCTTCCGTTGCCGGCGTATGATCAGGCGATCAAGGCGAGCCACATCTTTAACACGTTGCAGGCGCGCGGCGTGATCTCGGTTGCCGAACGCCAGGCTTATATCGGCCGAGTCCGCGAGCTGACCAAGGGCGCCTGTGCCGCTTGGATGACGCATAATGGGTGGGAAGCGTGATGCGCTTCCCTCACGTCATCCAAGCGAAAGCTGGGATCTCGCTTTCTCCTTCCAGGGGCGAAACAGGAACGGAGATCCCAGCTTTCGCCGGGATGACGGTTATGGGCCGGGATGACGGTTATGGGGACGTATCATGACTGATTTCCTGCTCGAACTCCTCTCCGAGGAAATCCCCGCGCGGATGCAGCTGAAGGCGCGCGCCGATCTCGAGAAGCTGTTCACCGACGAACTCGCCAAGGTGGGCCTCAAGGCCCGGTCGATCGAGACGCATGCGACGCCGCGTCGGCTCGCGCTGATCGCGCGCGGGCTGCCCGCCGAGACTGCCGCCGTTTCCGAGGAAACCAAGGGGCCCCGAGCGGGTGCGCCACCGCAGGCGCTCGAAGGTTTCCTGCGCAAGACCGGACTCAGCGCCGATCAGCTCGTCGAGCGCGATGGCGTGCTTTACGCCGTGATCGACAAGCCCGGCCGCGCGACCACTGCCGTGCTGGCCGAAGCGATTCCCGCGATCGTCCGCGCTTTTCCGTGGCCCAAGTCGATGCGCTGGGGCACGGCCTCCGCCTCGACCGCGAGCCTGCGCTGGGTGCGGCCGTTGAAGGGCATCGTTGCGCTGTTCGGCGATGATCCAGTTCCAATTGCACTAACCGATTCACTGCTGCTGAGTGGAGCAGGCGTTTCGCAAGGTTCCGAGACGCTCGGCCATCGCTTCCACCATCCGGGCGGCATCACGATCGGCAGTGCCGATGATTATGTCGCAAAGTTGCGCATGTGCCACGTCATCGTCAGCCATGAGGAACGCCAGATCCTGATCCGCGAGGGCGCGGCCAAGGCGGCCGCTGCCGCGGGGCTTTCGGTGGTCAGCGATGATGGGCTGGTGATCGAGAATGCCGGGCTGACCGAATGGCCGGTGCCGATTCTCGGGCATTTCGACCCGGCGTTCCTGTCGGTGCCGCGCGAGGTGATCCAGCTCACCATGCGGACCAACCAGAAATATTTCGCGCTCGTGGATGGCGAGGGCAAGCTTGCTCCGAACTTCATCTGCACTGCGAATATAACCGCAGGCGACGGCGGCGTGGCGATCGCGGCGGGCAACGCGAAGGTGCTCGCGGCGCGGCTTTCGGATGCCAAGTTCTTTTGGGAGCAGGATCTGAAGGTGCCGCTCGCCGAGCAGGCGAAGAAGCTCGACCAGATCGTGTTTCATGAGCGGCTGGGGACGGTTGCGGACAAGGTGGAGCGCGTCGCGAAGCTGGCGCGGTGGCTGGTGGAGTCCAACGTCATCCCAGCTTCCCCTGGGATGTCGACCGAGGAATTGGCAAATCACGCTGAACAGGCGGCGCGGCTTTGCAAGGCCGATCTCGTCACCGGCATGGTCGGAGAATTTCCAGAACTTCAAGGGGTTATGGGCGGATATTACGCCCGCGCGGAAAGTCTGCCCGCTGCAGTCGCCGATGCGATCCGCGATCACTACAAGCCGGTGGGGCAGGGCGATGATGTGCCCCACGAACCGGTTACGGTGGCTGTTTCGCTGGCCGACAAGCTCGACAGTCTCCAGCGCTTCTTCGCGATCGGCGAGACTCCGACCGGTTCGAAGGATCCGTTCGCGCTGCGGCGATCGGCGCTCGGCATCATTCGCTTGCTTACGGAGAATGGCTTGCGATTCACGATCCCGGCCGAATTGCTGGAATTCTTCGCCGACCGCCTAAAGGTCCAGCAGCGTGAAGCCGGCATCCGCCACGATCTTATTGATGCAGTGTTCGCACTGGGCGGCGAGGACGACCTCGTCCGCCTGCTCGCACGGGTGAAGGCACTGCAGGCGTTCGTTACCACTGACGACGGCACCAATCTCCTCGCCGGTTACAAGCGCGCGGCCAATATCCTCAAGAAGGAAGAATGGGCACCGATCGCGTTCCAGGGCGATCGTCCCGTCGAGGAAACCGCGCTGATCACCGCACTCGATGCCGCCGAACCCCGCGCGGCCCAGGCAATAGCCGCCGAGGATTTCGAGGCGGCGATGACGGCGTTGGCGAGCTTGCGGGCGCCGATTGACGCATTCTTCAACAACGTCACCGTAAACGACCCCGATCCGGCGAAGCGGGCGGAGCGGCTTGCCTTGCTGGCGCGGGTACGCGATGCCGTTCACAACGTGGCCGATTTCTCGAAAATTGAGGGCTGAGCATGACCCAATATGTCTATCGCTTCGGTGGCGGTGTTTCCGAGGGCCGGGCAGGCGACAAGAATCTGCTCGGCGGCAAGGGCGCCAACCTTGCCGAGATGGCGTCGATCGGGCTGCCGGTGCCGCCTGGCTTCACCATCTCGACTGCGATGTGCACGCGCTATTATGACGAAGGCGGGGCGTTTCCCGACAGCGTGCGCGCTGAAGTCGCGCTCGGGATCGCGCATATCGAGAGCGTGACGGGCAAGGCCTTTGGGTCGGTCGAAAATCCGCTGCTCGTCTCTGTGCGTTCGGGTGCGCGGGCGTCGATGCCGGGGATGATGGACACCGTCCTCAACCTCGGGCTCAACAATGCCACGGTTGAGGGGCTGGCAGCGATTTCGGGCGACGCTCGGTTCGCCTATGACAGCTATCGCCGTTTCATCCAGATGTACTCCGATGTCGTGCTTGAGCTCGATCATGGCGCGTTCGAGGAAGCGCTCGAGATCGCCAAGGAGGATAAGGGCTATAATCTCGATACCGAGATGACCGCTGCCGACTGGAAGTCGCTGGTCGCCCGATATGAAACGCTGGTCGAGGAAATGTGGGGCAAGCCCTTCCCGCAGGACGTGCATGAGCAGTTGTGGGGCGCGATCGGCGCGGTGTTCGGTTCGTGGCAATCCGATCGGGCCAAGGTCTATCGGCGATTGAACGACATTCCGGGCGACTGGGGAACCGCGGTCAACGTCCAGGCGATGGTGTTCGGCAACATGGGCGAGACCTCGGCCACCGGCGTCGCCTTCACGCGCGATCCGGCCAAGGGCGATCGCGCCTATTATGGCGAGTTCCTGATCAATGCGCAGGGCGAGGACGTGGTGGCAGGGATCCGCACGCCGCAATATCTGACCAAGGCCGCCCGCGAACTGGCGAGCGCCAAGCTGCTGTCGATGGAAGAGGCGATGCCTGAAGTGTTCGCCGAACTGGCGGCCAATTTCGACATGCTCGAACGTCATTATCGCGAGATGCAGGACATCGAGTTCACCGTCGAGCGCGGCAAGCTGTGGATGCTCCAGACCCGCACCGGCAAGCGCACCGCCAAGGCGGCGCTCAAGATCGCGGTGGACATGGCCGAGGAAGGCCTGATCACGCGACAGGAAGCCGTGTTGCGGGTCGATCCCGCGCAGCTCGATCAATTGCTCCATCCGATGCTCGACCCCAAGGCGCCGCGTGATGTGATTGCGCGTGGCCTGCCTGCTTCCCCGGGAGCGGCGAGCGGTGTCGCGGTGTTCGAGGCCGATGCTGCCGAGAAGCGCGCTGAGTTCGGCGAATCGGTTATTCTGGTCCGAGTCGAGACCAGCCCCGAGGATATTCACGGCATGCATGCGGCCAAGGGGATCCTTACGGCGCGCGGCGGCATGACCAGCCACGCCGCAGTCGTCGCGCGCGGCATGGGGCGCCCCTGCGTCTCGGGCGTCGGGACGCTTGCGATCGATGCCAAGGCCAAGCTGTTCCGTGTTGGCGGGCGCGAGGTGAAGGAGGGCGACCTCATCACCATAGATGGCGCGGCCGGCGAGGTGATGATCGGCCAGGTCGCGACGGTGCAGCCCGAACTGGCGGGCGATTTCGGGACGCTGATGGTGTGGGCGGATGCGGTTCGCCGGCTGAGGATCCGCACCAATGCCGAAACGCCGAACGATTGCCGTACCGCGCGGCATTTCGGCGCCGAGGGAGTCGGTCTCTGCCGCACGGAGCACATGTTCTTCGATTCAGCGCGGATCGCGGCAGTGCGCCAGATGATCCTGGCCGAGGACGAGAAGGGCAGGCGGGTGGCGCTCGCCAAGTTGCTGCCCGAGCAGCGCGGGGACTTCGTCCAGATCTTCGAGATCATGGCGGGGTTGCCGGTGACGATCCGCCTGCTCGATCCCCCGTTGCATGAGTTCCTGCCGCATGAGGAAGCGGAATTCGCCGAGGTTGCCGAAGCCGCCGGCGTCGGGATCGAGGCGCTCAAGCGTCGGGCAAACGAGCTTCAGGAGGTCAATCCAATGCTCGGCCATCGCGGTTGCCGGCTTGGCGTGACCTATCCCGAGATCTACGAGATGCAGGCGCGGGCAATCTTCGAAGCGGCGGTCCAGGTCGCGGTCGAGACCGGCGAGGCGCCGATTCCCGAGGTGATGATCCCGCTGGTCGGGACGCGACGCGAATTGGAACTGATGAAGGATGTCGTCGATCGTACGGCTGCGGCTGTCTTTGCCGAGAAAGGGCGCACGATCGAATATCATGTCGGTACGATGATCGAGCTGCCCCGAGCCGCGCTGATGGCGGGCGAAATCGCCGAGGTCGGCGAATTTTTCTCGTTCGGTACGAATGATCTGACGCAAACCACGCTTGGCGTCAGCCGCGACGACGCCGGGCGCTTCCTCGGCCAATATGTCGACAAGGGCATCTACGCCAAGGACCCGTTCGTCAGCCTCGATATCGAGGGCGTCGGCCAGTTGATCCGCATGGCTACCGAGCGCGGTCGCGAGACCCGACCCGATATCAAGCTTGGCATCTGCGGCGAGCATGGCGGCGATCCTGCTTCGATCGCCTTCTGCGAGAGCCTCGGGCTCGATTATGTGTCGGCATCACCTTATCGCGTGCCGATCGCGCGGTTGGCGGCGGCACAGGCGGCGCTGCGGGCATAGGTTCCCGTTACTGAAAGGGGGAGGGCGCGCCATAGACTCCCCTCCCTGACAAGGGAGGGGTTGGGGGTGGGTGCGCGCGTTTGCGCGCCAAGGAAATCTGTTCCCAGCGCTACCGTTCGACCCACCCCCAGCCCCTCCCTTCCAGGGAGGGGAGTCAGAAGGAGGGGCGATCAGCCCAACGCTTCCAGCGCCCCCACCAGCTCGTCGAAATGATCGATCAACCGGTCGGCGCCCAGCTGGTCGTGCGGGCGATCGGAGAAGCCGAAGGTTACCGCCACGGTCGGGATCTTCGCATTCTGCCCGGTGAGCGTATCGGTGATCGAATCGCCGACAAACGCCGCCCGTCCGCCGCCCGAGCGCGCGATTGCCTCGAACAGGGGGGCGGGATCGGGCTTGCGGACCGGAAGCGTGTCACCGCCGACGAGGGCGACGAAGCGATCCTGCCAGCCGATGGCGTCGATCAACTGGCGGCTCAAGCTCTCCAGCTTGTTGGTGCAGACGGCAAGCTTGACGCCACGTGAGGACAAGACTTCGAGCGCGGCCTCGATCCCGGGAAAGGGGCGGCTGCCGACGGCGATATTTGCGCTGTAATAATCGATGAAGATCGGAAAGCCTTGTTCGACGAGCGCCTCGCTCATTTCACCCGTTGCAGCGAGCCCCTTCTGGAGCAGCGCGCGAGCCCCGTGGCCGACCATATGGCGCACCGACGCCTCGGGCACGGCGGGGCGACCCATTACCGTCAGTGCATGGTTCAACGCGGCAGTCAGGTCGGGCGCGGTGTCGAGCAAGGTGCCGTCTAGATCGAACACCACGACTGGAAATGGAAAGTTGGTCATCTTCGCGCAATGCCCGTCACCGTATGGAATTGGCAAGCTTTCCGTGGCAAGGAACCTGCATGTCCACTCCACCTGTTGCTGCTGTCATCCTCGCCGCCGGTAAAGGCACACGGATGAAGTCCGGCCTCCACAAGGTTCTACACCCGATCGCGGGCCATCCGATGCTCGCGCATCTGGTCGCGAGCGTCGATGCGCTGCAACCGCAGGCGCGTGTGATCGTGGTCGGCAGCGGTCGAGAGCAAGTGGAGAAGTTCGCACGCGATCATGATGCGCTGCTCGCTGTGCAGGAGCCGCAGCTTGGCACCGCGCATGCGGTCCAGCAGGCCGAGGCTGCGCTGACGGGTTTCGAGGGCGACGTGCTGATTCTCTATGGCGACGTGCCAATGATTTCGAGCGAGACGATGACCGCGATGCTGGCGCGATTGAACGCCGCCGATGCGCCGCTGGTGGTCGTGCTTGGATTTCGTCCGGAGGACGCGCTCGCCTATGGCCGGATCATCGCCGAAGCTGATGGCGCGATCGTCAAGATGGTCGAATTCAAGGATGCGAATTCCGAGGAACGCGCGGTAACCCTGTGCAATTCCGGACTGATGGCGGTGCGATCGGCCGATCTGTGGCGCCTGCTGGCGAAAGTCGGCAACGATAATGCGGCAGGGGAATATTACCTCCCCGATATCGTGATGCTTGGCGCTGCCGAAGGGCAGCGCTCGGCAGTGATCGAGACAGAGGCATGGGAGGTTGCGGGGGTGAATAGTCGGGCTGAGCTGGCAGGGGTCGAAGCGGAATGGCAGCAGCGTCGTCGCACCGAGGCGATGGCAGACGGGGCAAGCCTGCTCGATCCGACGACCGTGTGGTTCGCGCATGATACGGTGATCGGGCGTGATGTCGTGATCGAGCCAAACGTGTTTTTCGGTCCGGGCGTGACGATTGGCGACAATGTCGTGATCCATGGCTTCAGCCATATCGAAGGTGCAACGATCGAAGCTGGCGCTGAAATCGGACCGTTTGCCAGATTACGCCCCGGTGCCGACATCGGCGAGGGCGCGAAGGTCGGCAATTTCGTCGAGATCAAGAAATCGACGCTCGGTCCGGGCGCCAAGGTCAATCACCTCACCTATATCGGCGACGCCGAGATCGGCGCGAAGGCAAATGTCGGCGCTGGCACGATCACGTGCAATTATGACGGTTTCCTCAAATACCGCACGACGATCGGCGAGGGGGCGTTCATCGGGTCGAACAGCGCGCTGGTCGCCCCGGTGACGATCGGCAAGGGAGCGATCGTCGCTGCCGGATCGGTGGTCACGCACGACGTCGCACCCGATGCATTGGCGATCTCGCGCAACATGCAGGAGGTCAAGCCCGGCTGGGCGGCTTCCTTCCGCGCCGTGATGGCGGCACGAAAGGCGAAGAAGTAATATGTGTGGCATCATCGGTATCGTAGGCGCGTCGGAAGTCAGTGAACGACTGCTCGCAGGGCTGAGGCGGCTCGAATATCGCGGCTATGATTCGGCCGGCATTTGCACCGTTCACGACGGGCAGCTGGATCGGCGGCGCGCGGAAGGCAAGCTCGACAATCTCGGCCGGCTGCTAATGGAGCAACCGCTGGCTGGACTGACTGGCATCGCACACACGCGCTGGGCGACCCATGGCGCACCGACTACCAGCAATGCGCATCCGCATGCGACGGACGAAGTTGCCATCGTCCACAATGGCATCATCGAGAACTTCAAGGCGCTGCGAGAGGAACTGGCCGCGAAAGGCCGCCGGTTCGAAAGCCAGACCGACAGCGAAGTGGTGGCGCACCTGATTTCCGACCTCGTCGAAAGCGGGTTGGAACCGGTTGCGGCGGTGGCGGCAGCGCTCAAGCGGCTGCGCGGCGCGTTTGCGCTCGCGATCCTGTTCAAGAGCCGACCCGACATGCTCATCGGCGCGCGTCTGGGTTCGCCGCTCGTGGTTGGCTATGGGGATGGCGAAACCTACCTGGGTTCGGACGCGCTGGCGCTGGCGCCGCTCACCCAGAAGATCGCCTATCTCGATGAGGGCGATTATGTCGTCATCACGCGCACCGGAAGCAAGATCTACGATCGCGAGGATCGTCCGGTGGAACGCCCCGTCACCGTATCGGGTGTTACCGGTGCGTTGATCGACAAGGGCAATTATCGCCACTTCATGCTCAAGGAGATCTTTGAGCAACCGGTGGTAGTGGCGCAAACGCTTGGATCCTATCTTCGACCGCTCGAGGGCAAGGTTTCGTTGCCAGTGCCCGACTTCGATCTCGCCGCAATTCGGCGAGTAACGATCGTAGCGTGCGGAACGAGCTACTATGCGGGAATGGTCGCGAAATACTGGTTCGAACAGTTCGCTCGGATGCCGGTCGATCTCGATGTCGCTTCAGAGTTTCGCTATCGCGAGCCTGTCCTCGAAGAGGGCGGCCTTGCGCTGTTCATCAGCCAGTCCGGTGAGACTGCCGACACGCTGGCGGCTCTCCGCCATGCTCGCGCCGAGGGGCAGAAGATCGCCGTCGTCGTCAACGTGCCGACGAGTTCGATGGCGCGCGAGGCAGATCTGCTCCTGCCGACGCATGCCGGACCCGAGATCGGCGTCGCATCAACCAAGGCATTCACTTGTCAGCTGGCGGTGCTGGCTGCACTCGCCGCCAATCTGGCGCGTGCGAAGGGTCGGCTTTCGGAAGTCGAGGAGCGCGAGATCGTTCGTCATCTGGTCGAGGCGCCTGCCGCGATGAACGCGGCGCTCAGCCACGACGGCGAGATCGAAGCGATGGCACACACCATCGCGCAGGCGCGAGATGTGCTGTATCTGGGCCGTGGTCCCGATTATCCGCTGGCGCTCGAAGGAGCACTGAAGCTCAAGGAAATCAGCTATATCCATGCCGAAGGCTATGCCGCAGGCGAGATGAAGCACGGGCCGATCGCGCTGATCGACGACAGCGTCCCGGTGATCGTGATCGCGCCTTCGGGACCGTTGTTCGAGAAGACCGTCTCGAACATGCAGGAAGTCCAGGCACGTGGCGGCCGGGTGGTCCTGATTTCCGATGCAGCCGGCATTGCGGAGGCCGGCGAGGGCACGATCGCGACGATCGAAATGCCAAGCGTTCATCCCCTGATCGCGCCGATGATCTACGCGATCCCCGTCCAGTTGCTCGCTTACCATGTGGCTGTAGCGAAGGGCACCGACGTGGATCAGCCGCGCAATCTCGCCAAGAGTGTCACTGTGGAGTGAGGCAGTGCGGTCCGATGTCGATCGCACGCATCAATGGCGTTTCATATTAATCTTTGGTCATTGCCGGGAACGGGCCTTCAGCTATTCTGACGCCCGAGGCGCGCAGGGTGATTGATCGTCGGCGTCAATGATAAATTCGTCGCCGGAAAAGGCAGGCGTTTGAAAAAGAGGAGGATTGCATGGGCAGACTTGATGGGAAAGTTGCGCTTGTTACTGGCGCCAGCCGCGGTATCGGCAAGGCGATCAGCCTGCTTTTTGCGAAGGAAGGCGCCAAGGTCGCGGTTATCGTGCGCAACAAGGCCAGCGGCGACGTCGTCGTGGAGCAGATTCGCGCAGCGGGCGGCCAGGCAATCTGCATCCTTTGCGATGTTGGCGACGGTGCGAGCATCCCCGGCGCCGTTGCCGCAGTCGCCGCGGAATATGGAACTGTCGACATCCTGGTGAACAACGCCTTCGACGCCACGACGATTTCCGCAACCGTGATCGATGCAAAGCGCGAGACGATCGAGAGCCAATTCAATACGGGCTTCTTTGCGACGCTTTCGTTCATGCAGGCTTGCTATCCGCATCTTGAACGTAACGGCGGCTCGGTGATCAATCTTGGTTCGCCAGCGGCAATGCTCTCCATTCCCGGATACATGCCATACAGCGCCTCGAAGGAAGCGATACGAGCGCTCAGCCGCACGGCAGCGCGTGAATGGGGCGCCAAGAATATTCGGGTCAATGTCCTCTGCCCGGTGGCCCTGACCGATGCCATGCGTGAGTCAACCGGTGGGGGTGACGGACCGCCGCCACCGCCGCAACTGGCGCTCCCGCGCATCGGATCTCCCGACAGCGACATTGCTCCGGCGGCATTGTTCCTGGCCAGTGCCGATTCTGCCTATGTTACCGGCTATACGTTGAACGCCGATGGCGGCTTTGCGATCGACGCGGCGCGATGATGGGCACTGCGAGATGAGTCGTTGGATAAACCGACCGGAAGGATCGAACTGGGGCGATTTCGGCGAGGACGACCAGATCGGCCGAATGAACCTGCTTACCCCCGAAAAGCGACTCGAGGGGCTGGCCGAGGTCAGGGATGGGCGCTCTTTCACGCTCAGCCTTCCGCTGGATTATCCGGGTTGGTCGGGCGTGGTGATGGGGCGCGAGCCGCCCGAGTTGCTGACACGACAGGTGTCGGGCCGCGACGTCTATAATTATCCGTTTGGCGAATTGATGCCGGGATCGCGCGACCTGGTCTGTGACGACGCAGTGACGCTTTCGACGCAGTACAGCACCCAATGGGATTCGCTTGCCCATTGGGGGCGCATGTTCGACGCCGACGGGGACGGGGTAGAGGAAGCGGTCTATTATAACGGCTACCGCGCGGACGAGCATCTCGTTGGCGGCAAGAAGCCTTATGCGCACCGGCTGGGGATCGAGAACCTCGCAATGGCTGGGGTGCAGGGACGGGCTGTACTGATCGATCTGGAGGCGGGTCGCGATGAGACCGGGCCCTCAGTCGGCTACGATGCCTTCATGCGAGCGATCGCTGCCCAGAAAGCGGACGTGCGCGCGGGAGATTTCCTGCTGCTCTGGGGCGGCTATGACGAACTCCTGCTCAGTATGAACAAGAACCCCGATAGCGAACGACTAGCGGAGGCCGGCGTGGCCCTCGACGGCAGCGACAACCGACTTTTGCAGTGGATCGTGGACAGTGGCGTCGTCGCGATATGCTCAGATCACCCTGCCGTCGAACAGGTGGCATTCGAGCATGGTCGCTGCGACCATGGCGCGTCTTTCCTGCCGTTGCATGAACTCTGTCTCTTCAAGCTGGGAATTCATCTCGGCGAGATGTGGTATCTTGCCGAGCTTGCTCGATACATGCGTGCGGCAGGGCGTTCGGCATTCCTGCTTACGGCGCCGCCATTGCGCTTGCCGGGCAGCGTGGGCTCGCCGGTAACGCCGGTGGCGCTGGTCTAGCAGGATCGAAACGCGGTTCGCTTGAGACGCACTTGCCCGGCATCCCGACGAAAGTCGGGATCCGTGGGACCCAATGGTCTCGCGATCGGAGGAACTCCGTAACGTGGATCCCGGCATCCGCCGGGATGACGGCTATATCGCGGCGGCGGCGAGGAGGATCGATGTGTCGCCCAGAATGCGTTCCGGCCCGTTGCGGTCGGTGTACAGCTGCCAGTGTGCGTCAGCGATGTCCTGCGCAGCGACGAGCGGCAGGCCGGTTGGGCTTGGGCCATTCTCTTCGCCGCGTTGGACTACCATTCCGCAGATCGAGACGATGCCTGAATAGATGCCTTCAGGCTTGAGCTCCTGGTAGAGCACTCGCGCATAATTGAGGGCAGCGCCTGCGGCGACGCCGAAGCTCGCAGTGAAGGAAACCGGGTGCTGTGCCGAGGCTGCCGTGGTGAAGAGCAGCGCGCCTGACTTGCGCTCGAGCATCGCTGGCAACACTGTATTTACGGCGGTGATTGCGCCGAGCACGGCAATGTCGAGATGAAGTTGTTCGTTTTCGACAGTCATGCGGCGTGGTGGAAGAAGGCTGTCGGGCGTTGCGGTGGGGCCATATTCGAGAACATCGATAGATCCGAAATGCGTTGCTGCCTTGGCGAGGGCATCGGCCAGACCAGCGGTGTCCGTGACATCTGCGGCAAAGCCTGCCGCATCGATTCCCTTGGCCTTGAGCTGCGCCACAAGTCCGTCCAGTTTCGTCGAATTGCGTGCGATCAGTGCGACAGAAAATCCTTCGGCGCCGAAACGCTCCGCGACGGCAAGGCCAACGCCTGGGCCCGCACCGACAATCGCAATGGTTTTCGCCACGTTCTTTCTCCCATTCAGTTTCGTTGGCTGATAATGATCAAGTTCGCAAAAATGGCCAGAAAAACAGATTGAACGGGAGTCAGGATTCGATGTTGCATTCCTCCGCCGGATACCCCGGCGACCGTGAATACGGGCCCCTGCGAGCGACTGGACGATGAAGGCACTCGCCGATCCTGCCAACGCGCTCGGGCGCGGGCTGGTTGCCATTCGAAGCGAGTTCCAGGTGCCGGACGCGTTTCCCGCCAATGTCCTCGCTGCCGCCGAAGCTGCAGCAAAACGCCGGCCCACCGAGCATGCGGATCGTACGAGCTGGCCTTTCGTGACGCTGGATCCCGCACAATCCACCGATCTCGACCAGGCATTCACGATAGAGCGCAGCGGAGCCGACCTCCTGCTGCATTATGCCATTGCCGATGTCGCCTGGTTTGTCGACGACGGTGACCCGATCGACGTCGAGGCTTGGCGGCGCGGCACTACCCTGTACCTGCCCGATGGCAAGGCCGGTCTGTATCCGCCGGTATTGAGCGAGGGCGCCGCGAGCCTGCTACCGGATGGACCGCGACCGGCCGTGATATTCACGGTGCGCGTGGCGATCGACGGTTCGGTCCGTCTCGAGGGCGCGGAGCGCGCGATCATCCGCAGCACCGCAAAGCTGGCATATGACCGCGTTCGGGCGGAGGACCTGCCTGCAGATTTTGCCGAGCTGGCGACCCGTATCGAAATGGCGGAGGATCGCCGTGGGGCTGCGCGCGTGGATCCCCCCGAGCAAGAGGTCGCGGCCTTGGGAAACGGGCGTTTTGGACTGCTGTTTCGGCCCCGCCTGAAGTCGGAAGATAACAACGCCGCCATGTCGCTGGCCACCAACATGGCGATCGCAGATGCACTCCAGGCGCAGCATACCGGACTGTTCAGGGTGATGGCCGAGCCAGACGAGCGGGCGATCAAGCGGTTGCGCATTACCGCTCGCGCATTCGGGATGACATGGCCCGAAAACGCGACGCTGGCGCAGTTCGAGCACGGTCTCGATCCCGGGCAACCCAGAGAGGCGGCGATTATGCTGGCCATTCGCCGTGCCGGCGCCGGCGCATCCTATGTGCCATATCGGGATGGCGTTGTGCCATGGCATGCGGCAATGGGTGCAACTTACGCGCACAGCACCGCGCCGCTGCGACGTCTTGCCGATCGCTATGTGGTGCGCGCTACGCTTGCGATTGCCAACGGCCATCCTGTGCCGGACGTCGTCAGCGAGGCCTTCGGCAAGCTGCCCAAGGTCATGGCGCGTGCCGACGCGCTTGGCGGCCAGATCGAGCGGGCCGTGGTCGATCTGGCCGAGGCCGTGATGTTGCAGGCCGATGAAGGGAAGATATTTCCAGCGATTGTCACCGATGTCGATGAGCGTGGCGTGCGGATGCAGTTACGCGACCTGCCAGTGGTCGCCCGGCTTGCCACCAACGGCGTTGCGCCCGGCGACGACCTGAGCGTCAAACTGACTGCCGTCAGCCCCGATCAGCGCGTCGTGATCTTCGAGCGGGTATCATGAGGGCGCGGCTCAGCCCCTACTAACATTATGCCAAATCAGACTCATTATCGAGATACGGCCCAGCATACTTGCCTGCTCTTCAATCGCGTGTCCCAATGAGGCCAACGAATATGTGCGAAGAGCACCCAAGCCTATGGAGAGCTGAATGACTTTGCCGAGAACCGCCGATCATCAGATGATCGCTTCGATCGCCTGGGATCCTGCCAAGCCCGCGGAACGGATCAACGACCATCTGCTGATGTCCCGCAGCACGACGAACGCCTATGTCATAACCGACCCAGCCGGTGACGTGGTGATCAACACCGCGCTTGCAGTCCAGGGCAAGCGAACCCGCGAGCGTTTCGAGGAACTGCTCGGCCGCCCGCTCAAGGTCGCGAAGATCGTCTATACCCAGAGCCATCCGGACCATACCGGCGGTTGGGAATTTTTTGCTGACCCAGGCGTGGAAACGATCGGCCAGCGCGCGTTTCCGCAGATTTGTGCGGAAAGAAAGATGCTCGGCGCCTTTTTTGGACCGCGTAATCAGCGCGTGCTCGCGGCGCTGGTCCCGCCGGGATCGCCCGATCACAACTGGTTTGCTACGCGTGATCCGGAGAATATGACGCTCTTCGCCGACACCCACAAATTTTCGGTGGGGAGTCGGGACTATGAACTGATTTCCACGCCGGCGGGGGAGACCCTGGATTCGCTCGCGGTATGGATGCCCAAGGAAAAGACGTTGTTCGTCGGCAACCTGATGGGCGCACTCTATGGCGCACCGCCTCATTTTTCGACGATCCGGGGTGATCGTCAGCGTAGCGTCCCGCGCTTCCTGAACGATATCGCGCGGTTGATTGCGCTTGAGCCCGAGATGATGGTGACTGGCCATGACGAGCCGACGATCGGCAAGGACCGCGTCGCCGCGGACCTCGGCAAGCTTCACGCCGCCGTCAGCTACATCCATGATGAAACCGTCAAGGGCATGAATGCGCAGAAGGACGTCAAGACCTTGATGCGCGAGATCGCGCTGCCGGATCATCTGGTGCTGGCGCCGGGACGGGGTCCGGTATCCTGGTATGTGCGGGCCGTGTGGGAAGAATATGCGGGCTGGTTCCAGCATGCCTCGACGACCGAGCTTTACGGTGTGCCGCCGAGCAGCGTGTGGCCGGAAGTCGCGGCATTGGCTGGCGGCGCTACGGCGCTGGCCGAGAAGGCGAAGGCACGCGTCGCGGCCGGAGAGAATGTCGAGGCGCTTCACCTCACCGAGATTGCGCTGGCTGCCGAACCTTCGAACCGACCGGCGCTGGAGGCTTCGCTTGCAGCTTACGAGGCGCTCGCGATCGCCAATGCCGGCGTGCATTTCGACGAGCTCGGCTGGCTGGAGGGGCGGATCATCGCTACAAAGGCAGCACTGAACGGCGAGTGATCATGTTCACACATCCAGAGATCTAGGAACTCCCAATGCTTACTTTCCCGAACCTGAAATATCACCAGATGGCTTATGTCACGACGGATCTCGACGAGGCGTTGCGCCGGCTTGACGCCGCGTTCGGCTTCACCAAGTTTCACGTGATGAACACCGTCGATAATCCAAGCCACCCCAACCAGCCCGCCTTGAAGATCGCGCTCGTCCGGACGGCGGATACGGAGTTCGAGGTCATCGAACCGCTGGGCTTCAACGATGCCGTATATTCCGATCCCTTGCCCAAGGACGGAAGCTTCGCGATGCTCTTC
This sequence comes from Sphingomonadaceae bacterium, assembly GCA_947476425.1. Taxonomy (GTDB): domain Bacteria; phylum Pseudomonadota; class Alphaproteobacteria; order Sphingomonadales; family Sphingomonadaceae; genus CANJQJ01. The sequence goes on along the minus strand of CANJQJ010000034.1, from coordinate 13,193 downwards.
CATCATATCGGCGTCACGGTTCACGGCACGCTCGAGGATTTCGAGGAATATCGCGCAGGCATCGATACAGAAGCGCACCCGATCGTCGTGGACGGATGGGCTGAAGACAAGGTGCGCTGGTTCTACACCGACGAACGCGCCACGGTTGGTCATTATATCGAGCATTGCTGGTTCTCGCCCGAGATCGTGGCGCTGATGAATAGCTGGGTTCCGAGGCTGACCTCGAAACGCGAATCGGCATAGATTCTGTTTCAGAATAATTGAAACGTCATCCCGGCGGACGCCGGGATCCACGTTGCAGTGGTGTTTCGATAGCGGGACCTGTGGGTCCCATGGATCCCGACTTTCGTCGGGATGACGAAGCGGCGTCGGGATGAAGATGTTTTAATTTTACTGAAACCGACTCTAGATCTTGATTGTCAGATGGTCATGCGGACCGTGCGACGGATGTTTCAACCTCGTCGGTACGACGCCGGGCAAAGTGGAGAAACACCAAGCCGCTCATCAATGCCGCGAAGAAACACCAGACCGATACAAACCAATGGGAATAAGCCACGTAGGTCGCGAGCAGCGAGATGACGATGGCGATTCCGAACATGCGTATGGTCTTGTAGCTCGATAGCAGCGGCGCGACGCAGGTGCCGGTCAGGTAAAGCGTGAGCGCAATGGCATGATAGGGATGCAGGATGTGGTAGCCGATGTGCTGGCCCTTGATGGTCGCCGAGACGGGTGTGGTGAGCAGCATGGCCAGATAGAATATTCCGGCCGCCGCGCCCGCCGATACTGGTAATATGAGGTGCCTCCGTCGGGCAGCCAGCGGTTCGATCATCATCACGGCGGCCGGCACGTAGATTGGCCAGAGAACGTGTGAAAACAGCAGATACGCGACGGCCAAGGCATGCGTCGTTGGCGATTGCACCGGCAATTTCAGCCAAAGATTTCCTTCGATGAGTTGCTGTATCCCGAAAATTATCGAGGTCGCTGCGTAGGGTAGCTCGTTCATGCCACCTGCCCGGCGAACGGTGATCGCGCCTGCCGTAATGAGCGCGGTGCCGGAGATGAAGCTTGCAGTCGCTGAAAAGCAGATGTTCGTTACTCCAGGCAGAATTGACCGAAATGAACTGCTGTTCGATTCTGAGTTATCATGGATCAACCGCCGAATTTGAAGAGTTGTTCCGTGGCATGGTGAAATTCAGGCAAGGCGCCACCCCGCAATAAGGCCGATTTGCACGGCGCCGATCAGCCATAGATAGTTGGAAAATGGCTGCTTGCGGGTCTTGTGGCGAAACAGGTGCCTTGCAAGAAAGGCACCTGGTGTTCCGCCCAAAATGGCAAGCCCGAGAAGATCGGCCTCGGGAATCCGCCGTCGACCTTCTCGTGCCCGCTGTTTGTCCTGCCAAAATCGAAATGCCGTCCATAGATTGATGAGCACGAGAAAGCCGAGAGCGATTCCCATTTGATAATGGCCTCCGATCGTCACCTCAATCCAGAATTTCCGCGTGGTAATTACACCGGCGCGCTGGGGGCATCCTCAGTGGACCGCCGGACCGGCGAGGCCGTTTCTTCAGTCATCAGGCAAAGGAAGATGCCAATCAACATCGTGGCGATCGGCAGCCACAACACATGGCCGATGCCGAACGATTGAGCGACATGCCCGGCCAGGATGGGGGCAAGGCCGCCGCCGAACAGTTCACCAACCGCGATCACAAGCCCCGAAGCGGTAGCAGCCAATCGCAACGGCACGGTTTCCTGGCACAATGGCCCGACCGTAAGGGTGATGAGAGCCATCACACAGAACATGATGGCAAAAAGGCATGCGAACAGTGCCAAAACATTCGGGCCGCACAGGGATAGCGCTATCAGCCCGCCGGTTGCGCCGATGGTTCCGCCAAGCATGACTGCCTTGCGTCCGATATGATCGGAGAGCCAGGGTAGAAGGATCGTCCCGATCGCGCCGCCGAGGCCGATGGCGGACATTGCAGTGCCCATATCCGCAAACTGCATGTGAAGATGATCGAGCATGTAATTCGGCATGAACGCACTCACGGTGACCAGGCAGGTGAGCCAAGTCAGCATCAATCCCATCCCGATGCGAATGTTTCGATAGCGGAAGACTTCGCCCCAATCCTTCAGGCTCGAGCGATCCTGAACATGATCCTCATGGCGCGTGTGGGGCGGCAGGATTCGATAGGTGAGCCAGACAAGAAGCGCCCCGGGCGGCGCAAATAATATGAACACCCAGCGCCAGTCGATGAGGTGAAGGAGCTGCGGGATGAGAAGGGGGGCGAAACCCAGGCCGAACAGCAAGGCAGTCATCTGTTGCAAGCCGATATTGCGGCCCCGCCGATCGGGACGGGAGGCTTCCATCGTGGCGGAGATGCTGGCGGGCGTATAGGCGCCGTCCGCCAGTCCCATGAGAATGCGAATGAGGACCAGACTTCCGAGCCCGGCGGCAAGCCCGCTCAAGCCAATCAATGCCGAAAAGACAAGCATTGCGCCGACGAGCACGGCTCTTCGCCCGATGCGATCGGCGAGATTGCCCATGACGAGCGCCGCAAGGCCCCAGGCGATCGCGAGCGCCCCGGTGATGGTCCCGATATCGGCATAATCGAGATGCAGGTCCTTTGCGATCACCGGGAACAAAGTGCTGATCATGAACCTGTCGATCCCGACCAGGCCGAACCCCAGCGCCAATATCAAGACCTGCGCAAATTCCGATCGCTGGCTTCCCGCCGCCGGCCTGTTGTCGCGCATGCTTTCCCCCCTTTATGTCCTTCCGGGCCAGCTTACAGTCTCGACGCATGGACTGGCAATCTATCGCTTGGCGGTGCGAGATATCGATGTTTGGCCGGGAATTTTTGGTATCGTGGTCCAGATATATGGATTGGCGAAGGTCGATGCTTCTGTCAGGTTCGGTCGATAGATCTAAAGCGAGCTACCGTCGCCGATCAGCGGCGCATTGCTCGATATAAAAACAGGGAGAGATATGGTGCAACGCCTGGCAGGGTTGGTCGCGATCGTAACCGGAGGCGGTGGAAGGATCGGCGGCGCTACCGCAAAGCGGTTGGCACGCGAAGGTGCGCGGGTTGTCGTTGCCGATATCGTGATGGAAGCCGCGGAGCGCGTTGCCGACGAGATCGGGGAAAACGCTCTCGCCATGGCCTTCGATGCGGGCGATCCGGATTCGATCGAGCGGCTCGTCAACAGGTCCGCGCAGTATTTCGGCGGGATCGATATATTGCACAACAATGCCGCCCTGCTGGATGTTGCGTTTCTCAACAACGACACCGACGTCGTCAACGTAACCCTTGAGACCTGGGACAAGACCATGGAGGTCAACGTCCGCGGCTATGTGGTCGCTTGCAAGCATGTCATTCCGCACATGCGCAAGGCCGGCAAGGGATCGATCATCAATACGACCTCGAACGCGGCACTTGCGGGCGACAGCACGCGCATTGCCTATGGGGCATCGAAGGCGGCGATCATCTCTCTTACCCGTACCATGGCGACCCAGCATGGGCGCGAATTCATCCGAAGCAACGCGGTTTCGCCCGGTTTGATTACCGATCCTGATCTCGAGGCGCGTTTCCCGGATCTTCACACGGTGAGCGCGCGCCATACCCTGCTGCCACGCTATGGGCGCGGGGAGGACATGGCGGCGGCGGTGGCGTTCCTGGCCTCCGATGATGCGTCATTCATAACCGGCCAGGTGCTCTGTATCGATGGCGGCATGCTGGCACATCAGCCGACATATGCCGATATCATCGACAATCCGACATTGTGACGGGAATACAGGACAGACGGACCAAGTTGCTGGTCACACTAATGAATTTTTGCAAGCTTGAGAGGAAAGTTGGCTATGAGCACGCTCGATCATGCCGGTATCGCAATTCCTTCGACAATGGAGGGCGTCACCGCGGAGTGGCTTACGGCCATTCTCCAGTCTCGTTACCCGGGGGTCGTTGTCCACAAGATGGAAGAGGTTTTCCTGCGTAACAGCCATACGACCAAATATCAGGTCAAGCTGACGCTTAACGATGTCGGAAAAGCGGCCGGCATTCCCGAGAATGTTTGCCTCAAGGCGAACTGGTCGGGCTTCGATAGCCAAGGCATCTGCCGTCTCGAAGCGCGCTTCTATGAGAATTTCCGAAGCCGCGTGAGTTTTCCCGCTCCCGAATTCTACTTCGCGACCTGGGCCGAGGACGGCAGCGGGCAGGGGCTTGTCATGATGGAGGATCTCTCGATCGAAGGCGGCAAGTTCGGCCGCAGCACCGATCATATGGGCGTCGAGGAAGCTGCGCGCGGGGTTGCATCGCTGGCGACGATTCATGGCGCATTCTGGGATAGCCCGCTGCTGGATCAGGCGGACTGGTTGCCAGTGTCGATGCAGACGCCAACCGATTATGACCAGCTGCGTATAATGTACCCGCTCTGCGAGAAGAACCATCCCAAGCCGGAATATCAGGCCTTCTTCCCGGCCTGGATCAAGAATGACCTGCCGAACCTCCACATTCTCTACGATGCGTTGACGAAGTTCGCGAACACGCAGGAAAAGGGGCCGTGGTGCCTCGTCCATGGCGACTCGCATCAGGGCAACAGCTATGTTCGTCCCAGTGGCGAGCGGGTCTGGCTGGACTGGCAGCTTGTGCGCAAGGGTCGGCCCATTCGCGACTTCACCTATTTCGTGCTTGGCGCGCTGACGATCGAGGAGCGTCGCCAGAATGACCGGGACTTGTTGCGCCATTATCGCAAGTGCCTGGTCGAAACGGGCGCGGTCAACGTTCCCGATGACGATACGCTTTGGGAATATTATCGACGCTGGCCGCCGTATGCGGCGCAGGCATGGCTGGCGAATATGGACGAATGGGGACAGATCGGCGTCCATATTGTCGAGCGGATTTTCGCAGCCATTGAAGATTTGAAGACAATCGAGGCGCTGGACGTGAAATTCTAGTTCATGTCGGCAAATGTTTATGGTCGGCTTGGCGGCTGGCTGGCAAGGACAAGGCCGGATTGGCGGAACATCCATGTCATTCCGAAGGATGTGCAGATCGGATCCGGTTTTTCCGCCGAGATCTTCTCTATCGACGTCACGTTCGAGGATGGCGAAGGGCCGCATTGTCGAACGCTCGTAGTTCGCCGTCAGCCGCGGAAATTCGAGGTCGTGTTCGGGAGTGACCTCACGCTCCAGGCCAATATGATGGCGGCGCTCGATGCGCGCGGCGATGTTCCCGTGCCGCCGTGGATCGGGATCGAAACCGATCCGGAATTGCTTGGCGATCCCTTCCTCGTGATGGGCTGCGTCGAGGGCCGCGCGGCAACGCAACGGCCGAACTACAATGTGGGCGGCTGGCTTACCGAGCTGAGCCCGGCGAACCGTCATGATCGCTTCGCCGGCGCATTTCGCGCGCTGGCGAAGGTTCATGCAATTGACTGGGAGGACGGGTTTTCCTTTCTCGATCGGCCGGGGCACAGCGAACCGGGGCTGGATCAATATGTCGGGAATCTGGTTGAGTGGCATGCCCATGCCAAGCAGGGCCGCGACACACCCATCCTCGATGCCGCGCTCGCCTACGTTCTGGCGAACAAGCCGGCGAATGCCGAAGCTTGCGTGTTGTGGGGCGATCCTTCGCCGGCAAATACCATGTGGCGCGACGATGGCAGTGTCGCGGCGCTCATCGATTGGGAACTCGCTGCGCTTGGGCCGCCCGAACTCGATCTTGCGTGGTGGCTCTATTACGATGATCTTTTCAGCCGCCGGTTCGGAATCGCGCGTCTCGACGGCCTGCCTACCCGGGATGAGTCGATCGCGATCTACGAGCAGGCCTCCGGACGCCGACTTGCCAACATGGAATATTACGACCTTGTCGTGGCATTGCGGACTGCGCTGATCGCAGTGGGCGCTTTTGACCGCCAGGTTTCGCTTGGGAACATCTCGGCGGAGAACCGGTCGCTCGACAATAATTTCATGACGATGATCATCGCAGAGAAGCTGGGCTTGCCGGCTCCCGAGCTGGGCGATGATTTTCGCGATTTCATGCGGAATTTGGTGCCGGTGGATTCCTGAAGCTTCGGACAGGGCAAGCCTGCTATTCGATGTGGGGAATGACCTTGTCGATCAGGTGGCGGGTCTGCGCGAAGATTTCGTTATTGCCCTGGCCGATGGGCCGCAGGATGAATTTCGTGACACCGGCGGCCTTGAATTCATTGATGCGCTCGACGACGCGTGAAGCCTCTCCGATGACCACCGCATGGTCGATATCGGCACCGGAGAATCGCTTGCGCATTTCGGCCCGGTAGGTTTCGGCTTCGGATCCACCAGAAGGTGCGATGCGATAGAAGAATCCCGCGCTGAAATGCTCGGGATCGATCGTTCGTCCGCAGCTTTCGGCCGCGAGGTGGATGGAGGCGATCGTTGCGGCGACTTCGTCCGGGGATTCCAGGCCGGCCTGCCAACCGGTGCCGAAGCGTCCGGTCCTGCGGATCGCGGCCTTGCTGGAGCCGCCCAACCACAGCGGCATCGGCACCTGAACCGGCAACGGAAGGAAGCTGGCGCCCTTGTATCGGAAGAAACGCCCTTCGAAATCGACGAGGTCACCGCGCCATAGCCGTTCGATTATTTCGAGCGCCTCGTCCATGCGTGCGCCCTGACCTTCTGAGGGAATCCCCAGAATATTCCAGTCGGGCATGGCGAGGGCGCCTATGCCGAATGCGGGTAGAAGACGACCATTGCTAAGATAGTCGATCGTTGCGCACTGCCGCGCGATCATGAAAGGATCTCGGAGTCCGAGCGCCAATACGCTCATTCCGAATTTCAATCGGGATGTGGCGCCGGCGAGGGCAGCCATGACGCTCATGCATTCGAGAAAGGGTTCGGTCGAGACGATGCTGTCGGATTGCCAGATGGAATCGATGTCGCCCGCTTCGCACAGATCGACCCACCGCCAGAAGGCATTGGCGTCTGAAAACTGGAAGTTTGCCAGGCCGAGGCCAATGCGAACGGACATCATGCATTCCTTATTGAAGAATTAGCATCTTGAGGGCGGTATATGCTTCGTTTCGCGCATCCGTAACCGTCGAAATATTGGATTTTTTCATGTTGCGATGCAGCTTGTCGCATTGGTCCGAGCCTCCCCTCAACGGATTTTCCCTTCATCGCTGACGCTTGTGCGCACATGAGAGGCAAGATGCAGTTTTTGCATTCGTCCGATTGCCGTTCGCACTTGCAGCAAATTTATTTCAGAGAGATAACGAACGTGCCTTTCAGGCATCCTCTCCTAAAACTTTTCGGGCTGGTCTTCGGATCGGCCCTTTTTTTTGTTCACCGAATAATCTATGGCGGCATCGCTGTTGTCGCGCCAAATAATATAATTTGGAGCGGATGCTGCCGGTAAAACCGGCGTGGCGAGACTGCGGCGTGGGGGATCGAGCAGCATTATCGCAGCTCTCCCCCATCTCCTCTCGCCGCCGAAACGAAGTGCCCTTGCCGCCTAAGCGATCGCCAGGTCCGCCTTGAGGTGTCGGCTGTAAATCCAGCCGATGCCGATCAGGCTGAAGCCAAGTGCTGCAAAGGATGCGATCCGCAACAGCCCTTCGAGGCCAGCCGCATCGACGGCAAATACCTTGATCACCGCAGCAAGCATCAGCAGCAGCGATGCAATGCGCCATGGTCTTTCCCGGGTGAATATCCCCCAGCGCAAGAAACCGATCGCGAGGCCGATTGCTGCCAATGACATTGCGACATTCTCCGCCGGCGCCACGCCGCCAACAGCGAGCAGGGATCCGTGGAAGAACTGACGAATGCAGCTGGCGGCGAACAGCGTCACCAAGGCCATCTGCAGGCCGGTGAGGAGCGGTGCGATACGGGTCGCGATCAAGGGCTCGCGGCGACGTGCCAGGGCGACCCAGCCAAGCGGCAGCAGAAAGGCTGGAACCAGGAGATTGACCAGTGGCAGAGTGCCGACGAGTTGATGGCGCCACAGCGGATTGAATAGAAGGCAGTTGAAGAGGAGCGTTCGTGCGATCGCGATGGCGGTTGCCGAAAGACCGAGCGTCCGGATTCCAGGCATGCCTTCTCCGAAGGCAAGAGCGGCGGCGCCAATGCCGAACAATATCGTGTCGAGGAGGAGACGCTCGGCCAATCCCGAAGCCGTGAAGCCTGAAAGGTCGCCGATGGCGAAGATCTGCTTGTAGAAAATGAAGAGTCCCGCGGCAATGACGGTGGCGGTCCCGACGAGAAGTGCGTGCCGGACCAACGACGGGACGATCGGCCTGCAACGCCAGAATGACAGGCCGAGGATCGCCGCCGGGATCAGCATTGCGGTCAAGGCCTGGAGGGGGCGCGGCAAAGCGGTAGCGAAGAGCGGCTCGCCAGCAAGTGTCAGCAGCGTGCCAAGCAGCCAGCGACAGATTGGGGCGGCGATACAGAATAGCAGCGCAAGAAGGGTCACGGCCGTGGCGCCGCGAAAGTCGATGTCCGTGCGGCGTAGCCACAATTCGATCAGTCCGGCGATGCCAAGCGCGAATAGCGATGGGCGGACCGTGTCCGGGAAGAGCCCGGGAATTGCCGCGCAAACCAGGATGGCGACAGTGGTCAGCAGGATGAGGAGGCGCGGATCTCGCTCGGGAAGGGTGTGTCGCGCGCCGATAATTGCAGCCGCCGCGAGTGGTAGGGCCACTGCAAGCGCGAGCAGGCTCCAACCCTCACGCGAAAGCATTTCGGCAGGCGCGATGAGACTGGCGACGCCGAGCCCGCCGCCGAGCGCAGCCGATGCCTGCAGCGCATCGCGAAGAGTGCCATCCCGACCCCAGATCGAGAAGAGGGCGACGCCGCAGAACAGCAGCATTGCCGAACATGTGACGAGGAGCAGGTTGATCGGAATCGGCTGGTGCCAACCGAGCATGGTGGCCAGAAAAACGGCCAGTGCCAGCGGGGGAAGCAGTGACAGCTGGCGATCGCGCTTCGCAAGGACGATCACGCCGATCGAGAGCAGGCCATAAAGGCCCCATTCGAGCATCGCGTATCCGCCCCGGGCGACGATCAGTGCAATCTGTATCGCGCCAATGAAGGCGGCGGCCATCCGGAGTAGCCTGTCGTTGGCTGATCCTCGTGAAATTATCGGGATCGCCAACGCCAGCAGCAACGCATAGCCGCCGAGCGCAGTCGCATTACCCGGGTGAAGAGGCTTTGCGATGAAGATCAAGGCACTCCAGCCAAATCCTCCGGCAAGCGCAGCGGCATTGAGGCAGGGCCAGCGCTGCCGTCGGGCAACGAGCGAAAGACCCGCCACGACAATACCGAGATAGAGGGTAAGTGGCGCGATATTGTCGGTCGTTTCGCCGATCAGCGCGGGCGCGGCGAGGCCGCCGACCATGCCCAATATTGCTGAGGGAGCGCCGAATCTAAGTGCCAGCCCAAGGGCGCCAGCGGTGATGGCGGCAAGGCCAAGGAAGCCGGTAGCGGGGCCGAACAGATGATAGATGTTGGTTGCCATCAGGATCGATGAATAGGCTGCGGCAATACCGGCGCCAGCGAGCGCCTGGGCGATGCGCGGATCGATCGCCGTGGCTTTCCAGTGTCGGGCGACCTCAGCGCTGACGACAAGGCCGGTCGCGAACAGCAGCCCGAGGATGATCCGGACGGCAGGCGACAAGAGCCCGGCGTCGATCGAATATTTGACGATGAACAAGCCTGCGACCGCCAGGGTGATGCCACCGGCCCATATCGGCAGTCGTGAGCCGAAAAGCTCTTCGAACCCGATCTTGCGCGGCTGGCGGCCTGGTTCGGGTTCGATGACTGGCGGGGGCGCCGGTTCCTTGGGAGCCGGGGGAGGCGCTGCCCAAGGCGAGGCTGAATGGACGACGCGTGCCGGCGATTCCCGTGCGGGCGGTGCTGGAGCCTGTACCAGCGTGGGTGCTATCTCCGCTTCGGAAGCAACGGCCGGGCGTAGTTCCAGCGCGGAAATACGACGTTCCAGTACCTGAACCCTCGACCAAAGCGAGAACAGCGCGACGATCAGCACCAGTGTCAGAAGTCCGATCATGGCTGCCCCCCTTGCCTTGACACCAATGTTTCATACCGGGAAAATGGTCGGGCGGCGATCCATCACGATGACTGGACCCATGTAATCGCGATTTCGTTTAGAAGCATTCAAATCCAGTCAGGTATCGAACATGATCACGCTTTCAGATCCTTCGCTCTTCACCGAGCAGGTATTCATGGGCGGCGCGTGGTGCGGCGCCCGGTCGGGCCGGACGCTCGACGTCGATAATCCCGCTACAGGCGAGATCATCGGCTCGATTCCCAATTGTGATGGTGACGACACGAAAGCGGCAATCGCGGCCGCGGAAGCGGCGTTTCCGGCGTGGCGCGCCCGGACTGCCGGCGAACGTGCGATGCTGCTCGAGCGCTGGAATGCGCTGGTCTTGGAGAATATCACCGACCTCGCTCGGATCATGACTGCCGAGCAGGGCAAGCCGCTGGCCGAATCCGAGGGCGAGATCCGTTACGCGGCGAGCTTCATCAAATGGTTTGCCGAGGAAGGCCGTCGGGTCGGGGGACGCATGGTGGCTGGGCCCGAGGCAAATCGCCGTATTCTCGTGATGAAGGAACCGGTCGGCGTTTCAGTGGCGATCACACCGTGGAATTTTCCCGCCGCTATGATCACCCGGAAATGCGCGCCTGCGCTGGCGGCCGGGTGCCCGATCGTGATCAAGCCATCGGAATATACCCCCTACACCGCATTGGCGCTTGGCAAGCTGGCCGAGCGAGCTGGATTTCCGACAGGCGTGATCAATATCATCACTGGAAAGCCGCATCCGATCGGCGATGAAATGACCGCGAATACGGCCGTCCGGAAGCTATCGTTTACGGGATCGACGAAGGTGGGGGCGCTGCTGATGCGGCAGTGCGCCGACACCGTGAAGCGGATCAGCCTGGAACTTGGCGGTAATGCGCCGCTGATCGTGTTCGACGATGCCGATCTCGACGTAGCGGTGGCCAGCACGATGGCGAGCAAGTTCCGCAATGCCGGGCAGACGTGCGTTTGCGCGAACCGCATCCTGGTGCAGGACGGCATCCACGACGAATTCGTGGAACGGCTGGGCAAGGCGATCGCGGCATTGAAGGTTGGGCCGGGCGATGCGCTGGGCACCACGATCGGGCCGCTGATCAATGCCGAAGCGGTCGAGAAGGTGAGGGCGCTTGTCGAGGACGCGCTTGGGCTCGGCGCGCGCATTTCCGTCAAGGCGGACAATCCAATGAAAGGCCCGAATTTCGTGGCGCCCTTGATGCTGACCGGAGCGACTGCCGGGATGCGTCTGGCTTCCGAGGAAATATTCGGCCCGGTTGCCGCTGTGTTTCGGTTCGGTAACGAGGATGAGGCAATCGCGCTCGCCAACGCGACGCCCTACGGGCTTTCGAGCTATTTCTACACCGAAGACCTGCATCGCGCGTTTCGCGTCGCGGAACGGCTCGAGGCCGGGATGGTCGCGCTCAATACCGGGGCGATCTCAATGGAGATGGCGCCGTTTGGTGGCGTCAAGCAATCGGGGCTTGGCCGCGAGGGTGGCGAAGAAGGCATCGAGGAATATCTCGAGACCAAGACTTTCCACATCGCTGGGCTCAAATCCTGAGCGCACGCGAGGGAAGCGCGATGTTGCCTTGATCCCACGGTGCTGGCATAGGCCCGCGCCTCCCGGATCATGTGCATCCGCCTGCAATCAGGAACATTCCATGCTGACGAGCGGTGACGGCCGCGCCCTCGGGCTCGACTTCGGGACGACCAACAGCGTCGTCGCGATTGGCGGAGCGGATGGTGGATCGGAACTGGTCGCCTTCGACGGCCCACTGGCGACCGGCGCGGTATTTCGATCGGCGCTGTGCTTCTGGCATGACGGTGCGGTTCGGGGTGGGCTGGCGCATGAGGCGGGGCCGTGGGCGATTGCCGAATATCTCGAATATCCGCAGGACAGCCGTTTCATCCAGTCGTTCAAGTCGGTAGCGGCGAGTCCGAGCTTCGAACATGCCAGCGTGTTCGAGAAGCGTTACCGTTTCGAGGATCTGGGGCGGATGTTCCTCGAACGGCTCGTCGCGCATGCGGGGCCGCAGCTTACCGATCGCCCGGCGCGGATCGTGATCGGCCGGCCGGTGGAATATGCCGGTGCGCGACCTGATCCAGCGCTTGCCCGCGAGCGTTACGACAAGATGTTCGCGGATTTCGGGGCCGAGATCCATTATGTCCATGAGCCGCTCGGTGCGGCGTTCAGCTATGCGGCGCGATTGACCGAGCCTGCGACGATCCTCGTGGCGGACTTCGGCGGCGGCACGAGCGATTTTTCAGTGGTGCGGGTCGCGGCGCCCGGGGCCGAGCGGCGATGCGTTCCGCTGGGATCGGCCGGGATCGGCATCGCGGGCGATCGCTTCGACTATCGGATCATCGACCGGCTGGTGTTGCCGATGCTTGGCAAGGGCGGAAGCTACCGGTCGTTCGACAAGATACTCGAGATTCCGCGAAGCTATTTTGCCGATTTCGCTGACTGGTCCCGACTGGCGCTGATGCGCAACCGGCGGACGATGTAAGAACTGGGCAGGCTGCAGCGGACCGCGATCGAACCCGACAAGATCGGGCGGATGATCGCGGTAATCGAGAATGAGCTTGGCTATCCGCTCTACGACGCAGTCGGGCAGCTCAAGCGCAGCCTTTCGACCGACGAGCGCGCGCACTTCCATTTCGCCGGGGCGGGACTTGAGATCGAGGCGGATGTGACGCGGGCAGAGTTCGAGGCCTGGATCGCGGACGACCTGGCGAGGATCGAGGCAAGCGTTGGGCAGGCGCTGGCGAAGGCGGGGGTAGCGGCCGGCGCGATCGATCGGGTTTTCCTGACTGGCGGCTCATCGCTCATTCCAGCGATACGCGGGATCTTCGATCGCCTGTTCGGAAGCGATCGGATCGCGACCGGCGGCGAGCTGACTTCGATTGCGCATGGCCTGGCGCTGATCGGCCAGGAGCCGAATATCGCTGAATGGGCGGCTTGAGGGTGTAGCCTAGCCCATCGTATTCATGACGGAGCGGTAGTTGGTCTGGATTGGCGTCCTGACGCACTGTCGGTTTGATCAGGACGAGCGTATCCGCAGCGCCTATTTCGTCGCGTGTGGTCGATGGTTTGCGGGGTTGATGGAAGGGGTTTTGGGT
>CANJQJ010000033.1 GCA_947476425.1 Sphingomonadaceae bacterium | reverse complement strand
GCACTTGATCGAAAACCTGTTCGCCAAAATCAAGGACTGGCGGCGCATTCACACCCGATATGATCGCTGCGCCCACACCTTCATGTCCGCCATCGCAATCGCCGCTACCGTCATCTTCTGGTTGTGATCAATGAGTCCTGACCCTAGGCGACAGGAATGGGCCGCTATTAACGATCCTGCGGTCGCGAACCACTATCGGGATTCCCCCCTGTTGCCCGATAAACGGTTCCGGCCCGCCTGCGTGACGAACGCTAGGTCGGCCCTCGTTCCCTGCCCCCGGAACGAGGGCCATTCCTTTTATGGCTCCCATTCCTTTTATGGCTCATTGTCGCTCAAGCGGAATCAGGTCCTTCCCGTCAGGGCATGGCCTGATCGACCAGTTCCGAATGGTAGGGCTGCAAAAAGAGATCGATGATGCTCTCGAGCATCTGACTCCAGAAATTCTCGATCGAACCGTAGGGATCGCGTCCCGTGCGCAGTAGCAGCCCGCGCTGGGCGATTCCGTTCAGGAACAGGATGACGGCGAGACGATATCGCATCTGGAATACGTCGTTCGGCAAATGGCCGCACTGCTGCCTCAGGCGTTCGTTGATCATCCGGGTGGTGTAAGGTTCGCGTTCCTGCGCGAAGATCGGATCATCCCAACGGCTCGCCATCAGTTGCAGGATGAATCGAGCGAAGATCTCGAGCCCAACATCGTCAAAGACGTGGAGCATCGGCTGCATGATGGCGGTTATCAATGCGTCGTAGCTATCCGCATCCCGCCCGCACCCACCCAAAAGCCATTCGCGACGCGCGTCATCCAGTTCGGCCTGTCGCAGGTCGAAGATCGTCCGGATCAATCCCTCTTTCGATTCGAAGAAATACTGGATCGCCGACTTGTTGGCCTGCCCGGCTGACGTGAGGATCGCACGCACCGAAACGCCGTCGAATCCATGCAAGGCGACAAGGCGCTCTCCAGCAAGAATGATCTTCTGCGCGCCCTTGCTATAATCGGAGAGCGTCTTGATCATTCGCCCATTCCTGGCCGGATCGTTGGCCCGGCCATAATGCGGGGCCGCCGATCGAAGCGTGAATCAGGCAGCGACGCCCATCTTCTTGTTGAGATCGTCCATATCAAGATATTCGCGCCAGGCCTTGATCAACCCGTCGTCGTCGAGTTCGTAAACCGCGACCATGGAATGCGGGCAATTTCTGCCGTTGATAATCGCCAGATCTGCGCGTTCCGTCATCACCATATGGTCGTTCGACAGCATATTGACGATATTACATTTGTTATTGGTGGCAAAGCTCATCTGGCGATGAATTTCCTCGCGCAGTGCGGCGCGTCCACGAACCACCGGGCCACCCGGGATCCACAGCTGCCAGACGGCATCCTCGGACATCATCGAAATGATCTTCTCGACGTCGGGCTTGCGCTCCGAACTGCCGTCACCCCAGGCGTCACAGAATTCCCGGATGAAGGCTTCCTGTTTCTGTCCCATCATATTCTCCACGCATTACGCCGCAAAAAAGTTCGGCCCGCTTCGCCCAATGGCGAAGCGGGCCGCAGTTTCGCTCAGCTTCCGAAACGATACCGCAGTTCGAGACCATAGGTCCTCGGCGGTGCGAAGATCGCTGACGTGAACCCAAGGAAGGCACCCGAAGCATTCGCTGCCGCCATATATTCCTTGTCGAGCAGATTGCGGCAATAGATCGAGACATCGATCGGCGAACCGGCAACGCTGTTCCAGTCGAGGCGTGCATTCACGACATCGTAGGATGGCAAGGAGGTTCCAACATACATCAACTTGTCCGACCAGTAATAATCGGCGTTGAATACCACCTGGCCGAGGCTTTCATCGACTGGCAGCTGATAACGGATGCCTGCCGTGAAGGTCTTCTTCGCGGTGTTGTTAAAGGGAACCGAATTGTCGGAGATGAAGGGCTGCAATGCCGCGGGGGCATTGAAGCTCGTCGTCTTCGGATCGAGGAAATTGGCACCATAGTTGAACGTGAAGGCGCCGAACTTGACGAAACCGTCAATGTCGATGCCCGACACGCGGGTCTCGCCGAGATTGAGCAGCAAAGTGCCGCCGGCCGGATCGTTGTTGACGTCGCAATCGCCATCGGGCGAGATCGGCGCCGGAACATTGGTGCCGCTGCAAAGCGTCCCCGTCGTCTGAATGCCGGTCAATGCGGTCTGGACGTCCTTATACCAGCCGACGAACGCGCTGACGTTGATCCGGAGCTTGGCCTCCCCAAGATCGGCATCGGCGCGGATACCCGCCTCGACGTCGGTTACCGTTTCCGGCTTGAACGACTGGAACGGAGTCAAACGGCCCGCGAAGCTGGGGCTGTTGACACCGCCGGCGCGATAGCCGCGGCGCGATACGACATAGGCGAACAAATCGTCAGTCGCTTGCCAGTTTGCGCCGATCTGCCAAGTCACCGCGTTCGATTTCGCCTTGGTGAGGGCAGGATTGGTCAGCTTTGTGAGACACTCTTGGGGCTGCACGTCAGCGCCGGAATCGGTCGGACCGACGCCTGCGCAAGACTGAATCTTGTCCTCGGTATAACGAATGCCGCCTTCGATATGAACACCAGGGAGGACTTCGTAGCGGAGATTGGCGAACACCGCATTGCTGTCTTCAGTGATGAAATTATACGACGCCTTGGCGCTGCTGCCCAGCTCGGCGATCGTTGCGAAGGCGACGAGGTTGCCCCAGGGGCCCGATGGCTTGCTGTGCAGCCAGAAGCCGCCCACCAACCATTCGAGCTTGTCGTCGAAAATCTTACCCTTCAACTGAAGCTCGTCGGTATACTGATGCACGTTGTTATCGAGCGATGCGACGATGAGATCGACATGCGGATCGACAATCAGCGGACCACCGAATGCCGTCAGGTCGAGCGGATTGGGAATACCGCCAGTGCCGTCAGCAATCACGCGAGGCGTGCCCGAATTGGTATTGTACGACATGCTGGTATCGCGATAGCCAAAGATATTGACCAGCGTGACGTCCCCGATCTCCCATTCCGTACGGTTGGTGATCGAGAGGCGACGGTTGCGCTCATATTGCGCATGCGCGAGATCATTGACGAACGGGCCACGTGCCTTCTGCTGCGCAAGCGCAACATCATATGCGTGGTGAATGCCAAGCAAATCGAGCAGATTGTCGGTCGGAAACACGTCGACCAATACCGTCGAGAAGCCGTTGTTCTTGCTCTTGTAGAAATCGACCACCGTGGTGTTGGTCATGCCTTCCCAAGGCTGGATCCAGAGCGAACCGCGCACCGAGAAATCATCGATGTTATCGAGGTTCCGGCCGGGATGGCCGAGGTCGACCGTATAACCGTCGCGCTTGTGATAGACACCGCCCACGCGGAGCCGGATGCCGTCGGCGAGCGGAAGGTTAGCGACGCCTTCAAGCTTGCGATTTTCAAAGTTGCCGTAGGTGCCCTCGACATAGCCCTCGAATTTGTCGGTAGGCGTGGCCGGGGTATAAAGCACGGCGCCGCCGGTCGTGTTGCGACCGAACAACGTGCCTTGCGGACCCTTGAGAACCTGCACGGACTGGAGATCGAACTGCGGCACATAGCTGCCGAAATTGGGGTTGGGAACTTCAGCGAAGTAGCTGATCACGCCAGGCGAGCTAGGCCCGGACAGCGCCTTGGACTGGCCGCGAATCACGAAGTTCGTGTTCAATCGGCCGCCATTGCCGGACAGATATACGCCAGGCGTCGAAAGCTGGATGTCCTCGGGTGTCGTGATCGAATTCTCGCGCAGTGTTGCTGCGCTGAGCGCGGTTACCGAGACCGGAACCGACTGGATGCTTTCCTCGGATCGCCGTGCGGTAACAACGATATCGGTGTTGTCTGCTGGAGCCGGTGCGGCTGCCGCCTGCGCCGGGCTCATCCCGATCAGTCCCAACATGCTCAATGCCGTCGAGACCGCGAGACGCGTCTTGTTATTCATTTTCATCCTCCCTTTTTCGCCTACCCATTATAGTTGCCGGTGAGCCGGTCTTTTGCGCCATGAGACGCCCGCGATGCGGACAGCCCTGGCGGATGGCAAAATAAGGCGGTTGTCCTTATCGACAACCTATCTCACGGCAGGGGGAATTTGCCCCTCGCGCGGCGGATGACAACCGCAACAACGAAAAAGCCGCGGGCATGCGTCCGATGCGGGCATTAGGAGATATGAATATGGGCCGGCTTCAGGACAAGGTCGCGATAATTACCGGCGCTGGATCGGGGATCGGGCAGGCCACTTCGCTGCGGTTTGCCGCTGAAGGTGCGAAGATAGCCGTTGCCGATCTCAATCCCGCCTCGGCCGCGCAGACCGTCGCAATGATCACAGAAAAGGGCGGGACTGCGATCGCGATTACCGCCGATGTCGGGGTCGAAGCCCAGATCAAGGCAATGATCGACGACACGATCGCTGCGTTCGGCCGGATCGACATACTTTACAACAATGCCCTCAACCTCAGGCACACCCAGTCCCAGGCCGAAAATGATTTCTTCGCCTTCGACACGGCGGTGTTCGAGGACATCGTCCGCGTCAATGTGCTTGGCGGCGTGCATGCTTCCAAATTCGCCATTCCGCACATGATCAAGCAGGGCGGCGGGTCTATCATCTTCACCTCATCGACCAGCGCGATGGGCGGCGACGTCGCGCAGTACAGCTATGGCGCTTCGAAGGCGATGGTGAACTGGTACGTCAAGACGATCGCCACCAGCTTCGGCAAGAAGGGTGTGCGTTGCAACGCCATCCTGCCCGGCCCGACGCTCACCAAGTCGATGAAGGAATGGATCAATCCAGAGATGGAAGCCGCTTTCCTGAATATCCTGAATTCGCCTCGGTTGGGCCTTCCCGAGGACATTGCCAACCTCGCGCTCTTCCTCGCATCCGATGAATCTAAATTCGTCAATGGCGGGCTCTACGTCGCGGACGGCGGAATGACCGCGCCACTCCACTTCGTCCAGCTTCAGCGCGATCATTTTCTTCCCAAGGAATGAAGTCTTTCCCGGTTGCCGCCATATCGCGGTACACGAATAGCAAGGAGCAAATATCATGGCAGGCACCCCGGTGAACCTTCCCGATTTCAAGAAGCGCTACGGCAGCTGGGCGCTGGTCGTGGGCGGATCCGATGGCCTCGGAGCCGAATTCGCTCGCGCGATCGCGGCAAGCGGCGTCAACTGCGTGCTGGTCGCCCGTCGCAAGCCGGTGCTTGATGCGCTCGCCGAGGAGCTGCGGGCCGATCACGGCGTCGAGGTCAGGACAGCCTCAATCGATCTCGAAAATGAGGATGCCGCCAGAGCGCTCGGCACCGCGGTCGCCGGTCTCGATCTCGGCCTTGTCGTGTTCAACGCCGGCGCTGAAGCATCGGGCCAATCGCTACTTTCCCAGCCTTTCTCGACCTGGAAGGCGATAATGCGCCGAAACGTCGATACGCTGACCGAAGCGCTTTATAATTTCTCGGGTTACTTCAAAGCGCGCAAGCGTGGCGGCATGATCGTAATTGGCTCGCATGCGTCGTTCGCGGGTTGCGGACGCGCGGCGATTTATACCGCCACCAAGGGCTATGCACATAATTTCGCTGAATCGATGTGGGCCGAACTGAAGCCCCACGGTGTCGACGTGCTTTCCTTCGTCTTCGCCGTCGCCGACACCGCGACGTTGCGCGCCGTGCTCGCGCGGAAGAATGTCCCGCTGGAAAGTGTCAACGCCACGCCTCCGGCCGATCTCGCCCATGCCGCCCTGAACGCCCTTCCCAACGGCCCGACCTACGTCTGGGGCTATGCAGCGGATTCGGACGATACGATGCGCGGCGCGAATATCCGCCGCCTGACCGTCGAAGCCCATACCAATGGGATGGTCGCTTATTACGGCGAAGAAGACGAGGCATGACAGACACTCCGGGCGTGGATACCAACGCGGACGAAACAAAGCTCGTCGCCTTCGTCGAAAAGCTGATGGGCGGCAGGGTGGTCAACCTGACGCGCCAGCCGCGTTGGCGCCCTGCCTGGTTTCTTGATGTCGAGAAGAACGGCGAGATCATCCATCTCCACGCGCGTGGCGATCGGAAAAGCAATGTCGTGCCCTTCCCCGAGTTGAAGCGCGAGGCCGACATCATGGAAGTGCTCGGCCAGCAAGGCGTGATGGTCCCACATATCTATGGCTATTGCCCCGATCCCGATGCGATCATCATGGAATCGATCCGCGGCACACGAAATGTCGCCGAGGCAGCCAGCGACGAAGAACGCCGCGACATCTCGCGCCAATATATCAAGGCGGTTGCGGCGATGCACCGCGTGCCCATCGCGCCCTTCGACGAGCGCGGCATAGCGCTTCCGCAGAGAGTCGAGGACATCCAGCTCGCCGGGCTCAACGCTTATTACCCGCTATATCTCAGGGTGAAGAAGAAACCCGAACCACTGGTCGAGTTCGCGCTCGCCTGGATTCGTCGCAATATCCCTACCCACCGCACCCTACCGGCGTTCTGCCAATATGACTCGGGCCAGTTCCTGTTCGAAAACGGCAAGATCACTGGGCTTTACGATTTCGAGTTCGCGATGATCTGCGATCCGATGGTCGATCTTGCGACCATGCGGATGCGCGAATCCTACGAACCGCTTGGCGACAAATTTCCCAACGTCATCGCCAATTATGAAGCCGCCTCGGGTGAGCCCGTGGACGATGCGACTCTGATTTTCCACAACGTCATTTTCTCGACTGTCGCAATCGGCCAATTCTGCGGCGCATTGGTGTCGCCAACCCCTGGCGATCCGCATGCAGTCTATATTGAGTGGGATATCTCGCTTCGCCGCGTTCTCGTGACCATTCTCGCCGAAGCGCTGAAACTGAACATCGCCGACCCCGAACAACTAGACGCCAAACCCGCTCCTGTTCCCGCGTTCCTGCGGATGATGGAGGATGCGGTCGCGCGAATCCCGACCAGCGACGAAATGGCCGCATTGCAGAAAAGCGAAACTGAACGGCTCGTTGAATATCAGATTGTTACCGCGCAATATGGTGCAGCACTCGATGCCCGGTCACTTGATGAAGCCGCGCAGATTCTCGGCTTCCGTCCCGAAAGCATTTCAGCGATGGACGCTGCGCTCGAAGCCCATGTCCAGCAGGCCGGGCCGGGGGAAGACGAAAAATTGCTGCGCTTCTTCCATGCGCAGGTAATGCGCGACGTGCAGGTCTACGGCCCAACCAGGATTGGCCACTCTGCCCAGAACGTATACCTTCCTCCGCTTCGCTAAAGGGTCATCCATGTCCGAGACCATCGAACCATTCGCGCTTTCGATCCCCGAAGGCGTCCTCACCGATCTTCGCGATCGCCTCGCACGGACGCGCTGGCCCGAACGGGAAACCGTCAATGACTGGAGCCAGGGCGCCCCCATCGAGCGTGTTCGCGCCCTGTGCGACCATTGGGCGACTCGTTATGATTGGCGCCGCTGCGAGGCCAAGCTCAACGCACTGGGCCAGTTCCGCACCACCATAGATGGACTCGGCATCCACTTCCTGCACGTCCGCTCGAGCGAACCAGGTGCCAGGCCATTGCTGCTGACGCATGGTTGGCCGGGTTCGGTGATCGAATTCCTCAAGGTCATCGGCCCGCTCAGCGATCCTGTCGCGCATGGCGGCAAGGCCGAGGATGCGTTCCACCTCGTCATCCCTTCGCTTCCCGGTTATGGATTTTCCGACAAGCCGACCACCACCGGCTGGGGCGTCGAACGCATTGCAGCCGCCTGGATAGAACTGATGCGCCGCCTCGGTTATACCGACTATCTCGCGCAGGGCGGCGACTGGGGTGCCGCGGTCACCACCGCGCTCGCCATGGCGAAGCCCGCCGGACTGCGAGGCATCCACCTCAACATGCCGATCGTGTTCCCCGAGGCCGGGGACTTCGCTGACCTCACCGAAGCCGAGCAGGCGACAGTCGCCAGCATGCAATATTACGACCAGCAGGATTCGGGCTATGCCAAGCTCCAGGGCACGCGTCCGCAGACCGTGGGCTACGCACTGACGGATTCACCCGCTGGCCAGGCCGCATGGATCTACGAGAAATTCCACGCATGGACGGACAATGACGGCACGCCGGAAAGCGCGCTCGGGGTCGATGAAATGCTCGACAACATCATGCTCTATTGGCTTCCCGCCAACGCGGCCTCGTCGGGACGGCTTTATTGGGAAAGCGCAGGCGCGTTCAAGGCACAGCGGCTGGACGTACCCGTCGGTGTGACAATCTTTCCCCGCGAATTATTCCGACCGTCGCGTCGATGGGCCGAACGCAGCTATCCACAACTCATCCATTGGAACGAGCGCGAGAAAGGCGGCCATTTCGCCGCGTTCGAACAACCCGTAGCGTTCGTAGAGGAGGTTCGCGCCTGCTTCGGCAAGCTGCCTACCTAATGGATGCCTGCCGGGGCACAGGCCCCGGCAGAAAACAAATCACGGCTTGTAGATCGCCTTGCCCGTCTTGATGTCGATCGGCACCGAAAGATGCTGGTAGGTGATCTTCCAGGCGCCGTTGATCTTGTGGAGAATGTCGGTCTGCCGGATCATCGCGTCCAGGTCAGGCGTTCCGTTCTTGCCCTTCGCCAGGAAATGCTGGTGGCTGTAGACCACGGCGAGATTGCCATCGACATCGGCATTCATGTCGAGGATCACCGCTTTGAAATCGGCGTAGTTCGCCATGTAGTAGTCGAAATCCTTCGCGACTTCGGAAACGCCCTTGCGCTGCGGCGGAAAGAAATCGTCCTGGAGGACATCGGGCGCGAAGGTCGAAAGCCCGGCTTCTGCAGTCGTGGCGGTCGAGACCAGCACATCGACCGCGATTACAGCCGCCTTCTCGCGCTCGAGATCGGTTTCGGCCATCGCCGAAGTCGCCATCAACGGAATCATCGCGGCAGCAAGCCAGAACTTCTTCATTGCATCTCTCCTGTTTGATTCTGTGGCCTTTGGTCCCGCAGCGAGACACGCACCGAACCTTCCCGACGGCAGGATAGATGGATCGGCGAACGTCCGAAAATGATCGCAAAGACAAAATCAGGAGAAGAGTCATGGCCCTTACTCGTCCGGAACAGATCGTTCTCGATTTCATCGCGGCATATCGTGACAGCTGGCCCGCAGACTTGGCCGCGGCACTCGAACCCCTTGCGGAAGACGCCTATTACCAGATTGTCGTGCCCACGATTCCCCCGGTGCATGGCCGGGCCAACATCCTTGCCGAACATGAACTGATGAAGGTGAAGGTTCTCGACCAGAAGCACGAGATGAAATTCTTCGGCTCGCACGGCAACACGGTCTTCACCGAGCGCGTCGATTATAGTTTCCGCAATGGCAAATGGTCGCCAGTGCCGCTGGTTGCGGTCTTCGAGGTCAATGACGACGGCAAGATTATCGCCTGGCGCGAATATCTCGATCTCGCAAACACGGCCCGCCAGCATGGCATGACCGTAGATGACCTGATGCGTTCGCTGGACCTCGATGCCTGACAATTGGGCTTGGTGGCGATGGTTTGTCGCTCCCGCCAAAGTGATAGCATGAGCTTTTCGGCGAAGATCGCCTATTTCAGGCTTCGGGATTTCGACGAGAGGACTAAGCATGAGTGCCGTTGACGAGCTGATCAGCCTTGCCAAGACAGCCGACCCGTTTCGCGGCGCACCGGACAATCTTGCCGAGTTGCAGATGGAAGCCGTGCGCGAGCGCTTTGCGGAGCGCCGGTCGCAGATCAAGGTGCTCGACAAGCGAGCCCGGGAAATGGGCGTCGATCGGATCGACACGCTGGACGATCTCGTCCCGCTGCTGTTCGCGCATACCAACTACAAGAGCTACCCCGAGGCCTTCGTCGATAGCGGCCAGTGGAAGCACATGAACATGTGGCTCGGCACGCTCTCGACCTACCCCACCACGAACATCGACGTCGAAGGCTGCAAGGATGTCGACGACTGGATCGATCGCTGCCACGCCGCCGGCCATTATATCTATGCGTCGAGCGGCACCTCGGGCAAATCCTCCTTCCTCAACCAGACGATGCAGGATCGCGAATATTGCGTCCCAGCCTGTCTTGCCGCGTTCGATCTCTCCATTCCCGGCTACAGGCCGAACCATGATCGCGCCGTATTCACGATGATGCCCACCAAGGGCACGCACAAGATGACCGAGGTCAGCACCGCGCATTTCAGTCGCTGGGCAGCCCCGGGCGAGCTTCTCCGGCTCAGCAATGATCCCATCCGCGCAATGGATGCGATGCGCCCCGCGCAGCTTCGCCGCCTGTTGGCGGCCGGCAAGGTCGGCCCGGCGGAAATCGCGGCGTTCGAGGATGATGTTGCCGCCCGCCAGGCGAAACGCGCCGAAGAGATGGAAGCGTGGATCGACCTGATCGCGGAGCGTCGCAATGATCCGATCTACCTCGGCGCGATGTGGGGCGTGAACTGGCAGCTGGTCGAAGCCCTGCGCGCACGCGGCATCAAGGACGGCGATTTCCATCCGGACATGATCCTTTCAACCGGTGGCGGCACCAAGGGCGCCAAGGTTCCGGACGACTATAAGGAGCAGATCATGCGCTTCTTCGGCGTCACCAAGGACCGCCTGTCGAACAGCTATGCGATGGTCGAGATGAGCGGCTTCTGTGCTCTAATCCAACCGCACGACGTCTATGCGACTCCGCCATGGCTCGTGCCGTTGATCCTCGACAAATCGGGGGAGAAGCTGCTCAATCCTGCCGATCGCAAGGGAACCGTCGAAGGCCGCATGGCATTTTTCGATATTCTCGCCGATGGTCGCTGGGGCGGCGTAATATCGGGCGACAAGGTCGTGGTGGAGTTCGGATCGGGGCTCGATGGAGTCAAGACGCCGATCGTCCGTTCGATCAATCGCTACCAGGATCTCGAGGAGGGCGAGGACAAGCTCACCTGTGCCGGATCGATCGACTCCTATGTCCGCGGTTCGATCGCGGCTTGAAAAGCAAAGGAAGTAAGATGCTTCACGAAATCATCGGCGATCGGGCAGGCACCCTAGTCCCGCATGTAATCAAGGGCGAAACGCTCATCGACGCGGCCGTGGAACACAAGTCTCGCGCCACCGGCGACGTCGTCATGACTCCGGCGATCGACCTTGATGCGCTGATCTGGCCGCGCCGCGAACCCGGACCTGCTTTCGACACCCCGATTGCGGAAATAATCGATTTCCTCGCAGAGGTCGGCAAGGCGCTGGATTTCGATCGCAATGCCCATCTTCAGGAAGCCGCGATCCGCAACCTTCGCTGCAACAACCTCGGAGCGAGAATTCTCGAGAACTGCTATCGCGACATAGCGCGCTTCTTCGATCGCGAGGCGGTCATCGCCGAGGCAGAAGGCGCGCTCGGTTCGCTGGAGGCCTATGATGGCTGGCAAGAACGCACCGTACGCGGCACCAAGGTCTCGATCCGCGCCTTCCCGCCGCGCGTAGTCCATATCCTCGCGGGCAATGCGCCAATCGTGCCTCCGATCACGATCGTCCGCGGCGCGATCAGCAAGGGCGTACATCTGCTCAAGATGCCGTCGAACGACATGTTCACCGCGACGGCACTGCTCCGCACGATGGCCGATGTCGGCCCCAACCACCCGGTCACGCGTTCCTTCTCCGCCGCCTACTGGCGGGGTGGCGATGCCAGCATCGAGAGCCACATCTATCGCTCGCAATATTACGACAAGCTGGTGGTGTGGGGCGGCGATGCGGCGGTGCGCCACGCGATGAAATATGCAGCGCCCGGCTTCGAGATCATCTCATTCGATCCGAAGGTCTCGATCTCGCTGATCGGCCGCGAGGCCTTCGAGAACAAGGCGAGCGTCGACGAGGTCGCCGCGCGCGCTTCGGCCGATATCGTTGCCTTCAACCAGGATGCCTGCAGTTGCGCGCGCTTCCAGTTCGTTGAAGGCACAAGCGACGAGATCGACACTTATTGCGAGGCGCTGGTCGATGCGATGGGCAAGGAGAGCCGCTACGGCGCCGGCGAAGACGGTCCCGTACCGCCCGAACCGATCCTTGAGGAACTAGACATGCTGGGCATGCTCGAACCAGTCTATCGCGTCTTCGGCAAGCCCGATGGTCGCGGCATGGTGATCCGATCCAGCGAGCCGGTCTCGTTCAATCCCGGCGGCAAGCTCGTCAACGTCGTCGAGGTCGCTGCCCTCGCCGATGCGATGCAGCATGTCACGGTCGCCACCCAGTCGGTCGGTGTCTACCCGCCGGCCCGCATTCCCGAGGTGCGCGACGCGCTCGCCGCCGCGGGATCGCAACGCATCGTCGGCCTCGGCAACATCAATGCCGGAAAATTCGGTGGCCTACCACACGACGGGGGATGGCCGGTGCATCGCATGATGCATTGGGTCGTCACCGAATAATCACCAAACCGGGATAAAAAATGACTGCTTCGCTTTCGCTCGACAGCTACCGCCTGCTTGGCCGCTCGGGCCTCAGGGTTTCGCCACTCTGTCTCGGCACGATGACTTTTGGCGAAACCTGGGGCGCCGACAAGGCGGAATCGCGTCGCATCTTCGACGCTTACGTCGATCGTGGCGGCAACTTCGTCGATACCGCGGGTTATTACGCGCAGGGCCGCTCGGAAGAATTGACCGGCAAGTTCGCCGCGGAAAAACGCAACCAGCTCGTCCTCTCGACGAAATATTCGCTGGCGGTCACCAAGGGCGACCCGAATGCCGCCGGCAATGGTCGCAAGAATATGGTCCGCTCGGTGGAGGACAGCCTCAAGCGGCTTCAGACCGATCATATCGACCTGCTTTTCCTGCACGTCTGGGACGATACCACCCCTGCCGACGAGATCCTGCGCGGATTCGATGATCTCGTCCGTCAGGGCAAGGTCCTCTACATCGGCATTTCCGATACCCCGGCGTGGCAGGTAGCGCGGCTCCAGACGATCGCCGAACTGCGGGGCTGGACTCAGCTTGCCGCGCTCCAGGTCGAATACAGCCTGCTCCAGCGGGCCACCGAGCGCGATCTCATCCCCGCCGCCAAGGCACTTGGCGTCGGTGTCATGCCGTGGTCCCCGCTCGCGAACGGATTGCTTTCAGGCAAATACGCCACGGGAGCGCAGGCGCCATCCGATCCTGAAGGTGGGCGCGGCGCAATGATAACGGCCGTCGGCCGGGTCAATCCAGTGACGGTTGCGGTCGCGGATGCGGTGAAGGCCGTCGCCGACGAAATCGGCGCCAGCTCCGCCCAGGTCGCGATCGCATGGACGCTCGCAAATCCCACCGTGACTGCCCCGCTTGTCGGCGCACGCACGCTGCGTCAGTTCGAGGACAATATCGGTGCATTAGGCGTGACATTGAGCAGCGATCACCTTGCGAGCCTCGATGCTGCAAGCCGCATCGAACTCGGCTTTCCGCACGATTTCCTGCAATATGATTTCATCAAGGCCGGGCTGACGGGAGCGACCAGCGTACGCGAACGGTAGACCATTTCCGGCGAAAACCGGGATCGGGGGATCAGTTTGCGGCCGTCACCTTGGCCAGTACGCTCGCCAGGCGCAATCCTCCGGATCCGCGCCGGAACTCAATCGTGTAGCGGCCGAAGGTTACCAGCCGCCCTCCAGCGCTCCAGTCAGTGACGAGACCATAGGCCTTGACCTTGATGTTGCCCGTCGCGGCATCCTCGTCGGCGATGATGTTGGTCACCTGGTGCCGCCAGTTGCCGCCACTGCTCTGGAAGAACATAGCGGGCATTTCGGCCAGTTGGGCGCTGCCTTCGAGCCGATTCAGCCCCTCGATCTCGAACACGCCATTGGGGGTAAACAAGCCGACCCACGCGTCGGTGTCGCCATCGTCCATGAAATGGCAGTAGCGAGCCATCATCTCCTCGATCTCACCGCGCGTGGCGGCATCCACCATCGTCACGAAGAACCGCCTCCCCGGACGAGGCGACCCGGCCGCAAGCCCGTCGGCTTGCCGTCGCGCTGAATGATGGCACCGCTAACTATGGTCGCACGATAGCCATCAGCGTCCTGGACGAGCCGACGCCCGCCCCCAGGAAGATCATAGACGATATGCGGTCGATGCAGCTGCAATCCGGCATGATCGATAATGTTGATATCCGCCTTCTTGCCGACCGCAATGCGTCCACGATCGGCGAGACCGAGGAAATCGGCGTTATCGGCACTGAGCGCCTTGATGGCCCAAGGCAGGCTCACGCGTTCACCGTCGCGATCGCGCGTCCAGTGCGCGAGCAAGGTCGTCGGATAACTGGAATCGCTGATCAGACCATAATGCGCGCCACCGTCGCCCAGTCCGATCACGCTTTCCGTATCCCGCATCATTTCGAGAGCGGCATCGAGATTGCCGTCGCAGTAATTGGAGAAGGGCGCGAACAACAGCGCGTGGCCTTCATCCTCGAGCAGCAGGTCGTACGCCATTTCGATCGGCGCGATTCCCTTCGCCTCCGCCAGGGCGGCGACGCTTCGGTGCTGACCAGGCTCATAATCGGGGGCGCTGCCGAGCGGATAAATCCCCTCGAAATTACGCATCAATGCACGCATCCCTTCGAGTGCCGCCTCATCCGGCTCCTCGGCCAGAAGCTTTGCCCGCATTTCCGGATCACGCAGCGCGGCGACGCGATCCGCCAGGGGAAGCGCAGCCAACGGCGCATAAGCGGGGCAGCCACTGAATGGGTTGAAGGAGGTTTCCAATCCGCACACCACGCCCATCGGCCGCGGGAAAACCTGCGCCTTGAGCCTGGTACCGTGCGCCTCGTTATATCCGCGCATCAAATCCATCGTCCGCTTCCAGCCGGTACGATCACCGCCCCACTGCGCGAGCGAATAGGTCACCGGCAGCATCGACTCCTTCGCCATCCGCATCAGCAGCCCGACGTCGAGGTCATAATCGGCTGAATCGAGATTGGGGATCATCTGCAGCACGCCCCGCCCGGTTCGCCCGACTGCTGCCGCGATGGCGCCGAGTTCATCCGAGGCAGCGTGGAAGCTCGGGATATGCTCCCCATCTCCGGTGCGGTGCATCATGGTACGAGACGTAGCGAAACCAACCGCGCCCGCTTCGATCCCCTCGGTGACGAGCGAAGCCATCCGCTCGAGATCCTCGGCCGTCGCGGGCTCGCGATCGAGGCCGCGCTGCCCCATCGCGTACACGCGAATGGGCGAATGCGGCACATAGGCGGCAACATCGATATCCCATTGGCGGGCATCGAGCGCATCGAGAAAATCAGGAAAGCTTTCCCAGTTCCAGGGAAGTCCCTTGGCCATCACCGCCTCGGGAATGTCCTCGACCCCTTCCATGACGTTGATCAGCGCATCGCGATCACCTGGCCGGCAGGGCGCGAAACCAACGCCGCAATTGCCGATCACAACCGTGGTCACCCCATGAGAGGAAGAGGGCGCCAACCGATCGGACCAGGTGACCTGCCCATCATAATGGGTGTGGATGTCGACGAAGCCCGGAGTGACGATCAGGCCTTGGGCATCGATCTCCTCCTTGCCTCGCGCCGCCACTTCACCAATCACGGTAATGCGGCCATCTGATACGGCGAGATCCGCCACGAAGGGCGTGCCGCCATTACCATCGACGATCGTGCCGCCGCGAATTACAAGGTCGATCATCCTGCCAGTGCCTCCAACATCGCGCCATCTGCGCTCTCTTCGGTGACCCACTTGCACATCCGACGCACGGGCTCGATCGCGTCCTGCTTTTCCATATTGTGCTGCATCGTCGCGGCACCGCCGAGCGACACGATCCGTTGCGCGCCCTGGAAGGCGAGGCGATCGCGCAGCTTCGCCTTCAGCGCTTCGGGAAATATCCCGACCGTTTGCGTGTAGGCATTGACCGATCGCACCGCTGTCTCGACCGTATCGATCGGAACGATGTTGCCGACCCGGCACGCGAGCTGCCGCGAGAAATCCACAGGATATTCCTCCTGGCTGACGATGATCGCGCCCTCATTGTCGCGACCGCCGAACAAGCGATATTCCTCATCCTGCAGGCGAACCGCGGCGATTTCTTCCTTCAACGCATGGTCGAACGCCTTGTGCGGCGTGCTTAGATGCTCGGGCAATTTCTGGAGCGCAGCGAAGGTCAGCTCGCCCAGACGATTGGCGCGCTCCAACCCTTCCTCGTCCGTACCCGTCTCGACATAGATTACCCGGGCCGAGACGCAGCCCTCCTGGTTCTGGGCGCCGACATCGAGCGCCAGCCGCCTCGCAACCGACCGTATCGTCGCTTCGTCCGCGAACGCTTCCTTGCCGATAATAGTCCCCGAGAGTTTGGGATCCTGCGTAATCAGGTCGATTCCCGGCTGGAGATACTTGGTGATGTGCTTGACGGAATCGAATCCACCCCAGGCGATGATCTTCTCCACGCCGCGCGGATCATAGATTGCGGCCTCGATCGCCTCGTCGCCACCCTTCCAGTACGCCACGGAGATATGCCTGGTGATCGGATGGTCGGGCGCCATTTCGACCATTGTCCGCACCAGCGCCACCGCGGTAAGCGGGTCATTCGAGGGCAGCTTGATGATCGCATCCGACCGGGTAAGCGCGTTGCGGATCACCGTCAGGATACTCACGATAGGCGCATTACCGGCGATGACATGGACGCAGCGCGCGCCGAACGCACGCGTCCGCGCCGAAAGCCCGGTGAACATGCTCGGCCCCTGGTCCACCCATCCTTCGAGATAATCGATCCCACAGCTGCGCTCCATCATCCGGGTCATCTCGGTACGATCGAACATTGCGCCGAGGTGCGAATAATGATGCCGCAAGATGCTCTCGGAGAGGCCCGAGGTGATGCACGACAGCCGGAATGCCTCCTGCACGTGGCGGTTCTGGCCGAAATCAAGGCGCGGGCCGAGTTCGACCAGATAGTCGAGGATATCGTCAAAGCTCAACGCATAGAGATCTGCCATCTGGGAGGGCGTGCGCAATGGCAGCCTGGCGATGTGCTTCGCGATGTCGGGCGCATGGAAGCTGACGCCGCCACGGCGCCCGCCATGCTCGATCTCGGCATCATCGATGATCTCGCCGCGGATTATCAACGGCACGCGAAATGGTTCGGTCATGTCCATCCTCACATCGACAGTTCGGCAAGGAATTCGAGAGCGCGATCATGCGCCTCCGGAGCACCGGCGCAGACAATCCGGTCGTCGCCGCCCTCCTTCTCGCTGTAACGGCGCACGGGCGGAACCACATGCGGACCGGTCCGTCCGCAGGCGCAGGGCTTCTCCCAGCCCGACAGCGTGATTTCGTCGCCGGTGATCAGCCCAGCCCAGTAGGTGTTCGGCATCAGGTCGAGACCGGCGAAGCGGCCCGTAGTGCCGTCCTTGCGCGGCAGTGGTTTGCCCGTCGCGGGATCGAGCAGGAAAGGTACGATGACCGGCGGAATATGATAATTGCCATGCTCGCACATCATGCAGAGCCCCATCATCTCGCTGGTGGCATACATCTCGTAGAAATTGCTGAAGCCGAGGAATTCGAGCACCTGCTCGCGCCAGTCGTCGGGCATGTCCTTGCCCTTCTTGCCACCACCGGTGAGCAGCACGCTGCCAGGACCGAAGATATTCTTTATCCCGCGCTTAAGGCCTTCTTCCGCCCAGTCGAACAGGATGGCCCACATCGCGGTAACGTACACGTCCTTGCCGCCGAATCGCCGCTGCGCTTCGTCGAAGAAATGGCGGACATCCTCTGGTCGCCGCTTCTCGAGAGCGAGCAGGGATTCCCTGCGATCAAGCAACACCTGCGGAATATCCTGGATCCCAGCCTCGCCGCGCGCTTCGGCGGCGCGCAAACGCCCCGCAAGCGATGCGACATCGGCACTGAAGCGCGCGTCGGGATACATGAAGAGGGCGTTCTCCTCGCCGCCCGCATAGATATCGATCTGAATGCCATTTCCGCGCTGGGTCGCTGCGGCACCGTAGCGATAGCCCGGGATTATGATCGGGATCTTGTTCTTGAGGATATCGGGCCCGCTATTACGACCCCACCAGTCACGAATGATAATCGCCGAATGGACAATCGTCTGCGTCCACTGCTCCTTGGTGCGGGGCACGAAGGAAAGCTTTCCGGTCGTGCCCGAGGTGTGGGCGACGGTTAGCGGTGTCTCGGCGTCGAGCAGGTCGAGCCAGTCGTCGATCGATTCGATACCCGTCGCATCCACATTGCTGATGTCGGTGGTGGTCAGCCCGCCCAGCCACTTGGTCAGCTTGTCGAAGCGCGATCGCTCCAGATAGCTGATCGGATAGCTTTTATAGACCGTATGCGGGAACAGCAGCGGTGCGATATCGTCGATCTTCTCGATCATCTCGATGCCTTGCTCGCGCGCGAGCTTGTCGAGGACCGAAAGCCCGGGCCGCAACTGGGCGAAGCGCTTGCGCGCGCCTTCGAGATGCAATCGCTCGATCTGCTCGATCGTAAGCTTGAATGCCTCGTCATAGGGCGCATCGTGGAAGGACGTCGGATCCGCGAGCAGTTGTTCGAAATATTGGCTCATGATAATTCCAGCACATTAAGACATGTTCGAATGTGCAGGCCGTTGATCCGCCAGTAAATGCGGTCGATAGCCGCCAGAGCGACCGACTATCGCCGTGCCGCCAGAAAAACGTTCGAAATTGCCGGCCTAGCGCGCCTTGTGCAGCACTTCCTCGCGAAACCGCCTTGGGGTCAGCCCTGTCGACTTACGAAACGCCGCACTGAAGGCAGCCGCGCTCTGGAAACCGCAATTGCCGGCGACGACCTTGATCAGCGCGTCCTCCTGGACCAGATCGCGCTTGGCCTGGGCAATGCGCGCGTCCGCAATGTAACTGCTGATCGTCGTCCCGACCGTATTCTTGAACGTCCGCATCAAATGTCGCGAACTCAGCCCACATTCCTCGGCGAGCTCGGTGATCGACAAGGGACCCGCCAATCCGGCTTCGATCCGATCCTTGAGCCGACGCAGCCGCCAATCGGCCATTCTTGCGTTCAATGTTTCGTCGGACTTCTGGCGAAGCTGGAGATGGCGGCAGACGTCAACGACAATCGAAAGGGCAACTGTCTCGACTAGCACCTCCTGAGCAAAGCCGGGATTGCGTACTTCTTCGGCAAGCCGGGCGAGCCCGTGTCGTACCCATGGCGATCTGACATCGAAGCAAGGCGGCAAGTCCGATGGCAACTGATCGCTCTCGAAAATGCTCGCGGCGGCCATACTTTCGAATGTGAGGCAGAAGATGCGATATTCACTGGGATCGCAACGCGCCGCGAACTGGGCGCCCTTGGGCAGGAAGGCGACCTCGCCGAACGGCAGACCATTTCGATATCCATCAGGCAGCAGCCGAGCGCCGTGCGCGCGCGGGCCGATCGAGTAATCAAGATAATAGCTGTTCGCCTCGAATTGGGCATCGCAGCTGCGTTCCCAAGCGAAATGCCGGATGTCGGCACGAATGCCGTTGGTGATAATGCTGTTCTCGACATGGAAATAGGCAGCGGTGAAGGGCTGGCATGGAGCTACATTTCCATGTTCGACGGCTGAACGCGTCATACCTTGAATCTGCGCCATGAGCTCTCCCGCCCGCGAACGGTGCCGCGCGGCTTATTTTGGTCATGATGCCCTATTTCGAGGCGACTGGCCAGACCGATTGACCCGTCACTCATAAACATCTCGCTCGATAGTTCGGCCCGAAAGCGCGAATAACAGTCCCGCCACGATGAAACCGCAGGATCCGATGCTCAATGAAAGGCGCAAGCCATCGGCACTCGCCGCTGCGCAAACAGGCGATGTTGCGGCCACACAGGCCTGTACTGTCGTCCCGTGCGCGACCATCGCGATCCGCCCGAGGAAATCGCTGAGCAGCCCGACGGCGGGAGGGCCAATCCCGTAACCGACCAGGGAGATCACGCCGATCATCAATGCTGCTGCGGTTGCCCGCATCGTCGGCGGTGCCACGTCCTGCGCCAGCGTGTACATCGCGGGCATATAGAAATGCTGCCCAAGCGAAGCCGTAAACAGAAGCGCGATCGCCAGTGCCGTTC
Organism: Sphingomonadaceae bacterium; assembly: GCA_947476425.1. Taxonomy (GTDB): domain Bacteria; phylum Pseudomonadota; class Alphaproteobacteria; order Sphingomonadales; family Sphingomonadaceae; genus CANJQJ01. The sequence continues at coordinate 13,938 of CANJQJ010000033.1, read as the reverse complement.
CAGGCGCCATGAAAGCGAACGCGAAGATCGTTCCGGACCAAAGCAGCCCGACGGCGGGAAGCCAGGTCCTGATCCGGGGAAATCGCGACCGCCCATGATCGATCAATGGCCCGGTAATCAGCATTATGATGATGCCCACCCCTCCAGTGGCAAGGCCGAGCACAAAGCCGGCGCGGCTCACCGAAAGGCCGTGCGCCCGCATCAGGAACGACACCATATATTGGTTGTTCGAATAGCTCGCGAAACCCGCAATCGCGCCGGAAGCCGCAACCATCACGAAACTGCGCTTGGCGAACAACATTCGAACCGTTGCCAGGAACGTGGGGCGTAGCGGATCGATCGATCGCAGGGGCTCTCGCATCGTCAGCCGAAACACCGCCGCCGCGATTATCCCCACCAAGCCACAGGAAATGAAGGTCGATCGCCAGCCATAGTGTTGGGCCAACCAGCCCCCGCCGATTGCCGCAAGCAATGCCCCGACGGGGCCGGCCGCACCATAGACCGACATCGCAGTAGTGCGCCGCCCACGGGGAAAATAATCCGAGATCAGAGAGTGGGCTGCCGGCGCACAACCTGCCTCGCCAATACTGACCCCGGCCCGGCCGGCCAGCATCTGAACGAAGCTAGTCGCCATTCCACACAATGCTGACATCGCACTCCAGGCCGCAAATGCGGTGGCGATGATCGTCACTCGGCTACCCCGTTCCGCCAGACGCGCAATCGGGAAGGCCGCGATAATGTACAGCAGCGCAAAGGCCGGTCCACCAAGCAGACCCAACTGGAAATCGCTCAGCCCGAGTTCGTGCTTGATGAGTTCCTGCGTGACCCCAAAAAGCAGCCGATCGATATAGTTCATGGCATTGAGCAGGAAGAGCGCCGCCAGAGCCCAGACCAGCTTTGGCGTAAGCTGCATCGACTCGATCGTCCGGACCTTGTTCAACTACCGGAATCCTGGATCATCGGCATATTGGCATCCCGTCCCTGGCTTGTTTTGTGGAATCACTATGCCGAGGCGGCGCTGGCCGGTCGAGTTGCAATCATATTGCGGAATACGGACATTCGATCGCCAAACCGCCATGGTTTTCAATGCTATTCCATGCGCTTGGGTGCCATCCTCGCAAAACGGACATGAAGTCCATCGCTAAGATGACATGCCATCCAAGTCGGGTTCTATATGCCCGATCGCGATGCTAGCCCCCATCCCGGTCATACGTAGCGAACACGCCGTACGGCTTCGCAATAACATTCGCAGGGGGGAAATATGACTTCACGAACTTGGCTCCAATCGACCGCATTGGCCAGCATTTCGATCATATCCGCAGTGGGCGCACCGGCGATCGCAGCAGCTCCTGCCGAACCCGCCGGTATCCAGGACATTGTCGTCACCGCGCGGCGCACGGAGGAAAATCTCCAGACGACCCCCGTCGCGGTTACCGCTCTCTCCGCAGAAACAATCAAGCAAGCTCAGATCGGCGACGCAGCGGGCCTCCAGCGCACGGCCCCGAGCCTCTCAATCGCCACCGGCGCGCCTGGTGGCTCTGGTTTCGTCTATATCTCGATCCGCGGCATGCCGGCACTCAACCCGGGCGTTGCCAATGATCCCTCGGTCGCGACCTATGTCGACGGCGTCTATATCCCGCGTCCCTCGCAAGGCTCGGCGGATCTCATCGATCTCCAGCGCGTCGAAGTGCTGCGCGGGCCCCAGGGCACGTTGTTCGGCCGCAATACGACTGGCGGAGCGCTCAATATCGTCACCGCTGATCCGACGGGCGATCTCGAGGGTCAGGTCCGCCTCCAGGCCGGCAATTACAACTACCGCAATCTCGATGCCGTGCTGAATGTACCCCTCAAGGGCGACGAACTGGCGGCACGCTTTGTCTATGATTTCGTCGATCGCGATGGCTTCGCCAGAAATACCAGCGAAAACCAAGACGTTCGTGATCGCAACAGCCATTATGGCCGCGCCAAGATCCGCTGGGCACCCGATGGGAGTGACTGGTCGGTCACTCTGAGCGGTGACTATAATCTCCTCAAGGATCATGGCCAGTTTGTAGGGCTTGCCGGCTTGAATACCTCCGCGAACGGCGCGATCGGTGCAATCAACGCGGCAACCCCACTGGCGCAGTATCTTCACACCAAGGCTAACTGGTACACCTCTTTTGGAATTCCATTCACGGTCAATCCGCCGGTAGGTTCGAACTATAGCGAGCTGACCGCCGGTGGCAGGCACGCCTATAATCGGGTCGAAGCCTATGGCGGCGCGGTCACCATCGCCGGCGATTTGGGACCGGTGAAGCTGAAGTCGATCACCGCCTACCGTTACAGCAATGCAATCGGCCTCAATGAGCTGGACGGCACGCCGCTCCAGGTGCTCGCCGCAGAGAGCGCCTATAAGTCCGATCAATATTCCGAGGAACTGCAATTTTCCGGAGATATCACCGATCGGCTCAGCTATATTTTCGGCGGATATTATTCGACGGAAAGCGGACGGGAATCCTCGGTTTCCCAGACATTCGGATCTTTCGCACCGGCTGCTGCTGCCCCCAATTTCGGCTTCGGCCTGAATTTCGGCACGGTGAAGAATGTATCGACCGGCGTTTTCAGCCAGCTCTATTATCACCTCACCGACACCGTTCGCCTGACCGGTGGTGTGCGCTGGACGTGGGACGAGCGCAGCGTCGTCCTGCTGAACCGAACCAATCTCGCCTTGAATACGTGCGCTCCTGAACTGGTATCCAATCCTGATTTCGTCGCGCCCTGCAGCTTGCCACGATCGGTGAAGTATAATTATCCTGCATGGACGGCCGGCATGGACGTCCAGATCACCGACAAGATTTTCGCATACGCCAAGACGAGCGGCGCATCGAAAGCGGGCGGCTTCAACATGCGCAATGGTTCGGCCGCTACACCCCCGTTCAAGCCTGAACAGGTCAAGGACGTCGAACTCGGCCTCAAGCTGAGTGCCTTGGACAATCGCCTGCGCTTCAATGTCGCCGCCTTCTATTCATGGCAGTCGGACGTTCAGCGCAATTCCAACGACTGCATCACCCCGCCCGGTGCGCTTGCCTGCTCGACCACGCAGTTCCTCCGGAATTCGGGCGACGCCCGCGTCTATGGTGGCGAATTCGAAGTTACCGCTGCGCCTTGGGAAGGCATGCTTCTCAGCGGCAATCTCAGCTTGCTGAATGGCAAATATGTAGCCGGAACCTTCACTGAGCAGCAGCAGTTCGTTCCCGTCGCCGGCTCCAATGTCTCGGATTGCGTACCGGGAACCGCCGTTGGGACTGTCCGTTGCACCGTCGATCGTAGCGGCGAACCTTTGCCGCAAAAACCCAAGACACAGTATAGCATCACGGCGACGCAGAAGATTCCGACGCCGCTGGGCGAACTGACGATCAATGCCAACTATGCCTTTATCGGCAAGCAGAACTTCGGCCAGCTGACCGCCGATCCTCGCCAGCCGCTCGCCTTCCGAAATGCGATCGCACTTGCCAACCAGGTCAACACCATCCCGGGCTACGGCTTGCTGAACGGCCGGATTTCGCTGCAGCTCGACCACCCCAATCTCGAGTTGGCAGTCTTCGCCCGCAACATCGGCGACAAGAAATACGTAACCCGCGCGTTCGGCGATCTCCTGCCGACTCTCGGCGTCGGTATCGACTATATTGGCGATCCCTTCACCTTCGGTGTGGGAGCTACCTTCCGCTTCGGCCCGAACAGCTGAGTCAGCAGTCCCCCAGGGTTTCACCGGCAACGATGATACCCTGGGGCGACGCGTTACCCAGCCCCTTCCAATTCACCGCGGCTCACCAGATGGTGAAGCACGATGCCGCTGGTGGTCGCGACGTTAAGTGAGTCGAAACCCGGAGCCATCGGGATACGGACGCTCGTTGCGCGCGCGATGAGATCGGGGGACAGGCCTGGTCCCTCAGCACCAAGCAAAACTGCATTGCGGGCGCTCGGCATCAGATCCGCAAGCTGCATCGATCCGGCGGGACTGAGCGCAAGTGGTGCAAAGCCGTGGCGCTCGAGCAGGTCAACGGGCTTTTCTTCCCTCGGGATTCGCGCGAACGGCACCAGCAAGGCCGCCCCAACCGACACCCGGATCGCCTTGCGATAAAGCGGATCGCAGCAATCCGAGTCGAGAAGAATCGCCTTGGCGCCGAAAGCGGCCGCGTTGCGAAATATGCCGCCCATATTGTCATGGTTGGCGATGGCCGAAAGCAACAGGATGTCAGCCCGCGCCGGGAGGCGTTCGAGCAGCTCCTCGGCGGTAGGCGTATCGATTCGACGACCGATCGCGAGGATGCCGCGATGGAGCGGAAAGCCGGCAATTCCGTCGAGAACGGTTTGAGCAACGGCGAAGACCGGCACATCGTCCGGCACTTTTTCAAGCAGGTCCGCAAGCGCTTCCAGCCGATGCGCGGCGATCAAGAGCGAGAGCGGGCGGTAGGCGCGGGATGCCAGCAGCATCGCCAGCACAACCCTGCCTTCCGCCACGAACAGGCCTTCGCGACCGACAAGATCGCGCTCGCGAATATCGCGATAAGGCTGGATCCTGGGATCATCGGAATCGGCGATCATGATGATCGTCGGCATCTGCTTCCTTTCGCGTGACGCTAATGCGTCGGATTTTCGTTGGCTTAGGCGCAATGGATGATCATAGTCGATGCCATGACCAATATGCATGTCCAAAGCCGAACCTGCCCTTTGTGCGAAGCCATGTGCGGGATCAACGTCACCGTCGAGAATGATCGGGTGGTGAACATCCGTCCCAACAAGGACAATGTGTGGAGTCGCGGCCACATCTGTCCCAAGGGCACCACGCTTGGCGAACTGCATGAGGATCCCGATCGCCTGCGCACCCCGATGGTGCGCATCGGCGGCGAATGGCAGTCGGCATCCTGGGAAGGCGCGTTCGAGCATCTCGCCGAACTCGCCGAGGGCGTTCGCTCGCGGCATGGCCCCAATGCGTTCGCAGCCTATGGCGGAAACATGGGCGGCAAGGATTCGGCGCTGTCGCGTTATTCGGGCCTGATGCTCGGCACCTCCGGAATTCGCCAGATCTTCTCGTCGAGCACGGTCGACAATCATCCAAAGAATCTGGCTGCAATCCTGATGTTCGGTCATGAATGGAAAATCCCCATTCCCGACATCGACAATACCGAGCTGTACCTGATCTTCGGCGGCAATCCCGCCGCATCGGGCGGCAGCATATTCGCCCATCCCGATGTGATGGGCAGGATCCGCGATATCCGCGCGCGTGGCGGGAAGGTGATCGTCATCGATCCCGTGCGGACCAAAACGGCGAAGGCAGCCGACCAGTGGATCGGGCTGCGCCCCGGCACGGATGCCGCGCTGATGCTCGCAATTGCGCATGTCCTGTTCGAACGCGATGCGGTTCGCCTGCGTCATCTCGACGGGCTGGTGAACGGGATCGACGCGCTGCGCGAGGTTGCAGCGCGCTTCACGCCAGAACGCGCGGCCGCCTTTTGCGGTATCGATGCCGACGTCATCACCAAGCTCGCCGACCAGTGGATCAACACCGATCGCGCCGCGATCTATGGCCGCATTGGCACCTGCACCCAGGCTTTCGGCACCCTTGCCTCGTGGATGGTGGACGTGCTCGCGATCCTCACCGGCAATCTCGATCGAATCGGCGGCAGCATGTGGGCTCGCCCCGTGGCGCCGCTCGTCGAAATGCTCGCGACATTGCCGAAGGAAATGCCAGTAGTGATGGGCAAGAGTCGCGTTCGCGGCGTGCCCGCAGTGCTCGGCCAATTCCCTGCCTCCTGCATGGCCGAGGAAATCGCCACGCCCGGCGAAGGCCAGATCAAGGGCCTCGTGACCTTTGCCGCCAATCCGGTGCTGAGCGCACCAGATCCTGCGAAGCTTTCCGCAGCGCTGCCGCTGCTCGAATGCATGGTCAGCCTCGACAATTATCTCAACGAGACGACCCGCCACGCGCACGTCATCCTGCCGAGCCCATCGCTGCTCGAAAGCCCGTTCTACGACATGTGGTCCTGGGTATTCTGCCTCACCAGCGGCGGACAATATGCACCGCCATTGTTCGACATGGGCGATCGGCCAGAGCCGTGGCGCGTATTCGCGCGCGTCGGTGCCATCGTCGGCGGCAATCCCGATGCCGATCTCGATGCGCTCGACGATAATTACTTCCGCGGCCTCGCGACGAAGGTTTCCGTCGATCCCGATGTTGCAATCGAAGCGCTCCCCAATCGGGGACAGGAACGCATCCTCGATCTCGCAATCCGCGCAGGGCCGTTTGGCGATCGCTTCGGTGCCGTCGCTGGCGGCTTGACGCTCGCCGACTTCCGCGCTGCACCCAATGGCCTCATCGTTTCGCCTGCAATCCCGCGCGCGCAGGAAGGCTTCCCGACCGCTTCAGGCAAGATCGAGATTGCTCCCGATCTGATCCTCGCCGATATCCCGCGCCTCGAAGAGGAAATGGCAAAGCCGCCCGTCCAACTGGTGTTGGTCAGCCGTCGCCATATCCGCTCGATGAACAGCTGGATGCACAATGTCGACAGCCTCGTTCGCGGCAAGGATCGCTGCACGCTCCACATGCATCCCGATGACGCGGCGCAACGCGGCATCGAAGAGGGCGACCGGGTCGCGGTGTCATCGCAATCGGGCGATATCGTCGTGCCAGTCGAGATCAGCGACGCGATTCGCGCCGGAGTCGTCTCGATGCCTCACGGCTGGGGTCATGAAGATCCGCTGACCCGGCTTTCGGTCGCTCACGCCCATGCCGGTGCCAACACCAATTTGCTCAGCCCCGGAACGCTGGTCGACGCGCCTTCAGGCAACGCTGTGTTAAACGGCATCCCGGTCAGCGTGGTACTGGCGGGAACCCAGGCGGCGACTGCGCGCGTCATCGCCTAGAGTACGACGTCCGAAAGCCGGTGGTTCATCGCAAGCCCGGCGCGAATGCCTTCAAGCGCGATACCCGCAAGATTGTGGGATCGCCCGACATGCCTGATCCGGATCTGCGCGAAAGCCCCGGCAAGCGCCTTATAGTCGGCAAGGTGCGCCTGGAGCTCGGGCCCACGACATTTCCACTCGCCCTTGGCTTGATGGACGACCAAGGCGGAATCGCCGATCAGCTCGATGTCGCTTTCCCCGAGCGAACGGGCGACCTTGAGTGCGTGGATCAGCGCCAGCCATTCGGCATCGCTGTTGGTGCCCCGACCGATATCGGGAACATGATATATGACGTTGCGGGCGAATACGGCGACTTCCATCGTCCCCGGATTGGGCCGGCAACCGCCGTCGAAGAAGAGTTTCAGTCGTCGAGCGTACACGCGCTATTCCTGCCCTGAACTTGCCCGCGAATGCAAATTTGAGGCACCTGAGCATCGAGCCCTCAATCGAGCCCTTAATGGAATCCGCTCGTCCTGAGGAGGGACTGAGCCTGTCGAAGTCCCGTCTCGAAGGACCGCACCGGGACGTCCTTCGAAACGCCATTTCGACAAGCTCAATGGCTCCTCAGGATGAGCGGATAAAATAATTCCGGTACCCTACCCTAGCCGGCGACCACTTTCACAGTCTGCTGGATGAGGTAGGCGGGACCGAAGCTGGTGAGGAAGCTCACGTCCGCCGCATCGCGGCCGACACCTATCTTGGCCATGTCCGCCTCTCGCGCCATGCCCGTCGCGTCGACGAGGTGCCAGGATCCGTTTAGGAAAACCTCGGCGACGACGTGAAAATCCTGCGGCTTCACGCCAAGCGCATAGACGCTCGCGATCCGCGCCGGGATCAAGGACGCTCGAGCTAGCGCTATCATGACATGCGCATAATCACGGCAAACGCCGCGACGACTGACGAACGTATCGAGCGCGGTAGTGCGCGTGTCGCTCATGCCCGGCGAATAGGTGAATTTTCGCATGATCCAGTCGCGCATGGCCACGATCCGGCTGCCGCCAGTCAGGCAGCCGAATTCGGCCTCGACGAAATCCTGGAAGCGAGTCGCCGGGCAATAGATCGAATCCAGCAGATACTGCACGGTTTCCCCGGGCAGGCGCGACGCCGGTACCGCGTCGAGCCGGCCGAGATCCCCGATCTGACGAAAGATCGACACCGTGGCGCGATAATCGACCTGCAGTGCTCCGCCTGTCTTCAGCCAGATCCGCTCGCCGATCGCGTCCTGCGCCGAAACCCGGGCAAAATGCTCGACATTGCCGACATTGATGAACGCACTCTCGATGGCTTGTTCGGGTATCTGAGCGGCTTCGATCTGGAGCAGGATTTCGGTCGGCTGGGGGAATTCGTAATGGAGGTTAACGGCAACGGAAATTTTCATGACTTTCAAACCCGCGATACGCTCATTGGTGCCATGCTGGCGGCCCGGGCATTAGGCTTGCCGCGAGCGATACCGCAATGGCACGATCCCATGACAAACCATGTTTCCGACCGCGAAAACTTCTGTCCTGAAGCTGGCATAGCTCCTATGCGAGGCAGTTGGAGCGATATTCGCGACTGACCGTAGCACCCGCGTCTGGTCAGACGAACTTCATCCGTCAATATCACCCCGGACCGGCAGAGCAGATGCCGCCTCTTGCCGAAAAGTTGTCGCGAATGTTTGCCAGCCGTTTTTTCAAATCCCTTTCCAAGGACCTGGCGATCGACCTGGGTACCGCAAATACCCTTGTCTACATGCGCGGCAGCGGCATCGTCCTGAACGAACCATCGGTGGTGGCACTTGAAACCCGTAACGGGGTCCGCCGCGTGAAGGCGGTCGGCAACGATGCCAAGCTGATGATGGGCAAGACGCCGCGCGATATCGAGACGATCCGGCCGCTCCGCGACGGCGTCATAGCCGATCTCGAGGTTGCCGAGCAGATGATCAAGCATTTCATCCACAAGGCACACGGCGGATCGAGCCGCCTGCCGCGCTGGCCCGAGATCGTGATCTGCGTGCCTTCCCGCGCGACGATGGTCGAACGGCGCGCGATCCGCGATGCCGCTTCCAATGCCGGCGCGCGCGAAGTCCACCTGATCGAGGAGCCGATGGCAGCCGCGATCGGAGCCGGCATTCCGGTTACCGAGCCGATTGGGGCGATGGTCGTCGATATCGGCGGCGGCACCACCGAAGTCGCCGTGCTCTCGCTCCGCGGCCTCGCCTACAGCAACTCGCTGCGTACCGGCGGCGACAAGATGGACGAAGCTATCTCCTCCTACGTGCGCCGCAACCGCAACCTGCTGATCGGCGAAGGCACGGCGGAACGCATCAAGCATGAGATCGGTTCGGCGATTCGCCCCGCCGACGGCGTCGGCCGAACGATCGAGGTGCGGGGCCGCGATCTTGCCAACGGCATTCCGACGGGCATCTCCATCAGCGAGATGGAAATCGTCGATGCGATCGCCGAGCCCATCGCAAGGATCGTCGAAACCGTCCGCAACGCGCTCGAAAAGATCCAGCCTGAACTGGCGGCCGACCTGGTCGACCAGGGCATCGTCCTCACCGGCGGCGGAGCATTATTGGGCGGCATCGACGAACTGCTGCGCCGCGCCACCGGCCTTCCAGTCGTCGTCGCGGAGAGCCCCTTGACCTGCGTCGCGCTCGGCGCCGGTCGCGCGCTCGAGAATCCGATTTATCGAGGCGTCACCACCACGGTCTAGGCGGCCATAGGGCCCTGATATGACAGGGCGACAAATGCGCCCTACCCTGCTACCAGCGGGCCAGCCTATTCCGGCTGGCGCGTATCGTTGCGCGCAGGAGAACCAATATGTCACGCGCCATTAACGTGGACGCCTCCGAGGCGCACGTCCTCGATATGTGCGCAAAGCACAATGCCTCGATTTCCGCGATCGAGAAGCTTCACTCGGGCGGAACGCGCGTCGTGATGAAGAACATGGACGACGCGGTCGTCATCATCAAGGCATTCGGCGCCAAGGTCATCACCGGCGATGTCCTGCGCACGCCCAGCCGACTGATGCACAACTAGGCCCTGTTCGCAGCCAGAGGTCGACACAGGCGCGGGCAAGCCCTGCCCACGTCGACTCCGGCGACTTGGTCGGCGGATTGGCGACTTGCCTAATCCGGTTCGCGGACAACATCGATTTGCCGCTGGAATCCATCGCGAATTCCCAGCAAAACGCGATTTTCGGGAGCGAAGCGGTTCAAGATACCCGCCGCCTCGCTCCAGAAGACATCGGTTTCGAAACCGATTCCCGGCAGCACATGGTCTTTCAGAAAAGCCACGAGCCTATCGGCCGCTATCAATCCTGCGCGATCTGATGCGCTTCGTTCCTTGAAGGAGCGGCGCACCGGAGGTGAGGGACGGTCGGTTCAGTGATTCGCGCGGTTCAGCTCAATCGCCCGAGGCGGTGGTAAAGATTGCTGTATTTGACCGATTCCGGCTGATCCTGAACTTCCTTCAGATAATGCGCGACGGCTGCCTTGATGAGCCTGAAGTCTTCGGTCGAGAAGACGGCGCGGCTACGGGTCGGTTCGGTCATGTCACTCACTCCTCTTGCTTGCGGGGTTTGTGGGGCAGCCGTTTCGCAGGCTGCCCCTGTCCTCCCCAGAACCTCGGCCAGTCGCGTCATGCGAACTGGTTCATCGTGTTGTGCGCGCCGCCAGCCTTGAGCGCGGCTTCGCCGGCGAAATATTCCTTATGGTCGTCGCCGATGTCGGAGCCCGACATGTTCTGATGCTTGACGCACGCGATGCCCTGGCGGATTTCCTGGCGCTGGACGCCGAGCACATAGCCAAGCATGCCTTGCGCGCCGAAATACTCCTTCGCCAGATTGTCGGTCGACAGCGCGGCGGTGTGATAGGTCGGCAGCGTGATCAGGTGGTGGAAGATCCCGGCCCGCTTCGCGCTGTCGGACTGGAAGGTGCGGATGCGCTCGTCGCCTTCGGCCGCAAGCTCGGTCGTGTCGTAGATCACGCTCATCAAGGCGCCGCGCTCGTAGGCCGAGACGTCCTTGCCCGCCGCGACCCAGCCATCATAGACCTGCTGGCGGAAGTTCAGCGTCCAGTTGAACGAGGGCGAGTTGTTGTAGACCAGCTTGGCATTGGGAACGGCCTCGCGAATACGGTCCACCATGCCGGCGATCTGTTCGATGTGCGGCTTTTCGGTCTCGATCCACAGCAGGTCGGCGCCGTGCTGCAACGAAGTGATGCAGTCGAGCACGCAGCGATCTTCGCCGGTGCCGGCGCGGAACTGGAACAGGTTGCTGGCGAGACGCTTGGGCCGCATCAGCTTGCCGTCGCGATTGAGGATGACGTCGCCATTGCGCGCGGTCGCCGGATCGATCTCCTCGCAGTCGAGGAAGCTATTATACTGGTCACCGAGATCGCCCGGCGCGTGGCTCACCGCAATCTGCTTGGTGAGGCCTGCGCCCAGCGAGTCGGTGCGCGTGACGATGACACCGTCTTCGACGCCGAGCTCGAGGAAGGCGTAGCGGCAGGCGCGAACCTTGGCGAGAAAGTCCTCGTGCGGCACGGTGACCTTGCCGTCCTGGTGGCCGCACTGCTTCTCGTCGGAGACCTGGTTCTCGATCTGGAGCGCGCAGGCGCCGGCCTCGATCATCTTGCGGGCAAGCAGATAGGTTGCCTCGGCGTTGCCGAAGCCAGCATCGATGTCGGCGATGATCGGCACGACATGCGTCTGGTAGTTGCTGACGGCGTCGAGCAGCTGCTTCTCCCTTGCCGTGTCGCCAGCCGATCGCGCAGCATCGATGTCGCGGAACATGCCGCCCAGCTCGCGGGCATCGGCCTGCCGGAGGAAGGTATAGAGTTCCTCGATCAGCGCGGGGACGGAGGTTTTCTCATGCATCGACTGATCGGGCAACGGGCCGAATTCGGAACGAAGCGCGGCGATCATCCAGCCCGACAGATAGAGGTAGCGCCCCTTCGTCGTGCCGAAATGCTTCTTGATTGAGATCACCTTCTGCTGGCCGATGAAGCCGTGCCAGCAACCCAGCGATTGCGTGTAGTTGGCCGGATCCGCATCATAGGCCGCCATGTCGCTCCGCATGATCGCGGCGGTGTAGCGCGCAATGTCGAGGCCGGTCTGGAAGCGGTTCTGCAAGCGCATGCGAGCGACGGACTCGGCGCTGATGCTGCTCCATGTGCCGCTCTTGGCAGCGATCAGTTCGTTCATCTGGGCGATGTGATCTTGATAGGACATTTGGCGGTTCCTGGATGCGTCTCGTGAAATTGTTGCACCGCACTTACCGCGTGATTCGTGGGCCGTGGAGGCGTCGCGAGGTCCAGATGTAAATCTTTACAACTTTTCGTTGTAATGTTGTAAAGGTAGTACAAGGCACGGGAGTCGCATCGGATCATGTCAAACGAACGCCCAGTTTACATGGGGCCTCGCCTGCGGCGTATCCGTCGTGATCTCGGGCTGACACAAGCCAATATGGCTGCCGATCTCGAAATCTCGGCTTCCTATGTTGCGCTGCTCGAGCGCAACCAGCGCCCGCTGACTGCTGACATGCTGCTGCGGATCGCGCGGACCTACAAGATGGACATGGCCGAACTCGCCGGCGACGGTGGCGCGGAGTTCACGGCGCGGTTGCAGGGCGTCCTCAAGGATCCGATGTTTGCCGACATCGACCTGCCCCCGCTCGAGGCGGCGGACGTGGCCGCCAATTATCCCGGCATCGCCGAAGCATTACTGCGCCTGTTTACCGCCTATCAGGAGGAGCAGCTCGCTCTGGCCGATCGCGGCGCCGAAGCAGGCGGCGGCGGAGGGAACCGCAGCTCGGACGCGCCCGATCCGGTAGCCGAGGCGCGCCGCTTTCTCGCCGCGCGCCGCAATTGTTTTCCGCTCCTTGACGATGCTGCCGAACGCCTTGCCGAGGCGATCAATGCACAGGGCGGCACGATCGGCTATCTGAAGGTCCGTCATGGTTTGCGCGTGCGGCGCCTGCCCTCCCACGTGATGGTCGGCTCGATGCGACGACTGGATCGGCATCGCGAGGAAGTGCTGCTCGACGATGCGCTCGATGGCGCCAGCCAGAGCTTCCAGCTCGCGCTCCAGCTCGCTTATCTCGAAATGCGCCGGGATATCGATGCCCTGCTGAGGGAAGGCAGTTTCGCATCGGAGAGCGGCGAGCGCCTCACCCGACGCGCGCTTGCCAACTATGCCGCTGCCGCAGTGCTCATGCCCTATACCGCGTTCGCCAAGGCCGTCGAAGCGCGGCATTATGATGTCGAGGCGCTCGCCCGCCAGTTCGGAACCAGCTTCGAACAGACCGCGCATCGATTGACCACGCTCCAGAAGCCCGGCCACGAACGCGTGCCTTTCTTCTTCATCCGCGTCGATCCTGCCGGCAACGTCTCGAAAAGGCTCGACGGCGCGGGCTTTCCCTTTGCCCGCCATGGCGGGGGATGTCCGCTGTGGTCCGTACATCAGGTATTCCGGACCCCACGGGAAGTCGTCACCCAATGGCTCGAGCTTCCCGACGGTCAGCGATTCTTCTCGATCGCCCGGACGGTCACTGCCGGCGACGGCGCATTCGGATCCCAACGCGTCGAGCGCGCCATCGCGCTCGGCTGCGCAGCCGAACATGCTTCGCGGCTAATCTATACCCAGCATCCAGGCAGTCCGCCGCCTGATGCGTCAACCCCGATCGGTATCAGCTGCAGCCTTTGCCAGCGAACCCAGTGTACCGCGCGCTCAGCACCGCCGATCGGGCGACAGATGCTCCCCGACGATATCCGCCGAACCAGCGCGCCTTTTGGGTTTTCCGATATTTGAAGAAAAAAGGCGGTTGGGTATGGCCGTCACTTAACCTGCTGCAGAATAATATTCTGGCGGTGGAAGAGCGCCTGAAGGCGAACTCTCGCCTCGAAGGGCATCTAGGCCGGTCGGTTTGTAGCGTAAAGTTGCGGTCGGTCCTTGCGGATAAGCACTTGCAACCGAAGCCTACGCGGCCTCCTTCTGGTGCACCCGCTGCTTT
>CANJQJ010000032.1 GCA_947476425.1 Sphingomonadaceae bacterium | reverse complement strand
CGATATCATCGCCGTTGGTGGGGGTCGCTTGTGGCATTTTGTGCCTCGCTGTGGGGCTGGTCTAGACACCCAACTTCCTACATCAAGTCAGTGCTTTAAGCCACTCCCGCCAACCCTTCAGCAAGGCCTCGGTGAATAATCCGGGCTAGTCGTCGGTGAGATCGAGATAGGCGACGACGTCGTTGTCGGTGGCGAGGTAGAGGCCGGCCTGGATATCGCTGGTCTGGCGGGCCGCGATCAGCATTGCTTCGCCGAGTGGGCCGTAGAACAGCGTCATCGCCGAGCCACCGTCATCGCCGTCGCCGATGTGATAGAGCCGGACCGAGGTGCTGTCGGAAACGGTGCGCATCAGGATCTTGTCGCGCCGACATGGGCTTCGCCGCGCGCTTCGGCGAGGCGGACCTGGCGTTGGCGTTCGGCATAGCCGGCGCGCTGTTGCTCATCGCGTTCGTCATGGCAGGCGGGGCAACTGACGCCGGGCACATAGAGCGGCGAGGCGCGATCTTCGGCATTTACCGGTTGGCGGCAGGCATGGCAGAGTTCATGGGTGCCAAGGCCGAGACCGTGGGTGATGGTGACTCGCTGGTCGAAGACGAAGCATTCGCCTTGCCAGCGGCTTTGCTCGGGCGGGATGGTCTCGAGGTAATTGAGGATGCCGCCCTTGAGATGATAGACTTCGTCGAGGCCTTCGGACTTGAGGAAGGCAGTCGATTTTTCGCAGCGAATGCCGCCGGTGCAGAACATTGCGATCTTCGGCGGCGGACCATCGCCAAGCAGTTCGGCGCGGTGTTCGCGGAACCATGCAGGGAAATCGCGAAAGCTTTTGGTGCCGGGATCGATCGCATTGGCGAAGGTGCCGACGGCGACTTCGTAGTCGTTGCGGGTGTCGATCAGGATGGTGTCGGGCTGGTCGATGAGTGCGTTCCAATCCTCGGGCGCGACATAATGACCGACTTCGCGGAGTGGATCGATATCGGGCTGGCCCATGGTGACGATCTCGCGCTTGAGGCGAACCTTCATGCGGTGGAAGGGCATCCTCGCGGCGCGGGAGTGCTTGATGTCGAGCGTATCGGGGCAGAGTGCGCGAATATGGAGGAGCAGCTGCTCGATGCCGTCGTCGGAGCCAGCGATCGTGCCGTTGATGCCTTCGCGGGCGAGGAGCAGCGTGCCCTTGACGCCCTGCTCGGTGCAAAGCGCGGCGAGAGCCAGTTGCTTTGCTTCGAGATCCTCGAAAGGAGTGAAGCAGTAGAGCGCGGCGACGCGGATCGGCAGGTTCTGGCCAGTTGTTTCAATCGCGGTCATTTCAATCGCGCTCCAGCCGCCAGGCCGCGGTCAGATAATCCTCGGCGACGCGGCGAAGCCGGGCGTCCTTGAACGCTTCGGCCGGGGGCGGGGCCATTTCGAACGCTTCCATCAACGTCCAGAGTGCGAAGCGGCGGCCGGATTCGCGCTCGACTCCGAAATCGATCACGAGCCGGTGCTTGCCGTCTTCGAGCCGAGCGGGATCGATCGAATCCGGGTCGTCGGTCTCGAAATAATGGAAGAGGAGAGCGTCGAGGTCCATTGGATCGCCTTTCACGCGGATGCGGAAAAATGCAAGGCGGCGGGTGATTTTCGACTTTCTGAAAACAACCGACTCTTCCACCTCCAACGATCGGGCGCTAGGAACGCGCCATGACCAGGATTACCGGCGGATGCCATTGCGGGTTGGTGCATTTCGAGGCCGATGTGCCGGATGGACCGATCGAGGTGCTCGAATGCAATTGCTCGATCTGTTCGATGACGGGCTATCTGCACCTGATCGTGCCGGATACGCGCTTTCGGCTGCTTGAAGGGCAGCGCGAGACGACGACCTATCGATTCGGATCGGGCAAGGCGCGGCACATTTTCTGCAGCCAGTGCGGAATCAAGAGCTTTTACCGGCCGCGTTCGCATCCGGAAGGGATCAGCATCAATTTTCGATGCCTCGATGCGGACCATGGCCTTGACGTGATGATTCGGCCGTTCGATGGCCGGAACTGGGAAAAAGCGCGCTTGGCGCTCGATTAGAAAAGGCTTGATGTGTAGGAAATCACCTACTATACAGGTTGATGATCGGCAGGGATTCGCGAGACCGGCTGGATATAATTGGGGGAGAGGGCATGACCGACCATTTGGCGAGCGCCGGACCGCAGATCGACGTGAAGCGCGATCGGTTGGTCATATTGGCATCGACGCTGGGAACAGTGTTCGAATGGTATGATTTCTTCGTCTACGGCACGCTGGCGGCGCTGATCGCAAAGCTCTTCTTCCCGACCGACAGCCCGACGGCAGGACTTCTCCTCGCACTCGCGACCTTCGGGGCGGGATTCGGCGTGCGGCCCGTAGGCGCGGTGCTGTTCGGCTATCTGGGCGACAAGCTCGGACGGAAATATACGTTTCTGGTGACGATCACGCTGATGGGCATCGCGACCGCAGCAGTCGGATTGTTGCCGACGCATGCGCAGATCGGGATCTGGGCGCCGGTGCTTCTGGTGGTGTGCCGCCTGCTGCAAGGGCTGGCGCTTGGCGGCGAATATGGCGGCGCTGCGATCTATGTCGCCGAGCACGCGCCTCGCAAGCAGCGCGGATATTATACGAGCTTCATCCAGGCGGGCGTTATCGGGGGATTCCTGCTCAGCCTGATGGTCGTGCTGATCTCCAACAGCTTCGTCGACAAGGCTGCGTGGGAAGCCTGGGGCTGGCGCGTGCCGTTCCTGTTTTCGGTGCTGTTGCTCGCGGTTTCGCTGTGGATCCGGCTCAAGCTCAAGGAGAGCCCGGTCTTCCAGGCGATGAAGGATGCGGGCGAGACCGCTGCCAATCCGGTGAAGGAAAGCTTCAACAGTTGGGCGCGGATCAAGCTGGTGCTGGTGGCCTTGTTCGGGGTGGCCGCCGGGCTGACGGTGATCTGGTACACCGCGCAGTTCCAGGCGCTCTACTTCCTTCAGTCCACCCTCAAGTTCGAGGATAACAGCGCCCGGCTGATCCTTGGTGCGGGCGCGATGTTCAGCCTGTTCTGGTTCATCCTCTTCGGATGGGTTTCGGACAAGATCGGGCGGCGCAAGCCGATCCTGCTCGGCTATGTGCTGACGCTTATCTTCCTGTTCCCGCTCTTCCACTGGATGGGCAATGCCGGAAATCCGGAATTGGCGGCGGCGATGAAGGCAAGCCCGATCGTGGTGACTGGTAGCGATTGCTCCTATGATCCGTTTGCGAAGAAACAGGCGACGGCGTGCGGCGCGGTGCTCGATACGCTGTCGAAGAAGGGGCTGCCCTACAGCAAGCTCGCCGCAGCCGAGGGGAGCGCCCCGGTGGTGACGATCGGGGGCAGTCCGGTCGATGTCAGCAATGGCGACCTGCTTGATGCGACGTTGAAACAGGCAGGCTACAAGCTCGAAAAATCGGTACCGACGCTGTCGCGGGCGTTGCAGGTGATTGCGGCGATCGTGATCATCGGCATGTTCTCGGGCATGACCTACGGGCCGGTGGCCGCGCTGCTCGTCGAACTGTTTCCGGCGCGGATCCGCTATACATCGATGTCGGTGCCCTATCATATCGGAACGGGTTACTTCGGCGGCTTCCTGCCGTTCATCAGCCAGTTCATCGTCGCCAAGACCGGGGATCCGTTCGCCGGGCTCTGGTACACGGTCGGGGTGGTGGCGCTTGCGCTGGTCGTAACGTTGTTCGGACTGCCGGAAACTTCGGGCAAGGAACTGGATTAGCATCGCGTCACCCGCTATCGGCTTCGGCGATGGATGCGATGCGAGCCCTTCGGCTGAATCTTGACAGCGCTGCGCTGGCCGCCAACTGGCGCTGGCTCGAGCAGCAGGGCGGGCGAGCGGCGTGCGGCGCTGCGGTCAAGGCCGATGGCTACGGGCTTGGCGCACGAGGCGTCGTCGAACGGCTTGCGGAAGCAGGCTGCCGGGACTTCTTCGTGGCGACCTGGGACGAAGCGGTTCGGCTCGGGCCGCTGCCTGAGGGCGCATCGCTTGCTGTGCTTCACGGGGTGCGCGAGCCCGACCTCCCGATCGCAGCCAGCTTGGGCGCGCGACCTGTGTTGAACAGCGTCGAACAGGTACTGCTCTGGAAATCCGCCGCGGCGGGCGAGCCCTGCGACGTGATGATCGATACCGGGATGAATCGGCTGGGCATTACGCCCGAGGAGTCGCGCACGGGATTGCTCGACGGGCTCGAGATCGACACGCTGATGAGCCATCTCGCTTGCGCCGACGAACCAGGACATGCGCTCAACGAACAGCAGCTTTTTACATTCCGGGGGCTGCGTGGTGCAATTCCGGCGCGGCGCTACAGCCTCGCCAATTCGGCGGGAATATGTCTCGGCGCGCGCTACAGTTTCAACCTTACCCGGCCGGGGATCTCGCTCTACGGCGGGGTGCAGCGTGCCGAGGCCGAGGGGCAGATTGCGCAAGTGGTTCGCCCCGAGGTCGAGGTGCTGCAGGTGCGGACGCTCCCGGAGGGCGCGACGGTGGGCTATGGCGCTACCTTCACGGCGCAACAGCCGATGCGGATCGCGATCCTCAATATCGGATATGCCGATGGCTATCTGCGCGCGTTCGGCGGCAAGGGTGCGGCGCTGGCAGGCGACCTGGCATGCCCTGTAGTGGGCCGGGTATCGATGGACCTGATCGCGGTCGATGTCAGCGCGACTGACGTCCGCGCGGGCGATTGGCTTGGCATCGATTATGACCTGGCGCGGATGTCGTTGGCCACGGGACTGACCCAATATGAGTTGCTGACGCTGCTTGGCGACCGTTACGAGCGGCGCTGGGCATGAAGGGCGTGCAGGCACTGCTGATCGTCGTCGGACGTTTCATGCTGCAGCTGTTTGCTGCGATTGGGCGGGTGACGGCCTTTGCGATCACGGTGATCTGGCGGGGGCTGACGCCGCCTTATTATCCGGCGCGACTGTTCGAGCAGCTCGCGCGGATCGGATGGTTTTCGCTGCCGGTCGTTGGGTTGACCGCGATCTTTACGGGTGCAGCGCTGGCGCAGCAGATCTTCACCGCAGGGACTCGTTTCAACGCGACTTCGACAGTGCCGGCCGTCGTCGTGCTCGGCATGGTGCGTGAGCTGGGGCCAGTGTTGACCGGACTGATGGTGGCAGGGCGGGTGTCATCGGCGATGGCCGCCGAGATCGGGACGATGCGGGTGACCGAGCAGCTCGACGCGATGGCGACGTTGCGGACCGATTATTATCGCTACCTGATTGCGCCGCGACTGTTCGCGGCGCTGATCGCGATGCCGATCCTGGTGCTGATCGCAAACGGCATCGGCATTCTCGGCGGCTATGCGCTTGCGATCTACAAGCTCGATTTCAATTCGGTCGGGTATCTGAAGACGACCCGGCACTATCTCGAGGCCGACGATTTCAGGATGGCACTGGTCAAATCGGCGGTGTTCGGCTTCTTCATCGCGCTGATGGGCTGCTATCATGGGCTCAAGACGAGTGGCGGAGCGGCGGGCGTCGGGCAATCGACAACGCAGGCGGTGGTCTCCACCTTCATCCTGATCCTGCTTTCGAACCTGCTGATCACGGTGATTGCGTTCGGATGAGCAAGATCCTGCTCAGCAACGTCGCCAAGCGGTTCGGCGACAAGGCCGTGCTCGACGGCGTCAACCTGTCAGTCGATGCCGGGGAGTCGGTGACGATCATCGGCCAGTCGGGCAGCGGCAAATCGGTGACGATAAAGTGCATCATCGGACTGATACGGCCGGACAGCGGCTCGGTCCGGATCGATGGCGAGGAGGTCACCGGGATGGGCGACCGCGACCTCAACCGTATCCGCTCCAAGGTCGGCATGCTGTTCCAGGGCGGGGCATTGTTCGACTCGCTGCCGGTCTGGCGGAACGTGACCTTCGCGCTGACACAGGGCAAGGTGATCGCGGCGAAGGAAATGCGGCGCATCGCGGAGGAAAACCTCGAGCGGGTCGGGCTCGATCGCACGATCCTCGACCTGCGCCCGAGCGAGCTTTCAGGCGGAATGCAAAAGCGCGTCGCGCTGGCGCGGGCGATAGCGCCCAAGCCAGAGATCATCTTTTTCGACGAGCCGACCACCGGGCTCGATCCGATCCGCGCCGACGTGATCAACGACCTGATCGTCAGCCTGACCGAGGATATCGGCATAACCGCGATCACGATCACGCACGACATGGCTTCGGCCCGCAAGATCGCGCACCGGGTGGCGATGCTCTACGAAGGGCGGATCATCTGGGAGGGCCCGCGCGAGCGGCTGTACGACTCCGGGAACCCGTATGTGGACCAGTTCGTCCAGGGAAGGGCCGAGGGGCCGATCCGGTAGGGGTGTCGGGATGACGGGTGGGGTCTTGTCCCGGTCACGTCATTTCAGTATATCTCGATATATGGATATGGAATCGGCAACGGGGGCGCTTGGCGCGCTGTCTCAGGGAACGCGGCTTGAGGTGTTCCGGCTGCTTGTCCGGCATGAGCCCGAAGGGTTGGCCGCCGGCGAGATCGCGCGACAGATCGGCGTGGCACAGAATACATTGTCGACGCACCTGGCGATCCTTGCGCGTGCGGGGCTGGCAATCTCCGAACGGAATGGCCGGTCGATCGTCTATCGCGCGCGGATCGAGCGACTGCGCGCGCTGATGCTGTTCCTCGCGAAGGATTGTTGCGGCGGGAATGCCGAACTGTGCGCGCCGCTTATCGCTGAACTTGCCTGCTGCTGAGCCTTACGGAGCTTCGATGATGTCAGACCGTATCTACAATGTGCTGTTCCTCTGCACTGGTAACAGTGCGCGTTCGGTGCTTGCCGAAGCCTTGCTCAACAAGGCCGGCATTGGCCGCTTTCGAGCGTTTTCGGCGGGAAGCCATCCCAGGGGCGCGGTACATCCGATGGCGCTGGAGGTGCTGGACGGACTGGGACTCGAGACGGAGGGGCTGCGTTCCAAAAGCTGGGACGAATTCGCCGTGGATGGCGCGCCCGAGATCGATTTCATCTTCACGGTTTGCGACAATGCCGCGGGCGAGACCTGTCCCGTCTGGCCGGGCAAGCCAATCACGGCGCATTGGGGGATCGAGGATCCAGCTGCGATCGAAGGGCCGGGGCAGCGGCAGGCCTTCCTCGATGCGCTGATGTATATGAGAAACCGGATATCCCTGTTCCTTGCGCTACCGATCGCGAGCATCGACCGGATGACGCTGGGTGTGAAACTGCGAGAGATCGGGCGGAGCGAAGGCGCGACGGGGGTGATCGCATGATGGGGCGGCTTTCCTTCATCGATCGCTACCTGACGTTGTGGATCTTCGCGGCGATGGCGCTTGGCATCGCGATCGGGACGCTGTTCAAGGGCGTTCCCGCCGCCTTGAATGCGATGTCGGTGGGGACGACCAGCGTGCCGATCGCGATCGGATTGATCCTGATGATGTATCCGCCGCTCGCACGCGTGAAATATGAAGAACTGGGCGAGGTGTTCCGGGATCGCAGGGTATTGGTGCTGTCGCTGGTCGAATGCTGGGTGATCGGGCCCGCGCTGATGTTCGCGCTGGCGGTGATCTTCCTGCGCGACCAGCCGGAATATATGACCGGGGTGATCCTGATCGGGCTCGCGCCGTGCATCGCGATGGTGCTGGTCTGGAACCAGCTGGCGGGCGGAAGCGCGCAATATGTGGCTGGACTGGTGGCATTTAATTCGATCTTCCAGATCCTGTTCTACGCGCCCTATGCGTGGTTTTTCCTGACCGTGCTGCCGCCTTTGTTCGGGCTGGAGGCGCATGTCGTCGATGTCAGCTTCGTGACGATTGCCAAGGCGGTGCTGACCTATCTTGGCGTGCCGTTCGCGGCGGGCTATCTCAGCCGGCGCATCCTGATCGGGAAATATGGCGAGGAC
The DNA here is from genome assembly GCA_947476425.1 of Sphingomonadaceae bacterium. Taxonomy (GTDB): domain Bacteria; phylum Pseudomonadota; class Alphaproteobacteria; order Sphingomonadales; family Sphingomonadaceae; genus CANJQJ01. Next base: position 27,408 of record CANJQJ010000032.1, on the reverse strand, counting down.
TGGTATCGCACGCGATTCCTGCCCCGGATCAACCCGATCACACTGGTGGCACTGCTGTTCACGATCCTGGCGATGTTCAGCCTGAAGGGCGGCGACGTGCTGGCATTGCCGATCGACGCCGTGCGGGTCGCGGTGCCGCTGGTGCTGTATTTCCTGATCATGTTCGTGATGAGCTTCATGGCCGGAAAGCTCGTCGGTGCGGATTATGCGAAGACGACGTCGATGGCCTTCACCGCCGCTTCGAACAATTTCGAGCTTGCGATCGCGGTGGCGATTTCGGCGTTCGGACTGGCTTCACCGGTGGCATTCGCGGCGGTCGTTGGGCCTCTGGTCGAGGTGCCGGTGCTGGTGCTGCTCGTCGGCGTGGCGATCCGGCTCGGGCGCGGCTTCTTCGCCGGGAGTTTCGTTCATCCGGCCGAAGTGACTGGCTGAGGAAGGCGGAGGGGGGCGACGTGCCCCCCTCGGGTTTCAATATTGGCTGGAAGGGACGTGGACGACGAGGCCGTCGAGTTCGGGGGTGACCTCGATCTGGCACGACAGGCGCCGCACCATGCCGCGTTCGCCCGAATCCTCGTCGATCATCGACGCTTCATTCGGGCCAGCCACCGGGAGGCGGTCGAGCCAATCGGGGGCGATCAGCACCTGGCAGGTTGCGCAGGCGCAGGCGCCACCGCATTCGGCGACGATGCCGGGTACGTCGTTATCGACGGCGCAGCGCATCAGCGAGACGCCTTCGGCGGCGTCATAGCTTTTTGCGCTGCCATCGAGCGCGACGAAGGTGATCCGGGCCATGTTTGCTTCTCTCCTCAGGCCTGCCACACCAGCGGCAACTCGACCGGCTGGATCATGCCGAGATGGCGGCGCAGCGTGTGGCCGGGCTTTAGCGTGAAGGCGGGGATGCGCGCGAGGAATTCCTCCATCGCGATGCGCATTTCACGCCGGGCGAGATGCATGCCGACGCAAAGATGCGGACCATAGCCGAACGAGACATGCTTTGGCTTGCGATCGATGATGACATCGTTGGCGCGATCATATTCCTCGGGATCGCGGCCGCCGAGCGTGGTGCAAACCGCGACCTTGTCGCCGGGCATCATGCGGACGCCCTTGAACTCGACTTCGCGGGTGCAGGTGCGGAAGGTGGTGACGGCTGCATAGGCACGCATCATTTCGTCGATCGCGGTGGGGATCATTTCAGGATTGGCGCGCAGGCGTGCCTGATCCTCCGGGTGGGTGGCGAGATGCGCGAACTGGCCGCCCATGTTGGTCGAAACGGTATCGAGACCACCGATGAAGAGGTTGAAGCAGAAGCCGACGAGTTCGTCGTCATCGAGCTTGCGGCCGCCGTCGATCTGGGCCTGGACTGCGTAGCTGATGATGTCGCCGGTCGGGTTCTTGCGGCGATCCTCGATCTCGCCACGCAGATAATCGACCACCGAGCGGGCTGCGGCAGCCATCTTGCCCATGTCGGGCTCGTGAAGCAGGCCGGTTTCCCATTCGAGGAACTGGGGCGTGAGGCTGAGCGGCAGGCCCATGAGTTCGAGGAAGACCTTGATCGGGAATTCGAACGCGAAGTCCTTCATATATTCGCATTCGCCCTTGGCGCGGAATGCCTCGATATATTCGACCGCGTAGCTGCGGATCTTTTCCTCGAGCGCTGCCATCGCCTTGGGCGTGAAGATCGGATTGACGAAGGCGCGGTACATCGCGTGCTTCGGAGGATCGATCTCGACCGGAAGATTGGTCCAGGTATCGCCGATCATTTTCGAATAAGGCGAGAAATCCTTGGAGGAGAAATTCTCGGTATCGAAATAGAGATCGCGAAGATCCTGCGTGCGGCGGACGATCCACGCGGGCGTGCCGCCCGGATAGGCGTGCGGCGTCCAGAAGATATCGGGGCCCTTGTGAACTTCGGGAACCCATTCGTTGAACGGATCAGCCTCGGTGATCGTACCGAACACGAAGGGGAATGGCCGGATGAGATTTTCCGGAACATGGTCGGGTATCACGGGGGTGGCGAACGCGATCGACATGCAACTCTCCAATTGATTTCGACTTGCGGTATCGAGACAGGTAAATAGTAGCAAGAAGGATGGGGAAGCGTATCTTAGTATGGAAAAGCTGACTATAGAGCCGGAGGATGTTCCCCGGATGCATGGTGCGCTGCGCCGGGCGATGGCGAGCATCTCGGGTAAGTGGAAACTCGAGATCCTCTGGCTGCTTAACCAGCGCGTGCATCGTTTCGGGGAATTGCGGCGAGCGATTCCGGGCGTGACGCAGCATATGCTGACGGCGCAGTTGCGCGAGCTGGAGCGCGACGGGCTGATTACCCGCACCGTCTTCGCAGAAGTGCCGCCGCGCGTGGAATATGAAATGACGCCGGTGGCGCAGGCTCTGGAGCCGACGATCTTCGCGCTACTGGATTGGTGGTCCGAATATGGGAGCAGGGTGCAGGATCAATCCAGCGGCTCCCAGTGATCGAAGGCGGCCGCCTGGCCGTGCGTCTCGCCTTCGGCATCGACCAGGTTCCAGACGATGGCCTGTTCGATGCGGAAGCGCCGCCCTTTGGCCGAGATGCGTATCCCGGCATAATCATCGATGAAGCCGTCGCGGGTGACACGATCGAGCAGGCGGGCGCGTTCCTCGCGGAGCAAGGGTTCGGCCGACAGGCGCGAGGGCATCCGGATGAATTCGGCCGGCGTGGTTTCGAACAGCGTGAGCGCGAGACGATTGCCGTAGAAGAAGATCGGGTCGGCCTGCGTGCCATGTGCGACGATCGCACGCGGCGCGATCCAGAGCGCGGCCGCCATGTCGGGCTGCGGATCGACGAGACTGCCACCGGTTAGACGCTCGAAGCTTTCAGCGATCAGTGCAATCCGGAGCGAATCGCATTCGACGTTCATGATGGTGGTCTCAGGCGCTTTCGGCGGCGGCGAAGGCAATGCGGAGCGCTTCGGACAGGCTCTTCACGCCGAGCTTCGCCATCAAATTGGCACGATGGATCTCGACGGTGCGCGGGCTGATGCCAAGATCGAACGCGATCGTCTTGTTGGGAAGTCCCTCGACGAGGCCATTGAGCACATCGCGTTCGCGTGGGGTGAGAATGTTGAGGCGCGTCGACGCTTCCTCTGCACGGGTGCGGCGCTTGTCGCTATTGTCGAGGCGCGCGCTGGCCGCGGAGATCGCGGAGAGAAGGACGGCTTTTTCAAAGGGCTTCTCGATGAAATCGATCGCGCCGGATTTCATTGCCCGCACCGCAGTCGAAATATCGCCATGACCAGTCATGATGATGACCGGAAGCGAACTGCCTTGCGCGGTAAGCGCCTGTTGAACCTCGAGGCCGTCCATGTCCGGCATTCGGATATCGAGCAGGACGCAACCGGGTTCGAGATCGCGGACTTTCTTGAGGAACTCGACGCCGGACGGGAAGCCCTCGATGCGGAAACCCGCGGAGCGCAACATGAATCCCACCGAACGGCGGATCGCCTCCTCGTCGTCGACGATATAAATGATGGTATCAGTCTTCATCGAGATCGTCCGTGGTTGCTGCGATCAAAGTGAAATGGAAGGCGGTGCCGCCCATCGATGACCTGGTAGCCCAGATTTTTCCGCCCTGGGCCTCGATGATGGTTCGGCAGATCGAAAGACCAAGGCCCATCCCGGTATCCTTGGTGCTGAAGAAGGGTTCGAACAGATGTTCGGCAACTTTGGGATCGAGGCCCGGGCCGCTATCTTCGACCTTGACCTGGACCGTGCCGCCAGGCTGGGCATCGGCGCTGATCACAAGTCGGCGATCGGATGAATCCTCCATCGCCTCGAGCGCGTTGCGGATGAGGTTGAGCAGCACCTGCTGGACCTGGATCCGATCGACAAGAACACGGTCCGCCGAAGGATCGAGGCTGACCCGGACCTGGACGCCGCGCTCGCCAGCGCCGACGAGCGCGAGGGCGTTGGCTTCAGTGACGAGCTTGTGAAGGCTTTCGATTCGCCGTTCGGTATCGCCGCGCGAGATGAAATCCCGCAACCGTCGAACGATGTGGCCGGCGCGCATCGCCTGGGCAGCGGCCTCGTCGAGAGCTTCGCGGACCATTTCGATGGTTTCCGCGTCGGCGCTGTCGAGCATGTCGCGCGCGCCCTCCATATAGCTGGCGATCGCGGTGAGCGGCTGGTTGAGCTCATGCGCGAGAGCCGACGCGAGCGTTCCCATCGCGCTGACGCGCGACATATGGGCAAGCTCGGTCTGGAGATCCTGGAGGCGGCGTTCGGTTTGCTGGGTTTCGGTGAGATCGCGGATAAAGCCAGTGAAGACATGGCCTTCAGGCGTAACCGCTTCACCGATCGAAAGCTCGATCGGAAATGTGGAGCCATCGCGCCGCCGCGCAGTCGTGACGCGGCCTATGCCGATGATGCGACGATCGCCGGTGCGCAGGTAGCGGTTGATATAGCCATCGTGGCGCTCGCGATCGGGCGAGGGCATCAGCACGCTTACATTCTCGCCGATCAGCTCGCTTTCGGCATAGCCGAACATCTTTTCGGCTGCGCTGCTGAAGGAGAGGATGATGCATTGTGAATCGATCACCACCATCGCGTCCGGGACATTGGACAGGATCGAACGAAGATGAGCTTCCTCAAGGTGGGCGCCCGGCAGGTTCGCATCGCGGGCGGGAGGGTTCTGGTTGGGGCTCACTATTGCTGTCTATTCCGCCGGGGGGGGATGAGACAAGGGCCATGGCAGGGCGGCGCTCGCCGTCTATCCGTATCAATGCGTATTTGAGAATTGTGGTGCAGCGCACATTTTCGAGCAATGAATTGGAAGAATGTTCGACTTGAACTAGCGCGCACCCGGGAATTTCCGAACGGCTCGGCCGGACGGGCCTATTTGCTGCGCCTTCCGCTCGACGATGTCGGCCAGATCGACGAATGCCAGATCAGCGAGAATCCCGAGCGGGCGACGGTGCGACGGCACTGGCCCAACGAACCGGATCGCGACGGCCATCTGGTCCGCAAGCGCGACGGCTGGGTCTTTTCCTATGCGGCCGGCGACAATGACGACGAAATCCAGTGCCATCTGGAGGCGAACCCGCTGCGCATGGGCGAATGCGTGACTATCACCGAGACGGATGGCGTGAAGCTGCCGTTCAAGGTGGCGTATTGCGATAGCTGATTGGGGTCGGTTATCCCGGCGAAGTTGGTTTGGCGCAGGGTTTTTTCATGCGCCGGCGATGCGGTCGATTTCCTTTGCGAGGGCAATGTCGCGGGCTGAGAGGCCGTTGGCGTCGTGGGTGGTGAGCAGGATGTCCACGCGATTATAGACGTTGGACCACTCGGGATGGTGGTCGGCGCGCTCCGCTACCAGCGCGACTTGCGCCATGAAACCGAAGGCCGAGACGAAATCGGCGAAGCGGAAACTGCGCCGGATGGCGTCACGCTCAGCGTCAAGCGTCCAGTGCGGAAGCGTCGTCGCGATTTCGGAGCGTTCGCGCTGATCGAGCTTGGCGATGGTCATTGCAATTCCCCGACTTGTTCAGTGGTGAATGGGAGTCTAGGCTTCATAGCATGACGGGGGAAAACGAGCACGCGACGGTTATAGTCGATGCCGAGGCGCTGGGTGCCAGGCCTTTGCGATATTTCGATTTCGTGATGGCGGCTTTTGTCACGATACTCCTGCTCTCGAATGTCATCGGCGCTGGAAAGCGAGCGGTCATCGATCTCCCGGTCGTCGGCCTGTGGCCGTTCGGCGCGGGCATATTATTCTTTCCGGTCTCCTATGTTCTGGGCGACGTGCTGACCGAGGTCTACGGCTATGCACGCGCGCGACGCTGCATCTGGGCTGGTTTCGCCGCGATGCTGTTCATGGCCTTCATGAGCTTCGTGGTGGTCGCCTTACCGCCCGCGCCGGGCTGGACCGGCCAGGCCGCTTATGAAAGCGTGTTCGGCCAGGTCCCGCGCATCGTGTTCGCCTCGATGGCGGCATTCTGGGCTGGCGAGTTCGCCAACAGCTTCGTGCTCGCGCGGATGAAGGTGTGGACTCAGGGACGGCATCTGTGGACGCGGACGATCGGATCGACAGTGGTCGGGCAGGGGATCGACAGCCTGATCTTCTATCCGCTTGCCTTCTATGGCGCCCCGGACTGGCCGGTGGACGCAATGCTGATGGTGATGGTGAGCCAGTTCGTCCTCAAGGTGAGCTGGGAGGCATTGCTGACGCCATTCACCTATGCGGTTGTGGGCTGGCTCAAGCATCATGAAGGCATGGATGTGTACGACCGCCACACGGATTTCACGCCGTTTCGTGCTCGGCTCGACTAGCCGATTTCCGTGCCGTTGCGGCATCGTTTCGCCATACCCGACCTTGGTAGGGTGAAGGCTTGGCCATGCCGATAGGCCAGCTGAGCCGGTTTTTCCGATAACATCCAGAGGTTACGACTGAAATCGACAGTTGATGACCTGCGTGCCTGTATGCGGCAGCCAGGTCATCATTGTCGATGAAATCGCTGCGGCCTTTCGCAACTGCGAGGTCCGGGACATCACGTATATGCACCAAAGGGTGACCGGGCCATGTAGCCGGTGGGGTACCAAAGGGTGCGAAAGTCTCCGTTTTTTGCGACCCCAAGACGTGGTGGGACTATGGATTTGGAACCTCTTCTCGGCAGTCAAACGTGCCAATCCCTTTCGGGGACGACCAACTGTACCCCGAGCGTGTGCAACGAATGCGCCGTTCGCGAGCATGCCGTTTGCGGTAGCCTGCCTGTCGATGCGCTGACCGAGCTGCATCAGATCGGGCGGCACCGTCTGCTCCGCAAGGGCCAGACGCTGGTGTGGGAAGGCGACGAGACGTTGCTTGTCGCCAACGTCATGAGCGGCATGGTGAAACTTTCGTCGGGCACGTCGACCGGAACCGAGCAGATTCTTGGCATCGTCGGTCCGTCCGGCTTCATCGGCCGACCAAATGGCGGTCCGGCGGCACACAGCATCGTGGCATTGATGGACACGAAGCTGTGCGTTTTTCCGGCATCGCCGTTTCGCCGGTTCATGGAAGTTCACCCCGAGATGGGCGTGGCGCTGCTCGACAAGGCGTTCGACGATCTCGACCGCGCGCGTCGCTGGCAACTCATGCTTGCCCGGGCTTCCGCATCGGAGCGGACTGCCAGCCTGCTGCTCGAATTCGCCGGCAACCGCGCGATCGAGGGCAAGGCCTATGTATTTCCAATCAGCCGGGGCCAGATGGCCGACCTGGCGGGGCTTACGATCGAGACGATCAGCCGTCAGCTTACCCGGCTCAAGAAGGCGGGCATCATAAGCCTGCCCAGCCGTAGCGGATTTATCATTCACGATCGGGGGGCGCTCGCGGCGATCGCGGGCGAGGCCCGGCATTCGGGTCTGCATTGAACGCCTGATCTCGACGGGCCCGATAACAGGGGACAGCTTTTATGCCCACTTTGCTAATGAAGACCGGCGGCTGGCTGGCCGGCGCCTTGCTCGCGCTTGCGGCGGCGGCGATGGCGGTCGATACCGGTTTCGCAGTCCACATGATGATGTGCGCCGTTGCGGCGCTGATCGCGATGGTCGTTGGACTGCGCGGCGCCGACTACCAGGCGCTTACGGGGGATGTGCCCCGGATTGGCGACCAAAGCCGCTATTATGACGACGTCATTCGCTGGGGCGTCATCGCCACGGTATTCTGGGGCATCGCGGGATTTCTCGCGGGGCTGTACATCGCGCTGGAAATGGCGTTTCCGGCGCTGAACTTCGGCCTGGAGTTCATGAGTTTCGGGCGCTTGCGGCCACTGCACACGTCAGCGGTGATCTTCGCCTTCGGCGGTAATGCGCTGATCGCTTCGAGCTTCTACATCGTCCAGCGTACCTGTCGCGCGCGGCTTGCGCTGCCGGCGCTCGCCCGCTTCGTCTTCTGGGGCTACCAGCTGTTCATCGTGCTCGCCGCGACCGGCTATCTGATGGGCATCACGCAGGGCAAGGAATATGCCGAGCCCGAATGGTATGTCGATCTCTGGCTTACCGTTGTCTGGGTGAGCTACCTGATTGTCTTTGGCGGAACTCTCCTCAAGCGCAGCGAACCGCACATCTACGTGGCGAACTGGTTCTTCCTGTCGTTCATCATCACGGTTGCCCTGCTTCACCTCGTCAATGGCGCCGCCATTCCGGTGAGCTTCGTCGGTTCGAAGAGCTACCCGGTGATGGCCGGCGTGCAGAGTGCCATGGTGCAATGGTGGTACGGCCACAACGCGGTTGGCTTCTTCCTGACCGCCGGCTTCCTCGCGATGATGTATTACTTCGTGCCAAAGCAGGCCGAACGCCCGATCTATAGCTATCGCCTGTCGATCATCCACTTCTGGGCGCTGATCTTCCTCTATATCTGGGCGGGTCCGCACCATCTCCACTACACCGCGCTGCCGGATTGGGCGCAGACGCTTGGCATGGTCTTCTCGATCATGCTGTGGATGCCGAGCTGGGGCGGCATGATCAACGGCCTTATGACGCTCAACGGTGCCTGGGACAAGGTCCGCACCGATCCGATCATCCGGCTGATGGTGATGTCGATCGCCTTCTACGGCATGTCGACGTTCGAAGGCCCGATGATGTCAATCAAGGCGGTCAATTCGCTCAGCCACTATACCGACTGGACGATCGGCCATGTGCATTCCGGCGCTCTCGGCTGGAACGGCATGATCACATTCGCGGCGGTGTACTACATGACGCCGCGCCTGTGGAATCGCACCCGGCTCTATTCGCTGCGGATGGTCAACTGGCACTTCTGGCTCGCGACGGTGGGAATCGTTCTCTACACCGCATCGATGTGGGTCGCCGGCATCATGCAAGGCCTGATGTGGCGTGAATATGGGTCCGACGGGTACCTCGTCTACGCCTTCTCCGAAGTCGTTGCAGCGATGCACCCGATGTACGTCATGCGCGCCGCCGGCGGACTGCTCTACCTCTCGGGCGGGATCATCATGGTGATCAACGTCTGGCAGACGATCGCGGGCAAGCTTCGCGACGAAAAGCCGATGGCCAACACCGTGCACGATGCATCTGCCGACCGTCCGCTCGTCGCCGTAGCCGCTGAATAAGGACTCCACCGATGACAAAACTCCTTGATCACAAGCGGATCGAACGCAATGTCACCGTGCTCGGCGTCCTGGCGCTGCTGGTGGTGACAATCGGCGGCCTCGTCGAGATCGCACCATTGTTCTGGCTCGACTCCACGGTGGAGAAGGTGGAGGGCATGCGGCCCTACACCCCGCTCGAACTGGCGGGCCGGAACATCTACATCCGCGAGGGCTGCTACCTCTGCCATAGCCAGATGATCCGCCCGTTCCGTGACGAGACCGAGCGCTACGGTCATTACAGCCTGGCCGCCGAGAGCATGTACGACCATCCGTTCCAGTGGGGCTCGAAGCGCACCGGGCCCGACCTCGCGCGTGTCGGTGGACGCTATTCGGACCAGTGGCATGTCGCGCATCTGAAAGATCCACGCGCAGTCGTGCCTAAATCGATCATGCCGACCTATCAATTCCTTGCCGAGCATGAACTGAACGCAGGCGACATCAGCAAGGACCTCAAGGTCCTGCGGATCGAAGGCGTGCCCTACACCGACGAGGATATCTCAAAGGCGAACGACGATCTCAAGGCGCAAGCCGATCCGGATGCCGACGCTACCTCGCTGATCGCCCGCTACCCCAAGGCGCAGGCCCGCGATTATGACGGCGATCCAAAGAAGCTGACCGAAATGGATGCGCTGGTCGCCTATCTCCAGATGCTCGGCACGCTGGTCGACTTCAAGGCCGCCGCACCGCAGGAGGAAGCGAAATGAACTATCACATCCTCCGCGAATTCGCGGACAGCTGGGGCCTTCTCATCATGACCTTGGTGTTCTTCGGTCTGATCCTGTGGCCCTTCCGGAAAGGCTCCAGCGATGCAAATCGCCATGCCGCCCAGATGATTTTCGATGAGGACCAGCACAATGGTTGACCATGATGGGGCTGACAACAAGCGCATCGATGCGCCGACAGGAACCGAGACCGTCGGCCATGAGTGGGACGGCATCGAGGAATTGAACACGCCGTTGCCGCGCTGGTGGCTGTGGACCTTCTACATCACCATCGTCTGGGCAATCGGCTACACGGTGGTCTATCCGGCCTGGCCGATGGTATCGAATTTCACCAAGGGTAGTTTCGGCTGGACGAGCCGCGGGCAGTATGACGAGCAGATGAAGCTCGAGGCGGCAAAGCGCGCGCCGATTACCGATGCGATCGAGAAGATCCCGATGGCCGACCTGCCCAGGAACCCGCAGCTGATGGCCGCGGCGATCGAAGGGGGCCGGGCTGCGTTCAAGGTTTATTGCGTGCAGTGCCATGGATCTGGAGCGGCTGGCTCTAAGGGCTTTCCGAACCTGAACGACGATGACTGGCTGTGGGGTGGCGATCTCCAAACCGTGCACGCCACGCTGGTCAACGGCATCCGCCAGCCGGGCAATAACGATACGCGCAACTCGATGATGCCAGCCTTCGGGCGCGACGGCATCCTCAAGCCGGCGGAAATCCAGTCGCTCGTTGCGCATGTCCAGGCGATCTCGCACCGGGGCAAGGACAATGCCAAGGGCGCGGCGCTGTTCGCCGTTAATTGTGCGGTCTGCCACGGGCCTGAAGGCAAGGGAAATCGCCAGTTTGGCGCGCCCAACCTGACGGACGGCATCTGGCTTTACGGCGGTGATGCCGAAACGCTGACCGAAACCATTACCAATGCCCGTGCGGGCGTGATGCCGGCGTGGGGGCAGAGCCTCAAGCCAGCGACCGTTAAAATGCTTGCGGCCTATGTCCATTCACTGGGTGGCGGCGAAGCGACGCCTGCTCCGGCACTGGTGGCCGAGGCTGCGCCTGCTTCGGCAGAGGCGGGGAATAATGTCCAACCCTAAGGACCTGCAGTCACTTGACCAGCCGATGTATCAGGCGCGGAAGGCCGTCTACCCCAAGAAGGTAGACGGCTTCTTCCGGAGGCTGAAATGGCTGATAATGGCGATCACGCTGACGATCTACTACGTCACGCCGTGGCTGCGCTGGGATCGGGGTCCCTATGCACCGCACCAGGCGGTGCTGGTCGACATGGCCAATCGCCGTTTCTACATGTTCGCGATCGAGATCTGGCCGCACGAATTCTACTTTGTCGCCGGGCTTTTGATCATGGCGGGCATCGGCCTGTTCCTGGTCACATCGGCGGTGGGCCGTGCGTGGTGCGGCTATGCCTGTCCGCAAACCGTCTGGACCGATCTCTTCCTGCACATCGAGCGGGCGATCGACGGCGATCGCAATGCGCAGATCAAGCTGGCCGCAGCGCCGCTGGGCGTTTCCAAGATCGTCAAGCGGGTGACAAAGCACGCCATATGGCTCGTGGTGGCAGTCGCAACCGGCGGCGCGTGGATCTTCTATTTTGCCGACGCACCGACACTGGCGTGCGAATTCCTCTCGGGGAGCGCGCCGTTTGTGGCCTACGCCACGGTCGGGGTGCTGACGGCGACGACCTACACGTTCGGCGGTTTCATGCGCGAGCAGATATGCATCTACATGTGCCCTTGGCCGCGTATCCAGACCGCGATGCTCGACGAGAAATCGCTGGTCGTCACCTATAAATTCTGGCGTGGTGAGCCTCGGACGCAGGGCAGGAAGCGTGCGCAGGATGCCATGATCATCGATAGCATGCCGACTGGCGACTGCATCGACTGCACGCAGTGCATTCAGGTCTGCCCAACCGGCATCGATATTCGCGAAGGCGCGCAACTCGGCTGTATCACCTGCGGCCTGTGCATCGATGCCTGCGACAAGGTTATGGACCAGATCGGCAAGCCGCGTGGTCTTATCCATTATGCGACGTCCGACGATTGCGAGCTCGAACAGGCGGGGGCGCCGCCAAGGCCCGTGACCAAGGCATTGTTCCATCCAAGGACGCTTGCCTATTTTGCAATCTGGTGCGCGATCGGGCTTGGCCTGTTGTTTGCACTGGGCCAGCGGACCCGGCTTGACCTCAGCGCTATCCAGGATCGTAACCCGGTCTATGTCCAGTTGTCGGACGGATCGGTGCGCAACAACTACACCGTCAAGGTTCGCAACATGGAGGGCCGGCCGCGCAAGGTCGAGATCAAGATCGACGGTCTTCCGGGCGCGGTGCTATGGGGTGAGCTTGGTGACCGCGCGTCTGCCGGGAAATCCGTCCAGATCGACGTTGCTGCGGATAGTGTCCGGAAAACACGCTTGTTTGTTGCGGCACCCGCAACAGGTGAAGCGGCCCAGCCGTTCGACTTCACCGTGCGCGCCCTCGATTCCGAGGGTGGTATTGATCGTGACGATGTCAAATTCGAACGGCCCGCCCGGTGATCGGAGTAATGCAATGACGAAGCGTTTTACGGGACTTCATATGCTGACCGTCATGGTCGGCTGCTTCGGGGTCATCATCGCGGTCAACCTGCTCATGGCGCATTACGCGCTGTCGACCTTCGGAGGCACCGTGGTCGACAACAGCTATGTCGCAAGCCAGGAATTCAACGGATGGCTCGCCAAGGCGCGGCGACAAAAGGCGCTGGGCTGGACGACAAGCTTCTCGCTCGATCCGGCGCGGCATGTCGGGGTTGAGACCAGTGCGGGCGAGGATGCCACGGTCAGCGGCGTGGCCCGACATCCACTCGGTCGGGCGCCTGACGTTGCGCTGGGCTTCGCGGCACTGGGCGGCGGGCGATATCGCGCGACCACAGTGTTGCCGGGCGGGCGTTGGCTTGTCCATGTCAGCATCAAGCGTGGTGGTGACGAGGCACGGCTGATCGAGACATTGGGATGAACGCGGAGGCACAGATCACAGCGACCCAGGCAATCGCCCAGACGAGGCTTTCGGTGCCGTCGATGCGGTGCGCGGGTTGCATCACCAAGATCGAGAAGGGGCTATCTGCGGTTCCCGGCGTGATCGATGCACGCGTCAACTTCACATCGAAGCGCGTTGCCGTCTCGCATGGAGTCGAGGTCCAGATCCCGCTGCTGGTGACCTCGTTGCGCGATCTTGGCTTCGAGGCGCAACCGATCGACGACGGCACCGTGATCGACGAGCATGAGGAGAGCCGCGCGCTGCTTCGTGCCATGGCCGTCGCGGGATTCGCCGCGATGAACATCATGCTGCTTTCGGTATCGGTCTGGTCGGGTGCGACCGGGGTGATCCGGGACATGTTCCACTGGTTTTCGGCGCTGATTGCGTTGCCGACAGTGCTCTATTCGGGCCGGCCCTTCTTCCGTTCGGCGTGGAGCGTCGTTCGCCATGGACGCACCAACATGGACGTGCCGATCACGATCGGCGTGGTGCTGGTAAGCGGGCTCAGTCTCTACGAGACGATCACCGGCGGCGCGCACGCCTATTTCGACGGCGCGGTGATGCTGCTTTTCTTCCTGCTCACGGGGCGATGGCTAGACAGCGTCATGCGCGATCGCGCCCGCGATGGCGTGACGGCGCTGTTGCGTCAGTCCGCGCCCGGAGCGTTGGTCGTCAAGCCCGACGGCCAGACCGAGTGGGTCGGTGCGCGTGACCTCGCACCGGGGATGCGGATGCTTGTTGCGGCGGGCGAACGGCTCGCGGCAGATGGCTTGGTCGAGGAGGGCCGAAGCAGCTTCGATCTGTCGCTGCTGACCGGCGAGAGCCAACCCGAGACCGTGTTGCCGGGATCCGTCGTCCATGCCGGAACGCTCAATGTTTCCGCGCCGGTGACGGTGCGAGTAACGGCTGCCGGTGCCGATACCGCAATCGCGGACATCGCGCGGATCATGGAAGAGGCCGCGCAGACCCGATCCCACTATGTCCGCATCGCAGATCGGGCGGCGCGTTATTATGCGCCAGCCGTCCATACCTTGGCGCTCTCCGCCTTCATCGGCTGGATGATCATGGGTGCGGGGTGGCATCAGGCGCTGATGATATCGGCTGCTGTCCTCATCATTACCTGCCCTTGCGCGCTTGGGCTTGCCGTGCCGGCGGCGCAGATCGTCGCGGTTGGATCGCTGATGCGCGCTGGAATATTGGTCAAGGATGGCTCGGCGCTTGAGCGGCTGGCCGAGGCGGATCATGTACTGCTCGACAAGACCGGGACGCTGACGCTTGGCCGGCCCGAGCCTGTCGACATCGGGATGCTCGACCAGCGACAGAAAAGCGTGATGATGGCGCTTGCGCGATCGAGCCGGCACCCGCTTAGCCAGGCATTGCGGCGCAGCCTCGAGGCCGAGGGGATCGTAGCGGCGGATATTTCCGAACTGGTCGAGACGCCGGGCGAAGGGCTGTTCGCGAAATATGATGGGGAAGTCGTTTCGCTGGGCAGGGCCGACGATACCGATGCCGTGACGCTGGCAAGCCGCCTGCGGATCGGAAACGAGCCGGCAATCGACATTCATTTCCACGATGCGCTGCGACCACAGGCTGCGGAGACGATCGCAGCATTGCGCAAGCTCGGGCTGGAGGCCGCCATTATTTCGGGCGACCGAGCGGCTGCTGTCGCAGAGGTCGCATCCGAGCTTGGGATTGGCGCTCGGGCAGGGCTTTCACCCAAGGACAAGCTCGACGCGATCACGCAGTTTTCAGCCGAGGGTCGCAAGGTGCTGATGGTAGGCGACGGGCTGAACGATGGACCCGCGCTGGCCGCCGGGCATGTCTCCATGGCGCCAGCCTCAGCTAGCGACGCAGGACAGAACGCCGCCGATGCCGTGTGGATGGGCGATGGGTTGATGCCGGTGGCGATCGCCATACGCGCGGCGCGCGCTACGTTGCGCGTGGTGAAGGAGAATTTCGTGCTCGCGATCGGCTATAATGTCATCGCAGTTCCGCTGGCGCTCGCCGGCATGGTGACTCCGCTGATCGCCGCGCTGGCGATGTCGGGATCGTCGATCATTGTGGTCGGCAATGCGCTCAGGCTGAGGAGTGCCGCGCGATGAACGTCGTCCTGTTGTTGATCCCGATTGCGCTGCTGCTCGGCCTTGCCGGGCTGGCGGCATTCTTGTGGGCGTTGCGTTCAGGCCAGTTCGAGGATCTCGACGGCGCCGCGATGCGCATTCTCGAGGAAGACGAAATCTGATCGTCTCCGTATTTTGTCTTGGCGGCAGTTAGGCAAAAAAAGGGGCGGATCCGAAGAACCGCCCCAAGGGGGAGAGAAAGTGGCTCGCTCAGAAGCGGGTGCCGAAGCCCACGCCGATGACGAGCGGGTTGAGATCGACGTTGGTGCGCAGCGGAGCGCCGGGGGCACCAGCCGAGACTGCGGAATATTTGGCCTTCATGCTGATGTACTTGACGTCGAGGTTCAGGAAGAATTTCTTGGTGAGATCGATATCGACACCTGCCTGGGCGGCCCAGCCAAAGCTGTCGCGAACCTTCGAGCTTACCGCGTTGGTGGTCGGCACGCTGAGGGCGCCGTCGAAGAAGTCACGGAATGCCGTCTTCGTCTTGGTCTGGTAGAAGAAGGTGTAATTGATGCCGGCGCCGACATATGGACGAATGCCGCCTTCCGGGTTGAAGTGATATTGCAGCGTCAACGTCGGCGGCAGCGCATAGGTGCTCGCGATGGGCAGCGCGCCCAGGGAAACCTTGTGCAGGCTGGTCGCGGCGATGAGTTCCGCGCCGATATTGTTGGTGAACATGTAGGTGAAATCGATTTCCGGAACGACATCGTCATTCACACTCAGCTTGGCGCCAGCCAAGGGAGCATAAGGCGCTCCAGCGACTGTAATCGCGCTGTTCTTTTCATTCGGCGCGACCATGATCGCACGGACACGAACGAGAATATCGCCGGCAGCAGCCTGCGCACCAGTAGCGCCAAGCGCCAGCATCGCCAAAGCGATCGCAGTGCTAGTTTTTTTCATAGCCCCTTAGTCCTTTCTACTTTCAACGGGGACATGACTAGTCGCAGCGAATCTATTGTTCCTTGACCGTAAGCAGAGTCGTTTTTGATCGGGGTCAATGCGATTTGTTCTGGCAAGGCGCAGTAATCACCAATGTGGCCTTATCATGAAGCGCTGCTGGCTACGCCCGTACCGCGTTACACCAGCTATCCGACTGCGGCAGATTTCGTGGACGGACCCGGTGCGGCCGCGATGGCCGTGGAACTGGAATCGATCGGGGCCGATACGCCGCTGTCGCTCTATCTGCACATTCCGTTTTGCGAACAGATTTGCTGGTATTGCGGGTGCAATACCGGGCGGACCAATCGCCCTGGGCGGCTGACATCCTACATGGAGGCGCTTGAGGCTGAGATCGACTTGGTCGGAGCAAGGCTCGGCGGGCGCGGAAAGGTGCAGCGGATCGCATTCGGAGGGGGAAGCCCCAATGCAATCGCAGCGGATGTCTTCCTGGGGCTGGTGGCCCGGCTGAAGTCGGCGCTCAATTGCGATGATCCGGTCATATCGGTCGAGCTCGATCCCCGCAGCTTCACCGACGATTGGGCGGACGCGCTGAAGTCAGCCGGGGTGTCGCGGGTAAGCCTTGGCGTCCAGACGTTATCCGAACCGATCCAGCGGGCGATCGGGCGGGTTCAACCCGTTGCGATGATCAGGGAGGTGGTCGGCAAGCTTCGTGGCGCCGGAATCACGTCTATCAACTTCGACTTGATGTACGGCCTGCCGGGCCAGGGGCTCGCCGAACTTGAGGAGACCTTGGGCCAAGCCTTCGAAATGCGGCCCGAGCGTGTGGCGTTGTTCGGATATGCGCATGTTCCGCATCTGATTCCGCGACAGCAGCAGATCGATGCCAGCAGCCTGCCTGATGCGCGGTTGCGCTTCGATCAGGCGGCGCGGGGCCATGAGTTGCTGGTCGGCGAAGGCTATGAAGCGATCGGTTTCGATCATTTCGCAGTGCGCGAGGATGCGATTGCAGTTGCGACGCGCGAGGGCAAGCTGCGTCGGAATTTCCAGGGATTTACCGAGGACCAGTCGGATATATTGATCGGCCTCGGCGCGAGTTCGATCAGCCAGTTTCCGGGCGGCATTCTCCAGACCGAAAAAAATGCCGGGCGGTATCGCATGAACGTCCTCACCGGCCGTTTGCCGCAGACCCGAGGCATATTGCGTACGACTGCCGACGGCGAACGCGGCGGGATCATCGAGCGATTGCTATGCGCGGGGAAAGCCGATTTTGGCGGACTTCCCGATCGGGAGGCGCTGGTCGAGAAGATGCAGCCCTTCGTAGAGCACGGACTGATCGGGCTGGACGGGTATGCGGTGACGCTGACGGAGGCGGCGCGGCCCTATGCACGGGTGATTGCGGCGTGTTTCGATGAATATCGCGCGGTGGCGCCGCGAAAGTTTTCCAGCGCGATCTGATCTGTCCCTCGTCCGCGAGGTTGCCTTTTGTTCGTCATTGGCCTAAGCGGCAGCCCGATCGTTCCGACACGAACGTGAACCGCAAGCGCCCGAGGGCGTGCGCCGGCCGACGAGGTTTCGTCCGCCGGCGATTTTTGCGTTTTGTGTCTGAACCTTGGGAGTGATGCAATGTTCGAGTCTCTGAGCGAACGGCTGGGTGGGGTATTCGATCGCCTTCGCGGTCGTGGCGCGCTCTCCGAAGCCGACGTCCGTGCAGCAATGCGCGAGGTGCGCGTCGCGTTGCTCGAGGCGGATGTCGCGCTTCCCGTGGTGCGAAGCTTCATCGATAGCGTGACCGAGCAGGCCGTCGGTGGGCAGGTGCTGAAATCGGTTACGCCGGGTCAGCAGGTCGTCAAGATCGTCCATGACGCGCTGGTGAACATGCTCGGTGCGGATGCCTCCGAGCTGGAGCTCGACGTTACCCCGCCCGCCGTGATCATGATGGTCGGCCTGCAGGGGTCGGGCAAGACGACGACGACGGCGAAGATCGCCAAGCGCCTTACCGAGCGTGGCCGCAAGAAGGTGCTGATGGCGTCGCTCGACGTCAATCGCCCGGCTGCACAGGAACAGCTCGCGGTACTCGGCACGCAGATCGACGTGGCGACGCTTCCGATCGTGCAGGGCCAGCAGCCAGTCGATATTGCGCGGCGGGCGCTGCAGGCGGCGAAGCTCCAGGGCTATGACGTACTGATGCTCGATACGGCTGGTCGATTGCATGTCGACCAGGCGCTGATGGAAGAGATGAAGGCGGTTGCGACCGTCGCCCAGCCTGCCGAGACGCTGCTCGTCGTCGATGCGCTGACCGGCCAGGATGCAGTCAACGTCGCGCAGAGCTTTTCCGAGCAGGTTTCGCTGACCGGCATCGTGCTGACGCGGATGGATGGCGATGCGCGCGGTGGCGCGGCACTTTCAATGCGTGCGGTTACCGGCAAGCCGATCAAGTTCGCTGGTACGGGCGAGAAGCTCGACGGGCTCGAGCCATTCCAGCCATCGCGGGTCGCGGGCCGCATTCTGGGCATGGGCGATGTCGTAAGCCTGGTCGAGCGGGCCGCTGAATCGATTAAGATCGAAGACGCCGAAGCACTTGCCAGGAAGATGGCAAAGGGCCTGTTCGATATGAACGACCTGCGCGGCCAGCTCCAGCAAATGCAGCGCATGGGCGGTCTCGGCGCGCTGGCGTCGATGCTGCCCGGCGTCAAGCAGGTCAAACAGGCGATGGCTTCGGGTGCTGCCGACGACAAGGTGCTGGTGCGAATGGATGCAATCATCTCGTCGATGACGCCCAAGGAGCGAACCAAGCCGGAACTGCTCAACGCCAAGCGCAAGATTCGCGTCGCCAAGGGTTCGGGGACGACCGTCCAGGACGTCAACAAGCTGCTCAAGATGCATCAGGAAATGGCGAATGCCATGAAGAAGATCCGCAAGATGGGCGGCATCAAGGGCCTCGGTGCGCTGCTTGGCGCCAAGGGCGGGCTCGGCGGGATGCTGGGCGGTCTTGGTGGTGGAATGGGTGGTGGCGGAATGCCGCAGATGCCGAGCGGTGGTGGCGGTCTGCCGGGGCTGCCGGGTGGCGGCAACGCGCCATTCAACATGCCCCCCGGGTTCGACAAGTTTTTGAAGAAATAAGTTGCCTGTCATTCCCGCCTCGTGGGGGTGACGGCGTTGGTTTTGGTATCAGAAAGGAAGTCATAAATGTCTGTTTCAATTCGTCTGTCGCGCGGTGGCGCCAAGAAGCGTCCTTATTATCGCATCGTCGTTGCCAACTCGCGCAGCTCGCGCGATGGCCGCTTCATCGAGCGTATCGGCAGCTACAACCCGCTGCTCGCCAAGGATGACGCCAATCGCGTCGTTCTCGACGTCGAGCGCGCCAAGCATTGGATTTCGGTCGGCGCACAGCCCACCGATCGCGTCGCACGCTTCCTTGACGTGCTGGGCGTGAAGGAACGTACTGCAGGCAACAACCCGAACAAGGGCAAGCCAGGCGAGAAGGCCGTTGAGCGCGCCGAAGAGCGCGCCGCCAAGATCGCTGCCGCCGAGGAAGCAGCCGCAGCCGCTGCCGCCGCTCCTGCGCCGGTTGAGGAAGTTGCCGCCGAGGAAGCGCCTGCCGCTGAAGAAGCATCGGCCGTTGAAGAAGCTCCAGCAGCTGAAGAAGCTGCTCCCGAGGCATCGGCCGAGGGCTGATCTTGTCGGACAAACCCGTCACACTTGCCGTCATCATCGGCGCGCATGGCGTGACGGGCGAGGTCCGTCTCAAGCTGTTCACGGATGATATGGGGCGCTACCGGACGATCATGGCCGGTGGTCGCCCCGTGACGATCAAGTCGATCCGTCATGGCTCGAACGGATCGATCGCTCGTCTCGCCGAGGTCGAGGACCGTAATGCCGCGGAAGCGCTGCGTGGAACCGAGCTGACGGTGCCGCGCTCGGCGCTGCCGCCGCTTGAGCCTGGCGAATATTACCATAGCGACATCATCGGATTGCCCTGCGTCTCCACCGACGGGACGGCGCTGGGCACGATCGTGTTGATCGAGGATTTCGGCGCGGGCGACGTGATCGAGGTCGAACGGCCCGACGGCAAGCGCTTCATGGTGCCGATGACGCCGGTCGCGGTGCCTGAGTGGGACGCCGAACGGCTGGTGGTGGAAGCGGCGTTCGCCACGTGAGCTTCGCCGCAACGATCCTGACGCTTTATCCCGAGATGTTCCCAGGGCCGCTCGGTATTTCCCTGGCAGGTCGAGCCCTTGCTGAGGGCAAATGGTCGTGCGAGCCGATCCAGATCCGCGATTTCGCCACCGACAAGCATCGTTCGGTCGACGACACCCCGGCGGGCGGCGGGGCAGGGATGGTGATGCGGGCTGACGTGCTGGCGAGCGCGGTTGACGATGCCGTGGCGCGGCATCCCGAGGTGCCGGTGCTCGCCATGACGCCGCGCGGCAAGCCGTTGACGCAGGCGCGGGTGCGGGCGCTGGCGTCGGGACCCGGAGTCACGATTTTATGCGGCCGATTCGAGGGCATGGACGAACGGCTGTTCGAAGCGCGGCCGATCGAGGAAGTTTCGATCGGCGATTATGTGCTTTCAGGCGGAGAAATGGGCGCTTTCGTGCTGCTCGACGCTTGCATCCGCCTGCTTCCCGGGGTAATGGGCGCGCCTTCCAGTGGGGATGAGGAGAGCTTCGAAAGCGGCCTCCTCGAATATCCCCAATATACCCGACCACAATTGTGGGAAGGTCGTACGATCCCCGAAGTACTGCGATCGGGGGATCATGCGAAGGTTGAGGCGTGGCGAAAGTCACGATCCGAAGCCGATACACGGTCAAGGAGGCCGGATCTTTGGGAGCGCCATGAGGGCGCTCGGGTCCAGTCTCCCTCTGGCGCGCGGTTGAAAAAGAAGGACTGATGAGATGAACCTCATTCAGACGCTCGAAGCAGAGCAGATTGCCAAGTTCAAGGAATCGAAGACCATCCCCGCATTCCGTGCGGGCGATACGCTTAAGGTCGGCGTGAAGGTCGTCGAAGGCGAACGTACCCGTATCCAGAATTACGAAGGCGTGTGCATCGCGCGTTCGAACAAGGGCATGGGCTCGAGCTTCACGGTTCGCAAGATCTCGTTCGGCGAAGGTGTCGAGCGCGTCTTCCCGCTCTATTCGCCGAATGTCGATTCGATCGAAGTCGTCCGCAAGGGCGTCGTTCGTCGTGCCAAGCTCTATTATCTGCGTGGCCGTCGCGGCAAATCCGCACGTATCGCGGAACGTCGCGATCCGCGTCCGGTTGCCGAGGCATCCGAGGCCTGATCAGCTTCAGGACTTGAGTAGAAAAAAAGGCGCCGCCCCTCGGGACGGCGCCTTTCTTTTTGGGCGACTTCAAACCGGTGGCAGCGCGCTGCGATCGATCAGTCGGGTGTAGAGATGCCAGCTGGAATAGCCAAGGATCGGGAGCACGACCGCCAGACCCACGAAGAGAGGGATTGCGCCGATTACCAGCAGCGCCGCGATAATGAGGCCCCAGCGGAGCAGGACGCCGCGGTTTTCGCGGAACGCGGCAAGCGACGTGCGGACCGCGGTGCCCGCATCGACGCGGCGATCGACCAGCATCGGCAGTGAAACCACGCTTATCGCCAGCACCACGACCGCAAAGCATAGCCCAACCAGATTGCCGACGATGATCAAGCCCCAGCCTTGGGGCGTGGTGAAGAGATCGCGCAGGAAGGGGCCAAAAGTATCGTGGCGGGCATCGCCGAAGAAGATAGTGTGGATGATCCCGGCGGCCGCGAGCCACAGGAAGAAGATCCCGATCAGCAGCGCGCCGACACTCGCGATTTCGCCGCGCGAGGGACTGCGGAAGACATCCGCGAAGTGGCGCCATCTCGCATCGAGCCCGGCTTCACGCCGACGTGCGAGTTCGTAGAAGCCAGTCGCGACCAGTGGCCCGAGCAACGAGATGCCGGCGGCGATCGGGAACAGCATGTAAAGGAAATAGCCAGCGGAACCGGCGGAGGCGAGCATCCCGACGATGGGATAGATGAGGCCGACGAATATAAGATCGCCGCGTTTCGACATGAAGTCCGCATAGCCTTCCGAGAGGGAGGCCTTGAGATCGGCGGTGCCGATCTTCCGGATTGGAATGGGCGGATCGTCCGTTCGGTCGCGGGCGCCCGGCATGCTGGTCGCTGTCATCATCCTTCTCCTGGTACTATTATGACTCCTTGTCGGGCGCGGGACGCGTCTGGCGGATCAACGATACCATAAAATGATAGCCGAGGTGAATTGGGTTGAGGATGCGAGGCAACGGGCTGGACAATCGCGACAGAAGCGCTAGATCGGCCCCCTCGTTCAAATTGGAGATCTACTATGGCTTACCGCGTCGTCGTCGCGGGCGCGACCGGCAATGTCGGGCGCGAAATGCTCAACATCCTTGCCGAGCGCGAGTTTCCGATCGAGGAACTGGCGGCGGTCGCTTCGTCGCGTTCTGCCGGCGACGAGATTGATTTCGGCGAGACGGGCAAGAAGCTCAAGGTCAAGAATATTGAGCATTTCGACTGGACCGGCTGGGACATCGCGTTGTTCGCCGTAGGCTCCGAGGCGACGAAGATCTATGCGCCCAAGGCAGCTGCCGCAGGTTGCGTCGTGATCGACAACAGCTCTCTCTATCGCATGGATCCGGACGTGCCGTTGATCGTGCCAGAGGTGAACCCCGACGCGATCGATGGCTACAAGAAGCGCAACATCATCGCCAATCCGAACTGCTCTACGGCGCAGATGGTGGTGGCGCTGAAGCCGCTCCACGATGCCGCCAAGATCACGCGTGTCGTCGTCTCGACCTACCAGTCGGTTTCCGGCGCGGGCAAGGAAGGGATGGACGAGCTGTTCGAGCAGAGCCGCAACATCTTTGTCGGCGACAGCGCCGAGCCGCGCAAGTTCACCAAGCAGATCGCCTTCAACGTGATCCCGCACATCGACGTATTCCTCGATGACGGCTTCACCAAGGAAGAGTGGAAGATGGTCGTCGAGACCAAGAAGATCCTCGATCCCAAGATCAAGGTAGTCGCAACCTGCGTGCGCGTGCCGGTGTTCGTCGGGCATTCGGAAGCGATTAACATCGAGTTCGAGCGCGAGATCAGCGCCAAGCAGGCGCAGGCGATCCTGCGCGAAGCGCCTGGCATCATGCTCGTCGACAAGCGCGAGGACGGTGGATACGTCACCCCCGTCGAATGCGTCGGTGACAGCGCGACCTATGTCAGCCGGGTCCGCGAGGACCCGACCGTCGAGAACGGCCTCGTGCTGTGGTGCGTCTCGGATAATCTTCGCAAGGGCGCCGCGTTGAATGCGGTCCAGATTGCGGAGCTGCTCGGGCGCCGGCATCTCAAGAAAGCCTAGGGCATCGAGCTTGCCCCCCGCTCATCCTGAGGAGGGGCTGAGCACTTGACGAAGTCCCGCCTCGAAGGACTGCACCGGCGCGTCCTTCGAGACGCCATTTCGGCTTCGCTCAATGGCTCCTCAGGATGAGCGGGATAGGGGCAAGCTCATGGCTTCCCAGGATGAGCGGAGGAAATGATTCCGTTCTGCCGCTGCCTACCATAGTTCCAAGCCGTCTTGTCGGCACAGGCTGGGATCCCGTCGTAACTTCCGTTAGTTTGGAGGGATTGATGGGCTGCCAGCCTGTGCTGGAAAGACGGGAGTTTTGGGATGACCTCCAGGACGATGACCGGCGGGTGCCAGTGCGGGCGTATTCGATACGCTGCCCGGATCGATTCGGCTGAAGCTTATCTTTGCCATTGCAGGATGTGCCAGCGTGCAACGGGCGGGGTTTCGGTGGCATTCGTCAACTTGCCCAAGGCGGACGTGACGTGGAATGTCGAGCCGGACTGGTATGAAAGCTCGCCCATCGCGCGGCGGCCGTTTTGCTCGAGATGCGGCACGCCGCTCGGATTTGCCTATCCCGACAGCCACAATATGGACCTGACCATCGGCAGTTTCGACGAACCGGGTTTTTTCGAGCCTCGCCATCATTTCGCGATCGAGACTCGGCTCGACCAATGGCTGGATACGACGGGCCTTCCGGGCTATCGAATTGCGGACCACACCCCGACCGTCGAACGCTGGATGCAGGCCCTTGGCAAACTCCCCGACTGAATTGCCCGTCCGCTTCCTTGACGGCGCCGACGGCCTTCCGCTGGCGGTGCGTGAGATGGGCGAGGGGCGACCGCTGGTGCTTCTGCACGGGCTGTTCTCGTCGGCCTTCACCAACTGGATCCGGTTCGGTCACGCGCAACATCTGGCGGCGGCGGGGTTTCGGGTGATCATGCCGGACCTGCGAGCGCATGGCGAGAGCGCGGCGCCGCATGATGCAGACGCCTATCCGCCCGATATCCTCGCCGACGATGGCCTTGCGCTGCTCGCGCAGCTTGGCCTCGACGACGGCGACTATGATCTTGGCGGCTATTCGCTTGGAGCGCGGACGACTGCGCGGATGCTGGTGAAGGGCGCCCGGCCTCGGCGGGCGATCCTTGCCGGCATGGGCCTCGACGGCATGCGCGATACCGGATCGCGTGCGGAATTCTTCCGACGGGTGCTCCGCGATTTCGGGTCGCATGAGCGCGGAACGGGAGAATGGATGGCGGAGGCCTTCCTGAAGACGACCGGCGGCGACCGGCTGGCATTGTTGCCGCTTCTCGACAGCTTCGTCGATACGTCCGATGCCGAATTGCGGGGCATCATGGTGGAAACGCTGGTGCTATGCGGGATCGACGATCATGACAATGGATCGGCGAGCGCGCTTGCGGACATGTTGCCTAATGGAAGGTATGTTTCGGTGCCGGGCAATCATATGAGTGCGGTGGTCGAGGTAACGCTGGGGCAGCGCATGGCGGATTTCCTCACGACTTGACCGAAGGCAGGAATTGCGGCCAGTCTTCTTGCGGTAACGGCCTGTCGTTGAAGGACCTTTTGCATGACGCTGATAATCTCGCGAATCGCGATTGCCACGATCCTGGCGCTTTCCGTTCCCGCATTCGCTGCGCCTGCCCCGGACAAGGGGGCAGAGGCGGAGGCCTTTGTCGCGAAGGCGGAAAAGGAGCTTGGGGATTTTTCGATACTGAGCAACCGGGCTTCGTGGATCAACGCAACCTTCATAACTGACGACACCGATGCGATTGCAGCCGAATTCGGTGCGCGTGGAACCGAGCTTGGCGTTCGCTATGCCAAGGGTGCGGCAAAGTTCGACGGGGTGAAGGGGCTTTCCCCGGATGTTCGGCGGAAGCTCGATTTCCTCAAGCAGGGATTGGTGCTGCCGGCGCCCGACAAGCCTGGGGCCGCCGACGAACTCAACATGATCGCGACTCGCCTTCAGTCCGAATATGGCAAGGGCAAGGGGCTGCTCGATGGCAAGCCGATCAATGGCTCGGACATCGAGGATGCGATGGGGAAGACTCGCGATCCGGCCAAGCTTACCGAGATGTGGACGAGCTGGAACGACCAGGTCGGCAAGCCGATGAAGGGCGACTATGTCCGGCTCGTCGAGATCGCCAACCAGGGTGCGAAGGAACTTGGCTACAAGGATCTCGGCGCGATGTGGCGGGCCGGATACGACATGCCGCCGGACGATTTCGCAAGGATGATGGATCGCCTGTGGGTGCAGGTGAAGCCGCTTTATGTGGAGCTGCATTGCTACACGCGGGCCAAGCTTACCGAACGTTATGGCGCGAAGGTGCAGGCGGCGAGCGGCCCGATCCGTGCGGATTTGCTTGGCAATATGTGGGCCCAGGAGTGGGGCAATATCTATGATGTCGTCGCGCCGAAGGGATCGGGCGATATCGGCTATGACGTGGCCTCACTGCTCAATGCCAAGGGCTATGATCCGGTCAAGATGGTGAAGACGGGGGAGGGGTTCTACAGTTCGCTTGGCTTTGCGCCCTTGCCCGAGACGTTCTGGCAGCGATCGCAGATCACCAAACCTCAGGATCGCGAGGTCGTGTGCCATGCGTCGGCGTGGGATATCGACAACAAGGACGATATCCGCATCAAGATGTGCACCAAGGTGAATGCCGACGACTTCGTTACGATCCACCACGAGCTTGGTCATAATTATTACCAGCGCGCCTACAAGGACCAGCCCTTCCTCTACGCGAATGGCGCGAATGACGGGTTCCACGAGGCGATCGGCGATTTCGTCGCGCTGTCGATCACCCCGGACTACCTGGTGCAGATCGGATTGCTCGATGCCGAAAAGGTGCCGGGCGAGGACAAGGATCTTGGCCTGCTGCTGCGGCAGGGCATGGACAAGGTCGCTTTCCTGCCGTTCGGGCTGCTGATGGACAAATGGCGCTGGGGCGTCTTCAACGGCACGATCAAGCCGACGGGATACCAGGCGGCCTGGGATGCGCTGAGGCTGCAATATCAAGGGGTCGTGCCGCCGGTCGAACGGCCTGCCGATGCATTCGATCCGGGGGCAAAATATCATATTCCGGGCAACACGCCTTACGCGCGCTATTTCCTCGCGCGGATCCTGCAGTTCCAGTTCTACAAGGCTGCGTGCGACCAGTCCGGCTGGACCGGGCCGCTGCATCGCTGCTCTTTCTACGGCAACAAGGAAGTCGGCGCGAAGCTCGAAAAGATGCTGGCGATGGGGGCTTCGAAGCCCTGGCCGGATGCGCTTGAGGCGTTCACCGGAAGCCGCGAGATCGATGGTACGGCGATGATCGCTTATTTCCAGCCGTTGATGACGTGGCTGCAAGAGCAGAACAAGGGCCGAAAATGCGGATGGTGAGGTAGGTCCCCTCCCCCGAAAGGGAGGGGAGTTCAACGGTTAAAGCTGGCCGAGCATATGATCGGCGCTGCTGACTTCGAACGCACCGGGGGCTTCGACGTTGAGCTGCTCGACGACGCCGTCGTTGACGACCATCGAGAAACGCTGGCCGCGCGTGCCGAGGCCGATCTTGCCGCCATCAAGCGTCAGGCCGACAGCCTGCGCGAAGTTGCCATTGCCGTCGGCGAGCATCTTGACGACGCCGTCGGCGCCTGCGGACTTGCTCCACGCGCCCATGACGAAGGCATCGTTGACCGCGGTGCAGGCGATTTCGTCGATGCCCTTAGCCTTGAGCTCGCCGGCCTTCTCGATGAAGCCGGGGAGGTGCTTGGCCGAGCAAGTCGGCGTGAAGGCTCCGGGCACCGAAAAGAGTGCAACACGGCGGCCCTCGAAGAAGCTTGCCGCATCGACCGCTTCGGGACCATTTTCGGTCATCGTCCTGAAATCGGTTTCAGGAATGCGGTCGCCAACCTTGATCGTCATGATTTTACCCTCTTCTTTGAGTCATCCACCGGCGCTGCCCTATCAAACGGCGCCCGGCGGGGAAAGCTCCGTGCTCGGTTCATCTGGACCTGGGGGCCGTGTCGCTAGGGTCAGGACTCATTGATCACAACCAGAAGATGACGGTAGCGGCGATTGCGATGGCGGACATGAAGGTGTGGGCGCAGCGATCATATCGGGTGTGAATGCGCCGCCAGTCCTTGATTTTGGCGAACAGGTTTTCGATCAAGTG
>CANJQJ010000031.1 GCA_947476425.1 Sphingomonadaceae bacterium | reverse complement strand
CTTGATCGAAAACCTGTTCGCCAAAATCAAGGACTGGCGGCGCATTCACACCCGATATGATCGCTGCGCCCACACCTTCATGTCCGCCATCGCAATCGCCGCTACCGTCATCTTCTGGTTGTGATCAATGAGTCCTGACCCTAGGCCTCGACCGGCTGGTTGGCAGGAATTTTTCCCTGCGCGAGCTGCCGACCAAAGACTTCGCGAATCAGCGAAAGCGAGAAGAGATGCGCGTAGATCAGCGGAAGCATGCCCGACTGGATCATCTTGCGAACGACATCACCCCTGAGATTGCGAACCGCATCTTCGGAAATCATCTGGAAGCCGCGATAGACGAAAGGCTGCGGCGCTCCGTCCGGCTGGATCGCCACTTCACCATCGATCAGCAGCTTGTGGTCGATGAGTTCCTTCACAAACGCCCCGGTCGTCATCGCCGACTGCTCGAACTGTTCGCAGAAGCCGAGAATATTCTTGGTGGTTTCGGTCGGTTCCGTGCCATCGAACAGGCCATCGCCGTCCTCGAAGGGACCGATCGCGCCAGCGGTGGGGTCGAAGCACAAGGAGAGGTCCTCGCTGTCCGAGCGCAGCCGCGCCAGCATGAAAGGATAGCGGCGGACATACGCCGGCACATAGATTTCGCTGTTGGGCACGCCCTTCTCATCGACGAAGACGTTGACGCCTTCGTTGAGCCCCATCAGCGCGAGCGGCACCGGGTTTTCACCAGCCGAGAAGATGATCGGGAAATTGCGCTGCACCAGCGAAAATTCCTCGATGGTGATCGGAACGGCGTGAGCCTGCGCGAGAAAGGGGGCTGACTCGAGGCGGCGTGCCTTCCAGCTGCCATGGGTCCCGCTCGAAAGCGGCTCGAGCTGGTTGTAGAACAGAGGCAGACCCGGTTGGGAATTTGCCATGGTGATTGTCTCCTGAATATCTGCGCGCTGCGCTCATGCGTTGCTGTCTTCGATCTCGAAACTGCCTCTAGGGCGCGGCTTCGCCGGGTGCAAGCGGGACCAGTTTTCCCGGATTCATGATGCCCATCGGGTCAAGCGCGTGCTTGATCGCGCGCAATGCGCCCAGCCTCACCGGGCCAGCCAGCCGCGCGAATTCGGCGAGTTTGAGCTGACCGATGCCATGCTCGGCAGACAGCGATCCGCCAGCCTTGGTCACCAGGTCGTGCACCAATCGGCTTACCGCCACATTGTTTTGCGCGAACCAGGCAGCGGCATCGGATCCGGCCGGGTTTCTGATGTTGAAATGGATGTTGCCGTCGCCGAGATGGCCGAACGGAAGCAAGCGCGCGGCTGGAAACGCTGCTGTGATCATTGGCGAGGCCTCGGCGATGAATGCAGGCATCGCGGCTACGGGCACGGCTATGTCATGCTTGACGGAGATGCCGTCGCGCCGCTCGGCCTCGGAGAGATTGTCCCTCAACGCCCAGAACGCTTGTGCCTGGCCTTCATTGGCGGCGATCACGGCATCCTGGATGAGCGTCTCTTGCATCGCCCATGCAAGTATTTCGCCCAGCCGCTCGGCCGGTTCGGGCTCGCCCTCGGGCGCAGTCACCTCGACCAGTGCGTGCCACGCATGGTCGGCCGCCAGAGGATTGCGCGCGCCCTCGACATGAAGGAGCACCAGCCCGAGCCCCTCGCGCGGTACGAGCTCGAATCCCTCGACTCGATCGCCGAGCCGTGTTTCGAGCAGCCGCAGCAGGCGAAGGGCGGCATCCGGGCTTTCGAGACCTACCCACGCCACCGCCCGTGACCCGACCGCAGGCACAAGCTTCAGCGACGCCGCCGTAATCACGCCAAGCGTGCCCTCCGCCCCCGCCAGCAGCTGGCGAAGATCATATCCGCGGTTATCCTTGCGAAGCGCCGACAGCCCCTCGAAAAGGCTCCCGTCCGGCAGCACGGCTTCGATGCCGGCGAGCAGCGCGCGCATCGTCCCAAAGCGAAGCACCTGAGTGCCGCCGGCGTTGGTCGATACCAGGCCTCCGATCGTGGCTGATCCCTTCGCGCCGAGTGACAGCGGAAAGCGGCGCCCGATCGCGGCAGCGGCATCATGAAGGTCGGAGAGGATAACGCCCGCCTCGACCGTGGCTATATTATCGTCTGGCGAAATCGAGCGGATCGCTCGCATGCGCCGCAAAGAGAGCAGCAACGAGCCCGCCACCGGTGTGGCACCGGCCACCATCGAGGTATTTCCGCCCTGCGGCACGATAGCGACTCGCGCTGCACCCGCGAGGCGCACGATATCCGCGACTTCCTCCCGGTTGGCGGGCGAAAGCAGCGCCGCCGCTTCGCCACGGACACGCCCGCGCCAGTCCGTCAGCCACGGCTCCATGTCAAAAGGATCCGTGGTGAACCCGTGCGGTCCAAGGCGCCGCTGGAGTGTGGCGAGAAGTTCGGAATGGGGAGCAAGAAGATTCATGATCATAGCCTATAGACCGGTGGTGATTCCGCCGCCAATTAATCAACCGTTCAAGTGCGGTCGGGGAAGGCCGTCATGGATAGGTAATGGAACGTGATCTCGGCGGCACTGATAACTCTTCTGATGTTCTCGCAGCAACCACCGCAAGTGGTGCCGCAGCCGGCTGCCGAATTTTCCGAATTGATCGTGCGCCGACGCATCATCATCCGCGTGCCGACCAAGACCGGGCCGATGGCTACCCCGGTTCGTCGCTGGAAAGAGCGAAAAGGTCCGAAATGCATCGCTGGTCGCGGCATAGCGGGCGCCATCCTGGTCTCGCTTGAGCGGGTCGATTTCATTCTCCCTGGCGGAGGTCGAGTCCGCGCCGAACTGAAATCCTCCTGCCCGGCGCTCGATTTCTACAACGGCTTCTACCTGAGGCCCGATCCAACTGACGGCATGATCTGCGCAGATCGCGACGCAATCCACGCGCGATCGGGCGGCGAGTGCCAGATCAGGCGCTTTCGCCAATTATTGCCAAGATAAGTTCGCCTGGAGCCTGCTGGCACCCAATTTGCTTGACAAAATAGCTGTTAGCCGTCAGGCGCCGGGCGTCGTCGTGGCACACGGCTTGACGCCACTCCCATTTCGGATATCGCATGACATTTGCCGATCTCGGTCTTTCCGACGAACTGCTTCGCGCGGTTGAGGAATCCGGTTACACTGAACCCACGCCGATCCAGGCCCAGGCGATCCCGCCGATCCTGATGATGCGGGATCTTATCGGCATCGCTCAAACCGGAACCGGCAAGACCGCAAGCTTCGTGCTGCCGATGATCGATATCATGTCGCAGGGCCGCGCACGGGCGCGCATGCCGCGATCCCTGATCCTCGAGCCAACGCGCGAACTCGCTGCGCAGGTTGCCGAGAATTTCGAGAAATACGGCAAATATCACAAGCTTTCCATGGCACTCCTCATAGGCGGTGTTAACATGGGTGAGCAGATTGCGGCGCTTGAAAAGGGCGTCGACGTCCTTATCGCAACGCCGGGCCGGCTGATGGACCTGTTCCAGCGCGGCAAGATCCTGCTTTCCGGCTGCGCGATGCTGGTCATCGACGAAGCCGATCGCATGCTCGACATGGGCTTCATCCCGGATATCGAGGAAATCTGCACCAAGCTGCCCGCGACGCGGCAGACTTTGCTGTTTTCCGCGACGATGCCCGCACCGATCAAGAAGCTTGCCGACAAGTTTCTCTCCAATCCCAAGCAGATCCAGGTCGCGCGCCCCGCATCGTCGAACCTGCTGATCGAACAGAAGCTCGTCGAAGTGCCTACCGCGCGCCAGAAGCGCGATGTGTTGCGCGGCCTTCTCCGCAACGATGAGGTCACGACGGCGATCATCTTCTCGAACCGCAAGACCACTGTGCGGGAGCTTACTTCCAGCCTCCAGCAAAATGGCTTCAAGGCCAGCCAGATCCATGGCGACATGGAGCAATCCGAGCGGCTGAAGGAACTTGACCGCTTCAAGAGCGGCGAGATCAATATTCTCGTGGCGTCGGACGTCGCGGCACGTGGCCTTGATATCAAGGGCGTCACCCACGTCTTCAATTTCGACGTGCCATGGCATCCGGATGATTATGTCCATCGTATCGGTCGTACCGGCCGTGCTGGCGCCAAGGGCGCAGCGTTCACGCTGGTCACCCCCGAGGATGCCGAAGCAGTCGATGCGATCGAAAAGCTTACTGGCGGCAAGATTCCCAGGGTTGGTCCCTCGGGCTTGGTAGCGACCGAAACGCGGACGGAAGAACCCCGCGAAACGAGCGAACGCCCCAAGCGCGAACGTCGCCCTCGCGGTGGCGCCAAGCCTGCGGCAGAAGCAGCTCCCGTCGCCGATGAAATCGTGGCAGCCACGCCAGTCCGCGATGCACCGGCAAGGCCAGCCCCTGACCAGCGCTCGTCGCCTGCTCCCCGACCGGAACCTGTTGTCGCCCGCGCCAAGTCGGTCGATCCGGAAGACGATGGCGGCTGGAATGGCCCGGTACCGGGCTTCCTGAGCGTCGGCTTCGATCTCTGACGTAGTCCTCCGTTCGTAATCCCGAGCCCACGCCGTCATCCCGACGCATTCTTCCCGTCATCCCGACGAAAGTCGGGATCCATGGGACCCACAGGTCTTGCGATCGAACGACCACCGTGCCGTGGATCCCGGCGTCCGCCGGGATGACGAAGAAGGGGACGGGGATGACGATTGAGGCGGTAGGCGGCTAATAGCCACGCAACCGCCTCAGCCCAAGCCGAACTGCTTCTTCAGCGAGCGATCGAGCATCAACAACTGCCAGAGCGTTCGCCCGTTATCCGCCAGCCCGCGCTGGTGATCGGTGACGAGGCGGCGAACCACCTCCATGTCGAACAGTCCCGTTTCGGCAAGCGCTGATCCCTGTGCGATAGCCTGTGCCTCGCCGGCAAGGCTGCCCCTGAACCAGCCGCTAATCGGCGTTACGAAGCCCATCTTGCGTCGGTAGAGAATTTCGTCCGGCAGGAATCGCCGCATCGCCCGCTTCATCAGATATTTGCCCGTGCCGCGCCGTACGCGCAGGTTGACCGGCAAGCGCGCGGCAAATTCCATCAGCCGGTGATCGAGCAGTGGCTCGCGCGCTTCGAGGCTCACCGCCATGCTCGCGCGATCGACCTTGGTGAGGATATCGCCCGGCAACCAGATCTTCATGTCCGCATATTGGGCGCGATCGAGTGGATCGCGCGCCGGCGCCGATTCCATCGTCCGCACGTAGCGATCCTCGGCGCGGTGCCCGGCAAGCTCGCGATGCGCATCGGCACTGAATAGTCGCTTTCGCATCCGGGCAGTCGTCACCCCGACTGCATCGGCATAAGCCTCGCCGTCGCTGAGGCCGAGCGCCTGGAATGTCGTCTTGAATCGCAACGGCCGCGGCGCCCAGTCCATCTTGGGATAGACATTGCCCAACGCCCCGAACAGCGGACGCCGCAGCCCGATCGGCAGCAAGCCGCGCGCACGCGATTCACCCAGGAAAAAGGCATGGCGACGATAGCCGCCAAATGCCTCGTCGGCGCCATCGCCCGAAAGCGCCACGGTCACAGTCTCGCGCGCCAGTTCGCAGACTCGATAGGTCGGGAGCGCCGAAGCATCGGCGAATGGCTCGTCGAACGCATCGACCAGCCGGTCGATCAGGCTGAAATCGTCGGCGGCGACGATCCGCATGCGATGATCGGTCGCAAAACGCTCGGCAACGAGGGCAGCATATCGCGTTTCATCATGATCGCTCTGATCGAAGCCGATCGAGCAGGTAGCAACCGCCTTGCTCGACGCTTCGGCCATCATCGCGACAACGGCGCTGCTATCCACGCCACCAGAGAGAAATGCGCCAAGCGGAACGTCGGCGATCATCCGCGATGTCACTGCCTTGCGCATCAGATCGACCAGCTCTTCCTCGAGCTGGGCAGCGCTGCCGCGTGCGCGATCGGCGAAGCTGATATCCCAATATTGCACCGGCTGCGGAAATGCTTGCCCGCGCCTGAGGGTAAGATGATGGCCGGCCGGAAGCTTCTTGACCCCCGCCAGCAGGCAATTGTCGTCGGGCACATAGCCATAGGCCATATAATCCTCGATCGCGGTCACTTCAGGCGCCCGGCGGAACAAGGGATGAGCCGTTATGCCCTTCAGTTCCGACGCGAACAGCACGCAGCCGTCCGACAATTCGCTATAGAAAAGCGGTTTCACCCCAAGCCGGTCGCGCGCCAGGAAAAGTGCGCCCGAAGCCTGGTCGTATAGGGCGAAAGCGAACATCCCGTCGAAATGCGAGACGCAGTCCGGCCCCCATTTGCGCCAGCCGTGGAGGATGACTTCGGTGTCGCTGTTCGTGCGAAAGACCGCACCCGATGCTTCGAGCTGACGGCGAACGTCGCGAAAATTGTATATTTCGCCGTTGAAGACGACGGTGAGCCCGCCGTCGGCGCTCGTCATCGGTTGATCGCCGGTCGAAAGATCGATGATCGCAAGGCGACGGTGCCCGAGCCCGACCCCCGGCGCGGTCCAGATACCGCTGCCGTCGGGTCCGCGATGAACCATCGCATCGGTCATCACGCGCACGCGTGCCGGATCGACTGGCTTTGCCGTCTGGCGATGAAATATGCCGGCGATACCGCACATGTGGCGTCAGCCCTCCCGGCCGGATAAGCGGTCCGCCAACGCATCGACAGGCCCGAGTTGCTTGAGAAAATCGTCGATCGCAACACGCCCGCCCGGATTGGGCGAAGTCACGATCGTCGCCACGGCTTGCTTCGGGCCCGGCAGGAATCTGGCCTTCAATGTCTCGATCTTCACCCGGATTTCGCTGCCCGTCATAATGTCGCCCACCCGGTAGAAGGTGATAGCCTCGCGCACAACGCCGCCGGGACCAGTCATGCGAAAAGCCTGCCCACCTGCCGGCGAGGGCTGGTTATCGGTCCATGCCCAGCGGCCGCGTGGGCCATCGACCGCACCCTGCCCGTAGCCGACCATCTCCCGCCCGGCGCCCTGCCCGCCATAGATCGCGATGGCGAGAGCGACCCGACGATCGCTGCTGTCCGCATATTCGCCGACAAGCAGGTGGTCGGCGCTATCGAAATGAGGCTTCCACGCCACGCCCGATTGGGGGACTGCCCGCCAGCCGGCAACCAGGGGCAAGCCCGGATGCTCGGGCAGCTTTGCCGCCGATGTCGATGCGGTCGACGTCAGGGCCAGCGCCCCGAAGGCGATTGCCAGCACGCCCGCAAAGCCGGGCACCCAGTTCGATCGCCGGGCAAGCGTCCTCGCCTTCGCCGGCGGGAGCGGTGCTAGCCAGGAGCTTCCCACCGGTCGATCGAAATAGCGCCAGCCGCCAGCCATCAGCAGGCTGATCACGACGCCGAAGAAGATCCAGCCGAAGACGACATGATCGAACTTGTCGGCAAAGGAGGGATTGATGCGATAGGCGATGTAGATTGTCGCCCAGGCGCGAACGCCGTTGGCGAGGACTGGCAGCACGAGCGCAGCGACCACAAAAAGGATGCGGCGCGTCCAGCTTCGAAAGCAGACATTCGCGACGAGCACCCCATAGGCCGCCATCGCAATCAGGAATTTCACCCCTGAACAGGCAGCCGCAACCTCGTAGAGCCCCGAGGGAATGGTGATGAAGACGCCCTCGATATGCGCCGGCACCCCAGCGAGTTCGAGCAACGCCATGCTCATGCGCGCGGTCAGTAGCTGGAGCGGCGGAACCAGCAGGTCCCCGGCGGGCACGAGAAACAACGCATAAGCCAGCGGAAAGGCCAGTCCGCGCCCTACTTGTACGCCAAGCAGGGTCAAGATCGCACCCTGGAGCATCAGCACGACGCCAAGGTGTCGTGCGATGCTGGCGTCCGCGACTTCGCCGAGCAGCCAGCAGAACGCTCCGCCGGCCACGAGCAACAGCCCTGGCAGCCATGCGCGCGGCGCGATCAGTTTCAACTCGGGCCAACGCTGCCAGATCAGCCAGCCGATGATCGGCGGCATCAACAGGCAATGATTGAATGTCGAATTGCTCCACCAGATCATGACAATATCGCGCACGTCATGCGCAAAGATCGCAATGATTGCCATCAACGCAACCGCCAGCACCACGATGTGGATGCGCCAAAGGCGGCCGAGCCGGTTCAACCCAGCAGTCCAGCCAATGGTTGAAGCCGCTCTTCCCACCGGTAGCGCGTTTCCATCCGCGCTCGGGCCGCATTGCCGATCGCATCCGCCACCGCAGGAACTTCAAGCAAGCCGAGAATTGCCGACGCCATCGTATCGGGCGACGCGATGATGAAATCGCGGCCATGTTCGGCGTCGATTCCTTCTGCCGCCGCCGGAGAGGCGACGACCGCGCGCGCCATCGCCATCGCTTCGAGCACCTTGTTCTGGATGCCTCGTGCGATTTCGAGTGGCGCGACCACGAGGCTGGCATTGGCGAGCCACGGGCGAACGTCGGGCACTGCCCCGGTTACCGTGATCCCGGGACGGCTTGCGAGTGCCCGGACTGGCGCAGCCGGATTGCGGCCGACAATGGCAAAGCGCGCTGCCGGGTTGCGATCGCGAACCTGCGGGAAAATCCGCGTGGCGAAGCTCGTCACCGCTTCGATATTGGGCGGATAATCCATCTGTCCGGTGAAAACCACGAGGCCGTCATCGCCCGAACGTGGCTGCGGCCTCAGATAATCGAGGTCGATGCCGTTTTCGATCGCCAGCACCTTTTCCCTGCCAAGCCAGCTCGAATCGCGAAACAATTGCGCTTCGGCCTGGCTCACGAACAGGCTGTAGTCAGCACGCGCCGCCACGGCGCGCTCATAGGCACTGAGCAGGCGCGCCTCCCGGCCATAGAGCCAGCGCAGCGGCAGTGGGCCCTTCTTCGAATAGGCGCTGAATTTGGCCGAATCGACATCGACGAAATCCATGATGAAACGCGCATCATGCCGAGCCGGCACGAATTGCGCCATTTGCCCCGAGAAAGCGAAGATCGTGCCGATATCCTGCTCGCGCAGCAGGCGCTCGACCACGCCTCGCATCGTCGGGCTATCGTAAAGCGCTACCGACGCCGGCCGGCCGGTGGCAAGCGCCGACAGGACACCGCCGACGCGGCCGGTGCGGGGTCGCTCGACGTGGCAGCTTGCCAGTTCCAACGGTGGAGGCGGGACATCCTCTTCGGAAAACGCCACCAGGTGAACCCGGGCCAGCCCCGAAAGATATCGGAGCAGGTTCCAGGAGCGAATTTTGTCACCGCGATCGGGCGGCCACGGGAGCCGATGCGCAAGAAAGATTATGTCGCGCATCAGCCCAGTCCGCGAGCTATCACGGGGCCTGCGATGTTGGCGATCATCAGCGGCAGGCGCTGCCACATGGCGATCTGGAGACGATATTTCGGATTCAGCGGATTGATTGCACGCGGTGCAGCGCCATCGGCGGTTCGCACCGCATAGGCCAGCGGCTCGGGCGTGAAGCCCCAATTTTTCTTGAACCCGAAAGCCCCCGTACCGAATTTCGAGCGTCCGAAATCAAAGGCCGAGCAGCCGCGTTTCTTCGCATGGCCCATCAGCGCGTAATACATCAGGTCGTTGGCCCGCAGCGCCCGCGCCCCGCGCGTGCCGCCACCCCAGTACGGCATCACCACGCCCTGGTGATAGAGGCTGAGGACGCTCGCTATCGGCTCGCCTTGATGGCTGACGGTCAGGATATCGGCCTGCTCGCCGAAGGAATCGAGCACTGAGTCGAAGAGCTTGCGTGGGAAAACCGGCGTGCCGAGATTTCGCACGCTTTCGGAATAAACCCGATAATGATCACTGCGATCAATGGCTTTGGTGCCAATTCTAACATCGAGGTCGAACCCTAGCGCCCGCCGGACTTCGGCCCGTTGCTTGCGTGGAATCGCGAGCAGTTCAGCTTCGTCATCCGCCGCGAGCGGCCTGACGAAGCCTGCATAGGAATCCTCGCTGACATGCCATGCGGGTTCTATCGGGAGCATCCCCCCCTTCAACTCGAGCGAAGGGCAGCCAAGCCGCTGCGCAAGTGCCCAGGCTGCTTCTGCCAACGCCGCAACCACGGCCGGATCATCAGCGAGAATTCCTCCCGAAACCGCAAATCCGCTCGAGACCAGTGCTCGCCCGAACAGCATGCTGCGGACTTCATGAAGTGGCAGCAGGCCCAATATGCCGCCGCTGCCGTCCTCGGCCACAAGATAATGCACCTTATGGCCGCAAGCCTTCTCGATTGCCGTCATCCAGGCAGGTCGGTGAAAAGGCGTCGCATCGGCGCGACTTGCCAGCCAGGCATCGATCGCTTCCGAGGAATATTTGTCTACGATCTTCACAGCAATGCCGCCTGTTCCGCCA
Organism: Sphingomonadaceae bacterium; assembly: GCA_947476425.1. Classification (GTDB taxonomy): domain Bacteria; phylum Pseudomonadota; class Alphaproteobacteria; order Sphingomonadales; family Sphingomonadaceae; genus CANJQJ01. The sequence goes on along the minus strand of CANJQJ010000031.1, from coordinate 25,774 downwards.
CGACGGCATCGGTTCGACCCCACTGGAAATCGCCAAGCAATCTTTGCAGTTTAGGGGCCATTCTTTTCAGACTGACGTAATGGCGCATGCGGGATTTCAATGGCGCACCTGCGACACGCGGCTGCTCGGGATCGATTTCCCAGGGATGGAAATAGAAGGAAGCAGGGCGATGATCTTGCTGGTTCACGCGCCGGATTGCCCAGCGCGACAGCGCATAGGGGAACAGGCGAAAAAATCCGCCGCCACCGGCGGCGAAGTTTCGCCCGCCCAGTTGCACCGTGGTGACCGGCAATTCGACGAAATCGCTGTCCGCCAGGGGGCGATATGCAAAACGCGGCGCCTCCGGCCAGCCATAATGATCATGCACCAGCGGCGCGACGCTCGATGAATAGCCGTAGCCCGCTTCGGCAAGCACTGCATGTGCCCCTATCACGAGCCAGCCGAGCAGGCAGACGCCCCAGGCGATGCCGAGCGCAAGCCAGCGGCGACGCCAGACCATGTGAAGCGCAACGCGGATTTCTTGATAGATGCCGTTCATGAGCGCGTGAGTTCCTTTCGCAGCCGTTCTGTTCAGAACATGCTTTCCGGAATGATGATCACATCACCCGGCTCGAGCCGAACATTGGCAGACGATTCACCGCGCTTGAGCAAGCGACTGATCTTGAGGCCATATTCAACTTGCTTGCCCGACTTGCGATCGTAGCGAACGAGGCGAGCATTATCGCCGGCGGCATATTCGCTGAGGCCACCCACCGCGATCATCGCGTCGAGCAACGTCATGCTCGAACGATAAGGCAGCGACGCGGGCTTTTCGGTCGCGCCGACGATGCGGACCTGCTGGGAATAGGTGCCGGAGAAATTATCGACGATCACCGAAACCAGCGGATCGTTGATATAAGTCGACAATGCGCCCTGGATGGCATCGGCAAGCTGTGCGGGCGTCTTGCCCACTGCCGTCATGTCGGCGATCAGCGGCGTGGTGATTCGGCCGTCGGGACGGACCTGGACCTTCACGCCAAGCTCGGGATTGCGCCATACGAAGATGGTCAGCTGATCGAGCGGGCCGATTACATATTGGTCGCCAGGGGTTTCCTGGGCGGCAACGAAAGATGCCGGCGGTAGCTGGGTGGCAACCGTGCTGGTTGTGCATCCCCCAAGCGTGATTGCAGTGAGGCCGAGCAGCGACCCGGTGAGTTTCCGATATGACATTCAACCAATCCTTTCAGGGACTTCGCTGCGCATCCTGGGCCGGATGCACATGGTGTTCGGGACTGGTTATGACTGCTGGAGGTTAAGGTTGGGTTAGGTAGCGCATCAAAATACCACCATCGGCCAATATTTCGTTCGGCGCAGGATGCCCAAGAAAAGCCTGGGGGCTGGCGGTTGCACCATAAGCACCGGCCATGAATATCGCGACGACATCGCCGACATCGGCCCGCGGCATCATGATCTTGTCGGCCAACCGATCGAGCGGCGTGCACAGGCAACCGACGATGCTGGCGATTTCTTCGGAGGAATCCGCTGAACCGCCGACAATTGCCACCGGATAGTTCCGACGAACAACGGTACCGAAATTTCCCGACGCGGCGAGCTGATGATGAAGCCCTCCGTCCACGACCAGGAATATCTCGCCGTGACTCTCCTTGCGGTCGATGATTCGGGTGAAATAGACCCCCGCCTCACCGACGAGCCAGCGGCCAAGCTCGATGGCAAACCGGCTGTCGGCCAATATTTCATGCCGCGATTCGATCGTCTCGGCGAGCGCCGATCCCACCGCCTCGATATCGAGCGGCACTTCTCCCGGGAAATAAGGAATTCCGAAGCCACCCCCGAGATTGACGAGGCGCGGAGCGTGGCCGGCGGCCTCGGCGAGCTGCGCCGCCAGCGCCACTGTCTCGCGCTCTGCAGTAATGATGGCGCCGGCGTCGAGCGCCTGCGACCCGGCAAATATATGAAAGCCTCGCCAATCGGCCCCGGCCTCCACCAGGCGGCGAACAAGCGCCGGGACGCGTGCGGCGTCGACGCCGAATGGCTTGGCACCGCCGCCCATCCGCATCCCCGAGCCCTTGATCTCGAAGTCCGGATTGACGCGTACCGCGACCCGGGGGCGAGTGCCAAGCCGCCCGGCTTGCGCAAGCGCGCGATCCGCTTCGCCTTCGGATTCGAGATTGATCGTGATGCCCGCCTCGATCGCCGCCGCAAGTTCGGCATCCCGCTTGCCCGGACCGGCTATCGAGATATGCGAAGGCGTGACGCCTGCCGCGAGCGCCATCTCCATTTCGCCTCCCGAAGCAACGTCGAAGCCATCGACGATCTTCGCAATTTCCAGGAGAAGCGGTGCATAAGGATTTGCCTTGATGGCATAATGCAATTGCAATTGCTCCGGCATGGCGACGCGAAATCGCGCTACCCGCGCGCGCACGATTGCGAGGTCGTAGACGAATGCCGGTGTTTCACCGATCGTTGCCGCCAGCACAGCGAGCTTGGCGGCAGTCCAGTCTGCGGGAATTGCGCCCATCGGCTTCATGACTTCGAATTCTCCGCGGCAATGCGCACTCGATCCAGCTTGCCATTGGAGTTGCGCGGCAAGCTATCATGCCAGAAAATCGCCTGGGGCTGCATGAAATTGGGGAGCTCCTTCTTGAGAAAACTCCGCAATCCTGCGTCATTATCCCCGGTCCCGGCAACCGCGAGCAGGATCGCCTGGCCCAACGCTTCGTCGGCGACGCCCCAGGCGACCGCATCGTTCGTCCACCCGCTGGCCAATGCAACCTCCTCGATCTCGCTTGGACTAACCCGATTTCCAGCCGTCTTGATCATCTCGTCAACTCGCCCGACGAAACGCAACAGCCCATCGGCGCCGCGAGTCACCGTATCGCCCGACCAGACCGCAACCCCACCGCGCCACGGACGAAAGCGCAATGCCGTCCGCTCGGCGTCACGCCAATAGCCCTGCGCCACCAGCGGCCCGGCATGGACGAGTTCGCCAGCCTCGTCGTCGTCCGCGATGTTGCCGTCGGGCCGCACTACCGCGATCTCGGCGAACGGAATCGCCGAACCGATCGAATCGGGATGCGCATCGACCAGCGCGGGGTCGAGGCTTGTCGAACGAAATGCTTCGGTGAGGCCGTACATGCTGTGCAGGGCAGCCTCAGGGAACAGCCCCCGCAACCGTCGCACCAGCGGCACTGACAGTCGCCCCCCGCTATTGGTGATCACCCGCAGTCGGGCAGCCGTTTCACCAGGCCAATCGACCTGGACAAGCTGACCCCACAATGGCGGCACACCAGCAAGAACACTGATCCCGAAACGCTCCACCGCACGGATGACGTCCTTGGGCAGCAAATAATCGAACGGCACTACCGCCCCGCCTGCAGCCCATGTCGAGAAAAGCTGGTTCTGTCCGTAATCGAAGCTGAGCGGCAATAGGCACAGCGTTCGATCAGCGGGCTCCAGGCGGAGGTAATGTGCAACCGAAATCGCACCAAGCCATAAATTGCCATGGCTCAGCACCACGCCCTTTGGCCTTCCCGTCGATCCCGAAGTATAGAGAATCGCTGCGATTTCATTCGCATCGGCGGTGGATGGCGTCATGACGCCACCGGTCTCCAGGTTGATCGCCGCCTCGTCCATGATCGTGCATTCATCCGGCACGTCATGCTCGCCGAGGCTGGCAAGCCGCGCGGCACCAGCGATCAGCAGCGCCGCGCCGCTGTCGGCGAGGATATGTGCAACCTGGGCATGCTTGAGCAGCGGATTGACCGGCACGTGGATAAGCCCAGCACGCGCCGCAGCGAGCGGCATCAGGCACGCGATCCGGGTCTTGGCGAGCCAGCTCGCGACACGATCGCCCTTCTCAAGCCCGCGCGCGCGCAGAAGCCACGCCAACCGGCCGATGCTCTCGTCGAGCTTCGCATAGGAGACTTGTCCGGCGCGATCGATCAGGGCCGCATGGCCGGGCGCACCGCGCAGCGCGAGGTGATCGATCGGCAGTGCCATATCGCCGGGAAGTTGCTCCATCCCGTCGACCCCTGCCACATCACCACTGCCAGAGAAAGATTGATACCGATCAAGTCTTTCGTTCAAAGACCCGATCGCAGCCCGGGCCTCGCACTCTTCGCGCTTGGTTTATCGGTAAAGCCTAGTACCACGGCGCTTGCCGGACGGCTTCGCGCGGGCTAGGCGAACGCGCAAATTTGCTGTGGGGAACGAGCAAAGTGACGACGATTGACGCGGTCGATACGACGGTCCGCAACATACTGTGCGAGGTTCTCGGACTCGATCCAGCCGCCGTGGCAGGTTTCGAGGATTCGACCCCGTTGTTCGGCGCGCTCCCGGAGCTCGATTCGATGGCGGTCGCCGGCCTGCTCACCGAAATCGAGGATCGCCTCCACTTCATCATCGACGATGACGAAATCGACGGCGCAATGTTGGAAACCTTCGGCGCGCTTGTGGATTTCGCCCGCGGCAAGGTCGCGGGCTGATCCGCTATTCGGCGGCCACGGCCGCATCGAAGCGCGCCTGCGCCAGGTAACGCTCGGCATCCAGTGCAGCCATGCAGCCCATTCCGGCTGCCGTAACCGCCTGCCGATAATGCTTGTCGGTGACGTCGCCGCACGCGAACACGCCGGGAATCGCCGTCCGGCTCGTACCTGGCTCGACCACCAGATAGCCGTCCGAATCAAGCGCCAGCTGCCCACGGAACAGCGAAGTCGCCGGCGCATGACCAATTGCGACGAAGGCACCATCGGCATCGAGCCGCGATATCTCGCCGGTCACCGTGTCGCGCAGATCGAGACCGACGAGCCCCGAATTCCCGTCGCCACCGATGAAATGATCGACCGTCTTGTTCCACAGCACCTTGATATGCGGATGCGCGAAAAGGCGATTCTGGAGAATTTTCTCCGCGCGCACCGAATCACGCCGGTGGATCAGCGTCACGTCCTGGCTGTGATTGGTGAGGTATAGCGCCTCCTCGACCGCGGTATTGCCACCACCGATCACCGCGACCTTCTTGCCGCGATAGAAGAAACCGTCGCATGTCGCGCAGGCGGAAACGCCCTGCCCGCGCAATCGGGTCTCGCTCTCAAGACCGAGCCAGCGCGCCTGCGCCCCGGTCGCGATCACCACCGTATTGCCGGTGTAGATCGTGCCGCCGTCGCCGATCAGCCGGAATGGCCGCTGCGAAAAATCGACGCTGGCGATCATGTCGAACACCATCCGCGCGCCTACATGCTCGGCCTGCGCCTGCATCTCCTCCATCAGCCACGGGCCCTGGATGACATCGCGGAAGCCGGGATAATTCTCCACATCGGTCGTCGTCATCAACTGCCCGCCGGCCTCGATCCCCTGGATCACCACCGGCGAAAGCCCCGCCCGCGCGCCATAAATGGCCGCGGTCAGCCCGGCCGGCCCCGAACCCAGAATGAGCATCCCGCTGTGAATAGTCTCGGCCATGAGATTCCATCTTCGCTATCAATATCGATCGCGTGGCACATAGGGAGGAATAGCCCCGGCTGGCAACGGCAAGCGTTCAGGAAAATCTGTCGGCGCATAAAGGATTCGGATGGGGGCGGAGGCCTGCGTTGAGTTGAACAGCGCCTTGCACGGCTCACGGCAGCTTCATCGGAAGCGCGTGAAATCGTCCCTTTTGCCCCTGTGAAAAAATTCCTCTAACCTATTGTAATGATTATTCGGCCTGTCCAAACTGAAGATATCGACGCCATCTGGGCGATCATCGGCCCAACAATCCGGGCCGGTGAAACCTACGCCCTCGATCGCGAAATGAGCAAAGCGTATGCTTTAGCCTATTGGATGGGTCCAGATCGTGAAACTTTTGTCGCCGAAGACAGCAATGCTGTTGTGGGGACATATTATTTCAGAACTAATCAAGCGGGAGGGGGGCACCACATATGCAATTGTGGCTATATGACCCACGAGAACGCGTCAGGTCGAGGAATCGCGCGTCGCATGTGTGAGCACTCGCTGAACTATGCTCGGCTGCGAGGCTACAAAGGCATGCAGTACAATTTTGTCGTGAGCACGAATGAACGCGCGATCCACCTCTGGCAATCGCTTGGATTCAAAACGGTAGGCCGACTGCCTCACGCCTTCGAACATCCTACCGAAGGATTTGTCGATGCGCTGGTGATGTTCCAGCCGCTATAACGAATCCCGGGCAATCGCGTCGGACGCTAAGGGTCTGGTTTAGCAGGCGACCACCCGACCACCTCATCCGTTGCCCAAGGCCGCAAGTTCCTATATTAAGTATTGGTCTTTGTTTGATATATTGGATGTTGAGCCTAATGGCGAGCCAAGCACTTGTCATCGTAGACATGCAGGTGGGCTCTTTCACTGAAGCTAACCCAAGGTACGATGACCGCCGATTGGTTGAGCGGCTTAATGCCCTTGCAGCGCAGGTGCGATCGACAAATGGTGTGGTGATATTCGTTCAGCATGAGGGCCCGCCAGGCGATCCGCACCACCCTTCCCTGCCCGGATTTCAACTGCTTCCCAGCCTTGACGTCACCACGACTGACATCCGAATCTTCAAAAAGTCGTGCGACTCCTTTCTCGCCACCGAGCTTGAAGACATTTTATGCAAATCATCGATAACCAAACTTATAATCACCGGATGTGCGACAGATTATTGTGTCGATACGACCGTGCGCAGTGCCTTGGCGAAGGGATATAAAACGATCGTGCCTGTCGATGGCCATACCACTTCCGATCGTCCTCACTTGCCTGCTGTTAAGATCATCGAACACCACAACGCTATATGGGCGGATTTCATATCACCCGCGGGACCAGCAGTAATATGCCTATGCGATGAAGCAGCGCTCTGAGCAGCGCGCGGGCCCATAACGACCCGATTGTTTATTACGAATTCGAAATGGTAGCGGAGGAGGGACTTGAACCCCCGACACGCGGATTATGATTCCGCTGCTCTAACCAGCTGAGCTACTCCGCCCCGTTCAGGGCCCCGGACTTCAGCCGCCGATCTTTGACCGACATCATTTTCCCCGGGCGAGGCGGGCCTATAGGCAGGGGATGCGTCAGGGTCAACTGGCGCGATGCGAGGCGGCGCATTAGAGCGTTGCCGCGGATGCGAATCAGTCGGGGGCAAAGTTCCCGTGGGGAGAGAGTGAATGGATCGGTATGACATTCTCATAGTTGGCGCGGGTCATGGCGGAGCGCAGGCTGCTGTCGCGCTGCGCCAGCTCAATTTTCCGGGCACGGTTGCGCTGCTCGGCGACGAGGCCGAGCCGCCTTACGAACGCCCCCCGCTCTCCAAGGAATATTTCTCGGGCGAGAAAAGCTTCGAGCGTATCCTGATTCGCCCGGCGACCTTCTGGGGCGATCGCAATGTCAGCCTGCTGCTCGAACGCCGCGTCGTTTCGGTCGATCCTGTGGCGCATAGCGTCACGCTCGGCGACGGTAGCAGCATCGGCTACGGCTCGCTGATCTGGGCGACCGGCGGCAGCCCGCGCAAGATTCCCGTGCCCGGCAATGATCTCGCTGGCGTCCATGGAGTCCGCACCCGCGCCGATGCCGATGCAATGCTTGCCGAGGTCGGCACGGTCAACGAGGTCGTCGTGATCGGTGGCGGCTATATCGGGCTCGAAGCGGCTGCCGTGCTGGCCAAGAAGTTCGGCAAGAAGGTCACCGTGCTGGAGGCGCTCGATCGAGTCCTGGCGCGCGTCGCGGGTGAGCCGCTGTCGCGCTTCTACGAGGCCGAGCATCGCGCCCATGGCGTCGATGTCCAGCTCGGCGCTTCGGTCGCCGCGATCGAGGGCTTGGACGGCAAGGTCACCGGCGTCCGCCTCGGCGACGGCACAGTTCTCCCAGCACAGATGGTAATCGTCGGCATCGGCATCGTTCCCGCCACCCAGCCGCTCACCGCAGCCGGTGCCATCGGCAGCAACGGCGTCGATGTGGATGAGCATTGCCGCACCAGCCTGCCCGATGTCTACGCGATCGGCGATTGCGCCGCGCATGAGAACGGCTTTTGCGACGGTGCCAAGATCCGCCTCGAATCGGTCCAGAACGCGAATGACCAGGCGACGATCGCCGCCAAGGCGATCAACGGCGAGCTCGTCCGCTACAATGCGGTGCCGTGGTTCTGGTCCAATCAGTATGACCTGCGACTGCAGACCATCGGCCTCTCAACCGGGTTCGACCAGATCGTCCAGCGCGGCGATCCGGCAAACCGGAGCTTCTCGATCGTCTACCTGCGCAAAGGCAAGGTGATCGCGCTCGATTGCGTCAATGCCACCAAGGATTATGTCCAGGGCCGGGCGCTCGTGCTCGGTGGTGTCGAAGCGCCGGTCGATCAACTGGCCGATCCGGAAATACCGCTCAAGTCGCTGGTTCCCGTCGCCTGAGCGGGAACCGGCCGCCCGGTCCGGCGTTCGCAACGGATCACCGAAAAAAGAGGGCGTGATGGAGCTTGTCGTATCGCTGGATTCGGTCTGCCGACTGATCGTGCGCGCTCGCGAGCTCGAAGCGCAGGTGCCCGGGATCGAGACCGACGATGAGGAAGATCCCACCGATTCCGACGATCCCTATGCTGTGATCGAGGATGAAGCGAACACCGCGATCGAAGAGGAAGTAAGCACGCTGCTCGAGGATCTCGCCGAGGATGAACTCGCCGAGATCCTCGCGCTAGCGCTTGTCGGACGGGGGAGCTTCGAAGCGGCCGAATGGGACGAGGCACTCGAGGAGGCCAATGAAGGCGATTCCCAGGATGTGATCGGCCAATTGCGCGAAATGCCGATGCTGGCCGCCTATCTTGAAGCCGGCCTCGCCGCGTTCGACCTGAGCTGCGACGGCATCGGGCAGCTCGACTGACCTTCAAGCCGGCGCCGCTCGCACCGGCCAGGCGTCGGGTGAAATCGCCTCCATCGCCTCCAGTTCGACCTTGTTCATGCGAAGGCTGATCTCCTCGCCTTCCACGCTGATCGCCTTCCAGGGCACCGCGTGCAGCCGCTCCTGAAGCGCAAGCGCACTCCCCTCGCCGACGACGACGTAGCCGATGAGCCCGGTCTCGCATTCGGCCATCACGTCGACAACATGGCCGACGATTTCGCCCGCATCGTCCTTCACCGGCGAGCCTGCGATATGGCCGGGGTGGAAAAGCGTCGGCGCCCGCACGTCCCGGCTTGCCTCCATCGCGGCGCGCGCGCCTTCGTCATGCACTGCGAGCCGGCCCAGCCATCGCCACGCGCCGATGACGTTGACCACGGCGAGCAGCGCGTTGGTGATGAGGAGGCCACGCTCGCCATTGGCGATCCCCACGATCATCCACGCGACCGATCCGAGCAGGAACACCACGAAACCCCAGCCCGTGATTCGCGAGCCGAGATTTGCGGCGGTCATCATCGCCGCGACCATCGTCGCAGCCGGCGCCACCCAGTTCGCAATATCAACCACAAGCTGCATCATAGCGCTAACGGTCATCTCTGGATCGCGATCCCTGATCATGAGAGAAGCGGCGCATGCACATTGTCCTGATCCCTGGGCTGATGAATGACGGATGGGTCTGGCGACACCAGCTCGGCCCGCTGTCGCGCCTCGGTCCAGTCACCATCGCGCGGAACGACGGATGCGAGACGCTCGGCGGGATGGCGGAGCGCCTGCTCGACGCCACGGCCGGGCCATTATGCCTCGTCGGTCATTCGATGGGCGGTCGCGTGGCTCTCGAGGCGGTCGCCCGCGCGCGCGATCGGATAGCCCGACTCGTCCTGCTCGATACTGGTGCGGCGGGCGCGACCGATGCCGAAGCGGAGGGCCGCCTTGCGCTCGCCGCGCTCGCGCTCGACGAGGGCATGGCTGCGGTCGCGGCTCGCTGGTTGCCGCCAATGCTTGGCGCGAAAGCGCGCGGCGACATGGGTTTGGTGGCCGGGATTACCGCGATGCTCATGCGCTGCGCGCCGGAAGATTTCGGCGCCCAGCAACGCGCACTGCTTTCCCGTCCGGATCGTAGCGCGCTGCTTGGCGAGGTGGCTTGCCCCACCCTGCTGGCGGCGGGCAGCGAGGATGCATGGTCACCGCCCGAGGCCCACCGGGCGATGGCAGCCAATATGCCCGATGCCCGCGCTGAAGAAATCGGCGGGTCAGGCCATATGGTGCCAGTCGAGGCGCCCGAGCAATTGACTCGTCTCCTCCTCGATTTCCTCGGCGAATACGCTGGAGCAGAACGACATTGAGTCCTTTCCTCCTCCGCTCATCCTGAGGAGCCATTGAGCTTACCTCCCCCGCTCATCCTGAGGAGGGGCTGAGCACTTGTCGAAGACCCGTCTCGAAGGACCACACCGGAGCGTCCTTCGAGACGCCATTTCGACAAGCTCAATGGCTCCTCAGGATGAACGGGTCGGAGGCGGGCTCAGCCCCTCCTCAGGATGAGCGGGGGTATTCAACCTGACGCCTTCCGGCTCTAGACGCGATTCCAGTCGGCCGCTGCGCTTTCCGCATGGCGCGCCTGCCGGAGCATTTCCCCGAAGCGATACCAGCGTATCCGGAGCAGCACCGGCAGCCCACGCAGCCGATTGCGCGCCCCCGATAGCCGGTCGGACACGAGCATCCTGAAGGTGTGGGGAACGACCGACAGCAACACCGCAACGGCCAGCATCAGCCATGCGAGGTCCGATTTCCCCGCCGCGCGGTGTGTTTCGAGCTGATGCGCCACATGTCGGCGCCACTTGGCCTGGAGCTGCGAGAATAACGCGCGCGCGGGATGGTAGACGATCATTCCGGGCACATAGCTGAGCGGTCGCCCCGCCGCCGCCGAGCGCTTGCCCCAATCGGCATCCTCGGCAATCGCGATCCCGCCGAACGGACCGACTCGCGTGAAAATTTCGGGCGCCATCGCGAGGTTGCCGGTTCCCGAATAGCCGTGTCGCTCGATGTAGAGCCGCTGGCGATAGGCGAACACCGATTCGTAGGATTCCAGCGCGGTCAGTCGCTCGGCATTGCCAACGTCGATACGAACGTCGCCGCCGACCGGCCCAAGCCCGTCCTGTCCAGCAATTGCGTCGACAAGTGTGCGCACCCAGTCCTCATGCGCGCGGCAATCTGCATCGATGAAGGCGAGTATCTCGCCTCGCGCAGCAGCGACGCCGCGATTGCGAGCGAGGCCGGGCCCCGGCTGTGGTTCCGCAAGCAGGATGACGTCGGGATGCCTCTCGCGGAGGGTTGCGAGATCGCACCGCGAGCCATTGTCGACCACGATCCATTCCATCCGATCGCGCGGGTAGCTCTGGGCATCGAGCGACCGGATACAGCTGGCCAGGGCTTCGGTCTGGTTGAGATGCGGTACCACCACCGAGACGAACGGCAGCATGCTGCCGCTCCCCTCCAGCGGCGTCTCAGCCACCGCCCGAACTGCTTTCGATCGGCGCATTCGTCAGATTGTCGATCGACAACCGGTCACGCGCGATGAGCATCCAGAGATAAGTCGGCAGCGCTTCGTCACGGAAACGATAGCTGACGTCATCGCCATCGCGGCGCGTGTCGAGAAAGGCATCCCGCCACAAATGCTCCTTGCTCAACGGCTCGGAGGGCGATTGCGTATAGGCCATGGCCTCGGTCCGGCCACCGAGCAGGTCGATGATATCCCGCGCGGTGAACCAGCCGTCCGGCGTGTTGGCGGCACGCGCAACGGCAGCGAGCAGTTGTGCATCGGCGGCGGGAGCGCGTTCGAGCTGGCGGAGGGTGTGCTGTGAAAGCCGGCTGTGCGCTTCATCGATCACCCGGTCGAGCGCATTCCAGACATCGTTGAGCACCACCACGAGCCGATTCGCATCGAGCGCCCGCATGCTGGCATGATGCGCCAGCAATCGCACGAGGTAGGGCGAACCGTTGGCCAGCAGCACGATGGTGCTGGTCACCGCATCGTCGAACTGGATTCCCGCAGCCTGCTCGCCGATTCGCAGCAGCGCCCTGATCTCCGATTCGTTCATCCGCGGCATCGCGACTCCGACGACATTGCGCCGGATCGAGGGGATATAGCCGGTCAGTTCCTGGAGATCGTTGGCGACGCCGGCGAGCACGATCTGCACGCGTGCGGCGCGATCGGACAAATTCTTCATCAATTCCGCCAGCGATTGCCGGAATTCCACATTCTGCACGCGATCATACTCGTCGAGGAGATCGTCATCGCGGAGACCGTGATGCCAATCAAATTGCCGTTATCGTCCACCAAAGGCCCGCCGCTGTTGCCCGGCGCGACCGCCGCGTCGCTCTGGATATAATCATAGCCGTCGAGCACGCGGTGCGCCGAGACGATCCCGCGAGTCACGCTGTTCTGCAGTCGCTGTTGCAGCGGGGCACCGATTGCGAAGACCGGCGTTCCGACCCCAGCCTCAGCCGCACGCAATCGCAGGGCAGGTCGGCCGCGCGGATCGCACTTCACCAGCGCGACATCGCGCCCGGGATCGACTCGCACCACCTCGCCGAGCCCCTCCGCGCCGTCCGACCAGCGGATCTTCACATAGGCGGCATTGCCGACGACATGCTGGTTGGTCAGCACATAGCCCTGCTGGCCGAGCAGGACGCCGCTGCCATGGCCATCGCCCGAAAGGATCATTACCGTCGATCCAACCGCGTCGGAAAGCCGTGTCGCCACCGCTCCACCCGAAACGAGCCGCAATGGCCGGTATTTCGAATTCGGCCGATGCGCGACTCGGAAATCGGCTGGCCTGCCGACCAGCGCCTTCTGCAGCTTCCCGGTCGCCACGAGCGCGCGGACATTCTCGCCAAACGCAGCGAACACGATCGAGGCGACCCCGCCCATATCCGATTTCGCCTGCCTGAACCCGGTCCGCGTCGTCGCGGTCGCGACGATCCGATGGTCGAGCCAGTTATAGACCTGCCACTCGACCTCCATCGTCGCGCTGCCCTTGGCGGCGAGCGCGTTGCCGATCCCCGCATAGGGGAAGCAGACGTCCACCATCATCGAGCGGATCGTGCCGCCCACCAGAAACTCCGCACGATTGTCGCCGCGCTCATCGAACAGGTTCGCTGACATGCCGACGACATCGAAGCCGAGCTTGTCGAGTTCGTCCTTGAACACCTCGTTGAAATCCTGGGGATCGAGCTGGATTCGGCCGCCCTTCCAGATCAGCGGCTCGCCGCCAACGCACAGCATGTAGCGCTGGATCTGCCCATAGGTCTCGCCGCGCCGCAAGTCGACGACGATCTTGGCGAGCTTGACCGGACGAGTCTCGGTCCCCGGCGGCAGCGGAGTTACCGAAACCGGCGGCGGAATGTCGATCCGCGCGGCGGCGGGGGATGCGATCGCGATCAACGCCGCGATCAGGCAATATCGTCGCATCACGCACCCCCTCAGGAAGGGCGAGTGTCGACTATATTTCGCAATTAATCAAATAGATACGACAAGCCGATTCCTAAGCCTCGAGCGCCTTCTTGAGCAGGTCGTTCACGACCTTGGGATTGGCCTTGCCCGCCATCGCCTTCATCGTCTGTCCGACGAAGAAGCCGAACAGCGCTTCCTTGCCGCCCTTATACTGCTCGACCTTGTCGGCATTGGCCGCGAGGATGCCCGCGATCACTGCCTCGATCGCGCCGGTATCGCTGGTCTGCTTCATGCCGCGCTCGTCGACGATCTTCGCTGGATCCTCGCCGCTTTCGAGCATGATTTCGAACACCTGCTTGGCGAGGCTGCCCGAGAGCGTTCCGTCAGCCACCAGCGCCAGCAGCTGCGCCGCCTGCACCGGGCTCACCGGGCAATCGCTGATCGTCCGGCCAAGCCGGTTGAGCGCGCCGAACAGTTCGGAGGTCAGCCAGTTAGCCCCGGCCTTCGCCTCGGCGCCAGCAGCGAGCAGCGTCTCGAACCAGCGTGCGGTCTCGACATCCGCCGTAATCACGTCAGCCGCATAGGCCGAGATGCCGAGCGCATCGCGATACCGCGCCCGCTTGGCGTCCGGAAGCTCAGGCAAGCTCGCCCGGCAATCCACCAGGAACGAGTCCTCGAGTTCGAGCGGCAGCAGGTCGGGATCGGGGAAGTAGCGATAATCATGCGCGTCCTCCTTCGATCGCATCGAGCGAGTGACTGCCTTGTCGGGATCGAAAAGCCGCGTTTCCTGGACGATCTTGCCGCCCGCTTCGAGCACGTCGACCTGGCGGCCAGCCTCATACTCGATCGCCTGCATCACGAAGCGAACCGAATTGACGTTCTTGGTCTCGGTTCGCGTGCCAAGTTCTTCGCCAGCCCGGCGCACGCTGACATTGACGTCGGCGCGCATCGAGCCTTCCTCCATATTGCCGTCACACGAGCCGACATAGCGGAGAATTGATCTGAGCTTCCGAATATAAGCCCCTGCTTCTGCAGGCGAACTCATATCAGGCCGCGAGACGATTTCCATCAGCGCGACGCCGCAGCGATTGAGATCGACATAGGAGCGAGTGGGATGCTGGTCATGCATCAGCTTGCCCGCATCCTGCTCGATATGGATCCGCTCGACGCCGATGGTCTTCGGTTCCGGGATCCCCGCCTTCTCGTCGGCATCGATCAGCAGCGATCCCTCGCCGACGATCGGATGATAGAGCTGGCTGATCTGGTAGCCCTGCGGAAGATCGGCATAGAAATAATTCTTCCGGTCGAACCGCGACCATTTGTTGATCTGCGCATCGATTGCCATCCCGGTCCGCACCGCCTGCCGCACGCACTCGCGGTTCAGCACCGGCAACATCCCCGGCATCGCCGCATCGACGAGGCTGACATTGGCGTTCGGCTCATTGCCGAACCTGGTCGAGGCGCCCGAAAACAGCTTAGCGTTCGAAGTGATCTGCGCATGGACCTCGAGCCCGATGACGACTTCCCACTCGCCGGTGGCGCCCTGGATACGATAGTTGCTCATCTTACCACCACTTTCCGGCGCGTGCCGTGAACCCTGCGCGTTCCTCGATCGCGAGCCCCGCATCGAGCACGCCCTGCTCGTCGAGCGGCTTGCCGATTATCTGGAGCCCAAGCGGCAGGCCCTGCGAGTCGAGCCCGGCGGGCACCGACATCGCGGGGAGCCCGGCGAGCGACGCCGGCACCGTGAACACATCGTTGAGATACATCGCGATCGGATCGGCCTGCTTCTCGCCAAGCCCGAACGCCGCCGAAGGCGCGGTCGGGGTGAGGAGCATGTCGCACTTCGTCCAGGCCTGCTCGAAATCCCGCGCGATCAGCGCCCGGACCTTCTGCGCCTGCGTATAATAGGCGTCGTAATAGCCCGCCGAAAGCACATAGGTGCCAATCATGATCCGGCGCTTTACCTCGTCGCCGAAGCCGGCCGCGCGGGTCGCGGCATACATGTCCTGAAGCCCTGCGCCGTCCGGCAGTTCGCGCTGCCCGTAGCGAACGCCATCATAGCGCGCGAGGTTGGACGAGGCTTCCGCCGGGGCGATGATGTAATAAGCCGGCAGCGCATATTTGGTGTGCGGCAGCGAGACATCGACGATCTCAGCCCCCGCATCCTTCATCCAGGCGATACCCTGCTGCCAGAGCGCCTCGATCTCAGGCGGCATCCCGTCGACACGATATTCCTTGGGAATCCCGATCCGCTTGCCCTTGAGATCACCCGAAAGCGCCGCCTGCCAATTGGGCACCGGCAGGTCGAGCGAGGTCGAATCCCTCGGATCGAACCCGGTCATCACCTCGAGCAGGATCGCGCAATCGCGCACGTCGCGTGCCATCGGCCCAGCCTGGTCGAGCGACGAGGCGAAAGCGACGATGCCCCAGCGCGAACAACGGCCATAGGTCGGCTTGATCCCCGAAATGCCGGTAAAGGCAGCAGGCTGGCGGATCGAACCGCCAGTGTCAGTGCCGGTCGCCGCCGGGCACAGCCGCGCCGCGATCGCCGCCGAAGAGCCGCCGGACGAACCGCCCGGCGCCAGCGCGGCTCCGTCGCCATTGTTGCGACGCCAGGGCGAAATCACATTGCCGAAAGCGCTGGTCTCGTTCGACGAGCCCATCGCGAACTGATCCATGTTGAGCTTGCCCAGCATGCCGGCACCGGCGCCGAAAAGCTTCGCCGTCACGGTTGATTCGTAGGTCGGCACAAAGCCTTCGAGGATGTGGCTCGCCGCCGTGGTCTGGTAACCCTCGGTGCAGAACAGGTCCTTGATCCCCATCGGCACGCCGGAAAGCGCTCCGAATTCGCCGACAGCGCGGCCGCGATCCGCCGCCTCGGCCGCCGCGATCGCATGATCGGGCGTCTCGATGATGAACGCATTCAGCGCCCGCGCACCCTCGACCTGGCCGATGAAGCCCTCGGCCACTTCGCGCGCGGTGAAATCGCCATTGCGGAAACCGTCGCGGATCCCGGCGACGGTCAGGTTGGTAAGCTCGGTCACTATTCGATCACCTTCGGCACCGCGAAGAAGCCATGCTCGGCCTGCGGCGCATTCTTGAGTATCTTGTCGCGGATATCGCCATCGGTAACGACGTCGTCGCGCAGGCGCAGATGGTTGGGCACCACGGCGGCGAGCGGGGCTATCCCCGTGGTATCGACTTCGCTCAATTGCTCGACGAGGCCCAATATCTTGCTGAGTTCGGGCGCGAGCGCCTCTGCCTCGGCATCGCTGACTGCGATGCGCGCGAGGCTGGCGATCTTGCGGACTGTGGCGCTGTCGACGGACATGATCATCCTGATGCTGTTAAAGGCCACGCGGCTAGCATCGGACGGACGCCGCATCAAGCGCAGCGGCCATCTGGCGGGATGACATCCGCGCACAAACCATCGATATGGGGGCGATCCAACGCCAACAGGAGCGCGACAGTGCTGGCACGCCGCTTTCTCTACATAGTCGCGGCACTCATCGTGCTGGTTATCGCCGCCGGAATCGCGTGGAACCTGTTCCCCGACAAAATGCTCCGCATCGCCTTCGTACCGAAGGATGATTGGGCCAGCCCCGCGGCCCCCGCCCCCGACTATGCCACGCCAGGCGCGTGGCTCGCCCGACCGGACATGCCCCACGATCCGGCACATTGGCTGCCTCGCGGCGTCGAGGCCGCCCACCAGCAACCAGTCGCGATATTCTACGTGCTGCCAACCAGCGCGCTTACCCGCAAGAGCTGGAACGTCGCTGCGGACGATCGGGAATCTTCCGGGCGACAGGTGCTTTTCGCTCGCAACGAAGCCAGCGTCTTCAACTCCGTCGGAACGGTTTGGGCACCGCGTTACCGGCAGGCGGTGCTTGGCGCCTTCCTCGCCCGCGATGCCAACAGCCAGAAAGCGTTCGACTTCGCCTATCACGACGTCGAGCGCGCCTTCGAAAGCTTCCTCGCTCAGATACCGCCGGGGCAACCGATCATTCTCGCCGGCCATAGCCAGGGCACGCTTCACCTGATCCGGCTGATCAGGGAACATGTCGCCGGCACCCCGATCGCCCGGCGCATCGTCGCGGCCTATCTGGTCGGCTGGCCGATCTCGATCTCGCATGACCTGCCCGCGCTCGGATTGCCCGGTTGCGCCACGGCCAGCCAGTCCAATTGCCTGCTCTCATGGCAGAGCTTCGCGCAGCCGGCGGATCCGCACAATCTGGTCGCGGTCTATGAAATGTCGCCCGGGCTCGACGGAAAATCCCGCAAGGGCAGCCCGATGCTGTGCGTCAATCCGCTGAGCGGCAATGCCGATACCGCCGCTGTTCCCGCCAGGCTCAACCACGGTGCCTTGATCCCGGAGAAGGACCTCGTCTCGGCGACGCTTACGCAGGGAACGGTGCCGGCGCGCTGCACGCCGGAAGGCTGGCTCGACATTGGCGCGCCGCCCGCCGGCTATTCGGCCTATGTGATGCCCGGCAACAATTATCATGTGTTCGATTATGCCTTGTTCTGGGCGAATATCCGCGCCGATGCCGAGAACCGGACCAGGGCTTTCCTCCGATGATCCTGACCTCGGATATCATCAGTTTTCGCGAGGCCCTGCCCGAGGGCGGTCGCCTTGCCGGCCTCGACGTCGGCACGCAGACGATCGGTCTCGCTTATTGCGATCAGCAATGGACGATCGCCAGCCCCGCCGAAACCATCAAGCGCGGCAAATTCTCGGCCGACATGGCCATCCTCCAGCGAATCGCGCGCGAACAATCGCTCACCGGACTCGTCCTTGGCCTGCCGCTCAACATGGACGGCAGCGACAGCCCGCGCACGCAATCCGTCCGCGCCTTCGCCCGCAACCTCGCGCCGTTGGAGTTGCCGATGCTGCTATGGGATGAACGCTGGTCGACAAGCGCGGTGACTCGAACGCTGCTCGACGCCGACGCCAGCCGGGCGCGCCGGAAGGTCCTGGTCGACAAGATGGCAGCGGCCTATATTTTGCAGGGTGCGATTGATGCACTGGCGAGTGGAAGTGGCTGGCGCTGAGGATGCAAAATGCGATTTTGGCGTTTTAAGCTTCGCTGAGAGGTTTTATCCTGTTTTGGCTACACGGGTAGCCAAAATTGATTCTTCGCGCTGTAAGGTGGCTCTGAGGGGCTTTAAGCGGCAAGTGCAGTGGCGAGAGGCGTGAACTCCCCTCCCTGCAAGGGAGGGGCTGGGGGTGGGTGCGCGCGTCAGCGCGCTGCGGAACATGCCGGGAGCTTCGACCCACCCCCAACCCCTCCCTGCCAGGGAGGGGAGTCAGGTGAGGCCCAGAATAAGCGAGGTCGTTTAGAGGCTCGACCCACTAAAGCGCGGCGACCTGGACCCGGGTTGGTTCATTGTAGATGAAACCGTTGGTCGGATAGGGCTTGTTGCCCACCTTGCCGATCGGCGCGTACCAGACGCGGACCTGGCTCCAGTCGTTGTTCGCCGAGACGTCGACGACCTCGACATTGCGTTCGATCTTGCCGCGGCTGCCGTTGATGATCGACCAGTTTGCGTGCGTGACCTTGATCACGCGATCGCTGACGACCTCGGTGACGGTGGCGACATGGCCGGAGTGCATGCTGCCGGTCGCCTGGAAGGAGAGAACCGCGCCTGCCTTGGGTGCATTGCCGCGAGCATAGCGCCCTGCAGCCTGGCTCCACCAATCAGCGGCACGGCCGAAAAGCTGGATTCCCGAGAGTTCACGCGCAAACGGAGCGCATTGCAGATAGCCGCCTTCGAACGACTGCGCCGCAGCGGGCGAAAGCCCTGCGACAAGAAGAAGCGCGGCAGCAAAAACGCCGCGAAGGCACGAAAGCATCTGATTCCCCCGTTAGGTGAAGGCGTCGTAGGGGCCTTAGAGCGCAGGTGGGAAGAGCAACCGGTTAACGATCTTCCACCTTTGCGTTGAATCGTTTCGTCGAAGCGATGAGCTTCCGCTTGAGGTCCCGCTACGATGCCTCTAGAGCGACCAACGATGATCGAGCGCGCCGCCTTTACCGAATCGTCCGGCCCCGGCTCATCCCCATTTCCGCATCGTCATCTCACCGGGATCGCCGGGCTGCAGCCCCACCAGATCACCTGGCTTCTCGACGAGGCCGAGCAGTGGATCGATTTCAACCGCCTTTCCGCCAAGCGCGACGATCGCCTTGCCGGCCTGACGGTGATCAACGCCTTCTTCGAAAACTCCACCCGCACGCTGCTGTCGTTCGAGATTGCCGGCAAGCGGCTTGGCGCCGACGTCGTCAACATGGCGGTCGCGCAATCGAGCGTGAAGAAGGGCGAGACGCTGATCGACACGGCGATGACGCTCAATGCGATGCGCGCCGACGTGATCGTCATCCGCCATGAAGCCTCCGGCGCGGTCCAGCTGATCGCGGACAAGGTGGATTGCCCGGTGCTCAACGCCGGTGACGGGCGCCACGAACATCCGACCCAGGCGCTGCTCGATGCGCTCACCATTCGCCGCCGCAAGGGCCATATCGCCGGGCTTGTCGTCGCGATCTGCGGCGATGTCCTGCACAGCCGGGTCGCGCGTTCCAACATATTGGCGCTGACTTCGCTTGGCGCCGATGTCCGTGTGGTCGGCCCCCCTACCCTCATCCCGCCGGGGATCGAGCGCCTCAAGGTGACCAGCTTCACCAATTTCGAGGCTGGCCTCGACGGCGCCGACGTCGTCATGATGCTTCGCCTCCAGCGCGAGCGGATGGAGGGCGGCTTCGTCCCGTCGCTCAAGGAATATCACGCGCTGTACGGCCTCACCCCCGAACGGCTCGCCAAGGCGGCCCCGGACGCACTGGTGATGCACCCCGGACCGATGAACCGCGGCGTTGAGATCTCCTCCTCGGTCGCCGACGATATCGAGCGATCGGCAATCACCGAACAGGTCGAGATGGGCGTTGCGGTCCGCATGGCCTGCCTCGACGTGCTGACCCGCCAGCGGCGTGGCGTGGAGGGATGGACTTGACCATCCCGACCAGACAAAGCGGAGGGATGGACTTGACCATCCCGACCCAACAGGATCGCGGGATGGACTTGAACATCCCGACCAACATCAAAACGCGGGGATGGACTTGATGGCGCCTCTCGCCATCATCAACGGCCGGATCGTCGGGCGCGATAGCGTGCAGCACGGCGGCGTGCTCATCCGCGATCGGCAAATCGCGGCTGTCGGGACAATCGATGTTCCAGCCGACGTCGAGACGATCGATGCCAAGGGCGCGCTGATCGCGCCGGGGATCGTCGATCTTGGCAGCTTCGCGATCGACTTTCCCGCTTTTGCAGCCGGCGGCATCACCCGCGCCGCGCTGATGCCCGATCAATCTCCGCCGCTCGACAATGCAGCGCTGGTCCAGCACGCAGCGCAGGCGGGCAAGCCCCATGTCTGGATCAGCCCGATCGCGGCGGCGACTCGCGGCCTCGAAGGCAAGGAGCTTGCCGAGCTTGGCCTGATGAAGGCGGCGGGAGCCTGTGCAGTCGCGACCGGGAGGCGGTGGATCGCCGATTCCGGGGTCATGCACCGGTTGCTCGCTTATGCGGCCTCGATGGATCTTGTGGTGATCGCCCATGCCGAGGATGACGGGCTTGCCGGACAGGCCGTCGCCACGGACGGCGAAATGTCCACCTTGCTCGGCCTCGTCTCGGCGCCCTCGATTGCAGAAGCGATGGCAGTCGCCCGCGATATCGCGCTCGCCGAACAGACCGGCGCGCGAATCCATTTCCGCCAGCTCACGACGTCGGCCGCCTTCGATCTCGTCCGCGCCGCCAAGCAACGCGGCGTCCGGGTGACCTGTGGGATCACGCCAGCGCACCTCTTCCTGTCGGACATCGCGATCGGGAATTACCGCACCTTCGCTCGACTCTCCCCGCCGCTGCGCGAAGAGCGCGAACGGCAAGCGGCGCTGGCGGCGGTAGCGGACGGCACGATCGAGATTCTCTGCTCCGGCCATGATCCGCAGGGGCCGGAAGCCAAGCGCCTGCCGTTCGCTGATGCGGCGCCGGGCATGGCTGGCGCGGAAACGCTGCTGACATTATCGCTTGGACTGGTGCGCGAAGGCCTTATCGACCTGCCCCGCCTGTTCACACTGCTTTCGGCCAATCCGGCCCGGCTGCTCGGGGTTTCCGACGGAGCGATCGCGATTGGCGCGGAGGCGGATCTCATCGTCGTCGATCCCGACAAGCCCTGGCGAATCATCGCGGACGACATGGCAGCCAGCGCGGGCAATACGCCGTTCGACGGACTGCCGGTCCAGGGTCGAGTCCTCCAGACGATCAAGGGCGGCCAACCCGTAGGTTGACCGCCCTCGCGAAATATCGGTTGTTTGGTTGAGGATCAGCGCGAGGCGAATTTCTCGCCACTGTTTCGTTTCACCCAGCGGATCGGCGCATCGCCCGCCACGCCGCGAACGAAGCAATCCCCGCCACGATCGCGGATACGGCGGCAAATGCCAGCCGCCTCGGCGCGCGTGGAAAAGCCGCTGATCGCGAGACGGTAGAGCGTGCGGCCATCGGCGGCGGCGGCGAAGGTCGCGCTCACCGGCAGGCGACCGCCGAGCCACGAAGCCTTTTTGACAGTGCCAGTCCAGGCAGCCTCGAGGCGATCCTCGCTCGAGAAAGCACCGAGCTGAACGACGAAATTGCCATGCGCCGGCGCTGCCGAAACGGTCCGCTCGACCGCCGGCTTGATCGCTGGGCGATCGACGACGGGCGCCGGGGCAACCGGTGCGGCGACGGCATTCACCGCAGGCATTTCGGCCTTGGCGAGAACGAGATAATCGGATTGCGCCGGAGCGGCTGGAGCTGCATCCGCGGGCTTGAGCAATGGTGCCTGGACCGGCATCGGCTGTGGTTCGGCCGCGACAAATGCGGCCGGTGCCGCCTTCGTTGATTCGAGCAGCGCGAGTTCGGCGGGGAGGCCATTATCCTGGACCGGCTGGGTGCCGAGCAGGCTTGCGACCTGATCCGCCTTCCCCGACGGCCGCGTGAAGCGAGCCCATTCGGCCATGCGATCATCGAGCTTGTCGGGCGAGATATCCTGCGCCGCAGTTGCACGAGCCTGCGCCCAGCTGCCGTCGAGGGCATAAGCCAGAGCGAGATTCTGACGCGTCTTCGCGGTCGCGCCCTCGGCGCGAGCAGCGGCCTCGAGCATCGTGACCGCGCGATGGACATCGCCAGCAAGCGCGAGGCCGAGACCGATATCGGCATCGGGGACCGCGCCGCGTGCGCCGTCGAGGGTAGCGAGGGCCAGATCATGCTTGCCGAGCGCGATTTGCGACAGCGCGAGGCCGAGCTTGGCACGGCTATGGCTGGCATCGAGGCGAAGCGCGTCGGTGAAGGCGGTTTCAGCCGAAGTGAATCGGCCCGAATTCAGATAAGCCTGGCCAAGCAGCGCGCGATTATCGACGCTGATCGGGTTGTAGAGCACGGCGCGCTCGGCCTGGAGCAAGGCTTCAGCCTGGTTATGCTGCTGCATGGCCGCATTGGCCTTGCCAGCCGCAAGCTCGGCCTCGCGCAACATTCCGGGCGACACTTCAGTCGCGACAGCACCGCTCATGACGCTGAGCATCAGCGTTCCGGCTGCGAGATGGATAATGGTCCGCTTCATTTTCATACCCCCCTTGGTGCTCAGCACCGTCGGTTCATGATGCTCGGCGGAATCTGCACCGCCAGTTCGTTAATTTGAGGAATTGCTTCGAGAAACGCGTCGAGCGCCTCGGTGACGAGCTGCTGCGCCGATCGATTGCCAAGCGTGCAACCGAGCCGAAGCCGCAAATGACGCTCGGCATCGAGCCGAAGCGTGAAGGCAACCTTCGATTTCGCGGGCACTGGCTGCGCCGCAAGTCGCGACTTGATCTGGATCGGCCGCAAGGCGGAAGCCGGTGCTGGCATTTCCTCGGTCTTTACGGCGACGGGAGTCATTTCCGCTTCGATCGCGGCGCGCAGTTGCGCCGGCATCGGCAGATCGGAGTCCTCGGACGCAATCTCGGGGGACGCAATCTCGGGGATCGCTTCAACCGCGACGATCTTTTCGTCATGGCCCATGTCGTTCCAGCCGAGATCGTCGGCGTGGTGCGCGACGCTTGGTCGCATCGCCGGCCGGGCCTGGCCCTTGCGCGCCAGCAGGGTCGATGAAAGCGAAGCGAAGGGCCGAAGCTCCTTGATCGCGCGGGCCCTCATTGCGACACCACCCGCCGACCGAAGCCGGCTGCGTTGCGCTGGACGCCCGGAACGGCCGGAACGCGCGGTCCATTGAAAACCGTGCGGCGGAAATTCTTTTCGAGGCGATCGTAGATGTAAGTCCAGAGTTCGGTGATTTCCTTCGCCGACTTGGAATTGGGATTGACCTCCATCACCGTGCGGCCATCGATCATCGAAGCCGCGAAATCGACACGATGGTGGACGATCACGGGGGCGACGGTGCCATGCTGCGAAAGCGCGATGGCGGCCTCGAAGGTTATTTTCGCCAGCGGTGTCGCCGCGTTGACGACAAACAGCAATGGCTTGCCCGAACGATCGCACAGCTCGACCGTGGCACCCACCGCACGAAGATCGTGCGGGCTGGGGCGCGTCGGGATGACGATCAGTTCGGAAACCGCGATCACGCTCTGGATCGCGGCGGTGATAGCGGGCGGCGTGTCGATCACGGCCAGCTTGAAACCCTGTTCGCGCAACGATGCGAGATCGGATGCAAGCCGCGCGACCGTGGTCTGCGCGAACGCCGGCATGTCATCCTCGCGCTCGTTCCACCAGTCCGCGAGCGAGCCCTGCGGATCAATATCGATCAATACGACGGGTCCGGCACCCGATCGTTGCGCCTGTACGGCGAGATGACCGGACAAGGTCGTCTTGCCCGATCCGCCTTTTTGCGAAGCCAACGCCAATAGGCGCATTTCGAACCCTCTTTACGGATTTCCAGCGGGTAGAGTCGCACGCAAGCAGCTAATGAGTTGTTAACGCGCGCCCATCGCGACAGAGAAATGTGGTTAACAAGGGCGTAACCCGTTTTTTTACTACTGTGATGCTATGATCGCGATATAGAAGGTGAAGCAATCTATCGGGGGGATCTGAATGCGCCGGGTTAATAAGCGCTGGGCAGGAATGGCACTTGTGCTGATGCTCGCGAGCACAGCTGCAATCGCCGGCGTAAAGGACGGCGTCACGGCGTGGCAGGCGGGAGATTATCCCAAGGCAGTCTCGGAATGGCGTGGACCGGCCGATGCCGGAGATCCCGATGCGCAGTTCAATCTCGGCCAGGCCTACAAGCTTGGCCGCGGCGTGCCGCTCGACACCAAGATCGCCGAGGACTGGTATCTGAAGGCCGCCCGGCAAGGTCATGAACAAGCCCAGGCGAACCTTGGGCTGATCCTTTTCCAGAACGGCGATCGCGACGGGGCGGTGCCCTGGATTCGCAAGGCCGCCGATCGTGGCGAGCCACGCGCGCAATATGTGCTGGCAACTGCGATGTTCAACGGAGACCTCGTGCCGCGCGATTGGCCGCGCGCCTATGCGTTGATGACTCGCGCCGCAGCGGCCGGACTTCCGCAAGCGACCGCAAGCCTCCAGCAGATGGAGCAGCATATTACGGCATCGGACCAGCAGATGGGCAAGCTCCTTGCGAGCCAGATGGCGTTGACCGCTCCGCCCACCAGCGACATCGCGCAAGGCTCGCCCGGTTCGCCGCCGCCCGCCCCCCATCGCCCCGTGGCGGCGGCATCCGCCAAGCCGGTTGCGGCCAAGCCCGAACCGGCCAAGGTCGAGACCGTGAAACCTGTTCCCGTCGCACCAGTTGCTGCGCCAATTCGAACTGCGAGCGTCGCGCCCGCGCAGCCCGCCCCGCAGCCGAAGGTCGTCGAGAAGGCCCCGATTGCCAAGCCGGCGACGAAAGCTGCAAAGCCGGCGGTGGAAGTTGCGAAACCGGCGGCGGAAGTGGCAAAGCCAGTCAAGCAAGTCGCCAAGGCTCCGGCCCCCGTCAACGGTAAGGGCTGGTTCGTCCAGCTGGGCGCCTATGGCAGCTCCACTGCAGCGCAAAGTGCGTGGAGCGCACTTGCCGGAAATGTGACTCTCGAGGGCGCCAGCCCAAGTTACTCGCCGGTCAATTCCCTGACTCGCCTCCAGGCCGGCCCGTTTGCTGACAAGGCGGCCGCTCGACGCGTTTGCGGCGTCCTCGTCAAATCGGGCCAGTCCTGCTTCACCGTGGCGCCTTGATTTGGAACCGACGCTCAGAGACTAATTTGCGATAACCAATTGGCGTAACGCTTTCTTGCCACCGGCCAGCCTAGCCCGGATTATTCACCGAGGCCTTGCTGAAGGGTTGGCGGGAGTGGCTTAAAGCACTGACTTGATGTAGGAAGTTGGGTGTCTAGACCAGCCCCACAGCGAGGCACAAAATGCCACAAGCGACCCCCACCAACGGCGATGATATCG
>CANJQJ010000030.1 GCA_947476425.1 Sphingomonadaceae bacterium | reverse complement strand
GCTTCCGCTTCCGTGCCAGCGCCGCTGCACCCAAAACCAGAAAGGAAAAACCAGTCCCTTGACCCAACCCTCGCAACGCGAGACATAGCAACCACCCGGGTCACTTCTCAGTGAAAATCCCGGGTCACTTCTCAACGCAAATCAACAGCCAACTGGATAGTGCGCCCCGACGAGGCCGAACGTCGATCGCAGCGTCTCGTTGAGGAACGAAACATATTTGAAAGCAAAAAGATTGGCGACGAGCGTCAGCACGACAATTGTCAGGATCTGCTGCTTTTGCGGCTTTTCGGGCTGCGTCTCGATGCGGATGGCGGCGTAATAGCTGACTGCCGTCGCAGCGAGGATCTGCAGGACGTAGATCGGCCCGGCATAGGCATAGAAGAACAGGCTCGACGCAAGCAGCCATAGCCAGCGAAACCGCCCCGGAATCAGGAAATTGATCACGGCGACGATCGCGAAGAAAGCGATATAGGGCAGTGAGTTAAAGGCCATGGGCCGCCAGATCCTTAGTCTTCAATTCGCATCGACGGCGGACCAGATCGACCGATCAGACACGGCCAGGAACTGGTCGCGCATGTTCGATAACGGTTCCCCATGTTTCGAGCTGCAATCTACGAGCACCTTCTTGAACTATCGTTAATGGTGCCTCCAAGTTTGGGAGGCTCGCGAATCGCGCTCCAACGCCCTACATCGACGACGTGACCGAAACGCCGCCCCCAGATCGATTCAATGAAGAGCGCTCCGCTTATACCGTGCGGGGAAGTGACAAGCCCGATCTCGACGCCGGCGTGGCTGCGATCCGGGGCGTGCTGAAGACATTGCCGCTCCGGCCTGGCGTTTATCGAATGCATAACCTCAAGGGCGACGTGCTCTATGTCGGCAAGGCGCGCGCGCTGAAAAACCGCGTGACCAACTACACGCAGGTTACCCGGCTGCCCAAGCGGCTCCAGCGGATGGTGTCGCAGACCCGATCGATGACGATCATCACGACGGACAGCGAGAGCGAAGCGCTGTTGCTCGAGGCGCAATTGATCAAGCGCTATCGCCCGCCCTATAATGTGCTGCTTCGCGACGATAAAAGCTTCCCTTTCATCCTGTTGCGCGAGGATCATCCCTTCCCGCGCGTCCAGAAGCATCGCGGCGCGCGCAAGGCGAAGGGTCAATATTATGGTCCGTTCGCAAGCGCCGGATCGGTGACGCGAACGCTCAACGCGCTGCAAAAATTGTTCCTGCTCAGGAGTTGCACCGATAGCTTCTTCGCCAATCGCTCGCGGCCGTGCCTGCTCCACCAGATCAAGCGATGTTCAGCGCCGTGCGTCGATCGGATCGGCGAAGCCGAATATGCCGAGTTGGTCGCGGACGCGAAGGCATTCCTCGGCGGCAAGTCGATCGCGGTGCAGGCCAAGCTTGGCGCGGCGATGCAGGCGGCCTCGGATGCGATGGATTTCGAGATGGCGGCGGTGTTTCGCGATCGGTTGCGTGCGCTGACGTTCATCCAGGGCGCTCAGGGGATCAACGCAAGCGGCGTCGGGGACGCGGATATCTTTGCGCTCTATGCGAAAGCGGGCCTGGTCTGCGTACAAGCCTTCTTCATTCGCGGCGGACAGAATTGGGGGCATCACAGTTTCTTCCCCGCGCACGTCGCCGAAGTGCCCGATGCCGAGGTTCTCGAAAGCGTGCTCGTCCAGTTCTACCAGGACGTCCCGCCGGCGAGGCTGATCCTGCTCGATCGCACATTCGAGGATGAGGAAACCTTGTGCCAGGCGCTATCCGAGCGAGCGGGACGCAAGGTGACGCTCAAGATTCCGCAGCGGGGCGAGCAGAAGCGCTTGCTCGACCAGGCCACGCGCAATGCTGAGGAGGCGCTCGAACGGCGCCTCGCCGAATCGACCACGACTGGCAAGCTGCTCACCGATCTTGCCGAGACCTTCGATCTCGATCGACCGCCGCAGCGAATCGAGGTTTATGACAACAGCCATATCATGGGCACGAACGCTGTCGGCGCGATGATCGTCGCGGGCCCGGAAGGGTTCCGCAAGAACGCCTACCGCAAATTCAACATCAAGCGCTCCGAGACAACGCCCGGCGATGACTTCGCGATGATGCGCGAGATGCTCGGGCGCCGTTTCGGTCGGCTGGAAAAGGATGATCCCGATCGGCAGTCAGGCGAGTGGCCTGATCTGCTGCTGATCGACGGCGGCAAAGGGCAGGTGAGCGCCGTGTGCGGTGTGCTGGAAGAAATGGGGGTGCATGACGTCCCTGTGGTCGGTGTCTCCAAAGGCCCCGATCGCCATGCCGGGCGCGAGCATTTCCATTTTCCGGACGGTCGGGAAATCACGCTGCCGCCCAATTCAGCCTTGCTCTTCTATCTCCAGCGCTTGCGAGATGAATCGCACCGTTTCGTGATCGGGGCACACCGCACTAAGCGTGCGAAGACGATGACGACAAGCCCGCTCGACGAAGTGCCCGGCATCGGCCCGTCGCGCAAGAAAGCGCTGCTGATGCATTTCGGCACTGCGCGCGCGGTCCGCGAGGCCGCACTTGTCGATCTTGAGAAGACGCCGGGTGTTTCTACGGCGATGGCTCGGTCGGTTTACGAATATTTTCATCCGGAGGGCTAGATGGCGATAATGGCCACCAACGTTCTCCTGACCGTCGATACCGAACTCATCTGGCGCGGAAGCCTTTCGCGCACCGATTGGGAGCCCTTGTTCGCCGCATCCTATGATCCGGCCGGGGTGGGCGTGCCCTATCAGCTGCGGGTCTTGGCGGAGCACAATCTGAAGGCCTGCTTCTTCGTCGATCCGACGCCGGCCTATTGCTTCGGCATCGATCCGATCAAGCGCATGGTCGCGCCGATTCTCGAGGCCGGGCAGGACATCCAGCTGCATCTTCACCCGCAATGGGCATCGCTGGTGGATGGCATTCCGAAGCGTTCGTTCGAGTTGTGCGATTATAGCGAGGACGAGCAGTGGGAGCTGATCCAGCGCGGGATCGATTTGCTGGTCGAGGCCGGTGCGCCACGACCGATCGCCTTTCGATCGGGCAGTTATGCCGCCAATGATGCGACGATGCGCGCCGCCGCGCGCGCTGGCTTGCGCTACGAGAGCAGCCACAACGGCGCCTATCATCCCTGGCCAAGCGGGATCTCGCTGCCGGTCACGCAGATCGCGCCGGTGCGGCATGAGGGCCTTATCGAACTGCCGGTAAGCGTAATCCGCACGCCGACCGGCTTGCGGACCCTCCAGATTTGCGCGGTCTCGCTTGGCGAAATGCGCGCTGCGCTCATCCATGCCGCGCTTCAAGGGCATGCGCTGGTCAACCTCGTCAGCCACAGCTTTGAGCTCTCCGCGCGCAATGGCATGCGACCGAACCGCGTCCATCTCGGCCGGTTCAAGGGGCTATGCCGCTGGCTCGCCGGCAATCGGGATCGATTGCCCACCCGGCACTGCGCCGATCTCGATTTGCTGGCGTGCGAAGGAACCGCGGAGCCGCTGCCGCACAATGCCCTGCGAACGCTTTCGCGGCAGGCCGGGCAGCTCTGGTCGAATTTGGTCGAGGAACGTGGCTGAGGCGTTATAGCCTGCGGTCATGCATATCGCCGCCGAGGCCATTATCTGCGCGGTCCTTGCTCATGGCGAGCATGGCGCGGTGGTGCGCGTGCTGACCCCCGAGGACGGGCTCCAGGCTGGCTATGTGCGTGGCGGGAGGGGGCGGCGGATGCGGCCCGCCTTGATGCCCGGCAACATTGTCCAGGTCGACCTGCGATCACGGACCGACAGCCAGCTCGCGCAGATGACGGTTGAACTGGTGCATAGCCGCGCGCCGCTGATGAGCGAGGCACTGGCCGTCGCGGCGATCGACTGGGCGACGGCGCTCACGGCAACGGTGCTTCCCGAGGCATTGCCATATTCGCGCATCCATTCAGGCCTGGAAGGCCTGCTCGCCGCGATCGAGGCCGCCCCCGCGGCACGGGGCTGGGCGGTGGCGTTGGTGCGCTACGAGTTGCTGCTGCTGGCGGAGCTCGGCTTTGGGCTGGACCTTTCGGCTTGTGCGGCGACTGGGGTGACCGAGGAATTGCGCTGGGTATCGCCAAAGAGCGGCGGGGCGGTCAGCGCGACGGCTGGCGAGCCTTATGCCGCACGTTTGCTGCGGCTCCCTGCCTTCCTCGTGGAGGGCGGCGAAGGCAATTGGCCCGACATTTTGGATGGCTTGCGGCTCACCGGCTATTTTCTGCAACGCGACCTACTCGTCGAGCGGCGGGCAGTGGTGCTGGATGCGCGCGAGCGGTTGGTGGAGCGATTGAAGCGAATCGGCTGAAGCCCGCCACGGAAAGCGTTGCAACGCAGCGCGGCTGCGGGCATTGCCTCGCCGCGAAAGGATTGCCTGATGACCTTGATTGCTGTGCTTCCCGGCGACGGGATCGGATCCGAAGTGACCCGCGAGACCATCCGCGTGCTGGAGCGCGTCTGCGGTGACCGGCTCAGCTACGAGGAGGCGCCAGTCGGCGGAGCGGCCTACAAGGCGAAGGGGCATCCACTACCGCCGGAGACGCTC
Source organism: Sphingomonadaceae bacterium (assembly GCA_947476425.1). Lineage (GTDB taxonomy): Bacteria > Pseudomonadota > Alphaproteobacteria > Sphingomonadales > Sphingomonadaceae > CANJQJ01. Next base: position 31,993 of record CANJQJ010000030.1, on the reverse strand, counting down.
GATCTTGCGAGGCGAGCGGATGCAATCCTGTTCGGCGCCGTCGGCGATCCCGACTGCGACCGGCTCGAGCGCCACCTGCGGCCTGAGCAGGCGATATTGGGGCTCCGCAAGGAACTTGCGCTGTTCGCCAACCTGCGTCCGGCCAAGCTGTTCGCCGAGCTGGCCGACGCTTCGACCTTGCGGCCCGAGGTGGCGGCGCAGATCGACCTGATGATCATTCGCGAGCTCAATGGTGACGTCTATTTCGGCGAAAAGGGCATGCGCACGACCACGTCGGGACTGCGTGAAGGCTATGACATCATGTCCTACGACGAATCGGAGGTTCGCCGTATCGCGCGCATTGGCTTCGAGACCGCGCGTGCTCGCAAGGGCCGGCTCTGTTCGGTGGACAAGGCGAATGTGCTCGAAACGTCGCAGCTCTGGCGCGACGTGGTGATCGAGACCGCCGCCGAATATCCTGATATCGCGCTCAGCCACATGTATGTCGATAATGCCGCGATGCAGCTGGTACGCAATCCCGGCCAGTTCGACGTGATCGTCACCGGCAACCTGTTCGGCGACATCCTTTCGGACCAGGCATCGATGTGTGTCGGCTCGATCGGATTGCTGCCTTCGGCCTCGCTCGATGCGAATTCGAAGGGGCTGTACGAGCCTATCCACGGTTCGGCGCCTGATATCGCGGGCAAGGGCCTGGCGAATCCGCTCGCGACGATACTCTCGGCGGCGATGATGCTGCGCTATTCGCTGGGCATGGCGCCCGAGGCGGATCGAATCGAGGCGGCGGTCTCCGCAGCGCTCGCGACCGGTGCACGCACCGCCGACCTGGGAGGTTCGTTCAACACGACCGCGATGGCCGATGCGGTGCTCGCCGCGCTGTAGGGGCTTCGTACCCCCACGCCATCCAATTTTCACCGGATGACGTGGGGGCTCCGAATTATTTCGCCAGTTCGGCCTCGATCGCGCCGATCAGTGCGGGATCGTCGGGCGCAGTGGTCGGGGCGAAGCGGGCGGCGATGCTGCCGTCGCGGCCGATCAGGAACTTCTCGAAGTTCCAGAGGATGCCCGGCGCCGGGTTTGGCGTCATGCCATAGCCCTTGAGCTTTTCGCGGAAGTCGTCCGCGTCGCCGGTCACTGGCACGCCCGAGCTGGTGAGCGCCTTGTAGAGCGGGTGGGTTTCCTCGCCGGTCACCGCGATCTTGGCGTACATCGGGAAATCGACCGAGAAATTGGTGCGGCAGAACTCGGCGATCTCGTCATTACTGCCGGGTTCCTGCGAGCCGAAATCATTGGCGGGGAAGCCGGTCACGACAAGGCCCTTGTCGCGATATTGCGCGTAAAGTGATTCGAGGCCCTCATATTGCGGAGTAAGTCCGCACTTCGAGGCGACGTTGACGACGAGGACGACCTTGCCGGCATATTCGCCGAGGGTCGCCGGCGCGCCGGAAATTGTCGAAAGTGGAATGGTCTGGATGGGGGTAGCCATAGTTTTCCTCTATTGCTTGATTGACGCGGCTTGGTTCGTCGCGGCAAAGCGTCTGCATGAAACGCTATACCGGACAGAACCGTAAAATCACCTCCAAATGGCGCCCCGCGACCCGTGCGGTTCGTGGCGGCACTGCTCGCTCCGAATGGGGCGAGACCAGCGAGGCGCTCTTCCTGACCTCGGGCTACGCCTATGATTGCGCCGCCGATGCCGCCCAGCGCTTCGCTGGCGAGCAGCAGGGCATGACCTATTCGCGTCTCCAGAACCCGACGGTCGAGATGCTCGAACAGCGCATCGCGTTGCTCGAAGGATCGGAATCCGCTCGCTGCACGGCATCCGGCATGGCCGCGATGACGGCTGCCTTGCTTTGCCAGCTCAAGACCGGCGACCATGTCGTCGCAGGGCGGGCGCTGTTTGGCTCGTGCCGCTGGCTCACCGATACCTTGCTGCCGAAATTCGGGATCACCACCACTGTGATCGATGGCCGGGACAATGATGCCTGGAAGGCCGCGATTCGGCCTGAAACAAAATTATTCTTCTTCGAGACGCCATCCAATCCGACGCTGGACATCATCGATCTCGCTGCGGTCTGCACGATCGCGAAGGATGCGGGCATCAAGACCGTGGTCGACAACGCCTTCGCGACGCCGATGCTGCAGCGGCCGCTTGATTATGGCGCTGACATCATTGCCTATTCCGCTACCAAGATGATGGACGGGCAGGGTCGAGTGCTCGCGGGCGCGGTCTGCGGGACCGAGGATTTCATCCTCAACACGCTGCTGCCGTTCACGCGCAACACCGGGCCCACGCTTTCCGCATTCAATGCCTGGGTAGTCCTCAAGGGGCTGGAAACGCTCGACCTTCGTATCCAGAAACAGAGCGACAATGCCCTGCGAGTCGCGCGTTTCCTGGAGTCACGCGTGCCACGCTTGCTCTATCCGATGCTCGAAAGCCATCCGCAGCATGCGCTGGCGAAGAAACAGATGTCGGCTGGCGGCACGATCCTGTCGCTTTATCTCGATGGCGGTCGGCCCCAGGCGCATGCGTTGCTCGATGCGCTCCAGTTGGTCGACATCAGCAACAATATCGGTGATTCGCGTTCGCTGATGACTCACCCCTCGTCGACGACTCACGCAGGCATGACTGCGGAGGCGCGCGAGGAAATGGGGATCACCGAGGGCATGTTGCGCCTTTCGGTCGGGCTTGAAGATCCGGAGGACCTGATCGAGGATTTCGATCAGGCCCTGAAGGCTGCGGGCTTGTAAGCCATGACGCTTGCGTGGATGATCGGTCGGTGATGAACGCGTTTTTCCCGCATAGTGCGCAAACCCGTGACGTCGTCGTGCGCGTCGCGGTGAGCTTTTTGCAGGAGCAGTCGGAGCCGTCGCGCGGCCACTGGTTCTGGGCCTATCATATCCGAGTCGAGAATCTCGGTCGCCAGCCGGTTCAGCTCATGACACGCCACTGGACCATCACCGATGGCCGCGGCGGCCGGCATGAGGTGCGCGGCGATGGCGTCGTCGGGGAGCAGCCGGTGATCGAACCCGGGCAGAGCTATGATTATGTCTCGGGCTGCCCGCTCCATACGCCGACTGGGGCGATGGAAGGCAGTTACCACATGGTCGGTGGCGATGGTTCGAGTTTCGATGCCCGCATCCCGCGCTTTCCGCTGATTGCACCGGCAGTATCGACGTGAAGCGGACGCACCTTCCGCTCAACGGGCTCCGCGTGCTCGACGCTGCTGCGCGGCACCTGAGCTTCACGCGCGCTGCCGAGGAGCTGGCGGTGACGCCGGCTGCGGTTGGCCAGCAGATTCGTGCGCTGGAGGATGTGCTCGGGGTCGTGTTGTTCCGCCGGACGGCGAAGGGGCTGGAGCTGACACCGGAAGCCGAATCGGGGTTGAATGCGCTGCGCTCGGGCTTTCTCGAGTTCGAGGAATCGGTGCGGGCGATGCAATCTCAGCAGAGTTCGAAGGTACTGACGATCGCCGCGCCCCGCGACCTGACCGCCAAGTGGTTGGCTGGGCGTATCGCGGAATATGCGAAGAGCGATCCCGATTTGCGCTTTCACCTGATCGCAGCAGAGGGCGAACTGGATTTCACGCAGGCAAATCTCGACCTCGCGTTGATCTGGGCCGACGACAAGGGCGAGCATGACGGCGTCCGTGTTGCCGAAGGCCGGATGATGACGGTGGGAGAGGGCGCGCACATCGCCTGGCCGGGCGATCCCGGCGAGCCGAGCACTGCCGGACTGACCGTGGCCGACGCGGGACTTGCGCTGGATGCGGCGCTGGCTGGCTTGGGCAAGGCGCGCGTGCCGGCATTGCTGGTTGGCGCGGACGTACCGGTTTCGCTCAACGAGGTGAGCGAACGTGCCTATTGGCTGGTCGCGCCCACGCCGCAATGGCGACAGAAGAAGGTCAAGGCACTCGTCGCAGCATTGGCTGGCTGATCGGGATCAGGCAGCCATCCAGCTGGCGAGGGCCTCCCGCGCACGGGCCGTATAAGCCAATTTGCGATCGGCCTTGCGGCTCCGGCCGGGAATTGGCGGGAACAGTCCGAAATTGACGTTCATCGGTTGATAGGTCTCGGCCTCGGCATCGCCGGTAATGTGGCCGAGGAGTGCCCCGAGCGCGGTTTCGCGCGGGGGTGGGGGAAGCGCCGCGCCGCTCAGTTCGGCAGCGAGGAACCGACCGGCGAGCAGCCCGATCGCTGCCGATTCGACATAGCCTTCGCAACCCGTGATCTGGCCGGCGAAGCGAATATGCGGGGCGGACTTCAGCCGTAGCGTTTCGTCCAGCAGGATCGGCGAACGGATGAAACTGTTGCGATGGAGCCCGCCGAGGCGCGCGAACTCAGCCTTCTCAAGCCCCGGAATCGTGCGGAACAGGCGGATCTGCTCGGCATGCTTGAGCTTGGTCTGGAAGCCGACAATGTTCCACAGCGTGCCTAGCGCATTGTCCTGGCGCAGCTGGACGACGGCATGCGGCCAGCGGCCGGTGCGCGGATCATCGAGCCCGACCGGCTTCATCGGACCGAAGCGCAGCGTATCGACACCGCGCTCGGCCATCACCTCGATCGGCATGCAGCCGTCGAAATAGGGCGTGTCCTTTTCCCACTCCTTGAACTCGCCTTTTTCGCCATCAATCAGCCCCTGGTGGAAGGCGAGATACTGATCCTTGTCCATCGCGCAGTTGATGTAATCCTTGCCATCGCCCTTGTTCCAGCGGGACTGGAACCAGGCGACGTCGAAGTCGATGCTGTCGCGGTAGACGATCGGCGCGATCGCATCGAAGAATGCGAGGCCGTCGGCGCCGGTGCGCTCGGCAATCGAGGCGGCAAGGCGTTCGGCGGTAAGCGGGCCGGTAGCGACGATGACCGGGCCGCTATCGGGCAGCACATCGACACGCTCGCGCACGATCTCGATAAGCGGATGGGCGGCGATGGCAGCGGTGACGCCTTCGGAAAATCCCTCGCGATCCACAGCGAGCGCCGAGCCGGCTGGCACCTTGTGGATATCGGCTTGCGCAAGGATCAAAGAATCGAGGGCACGCATCTCGGCATGGAGGAGGCCGACGGCATTGCTGTTCGCATCATCGGAACGAAGACTGTTCGAGCAGACCAGTTCGGCGAGCTTGTCGGTATGGTGGGCAGGCGTGGCCTCGACGCCGCGCATTTCGAAAAGCCGGACTGGGATACCCGCGTTGGCGAGTTGCCACGCGGCTTCGGATCCGGCGAGCCCGCCGCCTATGATAGTCACTGGATTGGTCATGAGGTGGGCAATAGGGCTTCGGGCGGCGGAAGCAAATCATGAAGCGTAAGCGCCCCGTTGCGGGGAGCGGGGATCCTTGGGTAGCCCCTCCCCTCCAGGGAGGGGAGTTGTGGAGCCATTCAATATCGCCGCAGCAGTCCTGCAAGCTTGCCCTGGATGCGAACCTGCGCCGGGCTGTAGCGCTGGGGATCATAAGCGCGATTCGCTGGATCGAGGCGGACCATCGATCCCTCGCGGCGGAAATATTTGAGAGTCGCCTCGCTGTCGTTGATCAGCGCGACGACGATTTCGCCATCGCCCGCGACCTCGGTTCGGCGGATCAGCGCATAATCGCCATCGAGAATGCCCGCATCGACCATCGAATCGCCCGATACCTCAAGCGCATAATGCTCGCCCGGGCCAAGCAACGCGGCGGGGACAGCCAGCGAGCTATGTCCTTCCATCGCCTCGATCGGCATGCCTGCCGCGATGCGCCCATGGAGCGGGATTTCGAGCACGTCGTTGGCGGCGGGCGCTGAGGCGGCGGGTACAGCGCGTGGCTGCGCGCCGGTTCGCATGTGGACGACGTTGTCGGCACTCGAAGCCGTCGATTCGGCAATCGGAGACACACCGATATCGGGCATCTTGATGACTTCGAGCGCCCGCGCCCGATTGGGCAGGCGGCGCAGAAATTGTCGCTCCTCGAGCGCGCTGATCAAGCGGTGGACGCCGGACTTGGACTTGAGGTCGAGCGCATCCTTCATTTCCTCGAAAGACGGGGAAACGCCGGTTTCCTTCAATCGATCATTGATGAATGACAGCAGTTCATATTGCTTGCGAGTCAGCATCGATCATGACCTTCCCTGGCGTTCCCCGATAGGAACGAACAAGGAACGTGTAGGAAACAGAATGTGCGTCTGTCAAGCGATATCGAGCACTTCGACCTGATCGCCCGCCGCGGCTTCGGGTGCGTTTGCCGCGCGATAGATCAGCAACTCGGCGGCGGCGAGCGCGGATAGCCCGGCGCTGTCCTGGTCGGTGAGCGCGGTGACCTGGCCATCGCTCCACCCGCCGCGCAGATATTGTGCGCGGCTGCCGTTCGAGGGCAGGGCCGCCGCGAGCGTTGCGGTGCGCAGGACCGGGATCGGCGTCTTCGATCCGCCGAGCGCCGCGATCAGCGGTTTGGCAAACAGGCTGGCGGTGACGAACGCCGAGACCGGATTGCCGGGCAGCCCGAGGATCACCGCATCGCCGAGCCGGCCAGCCATCAGCGGCTTGCCTGGCCGCATTGCGACCTTCCAGAAATCGAGGTTCGCGCCGGCTGCTTCGAACGCGGGCTTGACGAGATCATGATCGCCGACCGAAGCGCCGCCGGTCGTGATGATGATGTCGACATCGGAGGCAGCATCGATCAGTGCGTGGATCGCCTCGAGTTTGTCCGGAGCGATGCCGAAGTTGATGATCTCGACGCCCGGGCCGGCAAGCAGCGTGGCAAGCATCGGCGCGTTCGAGCAGGGCAGCGCATCCGGTCCGGCTTCGGCGCCGGCGGGGACGAGTTCGTTCCCGGTCGAGATCAGCCCGATTCTCACGCGGCGACAAACGGTGAGGCTGCCATGGCCCGCTGCTGCGGCAAGTGCGATTCGCGCTGGGGTGAGCAGGCTGCCCCGCGTGATGAGCGTGACGCCTTCGGCGAAATCGCTGCCGCGATGGCGGATGTGCTTGCCGGCGCGGCCCGGGCCTTCGCCCGCGAGAGTCAGCTGGTTCCCGTCGCGCGCGGCTTCCTCCTGGATGAGGATCGTGTCGGCCCCGGCAGGGAGTGGCGCGCCAGTGAAGATCCGCATCGCCTCGCCCGTGGCAAGCGGGTGCGGGCGCGGGCCGCCGGCAGCGCTTTCGGCCTTGACCGTGAACGGCCCCGGCAACTCGGCGAAGCGCAGCGCATAACCGTCCATTGCGGAGAGATCGGCGAAGGGCTGGGTGCGCAGCGAGACCACGTCTGCAGCGGCCCAACGTCCCGCCGCCTCGACCAGCGATACGGATTCGGTAGCCAGGGGTGTTACCAGCGCGAGCAGGCGGGCCTGCGCCTCGGGCACGGCGAGCAGGCTCATGGCGCGCGCCAGTCGCCTGAGCGACCGCCCGACTTGGCGAGGAGGCGGACGCCGCCGATGATCATGCCGCGATCCATCGCCTTGGCCATGTCGTAGATCGTGACCAGCGCGATCGAGACTGCGGTGATTGCTTCCATCTCGACTCCGGTGCCGTGGGTGGTGCCGACCGTCGCGGTGGCGACGATGCCGGTGTCGTCCGGGACGAGATCGAGCGTTACGCCCGAAATCGGCAGCGGATGGCAGAGCGGCACGAGGTCGGCTGTCTTCTTGGCGGCCATGATCCCGGCAATGCGCGCGACCGCGAGGACATCGCCCTTCTTGACCGCGCCGGCCTTGATCGCGGCGAGTGCCTGCGGCGACATGTCGATCCGACCGGTCGCGGTAGCTTCGCGGAGCGTTGCAGCCTTGGCCGAGATATCGACCATGCGGGCCGATCCGTCTGCGTCGATATGGGTGAGCTTGTCGTTCATCGGCCGGTCAACAGGTTGCGCGTGGCGGCCTCGACATCGGCCTGGCGCATCAGCGTTTCCCCGACGAGGAAGCAGCGTACGCCATGTTCGGCCATAGCATCGAGATCGGCCTTGCCGGTGATGCCGCTCTCGGCGACGAAGGTGCAGCCTTCGGGGGCATGGCCGACCAGTTCATAGGTGCGCGCAAAATCGACCGAAAAATCCCTGAGATCGCGGTTGTTCACGCCGATCAGGCGGGATTTCAGCCTGAGCGCGCGTTCGAGTTCATCGCCATCATGCACTTCGACGAGCGCATCCATGCCCCAGCGAAGCGCCTCGTCCTCGATCTCGGCCATTTCCGTATCGGTGAGCGCGGCGACGATGATCAGGATCGCATCGGCGCCCAATGCGCGTGCTTCGGTGACCTGCCAGGGATCGACCATGAAATCCTTGCGGAGGCAGGGCAGGTCGCATGCTGCGCGGGCGGCGACGAGATAATCGTCATTGCCCTGGAAATAGGGAGCGTCCGTCAGCACCGAGAGGCAGGCGGCGCCGCCTGCCTGATAGGCGCGGGCGTGGGCAGGTGGATCGAAATCAGCGCGGATCAGGCCTTTCGACGGCGAGGCCTTCTTGATCTCGGCGATCAGCCCGTATCCGGCGGCGGCCTTGCGATCGAGTGCCGCACGAAAGCCGCGCGGCGCGGATGCTGCGCGCGCGCGATCCTCGAGCTCGGCGAAACGGGTTTCGGCCATCCTTCCGGCAACGTGGACGCGCTTTGCGTCGCATATTTCTGTGAGCTTGTTGGTCATGCTGGTTCAGCCAGTAGCGCCATTTCGGCGAAAGCAGGAATCCCTTTTCTTATCGAATGGTGAAATGAGAAACGAGGTTTCGTGGCTTCTCGTCATCCCGACACCTGCTTCCCGTCATCGCGACGCTCCCCTTTCGTCATCCCGACGCCCCCCTTCGTCATCCCGACGAAAGTCGGGATGTGGATTCGCATTCGAAGTGCAACGGGTGGATTGAGAATGCCTCGGCTGGGGTATTGAAGTCGAGGCATTTTCTGGGAGTGGCGTTGTAGGCGCGCGCGAGATCGTCGAGTTGGTCTGGCGAGATGGCGTCGAGATTGGTGGCGCGGGGCATGTAGCGTCGCAGGCGTCCGATGGTGTTTTCGACGCCGCCTTTCTGCCATGGGCTGTGGGGGTCGCAGAAGAAGGTGTGGATGCCGAGCTGTCGGTGGAGCGCGTGATGGCGAGCGAACTCGGTTCCATTGTCGAAGGTGAGCGTCTGGCGCACGCTCTGGGGCAGCGGGGCGAGCAGGCCGGCGAGCGCGTTTGCGGTGGGCTCGGCCTTGCGATTGGGGGGGCGCGTGATCAGGAGGATGCGCGAGGTGCGTTCATGCGCGACGAGCAGCGTCTGCCCGTAGGTTGCAAAGAGCATGTAGTCGGCTTCCCAGTGGCCGGGTGTGCGGCGATCGGACGCCTCGACGGGACGTTCGCTGATCGACCGGCGCTGCTTGATGAAGTCGGCGGGGGATCCGCCGCGCTTGCCGCGCCAGCCGCGCCTTGCCTTGGCGCGCGGCAGATAGAGGCGCCAGCGAGAGTCGTTGGTGCGGCGGATCTGGGCGTAGACGAAGCGGTAGATGCTGTCGTCGCTGATGAGACGGCGACCGGCCTCGCGTGCCAGGCGGCCTGCCACCTGCTCGGGTGACCAGCCCGCGGCGAGCCGGTCCAGCACGATATCGCGCAGGGCATCGTCACGTTCGAGCCGCATCCCCGACCAGCGGCGGGCGCGGGTCTGCTCCTGGGCATAGCCGGGCCTGTAGCCCACCGTGCTGCCGCTGTTGCGCTTCAGCTCCCGAGAGATTGTCGATGGCGGGCGATCCAGAGCTGCCGCGATTTGCCGGAGCGATTGCCCGGCGTCGCGAAGCCGGGCAATCGCGCATCGTTCCTCAAGCGAGAGCTGGTCGTAATGTTGTCCCATGGCAACACCTTAAGCTGGTGTTGCACTTGGTTTGCGGATTTAGGGGATCCATGGGACCCACAGTTCTCGCGATCGAATAACCACCGCATCGTGGATCCCGGCGTCCGCCGGGATGACGAAACGGGAGCGTCGGGATGACGGCGGGGACGCATGGATGATGGTCTGCCGCCGGGCCTAAAACGCGATCCAGCAATCCAGCAGCGCTTTCGCGAGCCCCTTGTCGATCGATTCGGCGGCTTCCTCGACGCCCTCGCGCAGGTTGCCGGCCTCGCCGGCCACGATGAGCGCCGCAGCGGCGTTGAGGAGGACTGCGTCGCGATAGGCGCCTTGTTCGCCCATCAGCAGGCGGCGAAGCGCGGCGGCGTTGTAGGCGGCATCCCCGCCGCGAATCGCTTCGAGTGGATGCGCCGGGAGGCCGGCGTCGGCGCTAGTGATGCGGGCCGACCCGGATCCGCATGCGCCGATGCGGACGATCGTGCTCGGACCGGCGATCGAGAGTTCGTCGAGCGGCTCGTCGCCCGCGACAAGCATTGTCGACAAGGTGCCAAGTTCGACGATCGCTTCGGCATAGACCGGCAGGAAATCGGGCCGCGCGACGCCGATCAGCTGGCGCGTGACTCCAGCTGGATTGCAGATCGGGCCGGTGAGGTTGAACACCGTACGGCGGGCGATCTGCTTGCGGATCGGACCGAGGCGGGCGAGCGCCGGGTGGTGCTTCTGCGCGAAGAGGAAGGCGATGCCGAGATCGGCGAGGCTTTCCTCGGCACGTTCCGAAGCCCGATCGAGATCGAGCCCGAGCGCTTCGAGCGTGTCGGCGGCACCCGCCTTCGAGGAAGCTGCGCGATTGCCATGCTTGGCGACGGGAATGCCGGTCGCGGCGACGACGATCGCCACTGCGGTCGAGACGTTCAGGCTGTGCGCGCCGTCGCCGCCGGTGCCGCAGACATCGATCGCGTTTTCGGGCGCCTTGACGCGTATCATGCGGGCCCGCATTGCGCGGGCGGCGGCGGCGATCTCGACGCTGGTCTCGTCGCGCTCAGCCATCGCGGCGAGGAAGGCGAACATCTCGTCGTCGGAGGCGTGGCCGTCGAGCATGGCGGCGAAGGCTGCATCGGCCGTCGCGCGATCGAGCGGGCGGCTGCTGTCGGGCAGGGTCACGCCAGCGCCTTCACCTGGACCCCGGTTTCGCGGAGGAAATTGGCGATGAGATCGTGGCCGTGCTCGGTGGCGATGCTCTCCGGGTGGAACTGGACGCCGTGGATTGGGAGCGTGCGGTGGCGAAAGCCCATCACGGTGCCATCCTCGGACCAGGCGTTGGCGACGAGATCGTCCGGAATGTCCTCGACGACGAGCGAATGATAGCGGGTCGCCGTGAAGGGCGAGGGGATGCCAGCGAAGACGCCAGTGCCATCGTGGGTGACCAGCGATGTCTTGCCGTGCATCAGCTCCCGTGCGCGGACGACCCTGCCTCCGAAATATTGGCCGATCGACTGGTGGCCGAGGCAGACGCCGAACAGCGGCTTGCCGGCCTTCGCGCAGGCGCCGACGAGTTCGAGCGAGATGCCAGCTTCGGTTGGCGTGCAGGGTCCGGGCGAGATCAGGAAGCCCTGTGCGCCCGAGGAAATCGCCTGACCGGCCGACATCGCGTCGTTGCGAACGACCTCCACGTCAGCGCCAAGCTGCTGGAGATAATGGACCAGGTTCCAGGTGAAACTGTCGTAATTGTCGATGACGAGGATCATGGCCTCGCTCTTTGGAGCATCGGCCGCGGCTTGGCAATTATCGCATCTGCCGCTTTCGTCTCAATCACAATGTTGCTTTACACGAAAACCGCATTAGAGCGTGCCCCGAGAAATATAAGGGGAGGGGGCGACATGGCTGCGGTTGCGAACGGGGGCGATACCGCCTTCCTGCTTTTGTGTTCCGCACTCGTGCTGTTCATGACGCTGCCGGGGCTCGGGCTGTTCTATGGCGGCCTCGTCCGATCGAAGAACATGCTGTCGGTGCTGATGCACTGCTTCGCGCTCGCGGCGGCGATGTCGTTGATATGGTTCGCATGCGGCTACAGCCTGGTCTTCACGACCGGAACGCCGTGGCTCGGGGATTTCAGTCGCGCGTGGCTTGGCAACATGGACAAGGTGCGATCCGGCCTCACCATCCCCGAAAACGTCTTCGCGCTGTATCAGATGACCTTTGCGGTGATCACCCCGGCGCTGATCGTGGGCGCCTTCCCCGAGCGCGTTCGCTTCGGCTGGATGATGCTGTTCTCGGCGCTGTGGATGTTCGTCGTCTACATCCCGGTCGCGCACTGGATCTGGGGCGGCGGCTGGATGGCGCAGCGTGGCGTGATGGATTTCGCGGGCGGCATCGTCGTCCATACGACCGCTGGCATCTCGGCGCTTGTGCTCGCAATCCTGATCGGCAAGCGCAAGGGCTTCCCGCAGCACATGATCCAGCCGCACAGCCCGGCGCTGACGATGGTTGGTGCCGGCATGCTGTGGGTCGGCTGGTTCGGCTTCAACGGCGGCTCAGCGTTGGCGGCAACCGACGTGGCTGGTTCCGCATTGCTTGCCACCCACCTCGCGGCGTCGAGCGCGGCGCTGGTCTGGGGCCTGCTCGAATGGATCAAGATCCGCAAAGCGACCTCGGTCGGCCTCGTCACCGGCGCGATCGCCGGGCTGGCGACGATCACGCCATGCGCTGGCTATGTCTCGCCGGCGGCGGCGGTGCTGATCGGTACGGCGGGTACGCTGATCTGCTTCGGCGCGGTGCTGGCGATGAAGCAGAAGTGGAAGATCGACGATTCGCTCGACGTGTTCGCGGTGCACGGCGTCGGCGGCATGACTGGCTCGCTGCTCCTTGCGTTCTTTGCGAGCCCGCTGCTCGGCGGGCGTGGACTGGCGGCGGGGCTCGACATTGGCGACCAGTTCGGCGCGCAGGTGCTTGGCGTGGCCGTTACGGCGCTCTGGTCGGCAATCGCGACGTTCGTGCTGGCGAAGCTCGCCGCGCTGGCGATCCCGATGCGAGTCGACGCTGAGGCCGAGCATGACGGACTCGATGTCACGAGTCATGGCGAGCGGGCGTACGAGTTCGATTGAGGCTGAGCGTCCGGGCTTTTTTATCTCCTTATCCGCTCATCCTGAGGAGCCATTGAGCCTGTCGAAATGGCGTCTCGAAGGACGCTCCGGTGCAGTCCTTCGAGACGGGGCTTCGACAGGCTCAGCCCCTCCTCAGGATGAGCGGGGGGGTATTCAACCGAACGTGGATCCCGGCGTCCGCCGGGATGACGAAAAAGGGGGGAGGGAGGTATTCAACCTGACCTCATCCTATTCTAGGCGCCCCTCCCTAGCAGCACGAGCAGCAGCGTCAGCGTCACGAGCGACAGCACCGTCGAGGCGAAGATTGCGCGGGCGGGGATGCTGTTGTCGCGGCCATAATGGGTGGCGATCATGAAGGGGCCGACGCCGGTCGGAAGTGCTGCCAAGACGATCGCGGCGCTGGCCCAGACGGGCGGGGTCGGAACCAGTACCAGCGTGACGAGGGCCGCCAGCGCTGGCTGGATGAACAGCTTGATCCCGACGAGCAGGCCGATCCGGCCATGGCCGCCGGTGTGGCTGCTTTCGGCGAGGAACAGTCCGATATTGACCAGCGCGCAGGGTGAAGCCGAATCGGCCAGCAGGTTGACGATGGTGTGGACCGGCGTGGGCAAGGCGAGCCCGGTAGCGTGCCAGAAAGTGCCGAGCACTGGCCACAGGACCAGCGGATTGGAGATGATCTGGCGTGCCGTCTTGGCGAGTGCGGCGGGCAGGGCATGATCGCGGTGGATGTCGAATTCGATAATCATGATCGTGACGGCGAACACGATCGTCACCGGAATGGCGGCGGCGATCGCGGCGGCCAGCGCGCCGGTCGGGCCGAAGGCGGCGAGGCAGAGCGGAATGCCCATGAAACCGGTATTGGGATAGCTCGCGATCATGCCGTCGAGCCCGGCTTCGGCAAGCGGGAACCCCTGGCGACGACGCACCACAAGGATGACGGCGAAGAGGATCGCCATGCTGCCGCCGGTGGCGAGCAGGAAGCCGGGCTGCCACAGTTCGCGCGTGTCGGTTTCGGCGAGGACTCGGAACAGCACGGCGGGCAGGCCGAGATGCACGACATAGGCGTTGAGCGCGCCGCTCGATCCCGCCGGAAGCCATGCCCGGCGATGGGCGATGAAACCGATCAGGATCAGCCCGAACAGCGGGCCGACAAGGGCAAGGACGGTCAGCAGCACCGTCTACTGGCCAAAGCCACCTTCGCGCGCCAATGCCACGGCTTCGCGGGCCGCCGCCATCAGGGCGCCCGCCTTAGCCTCGCATTCGCGCTGCTCATATTCGGGCTGGCTGTCTGCGACGATGCCGGCGCCGGCCTGGACGTGCATGACGCCGTCCTTGACCACGGCGGTGCGGAGCACGATGCAGCTGTCCATCGAACCATCGGGCGAGAAATAGCCGACCCCGCCGGCATAGGCGCCGCGCGTCTCGGGTTCGAGCTCGGCGATGATCTCGCAGGCGCGGACTTTGGGGGCGCCTGAGACGGTTCCCGCCGGGAAGCCGGCGAACAGCGCGTCGAGCGCGTCGCGATCGGGGCGGAGCTGGCCTACGACGTTCGAGACGATGTGCATGACATGGCTGTATTTCTCGACGGTGTAGCTGTCGGTGACCTTGACCGTCCCCGCCGTCGCGACACGGCCGACATCGTTGCGGCCGAGATCGAGCAGCATCAAATGCTCGGCACGTTCCTTGGGATCGGCGAGCAGGCTGTCGCGATTGGCTGTGTCCTCGGCCTCGGTCTTGCCGCGCGGGCGCGTGCCGGCGATCGGCCGGATCGTGACCTCGTTGTCGCGGACGCGGACGAGGATTTCAGGCGATGAACCGATCAGCGCGAATCCGGGCAGGTCGAGGCAATAGAGGAAGGGCGAGGGATTGATCCGCCGCAGCGCCCGGTAGAGATCGAAGGGCGGCAGCGGGAAGGGTGTCGTGAAGCGTTGCGCGAGCACGACCTGGAAGATGTCGCCAGCGCCGATATAGTCCTTCGCCTTGAGCACCATCTCGCGATAGGCGCCCTCGGGGAGGACTGGGGTCGGCACTACATCAGGCAGCGCGGCCGCATCGCGGCTGGATGCGGGCAGGGGGGCGGCCAATCGCGCAGCGGCGGCCTCGATTCGCTCGACGGCGACGGCGACCTTGGCTGCGACATTGCCTGCGCCCGGCCACACCGGCGCGACCATGTAAAGCGCATCGGTGAGGCGATCGAAGACCAGGATCAGCGTCGGGCGAACGAACAGCATGTCGGGCAGGCCGAGCGGATTCGGCGCGGGCCGGGGGAGTTTCTCGACCAGCCCAACGGTTTCATACGCGAAATATCCGACGAGGCAGGCCAGCGCGCGAGGGAGCCCTTCGGGCACTTCCATCCGGCATGAGGCGACCAGCGCACGCAAGGCGGTGAGCGGATCGGCGGCGCAGGGCTCGAAGGCGTCGCGATCCTCGAGCCAGCGCGGATTGATCGCCGCGCTGGTGCCGTCGGCGCGGAAGACGAGATCGGGCGCGAGGCCGAGCAGCGTATGCCGCCCGCGTGTCGCGCCGCCCTCGACCGATTCGAGCAGGTAATCGCCCCGGCCGGGCTCGATCAGCTTGAGCGCCGCCGCCACCGGAGTATCGGTGTCGGCGATCTGGCGCCGCCAGACGAGCGCTGGCTGCCCCGCACCGAGCGCGGCGATCGCGGCCGCATCATTGTCAGCGCCGATGCTCACTGGGGCCCGGAACCCGAGAGCTGGGCCTTGAGATGCGCGATCGCTGCATTGTTGCGCAACACGCCAGTGCTGTCCTGGATCGCATTGGCGAACTGCTCGGCATATTCCTGCGAGATCATCTCGCCGAACTGGCTGCGGCTCGCCTCGACGAGGCCAGGAGCGGTCTTGGCATCGCCCGGCTCGACGGTGTCGAGCTTGACCACGAACCAGCCCGCATTGTTGGGCGCTTCGAGGAGGCGCGCGGTGCCCTTCTTCATGCCGAACATCAGCGCGAGCGGCGGCGGCACGCGGCCGCCGGCCTGCATGATGTCGAGCTGGCGGCCACCGGCGGGCTGGGGCGGCGGAAGCCTGAGCCCGGAATCCGCAATCGCCTTGGCGAGCGGAACGCCGGCATTGGCCTTGGCGATTATCGCCTGGCCGATCGCGCGAGCCGCCTGGAAAGCGCGCTCATGCTCGAAATCGGCGGCGACACGATCGCGAATCGCAGCAAGCGGAAGCGGGGCGGCCGGGATCACCTTGCCGAGCTTGAGCAAGGCGTGAAGCGCGCCATTGCCGATCGTCTCGACGGTGGGATCATCGTCGGGCGAAGCTTCGAATGCGGTCTTGAGCAATACCTGGAGCGTCGGATCGCCAAGCGGTCCCTTGGCGTCGGGGCCCTGGCCGCGCGAATCCACCGGCGGGCTGGTGACCACCTTGAGGGCGTGCTTCTTCACGACATCGTCGAAGCTGGAGCCGTCGCTGATCTCGTCGTCGATGCTCGCGACGAGGTCGGCGATTGCCTCGTCGACTTTCTGCTTGCCGAGCGAAGCGGCGATCTCGTCATGAACCGACGCGAGCGAGCGGGCATTGGCGGTGTGAATCGCATCGACATGGAGGAGGTGCCAGCCAAGCGCCGACTTGAGCGGGGCGGTTGTTCCTCCGGCTGGCGCTGCGAAAGCGGCATCGGCGATTGCCGGCGTCGCGAGGCTGGTAATCTGCGCGCGGGTCTGCGGACCGATCGCCGTGTCCTTGGCGGTGAAGCCAGCCGACTGCGCGGCATCCGCGAAGCTGGTGCCGGCCTTGACCTTGGCGGCGAGCGCCTTGGCCGCTGCCTCGTCCGGCAGCACGACCTGCGAGAAGGTTCGGGTTTCACTGCCGCCGTAGAGCGTGGCGTTGGCGTCGTAGAAGGTCTTGATCTCGGCATCGCTCGGCTTCGGCAGCGCGGCGAGCTGGTCCTTGCTGATCAGCGCATAGCGAATCACCCGACGCTCTGGCTGCGTGTATTGCGCAAGGTTGCGGCCGTAATAGGCGTTGAGATCGCCGTCGGTCGGCTTGGCGCCGGGGGCGATCGCCGCAGTCGGCACGATGCCGATCGCGCCGTGGCGCGTCTCGAGCATCAGCGACGCATAGGGCATGACCAGTGCTGAGGGCACGCGATTGCCGCTGGTCACCGGGATCAGCAGCTGGCGGCGGACCGCATCGCCATAGAGATCGCGGCGAACCTGCGCTTCGGTGATGCGCTTCTGGGCGAGATAGCCGCGGAACACGCTTTCGTCGAAATCGCCGGTAGGGCCGTGGAACGCCTGGATGCTGGCAATGTCGCCATCGACGAGGCGCTTGCTTGCGCCGATGCCGTGCTGGCGCGCCCAGATTTCGAGCGCGCGCGCCGCGACCAGCTGGTCGATGACCTGATCGGCGCCGCCCTGCTTGATGAAGGTCGGCATCTGGAGTTCGGGCTGTTTCTGCCGGACATTCTGGAGCGCGACCTCGATCCGCTGGTTGACTTCGCCGACGTTGAGCTTCTCGCCGCCAATCTTGGCGATCATGTCGCTCGACGCTCCGGCGAGGTTGCCGATGCTGCTCGGGGTGCCGACGCCAGTCACGATGAAAGCGATCATGATGAGGGCGAAGAGGCCAAGCACGATCCATGAGGAAAGCGCGCGGCGGAAAAAGCGGATCATGTGTGTTCAGGCCCTCTTCGACTTCTTTGGTGGCAACGCCATAAAGGCGCGGGCTTGCACCTTCAAGCGCGACGGGGCTAGGGCATTCGCGAACGGTCACACTTCGTCATCCCGGCGGACGCCGGGATCCACGTTGCGGTGTTCGCACGATCGTTAGACCTGTGGCTCCCCTGGATCCCGACTTTCGTCGGGATGACGAAGGGGGGAGGCGGGAATGACGGAAGTGGGACGACGCAAATGACCAAATGCAAGGGGATCGAATAATGGCATTGCGAAAGCTGATCGCTGGCAACTGGAAAATGAACGGATCGCTTGGCGCTCTTGCCGAGCTTGATGGAATCGCTGCATCAGCCGAGGCCAATCCCGGCGTCGATGTCGCGATCTGCCCGCCGTTCACGCTGATCGCACCTGCGGTTCAACGCCAGCCCGGCCTGGCGATCGGCGGACAGGATTGCCATCACGCCGTCAAGGGCGCGCATACCGGCTGTATTTCGGGCGATCTGCTCAGGGAGGCTGGCGCCACGCTGGCGATCGTCGGCCATAGCGAGCGTCGTACCGACCAGCATGAGACCGACGCCGAGGTGCGCGCCAAGGCCGAGGCCGCGATCGCGGCGGGGCTGGTTGCGATCGTCTGCGTCGGCGAGACCGAGGCTGAGCGCGATGCTGGTTCGGCGCTTGCGGTGGTCGAGGGCCAGCTCGCCGGCTCGGTGCCGCCGCTTGGCACCGGCGAGACGCTGGTGGTCGCCTATGAGCCGGTCTGGGCGATCGGCACCGGGCGGACGCCTTCGGTTGCCGATGTCGCCGAGATGCACGCAGCGATCCGCGCGAAGCTCAACGGGCTGCTTGGCGGCGAGGGGGCGAAGGTGCGGATCCTGTACGGCGGATCGGTCAAGCCCGACAATGCGCGCGAATTGCTCGCCGTGGCTGATGTCGATGGCGCGCTGGTCGGCGGCGCGAGCCTGACCGCGGCGCTGTTCGTGCCGATCATCGAGGGCGGCGCGGCTGTCGGTTGAACGTGGTGCGGGCTTGGTCTAAGGGCGGGTCAAGCATTTGCCGCTCTTCCTGAGGAGCGATTGAGCGAAGTCGAAATGGCGTCTCGAAGGATCCTTCGAGACGGGTCTTCGACAAGCTCAGCCCCTCCTCAGGACGAGCGGTTTGAATTATTGAAAGCAGCTACCCCATGTTCCAGTTCCTCCTCGTCGTCCACGCCCTGATTGCCGCGGCACTTGTCGCCGTGATTCTCGTCCAGCGCTCGGAAGGCGGCGGGCTCGGCATGGGCGGAAGCCCCACGGGCCTGATGTCGGCGCGAGGCGCGGCGGATTTCCTCACTCGGGCAACTGCGGTGCTCGCAGCGCTGTTCGTGGTGATGTCGATCGGCCTCGCCGCTGTCGCCAGCGTGCAGCATGCGCCGCAGAAGATCGATACCTCGCTGGTGCACAAGACCGCACCGGTCCCGGGGCCTGCCGCTCCGGCAGCACCGGCCCCGGCCGCGCCGGCGTCGAACGGAACATCGGTGCCGCTCGCGCAATAACCAGCGCGGCGATCGCACTTCATCCACAACTTAATTGAGGGCTGGCGGATTTGCCGCCTTGCCCTCGATCGTCTTACAGGATTAAGCCTCTCCTCCCATGGCGCGGTTCATTTTCATCACCGGCGGCGTGGTCTCCTCGCTTGGCAAGGGTCTCATGGCAGCGAGCCTCGCGGCTTTGCTGCAGGCGCGCGGCTACAGCGTGCGGATCCGCAAGTTCGATCCCTATCTCAACGTCGATCCCGGCACGATGTCGCCTTACCAGCATGGCGAAGTCTATGTGACCGACGATGGCGCGGAGACGGATCTCGATCTCGGCCATTATGAACGCTTTACCGGGGTCGCGGGCCGCAAATCCGATAACGTCACCTCAGGCCGGATCTACCAGCAGATCATCGCCAAGGAACGGCGCGGCGACTATCTGGGCGCGACCGTGCAGGTGATTCCGCACGTTACCGACGCGATCAAGGAATTTGCCCGCGCGGATACCGACGACGTCGATTTCGTGCTGTGCGAGATTGGCGGCACCGTCGGCGATATCGAATCGCTGCCGTTCATCGAGGCGATCCGCCAGCTGCGCGCCGATCTCGGGCGCGGCAATTCGGTTTTCATCCACGTCACGCTTGTACCCTTCATCGCTGCGGCCGGCGAGCTCAAGACCAAACCGACCCAGCACAGCGTTCGCGAACTGACCTCGCTCGGCATCCAGCCCGACGTGCTGGTCTGCCGCTGCGAGCGCCCGGTGCCGGAGAGCGATCGCGCCAAGATCGCGCTGTTCTGCAATGTCGCCAAGGAAGCCGTGATCCCCGCGCTCGACGCGAAATCGATCTACGCGGTGCCGTTGCAATATCATGCCGAGGGCCTCGACCAGGCAGTGCTCGAAGCGTTCAACATCACCGACGCGCCGGAGCCGAAGCTCGACCGCTGGATCGATATCATGGACCGGATCGACAATCCCGAGGGCGAGGTCACGATCGGCGTCGTCGGCAAATATGTCGGGCTTCCTGACGCTTACAAGTCGCTCCAGGAAGCGCTGGTCCACGGCGGAATTGCGAACCGGGTCAAGGTCCAGATCCGCTGGCTCGACGCCGAACTGTTCGAGCAGGACGCCGACAAGGTTGCCGCACAGCTCGAGCCGATGCATGCGATCCTCGTTCCCGGCGGGTTCGGCGAACGCGGCTCCGAAGGCAAGATCGCCAGCGTCCAGTTCGCCCGCGAACGCAAGGTTCCCTATTTCGGGATCTGCCTCGGCATGCAGATGGCATGCATCGAGGGAGCGCGGAATACCGCCGGTATCGCAGGCGCCTCAACCACCGAATTCGGCCCGACCGCCGAGCCGGTCATCGGCCTGATCACCGAATGGATGTCAGCCGAGGGCATCCAGAAGCGCGAGCAGGGCGGCGACATGGGCGGCACGATGCGGCTTGGCGCCTATCCGGCGCACCTGACCGGCAACAGCCATGCGGCATCGATCTACGGCGAGGCCGACATTTCGGAGCGCCACCGCCATCGCTACGAGGTCAACGTTCACTACAAGGAGCCGCTCGAGAAGGGCGGGCTGGTGTTTTCGGGTATGTCGCCCGACGGCCAGCTGCCCGAAGTCGTCGAGCGGCCGGATCATCCGTGGTTCGTCGGCGTGCAGTTTCACCCGGAGCTGAAATCGAAACCCTTCGATCCGCATCCGCTGTTCGCGAGCTTCATCGCCGCCGCACTGCGCCAGAGCCGGTTGGTCTGACCTGCGAATAGGGCTGGGCGGGCCCTGGACCTGTCCAGGAGCGCGAAAAATCCTTTTTGGCTAGACGGGTAGCCAAAAAATGCAAATTCCTCTCAGAGAGGCTCTTGATAGCCGTAGCGGCGATTTTGGGGTTTTGGGGGTGTGTGGCCGACAACTCCCCTCCCTGACTAGGGAGGGGCTGGGGTGGGTGCGCGCGTCTGCGCGCCAAAGGACTCCTCACTTCCAGCCGAGAGGTTCGACCCACCCCCAACCCCTCCCTGCCAGGGAGGGGAGTCTTGTCGGGCAGTCCCTCACCTTGCAGGGAGGGCAGCCTGACTCCCCTCACTCCGGCAGGAAGTCGGGGACCGAGAGGTAGCGTTCGCCGGTGTCGTAGTTGAACCCCAACACGCGGGCGTTGGGGGCGAGGTCGGGGAGTTTCTGCGCGATCGCGGCGAGGGTTGCGCCCGACGAGATGCCGACGAGGATGCCTTCCTCGCGCGCGGCGCGGCGGGCATATTCCTTGGCGTCGGCGGGATCTACCTGGATCACCCCGTCGAGCAGCTGGGTGTGGAGATTGGCCGGAACAAACCCAGCGCCGATGCCCTGGATCGGGTGCGGGCCGGGGGCGCCGCCGGAGATGACTGGCGACAGCGTCGGCTCGACTGCATACACCTTGAGCCCGGGCCAGCGCGCCTTGAGCACCTGCGCGGCGCCGGTGATGTGGCCGCCGGTGCCGACGCCGGTGATCAGCACGTCGATCGGGCTATCCTTGAAATCCGCGAAGATCTCCTCGGCGGTGGTCTTCACATGCACGTCGATATTGGCCGGGTTCTCGAACTGCTGCGGCATCCAGGAATTCGGGGTGCTGGCAACCAGCTCGAGCGCTCGCTCGATCGCGCCCTTCATGCCCTTTTCGCGCGGGGTGAGATCGAAGGTTGCGCCATAGGCCAGCATCAGCCGGCGGCGTTCGAGCGACATCGATTCGGGCATGACGAGGACGAGCTTGTAGCCCTTGACCGCCGCCACCATCGCGAGCCCGATCCCGGTATTTCCCGAGGTCGGCTCGATGATCGTGCCGCCGGGCTTGAGATCGCCGGAGGCTTCCGCCGCCTCGATCATCGCAAGCGCGATGCGATCCTTGATCGATGCGCCGGGGTTGGCGCGTTCCGATTTCACCCAGACTTCGGCATTGCCGAACATCCGGCTCATCCGGATGTGGGGGGTGTTGCCGATCGTGGCGAGGATGTTGGCTGCCTTCATCGTCTTTTCTCCCGTAATATCTTGGATCGAAGCCTATTGGTCCAGTCTGGCGGGCGGATCGAATGTCCGGGCGTTGCGAATTTCCGGAAACCAGCGATTCCACAGCACCGTCACCACCACCGCGCCGACGCCGCCTCCGACGACCGCCGCGACGGGGCCGATCAGCGCGGCCAGAAATCCCGACTCCGCTTCGCCCAGTTCGTTCGAGCCCGATATGAATAGCGAACTCACGGCCCCGACGCGACCTCGCATCGCATCGGGGGTATAGATCTGGATCAGCGACTGGCGGACGAACACCGAGATCATGTCGCCGATCCCGAGCAAGGTGAGGCAGGCGAGCGACAGCGGCATCGAGCGCGACAGGCCGAAGACGATCGTCGCAACGCCGAACACCGCCACGCCGGAGAGCATCTTGGGGCCGACATTATGCTTGAGCGGCTTGATGCTGAGCCACAGCGCAGTGGCGGCAGCGCCGATCGCCGGCGCGGCTCGCAGGTGGCCGAGGCCTTCGGGGCCGACCTTGAGGATGTCGCGCGCATAGATTGGCAGCATCGCGGTCGCTCCGCCGAGCAGTACCGCGAAGAGATCGAGCGAGATCGCGCCGAGCACCAGCCGGTTGTTGCGGACGTAGCTCAGCCCCTCGACCATCTGCCGCCACGGGTTGGCGGTCGAGGCGATCGAGCTGCGCGGGACGGGGCCGATCAGCATCAGGCCGATCAGTGAGATCGCGAACAGGCCGGTCGCGACCAGATAGGGCAGGGACAGCCCGGCGGCATAGAGATAGCCGCCCGCCGCCGGGCCGAGGATCGCGCCGACCTGCCAGGCGATCGAGCTCAAGGCGATCGCACGCGGAAGCACGGCCTGGGGAACGAGGTTGGGGGCGAGCGCCTGCAGCGCCGGCATCGCGAAGGCGCGCGAGACGCCGAGCATCATCGCCACCGTGAACAAGGCTGGCAGCGAGATCAGCCCGTGCAGGTTGAGCAGCGCGAGCGCGAGCGCGCAGCCCAGTTGCAGCGCAAGCGCGACGCGGACGATCCAGCGTCGATCGAGCCGATCGGCGGTCCAGCCAGCGAACAACGTGAGCAACAGCAGCGGCAGGAATTGCGCGACGCCGACCAAGCCGAGCTGGAAGGCAGCGTTCTTGGTATCCATCGTCCGGCGGGCGATGTCATAGACTTGCCAGCCGATCACCACGACCATCGCGTTCTGCGCCAGCGTCGCCGTGAGGCGCGACATCAGGTAATAGCGGAGGTTGGGAAAGGCGCGAAGCGGGTGCTGGGTGGTCATGGCCAAGCTATGGACCGGGCGGAAGCGCTGCGCCAAGCGGTAGATTTCTTCGGGCGTGGAAAGCGGGGATATCCGTCGAGACGGATCAGGCCACGAACCCCGGATGCAGGCGGACCACGCTCAGCAGCCCAGCCAGTGCGGCAAGCCCCGCCGCGACCAGCATCGGCACGCTGCCATCGCCAAGCCCGAGCGCGAGCAGGATCGCGGTGAGCGTTGCGCCCAGCGTCTGGCCGGCAAAGCGATTGGTGGCGATCAGCCCGCCTGCGGCGGCAGCGCGTTCGCGCGGTGCGGCGCCGATGATCATGCGGGCATTGGGCGAGAGGAAGAAGCCGAAGCCGAGGCCGCTCAGCGCGAGCCGCCAGACGAGATCGAAATGGCTTGGATGCGCCGGCAGCCAGGCGAGCAACAGCAGCGCGCCGACTGCGACAGTCATGCCGATGCCGCCGAGGATCGACGCCGGATAGCGATCGGCCATGGTGCCGGCGAGCGGGGCCGCGATGATCATCGACATTGGCCAGGCGGAAATCATCGCGCCGACCTCGGTCGAGGAAAAGCCATAGCCATGCTGGAGGCGGAACGGCATCGACAGCAGGAGCAGCATCAAGGCGATATAAGCGAATTGCGATCCGCTGGCGGCCAATGCGAGCGGCGGGCGCTTGAGCAGGTCGACCGGGAGGATCGGCGTTTCGCTGCGGAGTTCGCGGCGAACGAAGACGATGCCGAAGCCGATGCCGACAAAAGTGACGATCGCGGAAACTGCAAGCGGGCCGCCGTGGGTGGCGCTTTCGATCCCGGCGAAGACGAGGAAGAAGGTCGTCGCGAAGAGCAGCGCGCCCTTGATGTCATAGGGGCCCGGCCGCGGTTCGGGCGCTGGGAGCAGGCGCCCCATCGCCAGCGCGGCGAGCGCGAAGGGCATCGCCGCCGCGAAAATCCACGGCCAGGGCGCGTGGCCGATGACGATGCCGCCGATCGTTGGGGCGAGCGTCGAGGCGCTGGTGACGACGACGCTGTTGATGCCGAGACCGCGACCGAGCCCGCGCGAAGGATAGATGCCGCGAACCATCGCCGCCATCACGCCGAGCATCCCGGCAGCGCCGATCGCCTGGAATGCACGCACTGCGAGGAGCATTGGCAGGCTCTTGGCGAACAGGACGACCATGCTGCCGGCAGCGAAGATCGCGAGGCCACCGAGGTAGATCTTGCGGTGGCCGATTCGATCGCCGAGCGCCGCCAGCGGTAGCATCGTCATCACCAGGACGAGTTGGTAGACGGTGACGATCAGCACCGCCGCCGAGGGCGCGATGCCGAGCGAATGGGCAATGGTGGGCAGCGCGACATTGGGAATGCCGCCGTCGATCGCGATCACTGTGGTGCCGAACGACAAGGCGAAGATCGCGCCGATCCGGCGTGGCATGGCGAGGCCGTCGGCGATGCGAGGCTCTACGAGGCGGCGATCGCTCATGCTGGAGTGACGAAGCTGTCGAGCAGCTGAGTCATGCGGGAGTGACGAAGCTGTCGAGCAGCTTCTTGGGGCCGGCCTTCTCGAAATCGATCTCGAGCTTGTTGCCTTCGATCGCGACGATCGCGCCGTAGCCGAACTTGGTGTGGAAGACTCGCTGGCCGAGCGCGAGATCGGAGCGCGGCTTGGCGGCGAAGCTCGCGGCGCTGGCGCGGGCCTCGACGATGCGGGCGCCGGGCTCGACTCGCGTGACCGTGGCGCGCTGCCAGCCGGGGCCGCGCCCGGTGCCGCGCGCGACATGCGCGAAGGGATCGGCCTGCTCGGACCATTGCGCACGCCAGAGCGATTCGCCGCCTGACATGGTGTTTTCGCTGTCGATATGATCGGCGGGGAGCTCGGCGATGAAGCGCGAGGGGATCGACGAGGTCCATTGCCCGTAGATGCGCCGATTGGCGGCGTGGAAGATCGTGCAGCGCTTGCGGGCGCGGGTGATCGCGACATAGGCGAGGCGGCGTTCCTCCTCGAGGCTGGCATTGCCGCCCTCGTCGAGCGCTCGCTGCGAGGGGAAGACGCCCTCTTCCCAGCCGACGAGATAGATATTGTCATATTCCAGTCCCTTGGCGGCGTGGATGGTCATGATCGTGACCTTCGCCTCGTCGGGGCTGGCATCATTGTCCATCACCAGGCTGACATGTTCGAGGAAGGCGCCGAGCGTCTCATACTCCTCCATCGCGCGGGCGAGTTCGCCGAGATTTTCGAGACGGCCAGCGCTTTCGGCGCTGCGCTCGTTCTGGAGCATCGCGGTGTAGCCCGATTCCTCGAGGACCACGCGGGCCAGCTCGGCGTGGGGGAGTTCGGACAGGCGATTGCGCCAGCGGGCGATGTCGGCGACGAAGCCGGTCAGCGCGCGGCGGGCCTGCGGGGTGAGCTCGTCTGTGCCGACAAGCCTTGCCGCCGCGTGAAGCAGCGGAATGCCTTCAGCGCGAGCGAGCTGGTGGAGCTTGGCGAGTGCCTTGTCGCCGAGCCCGCGCTTGGGGGTGTTGACGATTCGTTCGAAGGCGAGGTCGTCGGCGGGCTGCTGGATGACGCGGAGATACGCAAGCGCATAGCGGATTTCGGCGCGTTCGTAGAAGCGGAAGCCGCCGACGATCCGGTACGGCAGCCCGATCGAGATGAAGCGTTCCTCGAACTCGCGGGTCTGGAACTGGGCGCGGACGAGGATCGCCGACTGGTCGATCCGCTCGCCGCGCGCCTGCGCCGCCTCGATCTCGTCGCCGACGCGGCGGGCTTCCTCGGGCCCATCCCAGACGCCGGTGACCCGGACTTTCTCGCCGCCCTCGGCATCGGTCCACAGCGTCTTGCCGAGGCGTCCGCCATTATGCGCGATGACGCCGGAGGCAGCGGCGAGGATGTGCGAGGTGGAGCGGTAATTCTGTTCGAGGCGAATGATTTTCGCGCCAGGAAAATCCTTTTCGAACCGCAGGATATTGGCGACTTCTGCGCCACGCCATGAATAGATCGACTGATCGTCGTCGCCGACGCAGCAGATGTTCTTGCGCTCCTGCGCGATCAGCCGGAGCCAGAGATACTGGCTGGCATTGGTATCCTGATATTCGTCGACGAGCACGTAGCGGAAGCGCTCCTGATACTCGGCGAGCACATCGCGGTGGGTCTTCAGGATGACGAGCATGTGGAGCAGCAGATCGCCGAAATCGCAGGCGTTCACCGCCCTCAACCGCGCCTGGTAGGCGGCATAGAGCGCTTGCCCGCGCCCGTTGGCGAAGAGCTCGCTCTCGCCGGCATCGACATCGGCTGGGGTGAGGCCGCGATTCTTCCAGCGGTCGATCAGCCCAGCGAGCTGGCGCGCTGGCCAGCGTTTCTCGTCGAGATCGGCGGCGATGATGATCTGCTTGAGCAGGCGAAGCTGATCGTCGGTGTCGAGGATGATGAAATTCGATTCGAGCCCGACCAGCCCGGCATGGCGGCGGAGCATCTTGGCTGCGATCGCGTGGAAGGTGCCGAGCCACGGCATGCCTTCGATGGCGTCGCCGAGCTGGCGGCCGACTCGCTCCTTCATCTCGCGCGCGGCCTTGTTGGTGAAGGTGACCGCGAGGATCTCGGAAGGCCAGGCGCGGCGGGTGGCGACGAGATGCGCGAGCCGGGCGGTGAGCGCGGCGGTCTTGCCGGTACCGGCGCCCGCAAGGACGAGGACTGGCCCCTCCGTGGTCAGCACGGCTTCGCGCTGCGGAGCGTTGAGACCGCGAATATAGGCGGGTTCGGAATTTGCTGGGGGCTGTGTCACAATCGTCCGGTTAGGCAAGCGCGGGCCTTGGGGCAAGGATCCTGCGCAAGCGTTGCTTGTCTGCGGCGGCATCGGCGATCGAATGACGGTCGAGCACCGCGAGGAAGGCGTCCATCGCCACGCACAGCACGCTGACCAGCCCGCATGCGGAGCGGATGACGCAGTTTGCGCAATCGGCCAGCGTCAGGTCACGCTCGCTGAAGCGAACGACCTCGCCGACGCTGATCTCTTCGGGCGGGCGGGCGAGGCTGAATCCGCCGCCGCGTCCGCGCGTCGTGGTGATGAAACCGCCGCGGCCGAGCTCGTGGACAACCTTCATGAGATGGTTGCGCGATATGCCGAACGCCTCGGCGATCTCACTGATCGAGGTGCGCGGATTGTCGCTCGCCGCGAGGTGGATCAGCACGCGCAGGGAATAATCGGTGTGGAGGGTGAGGCGCATGGTCCGGGTCTCGAAGCTGGTTGGAATGGAGCGGCGTGATTCAGGCGGACGAGAGGGGAAATCCCCAATCCCCCGCTTCGTCTGGAGTCTATCAGATGAGCAAAAGCAATAAAGGAATATGCGTATTGCATGTTCTAGGGCTCTAATAGATGTAGACGATATACATCTTTTAAGGAGGCAATGCATGTCGTCGACCCTTTCGCCCGAGACAATCGCAATCGTGAAGTCGACCGCGCCCGCGCTGCAGGCGCATGGCGTCGAGATCACCACGCGCATGTACGAGCGGCTGTTCAAGGATCCGAACATCCGCACGATGTTCGACGAGGCGGCGCAGACGAGCGGGGAGCAGCCTAAGCGCCTGGCGGCGGCGATTCTTGGCTATGCGCAGAATATCGACAAGCTCGAGGCGCTCGGCGGCGCGGTTTCACGGATGGTTGCCCGCCATGTCGATACCGGGGTGAAGGCGGAGCATTATCCGCATGTCGCCAATGCGCTGCTGCCGGCGATCCGCGACGTGCTCGGCGAAGCAGCCACGGACGAGGTGCTGAACGCGTGGGGCGAGGCCTACTGGTTCCTGGCGAACATCCTGATCGCGGCCGAGGCCGAGGAATATATCAATCGATCCGCCGCAGCAGCGTAATCTTCGCCTTGCCGTATTTTCGCTCTGCCTCGATTTCAAACCCCGGTAGTCCGCTACTTTCAACACGGGATGTTTCGAGGCTGGCGAAGGCGCCGGGCGCGAGGACCAATCCTCCGAGCGCCCGGTGCCCGAGCCCGCTGTCATAGGGCGGATCAGCGAAAACGAGATCGAACGGCCCACCCTTGAAATGCTCCGCCGCCTGCGCGCGGACGGTGGCGTCGGCGCCGAACGCGGCGATGTTCGCCTTGAGTGCTTCGAGCGCGTACCGGTCCTGCTCGACGAAGGTGCAATGCGCCGCCCCCCGCGAGAGCGCCTCGAGCCCGAGCGCGCCGGTGCCCGCGAAAAGATCACAGACCCGCAAGCCTTCGAAGCTGCCGACCCGGCTCGCGAGCATTGAGAACAGCGCTTCGCGCGCACGTTCGCTGGTCGGCCTCGTTTCAGTGCCGGTGGGCGCCTTGATCGGCCGCCCCCGCCACTTGCCTGAGATGATCCTCACGCCTTGAGCGACTTCTTGAAGGCGACCAGATCATGCTGGCGGACCTCGCCGACCTCGCCGCTGGGGAGATCGCCCAGTTCGAAGGGACCGTAGGCGGTGCGGATCAGGCGCGAGACCTGGAGGCCGAAATATTCGAGGACGCGGCGGACTTCGCGATTCTTGCCCTCGGCAAGCTTGAGCTCGATCCAGAAATTCGCGCCGGTGCGCCGTTCGATATTGGCGTCGATCGAGCCATAGCGGACGCCTTCGATCTCGATTCCCTCCATCAGGTTCTCGAGTTCGGCCTGGCTGACATTGCCATAGACTCGGGCGCGGTAGCTTCGGGTCACGCCGGTCGAGGGCAATTCGAGCTGACGCTTGAACTCGCCGTCGGTGGTGAGCAGCAACAGCCCCTCGGTGTTGATGTCGAGTCGGCCGACCGGCATCACGCGCGGCAGGCCCTCGGGCAGGCGATCGTAGATCGTCGGGCGGCCCTTGGGATCACGCTCGGTTGTGAGCAGTCCGGTCGGCTTGTGGTAGAGGAACAGCCGTGTCGGCTCGGGCGCGGCGACCGGATTGCCGTCGACTGTGATGCCGTGGAGCGAGGAGATGATCGTCGCCGGGGTTTCGAGCACGACGCCATCCTGGGCGACGCGGCCTTCCGCGATCATCCGCTCGATTTCCCGGCGCGAGGCGATGCCTGCACGCGCAAGCAGCTTGGCGATGCGTTGGGGTTCGCGACCGGACTTGGACTGCGCCGATTCGGGGCGCGCGCCTTCGAAGCGCGGGGCAGCGGGGCGTGAATCAGAGCGACGCTGGCGCGACTGATCCGAACGCGGGCCATCCGGCCTTGCCGTGGCGGGCTTGAAGGGGCTTGTCCGGGCGCGTTCGGGGCGCGCTCGCTCGGGCTGGGCGCGGTCGGGCCGCGTGCGATCAGGGCGGGCACGTTCCGGGCGAGCTTGATCGGAGCCGGCGCGCTCGGGGCGAGCGCGATCAGGACGCGTGCGATCGGCTCTTGGCCCCTCCGGTCGAGCGCGATCCGATGCGGTTCGATCGGGACTGGCGCGGTCGGGACTGGCGCGGTCCGGGCGGGGCCGTTCGGGACGCTGGCGATCGGCGCGCACGGCGTCGGATTTCGACGAGAAGATTTGTGGCGCTTCGGATTGGCCCTGACGCGCCTTGAACGCCCCAGCGCGGGCGGCGCGGGCTGGGCTGGTGCGTGGTCCTTCCGGGCGCGCGGCATCGGCGCGCGGAGCCTGCGCCTTGCGTGGGCCGGAGCGCTTGGCGCCAGCTGGGTCCTTCTTCTCGGTGCCGGGAGCGTCGTACCAGCGAGGGGGCTTGGTGGGGCCGGTGCGCGGCTTGTCGGTCTTGTTCCCAGACGAAGGCCGGGGTCCGTTTGAAGCGTCCGAGCTTGACCCCGACCTTTGCCGGGGTGCGGATGTGTTCGATTTTGGTCGACCGGGCCCGCGCGGGCCGGATTTCTTGGGTGGGAAAGCCATGGCCTACCCCTTGGGATCAATATTCAGTCCATGCAAGCCATGTTCCGGGGAATGTGCGGGCGCGTGCGGTGGTTCGATCTCCGCAGGCCAGAGCGGCTGAAGCGCGCCCTCCCATTTGGCGACGGCAACGCTGGCCACCGCATTGCCAACCACATTGGTGGCGGAACGGCCCATGTCGAGGAAGTGATCAACCGCGAGGATCAGCACGAGCCCGGCCTCGGGGATTTTGAAGAAGGCGAGTGTGGCCGAGATCACAACAAGGCTCGCGCGCGGCACGCCGGCCATGCCCTTCGAGGTCACCATCAACAGCAGGAGCATCGTGACCTCCTGCCCGAGCGTCAGATTGATGCCATAGGCCTGCGCGATGAAGATCGTCGCGAAGGTGCAGTACATCATCGATCCGTCGAGATTGAACGAATAGCCAAGCGGCAGCACGAAGCTCGATATCCGGCGCGGCACGCCGAAGCGATCGAGCGCTTCGAGGGTGCGCGGGAACGCAGCTTCGGACGAGGCGGTTGAGAAGGCGAGGAGGATCGGCTCGCGGACGTAGCGGGCGAGCAGTTTCGCGCGGGGGCCGACGATCAGGTAGGCGGCGGCGAACAACAGCGCCCAGAGGATCGCAAGCGCGAGGTAGAAGCCGCCGAGGAACTTGCCGAAGGTGTAGAGGATCGAGATGCCCTGCTCGGCGACGGCTGAGGTGACCGCAGCGAACACCGCGAACGGCGCGGCGCGCATCACATAGTCGGTGATCTGGAGCATCACCTGGGCAAGCGCCTCGACGCCACGGACGAGTGGGGCGGCCTTCTCGCCGATCGCCGTCATCGCCACGCCGAAGAAGACCGAGAATATGACGATCTGGAGGATCTCGTTGTTCGCCATCGCCTCGATCGCCGACTTCGGGACGAGATGGGTGACGAATTCCTTGAGCCCGAACTCGGCGGCAGGCACCGCATCGGCCGCCTTGGCGGCATTGGCGAGCGCATCGCCGCTGAACGCGCCAACCCCGGGCTCAAGCAGGTTGACGAGGATCAGGCCGAGCGTCAGCGAAACGAGGCTGGCACCGATGAACCAGCCGAGCGAGCGTATGCCGATTCGGCCAAGCGCGGCAGTGTCGCCCATATGAGCGATGCCGCCGACAAGCGTTGCGAAGACCAGCGGCGCGATGATCATCTTGATCAGCCGGAGGAAGAGATCGGTGATGATGGAGAGATAACCGGTCACGGTTTTCAGTGCGGCGGGATCGGGGATGAGATGGTTCAGCGCGAAGCCGAGCACGATCCCTGCGATCATTGCCAGCAGGATAAAAAAAGTCAGCCTTCGTGCCATGTCATTCTCCGTCCCGGACATGGCATAGCCACATTTCGCATCCACCAGATAGCCGGGAACATTTCGAGCTGAAACGGATTATTCCGGATGGGGAGATCGCAGGCATATGCAGTTCGTCCAGCAGCGGCGCCTTATCAACAGGCTGCTGATCGTCGAGGACGAACCCCTCGTCGCGTTCGATAACGAGCATCTGCTCGTGGACGCGGGATATCACATCGTGGGTACGGTCGATCGGGTCGATCATGCGCTGCAGACGATCCGGAATGAACCGATCGACCTGGTGCTTGCCGACGTCCAGCTTTCCGATGGCGGCAATGGCATCGATGTCGCTCGTGAAGCGCATTCGCGGGGCGTTCCGGTGCTGTTCGTAGCCGGTAGCTGTCCGCTGGATGCCCGCCAATATGCGGTCGGTTGTCTTAGGGTCAGGACTCATTGATCACAACCAGAAGATGACGGTAGCGGCGATTGCGATGGCGGACATGAAGGTGTGGGCGCAGCGATCATATCGGGTGTGAATGCGCCGCCAGTCCTTGATTTTGGCGAACAGGTTTTCGATCAAGTGC
>CANJQJ010000029.1 GCA_947476425.1 Sphingomonadaceae bacterium | reverse complement strand
CCCATCCATGCTGGCCTCCTTCACCAGCACGGATTCTGAATCAGAAAATCCGCCCCTTGGGAATCCCTTACGATTCAGAACGGTCGAAAACCGCTCTAGCGTCCCGCCAGGTCGCGACAAAGGGTGAGCGAAGGACAATCGTCCGCCGCACGCAATCACAGCAGAAAATCGAAACCGGACAAAGCCACACAGGAGAGGCATCAACATGCACAATAACAGGATTCTCGGTTACGGAGCGATGACGGCTATCGCGCTGGTGCTGCCGGCGATTGCCATGGCGCAGCAGGCCGACGGCCAGAAAGCGGACCAGGTCGAGGAAATCGTCGTCACCGCCCGGCGCACCTCGGAAGCCCTGCAAACTACCCCCGTCGCAGTGACTGCGCTTTCCTCGAGTGGGCTCGAACGCGCCCAGGTCAACGACGTCCCCGCAATCCAGCGCGCAGCGCCCAACCTCACCATCGCCTCAGGAACACCCGCCGCTTCGGGCTTCGCAATCATCTCAATGCGCGGTCAAGCGAACCTCAACGCAGGCAACGCCTCTGACCCCGCGGTCGGCATCTATGTCGATGGCGCCTATATTGCCCGTCCTGCCGGTGCGCTCTTCGATCTGGTCGATATGCAGCAGGTCGAAGTCCTCCGCGGTCCGCAGGGTACGCTGTTCGGCCGCAACACGATCGGCGGTGCGCTCAACATGACGACCGCCCAACCCAACGACAAGCTGACGCTGATGGCGCAGGCAACCGTGGGCAATTACAACAATCGCGAATTCACCGGTGTTGCCAATGTGCCGCTCGGCGACGATTTCGCGATACGCATCGCGTACAAATATCGCGATCGCGATGGTTACGGCATTACCAAGGTCTACAACTCGCCGGTCGATCTGTTGACCACCGTTCCCACGACGACATCGGCCAACGACAAGCGGGACGATCATTTCGTCCGCTTCCAGGCGCGCTATGCGCCCGCCGGTAGCAGCTTCGAGGCAACTTTTTCGGCGGATTACAACAAGAGCCACGACAGCGGGCAGCTGACTGCGTTGACCGGCGTCAATCCGCTCGTCTTCGACTCCCCGGCGGCTCCAACGCTCGCTGAGGACCTGATGGCCGCGTTCGGCCACTCCCGCGCCAACTGGTTTACCGGCTACGCGACGAGCGACACCAACACCAATTCCAAATATCACCCGCTGGACTCGGTCGAGGGCTATGGCTTCAACCTGCGCATCAACGCGGATATCGGCGATATGAAGTTCAAGTCGATCACCGCGTGGCGCCGGCTCGACAGCATCGGCTACGTCGATCTCGACGGCACGCCGCTCTCCGTGCTTGAACCCTGGAACCGCTATTATTCAACCGGCCTGAGCCAGGAACTCCAGCTATCCGGGGAATCCGGCGACTTCAGCTGGATCGGCGGCCTGTTCTACTTCGACGAAAAGGGCAAGGAACAGTCCGAGGCAATCGCATTCGGCTTCATCGGGGCGCCCTGGTTCGCGAATTTCGGCGACATAAAGAACACCTCCTACGCAGCTTACCTGCAGGGCTATTACAAGATCACCGACAAGCTGCGGTTTGCGGCGGGCTTTCGCTACACCTACGACAAGCGCAAGGTGATCATTCATAACGTCAATCCGCTCTATCCGACCCCGGTTTGCAGCCTCGATCCCGCAGCGCTCGACGATGGCGTGAGCTGCTCCCAGACCGAGAAGGCGAACTTCGATTACCCGGCCTGGACAGTCGGGCTCGATTACCAGCTGACTTCGGACATCTTCGTCTTCGCAAAGACCAGCAGTGCGTTCATGGCCGGTGGTTTCAATCTCCGCCAGGGATCGCTGCCCGCGTTCAAACCCGAGGGCGTCAAGGACGTCGAACTGGGGGTCAAGGCGGACTGGCTCGACAAGCGGCTGCGCACCAACGTTTCGATTTTCCACAGCTGGCAGAGCGACGTGCAGCGCAATATATCGACAGTCATCGGCACGACCTCCACGCAGTTCATCCGCAATGCCGGCGACGCCGAAGTTTCCGGCCTGGAGGTCGAAACCACCGCAATCCCGTGGAGCGGCATGGAAGTCACCGCCAACCTCGGCTTGCTCGATGCCAAGTACAAGAAGGGCTCGTTCATCGATGTCCAGACGATCGGAGGCATACCGGGCTGCTTTGGCGGCGAGGCGGTCGGCACCTATAACTGCACTGTTGATCGCAGCGGCGAAACCCTCCCGCAGGTCCCGAAGATCAGCTACAGCTTCGGCGCGACGCAGAGCTTTCCGCTCTCGTTCGGCAAGCTCTCGCTCCATGCGGATTACGCCTATATCGGCGCGCAGAGCTTCGCTGACAACACGGCGGCGGCCCAGCAGCCCCAGGCCGTGAAGGATGCCTACGCCATCATGAATGCCCTCACGCGGATCGACGGCTACGGCCTGCTCAACGCCCGCGGCACGCTGACGATCGACCAGCCCAACATCGAACTGAGCATCTGGGGGCGTAATATTCTCGGAAAGAAATATTACACCCGCAGTTTCTCCGATCTCTACACCTCGCTGGGCGTCGCAGTGTCGTTCATCGGCGAACCCGCCGTATATGGCGTCACCGCAACCGTACGCTTCGGCCAGTAAACTCCGCTGTCATCCCCGTGAAAACGGGGATGACAGACTTCTGGTTACGAGGCTGCCCCTATCTGCCAGATCAGTCATCCAGCTTGAAAAGCTCGATCGCGGTCGCGCCCAGCATCTTGCGGGCACCTTCGGCACCGGCTGCGGAGATGATCTCCGCGATCACGTCACCGCTATGCCCGAAGGTGCTCTCATTATGAAGGTAATCGACCGACCACATCGCGCGATCCACGCCAACCAAATCGAGCCGGGAAAGCCCGACCGGATCCGCCATGAACGTCGCATAACAGTGGCCATGCCAATATTCCTGCGGCGTTAGCGCCGGCTGGTGATCCAGCATCGTCCCGAACGATCGCATGATCAGTTCGGCATCCTGCAACATGCCGGCAATCCAGTGCAGATTGCCCTCGGAAAACACTATGTTCAGCGAAGGATGGCGATCGAGGATTCCCCCGAAGGTCAGCTCCCCGAATATTTTCCGAAAATAGATTGCTCCAAGACTGTGCAGCGCGGTGGTGCCCAGCGCACCACGCCCGCTCATGCTCAGGTTTTCCCCGATATGGAAGCATACCGGCAGCCCTGCCGCCTCGGCAGCAATCCACAGCGGTGAAAGCGCATCGTCGGCATAGACGACGGGCTTGCCGTCAATGTCCTTGCCCGGGTCGCAGGGCAGCATGAAGGTCTTGAGGCCCAGCTCCGCAATTTCACGGATCGAATCCGCCATTGCCGCGGGATCCCAGTAATTGGCGATGCCCACCCCATAAAAATGGCCCGGCTGCCGCTTCTGCAGATCCGCCAGATACTGATTGTACGCGCGAAAAATCCAGCCACGCAGTTCAAGATCGGGATGATGGAAAAACACCGGCAACAGCTGCGGAAAGGCGATCTCCTTCTCGACGCCCTCGGCGGCGAGGTCGGCGGTGCGGACGTCCACGTTCCAGGCACCTTCCCGCCCCTCCATGCTCTCTACAAATGCCGCCGATCCGAACGGATAGAGCGATTTGCCGTTGAATCCGGTCAGCCACATCTGCTCGACCTCGTCGAACCAAACGCGCGGCACTCGCGACTTGAGCGCCTCCGGAACGCGATCGAACCAGACATCCTCTCCGCCCAGGCAGATGTGATTATCGGCCGACACGATTCGCGTCCCCGCCGGAAGTTGCGGCGGCTTTTGAGGCACGCGATCCCGGAATACCCCGAGGCTGCCAGTCATGCCCATCGATCCCGTCTTGACGTCCATCGCCTGTCTCCTCCCCTGCTTCGCCCGGTTCTCGGCGCTGTTCTTCTCGATTTGGTGAGAGCCTAATGAGTCCCCCACGACTGACGCAAGCTTCGTAAAAGTTATTCCGACCAACAAAACATGTCCGGTCCTTATTGATCGCGCGTATTCAGAACGGCATTCGATGGTGCATCCCCGCGCGGGCTTGCTAAGGTCCCGCCCAAGAATGGCGAGCCAAGCGCCAATTAGGAGAGTGAAGATATGCGATCCAAGATAAAGCTGCTGATGACCCGGCGCCCGGGCGTTACCGATGCCATGCTTGAAGCAGCGCTGGCGCGCGAAATCGATGCGATCGCCGCGACATCTCCCACGCCCCTTGCCGTAACCCGCGCCTATGCGATCACCGACGAGGATCTCTATCGCACCGCTGCGGGCGCTTTCGATGGCGCGGATCGCCCATTCGACACCCTTATGGATCTCGCCTGCGACGGCGCGGTGCCGCCCGCCGATCTCGCGAAATTGCTCGATGGCCTTGGCGAACGCCTTGCCGATCTGGTCGATCCTGCCGCCTCATCGGCGCTTGCGGGCACCGAGCAT
Organism: Sphingomonadaceae bacterium; assembly: GCA_947476425.1. GTDB lineage: Bacteria > Pseudomonadota > Alphaproteobacteria > Sphingomonadales > Sphingomonadaceae > CANJQJ01. The sequence goes on along the minus strand of CANJQJ010000029.1, from coordinate 33,496 downwards.
GTCATCCTGCCCGGCCATGGCCCGCTGCTCGTCACGATCGCCAATCGCCGGCTGCCCGACTACACCCATGAGGGATTCATCAGATATTGGGTCGATTATCACGGCCCCTTCGCGCGCGAGCATACGCCACCCGATGCCGGGCTCTATTATCGCCAATATCACACCGACGAAGCCGCCACCGCACGACTCAGCGCCGGGACTGGCTTTCCGATCGCCGATTTCGACGGTGCCGCAGAATGCTATTATCCCGACGAGGCAGCGGTTCGCCGCCTGATGACCAATGACGAAGTGGTAGATCGAGCAACGGAAGACGAAAAGGAATTCGTCGATCACGCCCGTTGCGTCACGTGCGTCATGACGATCTCCCCCACGAGCGACGGTCATATCGTGCCGGAGTGATCCGCTACTCGGTTATCGCCGCGCCAGCCATGCATCGATCTGCGGCAAACGCTTTTCCCGCACCATCGCGCGAAAGCGGATGCTGGCTATCGATGTATCCGCCGCGCGGCGGCTGCTCGCCGGAAGATTGGCGCTCGCCCACGCCTCCAGTCGCTGCAGGATTGACAGGTCGGAAGCGCGCGCCGCCAGCCCGACAGTATAACGACTCCGCGCGCTCGCATCGACCTTGGCGGCAACAGCAGCGTAGTTCGCGATGGCAAAGTCGAACGCCAGCATCGGGTGCGTGACGGCCACTCGACTGATCATCGCAGCACTATCGGTTTCTCCCGGTTCAGCGGTCAGGGCAAGATCGAGGGCAGCGCGCGCCAGACGGGGATCGTTCGCGTCGGCGAGCAGGTGGTAATATTCGGAACGAACCAGCGGCGCGTTTTCGGCGTTGGCCATTGCATGTAGTCGATCCCAGGTCGCCTGATCGGCATTTGCGGCAATTACCCCCAGGATCGCCTTGCGCACACCTCCCGGAATCGGATCGTTGGAATCCATGTCGAATCTGCGACGCGCCTCGGCAACAGTAGCAGGATCGCCAAGATCACCCAGGGTCGCGATCAGACTGTTGCGAAGATTGGCAATGACATCGCTATCCTCGGCGCGCGGCACCCAACCCAGTTCGGCCAGTTTCGGACCCAGCCGCGCCGCCGCGAAACGAGCGACCGCCGAACGGCGCGCCTTGTTCTCAGGATCATAGCCAGCAATCGCATCGAGCATGGCGGCCGCGCGCTGCCAAAGCTCGGCTGGACTGCCGATAGGCAGCGCGGCGACGAGGTCGAGCGCATCCGAGGCGGGCTGTTGTCCCGTCAGTCCGAGTGCCCAGGCATCCGACATCACGCCAAGCTGATCGACCGCAGCGAGCCCGGCGTAGCTTCCGGCGAGCCTGCTGAACAGGGCAGGCGTATAAAGCGTACGATAATAACCCGCCTGCCCTTGGTTCACGACAACCGGGCCGCAACCCGCCAGCGTCGCCTCGCCCTTGCCGTCGCTGATGAGCAGCGTAGCGGCTGCCCCGCCGGCACTGGCAATCACCGGCACCTGCCAGCGCGCCGCCAACTTGTCCGGCCGATCCATGGTGAACTCACCCTGCGAAAGCGCGAGCCTGGTCTGGCCCGCAGCGCAATCGGCACTTTCTACCCGTATCAGCGGCACGCCCGGCTGCAGGGTGAATTGATGCGCGATGCTGGTGACGGGCTTGCCCGCCTCCGCCTCGACGGCGGTCCAAAGATCGTCCGTGCGCGTATTCCCATAGGCATGCGCGTGCAGATACCGGCGCACACCCGCGCGCCACGCATCTGCACCCACATAGGATTCGAGCATGCGGATCACCGCTTCACCCTTGTTGTAGGTGATTGAGTCGAACGCCTGCGCCATTTCGTCAGGATCTTGAATATGCTGGACGATTGCATGCGTGCTTGCCAACGCGTCGAGTCCGATCGCCCCCTCGCGGACGCCGACGGCGTCCATCTCGGGGTTCCATTCGGGATGGAAATGCGCCGTGGCCTTGCCCTCCATCCACGAAGCGAAGCCTTCGTTCAGCCAGAGATCGTCCCACCAACCCATCGTGACCAGGTTTCCGAACCATTGGTGCGCGGTCTCGTGCGCGACTGTCGTGAACACGCGCTGTCGGTCAGCGCTGTTGGAAATCTTCGGATCGAGCAGCAGCGCATATTCGAAATAGAAGATTGCGCCCCAATTCTCCATCGCGCTGAAGAACTGGCTTCGGCCCGGCGCCGCAACATGATCGAGCTTGGGCAATGGATAGGCCGTGGCGAAATAATCATTGTACCAGCCGACGACTTCGCCAGCCTGCTTCAGCGCATAGTCGCCCTTGGCGAGATCGCCGCGCTTGGTGATCATTCCGATCTCGGTGCCCGCGACCGAAATCGTCCGACGTTCGAAATCGCCGAGCCCGAAGAACAGCAGGTAGGTCGACATCTTCGGGCTGGACGCGAAGCGGATCCGCGTCCGGCCCTCGCCGAGCGGTGTCCGGCTCGCTACCGGCATGTTGCTCACCGCCAGCCCATCCCCGTCGTGTACGATGAGATCGAGCGCGAAGGTCGCCTTATAGGCGGGTTCGTCCCACGACGGGATCACCCGCCGCGCATCGGTCGCCTCGAACTGGGTGTAGAGCGCTCGGCGTTTGTTCGGCCCCTCCCCATAATCCAGCGCGAACAGTCCCGAGGCCTGCGTCGCGATCGTTCCCATATAGTCGATCGACAGTCGGTGTTTTCCCCTCGCCAGCGCTCTGGCTAGTACGAAGCGCGCGGTCTGCGCGCCCGCATCGGTCTCGACGCGCGCGATAATGCCATCCACGGAGGCGCGCGCAAAGCGCAGGTCGAGCGCATTGAGCGTAATGTTATGCGTCGGAGCGAGTACCTCGACATCGATGTCCACATGCCCGGCAAAGCGCATGGCCGCTGCGTCCGGCGTTATCCTGATCGCATAATGAAGCGGACGAACGTCTCGCGGCAGCAGGCTGGTCACTGCCGTCCCAGCTATCTCCCCGGCTAAGGCTGGCCCGGCGAAAATCTGAAGTGCGGCGGCGCAACCCGCGACCATCGAATGCAGGCAAGCGTTGTTCCAAATTATCATAAAGTCGATTTCCCTGGTCGCGACAGGAACCACCTGCCGTTGTCACGGAGAATTCCCGGAAAAGAATCCGTATCCGCTGGCCCTGCAAATCGTCGGGTCAGGCGATGCCGCCGATCCGATCCCCGAGGCGCACCGTTGCCCTGTTCACGATCCATGTGCGCAGGCCCGCGCGACCGACCATGTCTGGCAAGATCCGGTCGCCAAGAAGCCTGCGGAGATAAGCGCAGGGTTCGCAAAGTCTCGTGCCTTCAACGATCGCATCACCTATCGCGAAGCGCACGCCAACAAGATCATTGAGGCGAATTCCCCGGGTAACGATGTTGCGCCTGAAATCCCCTACCGGGATCGCAAGGCGATTCTCCGCGTTGAATTTCTGGATCTCCTCCTGCTCGATAAGGGTGAGCTGTGCGCCGGGATCCGCCACCGGCTTGTTCGAAAAAGTGCCGGTGCCGAGATAATAACGATCCCCGACCAGGCCATGATCGGCCTCCAGCACCGCATCGAGGCGACTCCGCATCTCGGCGCCTGCTTCGGAGGCGACATAGATCCCAACTATCGTACCTGGCATCGAACTCGCTTTCAGCCCCTGGAAAACCTTCGCGGAGCATAGCGATCCAAATCCAGCGTGGCGAGCGTGGCGGGCATCGCCTTCCCGAGGATCAAAGCTGCCCCGATATCGGCGGCGGCGGGCGCGGTCTGAATGCCGAACCCTCCTTGCCCCGCGAACCAGAAGAATCCGGCAACACTCGTATCGAAACCGTAGACGGGAGCGCGATCGGGCGAAAAGCTGCGCAACCCCGCCCAGGCATGCTCACGCCTCAGGACACGCCAGTTGATCGCGCGTTCGAATCGGTCGATCGCATAGGCGATATCGATCTCCTCCGGGGCCGCGTCGCACGGCGGAGTCGCGGTCTCATCGTGCGGCGAGAGCCAAACCCGCCCGCCCGCTTCGGGCTTGAAATAGAAGCTGCCGGCCGCATCCATGATCAACGGCGCCGTCGTAGAGGCTGGCGGATCAACCGCAAGCTGCACCATGGTTCGCCGATAGGGCGTGATCGCGATCGGCTGCGCGCCAGCCATCGCCGCGATTTCGCTCGCCCATGCCCCCGCTGCGTTCACCAGCACCGGCGCATGCACCTTTCCCGATCGCGTCTCCAGCGCCCAGGTCGCACCGTTCCGGGCGATATTGCTAACGCGCGCATCATTGATGATCTCGGCCCCCGCGCGCCGTGCCGAAGCCAGATAATATGCATGCAACGCCGCCACGTCGATGTCGCGACAACTCGGCTCGGCGAGACCAGCCACCCATTGCGGTCGCAATCCAACTACCGCCGCATCCAGCCCCGCCCGATCGAGCCTGACAAGATGAACACCGCTTCCCGCGAATTCCGCCGCCAGGGTATCCAGTCGACGCTCGTCGCCCGCCGTCGCGATCGTCAGGGCACCGCGCGGACGCAGGAAGCCATTCGCCTCGAGGAACCCGCCCGACGCAGTGGTCAGCGGCTGGATCGCCGGACCGCCATAAGTCTCGGACCAGAATGCTGCCGACCGCCCCGTGGCATGATAGCCGGGCTGCTCCTCCGCCTCGATCAACACGACACGGGCTGCTCCGCCAATCGCGGCCGCGAGGCTGGCACCCGCCATTCCGGCGCCGACAATCGCAATATCGGCGGAAATGCTCACCGCAATGTCTCCACGAAGCTGTCGATTTCACGTTCGGCCCAGCATCGCACCGGATCCGCCTCGCGCAAAAGTTCGTGCGCGGCGTCCAGTCGTCCGAGTACGCGCGCATTCGGCAATCGCTTAGCTGCAGCACGGGTTGCTTGCGACTGCACCAGCCCATCGGCCTCGGCATAGAGGAGGAGCAGTGGCACCGCGATCCGCTCGAGCATCCCCGGCCTCTTGAGCAGCGCGATCGATTCCAGGCTTTCCCGTATCCACCCCCAGCTTGGTGGGCCAAGATCGAGCATCTCGTTCCGCGAGCGCCAATATAGCTCGTCTTCAAATCGCTCGATGCTGCGTGTCAGGTTGCGCTGGCGATGACCGCTCCCCAAACCCGGTTCCGACCAGACGGCGCGCCCGGAGAGCCCGATCCCGCACGCGACACGCGCGATCACGCGCGCGAAGCTTTCAGGTAGCGGACCCATGTTCAGCCCCAGCATCGGCGACAGCAACACCGCGGCGTCCGTTACCGCACCCTTTTCCGCCAGCATGCGAAGGATGAGATGCCCTCCCATCGAATGCCCGATCAATATATGCGGCCCGGGGCTGCGCTCGCGCCAGGCGGCATTATAATGAGCCAAGTCTGCCACGTGCACATCATAGGAAACCGTGTGCCCGATGCGCGGATCATCGTGCAGGCGGCCTGAACCGCCCTGCCCGCGCCAGTCGAAGCCCTCGATCGACCATCCCCGCCCGCGCCAATGGGCGATTGCCTCGATATATTTCTCGAAGAAATCGGCCCGGCCGGTCTGGAACAGGATGCTGCCGCGCGCGGCGCCCTCGGGCTCTGCCCTGAATCGCCGCAACGGCCAGCCGTCGCCTGCGGGAATTGCGTCCACCAGCAACCAGTCTGGTCGGGCACGGCGATCGAGGAGAAGTGATTCCATCAGGCGTTAGTTACTTTTTGGTAAGTGGTCGGGGCTACTCTGCACGATATGCATGGGGTCATCAGCTATATAATCGCCGCATTGCTCGCCATCGCCCTAGTGCATGCTGCGTGGGGAGACTTGCGCACGCGCATCATCCCCAACTGGCTCAATCTCGCCATCGCGCTCGGCGCACCCCTCTGGTGGTGGTCCAATGGCTGGTCCATCTGGCCGGATGTCGTGCTGCAACTGGCGATCGGCTTTGTCATCTTCATGATCTTCGCTGGCTGCTTCGCGATTCGCGCGATGGGCGGCGGAGACGTGAAGCTCATCACGGCGCTCAGCCTGTGGCTCCCCTTGGTGCCATTGGTCCGGATGCTTTTCGCAATGGCGATCATCGGCGGCCTCGTAACTTTAGCGACACTGGCGATCCATCGCTTGATGAAGCGACCCGACAACCCGGAAATTCCATACGGCGTGGCGATTAGTCTCGCCGGACTGTGGGTGTTTGCGAACGAACTGTTAACCATTTCGGGTCCATAGTCCCCGCTGGACCATAGGACCAAACCGGAAAGCGATTGGCGTCATGGACGTTAAGAAAATAGTTCTTCTGATCGGCGCACTCATGTTGGCGGGTGTGTCCGCTTTCATGGCGAAGACCATGTTCGGCACGAGCGGCACGCCTCAGGCGTCCGCGACGGCGCCGCAGCTGGTCATCGACGGACCCGAGATCCTCGTTGCCACCAAGGCCCTGCCGATTGGCACGATCATCGATCCCGGCGCGTTCCGCTATCAGCCGTGGCCAAAGGATCTGGTCAAGGACGTCTATTACATCAAGGGCGAGGCCGAGCCTGCAGCGCTTGCCGGCACCGTCGTTCGCAACCCGGTCACCGCCGGCCAGCCACTCACCAAGGGCACGCTCGTCAAGCCAGGCGATCGTGGCTTCCTCGCCGCAGCGCTTGGCCCGGGAATGCGTGCCGTCACGGTGCCCGTTTCCGCGCAGACCGGCGTCGCGGGCTTCGTCTTTCCGGGCGATCGCATCGATCTCGTGCTGACCCAGGATGTTCCGGGCGGCGGCGATGGCCCACCGCTTAAGGTCGCTGAGACAATCGTGCGCAACCTGCGCGTGCTCGCTACCGATCAGCGCACCGACCACAAGGCCGACGAACAGGGCAACACTCAGGTCGTCACCTTCTCCACCGTCACGATCGAGGCCACGCCCAAGATCGCCGAGAAGATCGCCGTTGCTCAGGGCATGGGCAGCATCTCGCTGTCACTTCGCTCGATCGCCGACAACACCCAGGAACTCGAACGCGCAATTGCTGCGGGCGAGGTCAATGTGCCCGACACCAAGGATCCAAGTGCTGAAAAGGCAATGCTGCTGGCAGTAGCCTCGCGGCCTCAGGATACCAACACCACCTTCACCGTCGGCGGAGACGTCTCGCGCTACCAGCGCCGCAGCGTTCCCGCCAAGCCCGGCAATGGCCCGGGTGGCGCAGGCGGTGGCGGCGGTGGGTCGAGTGCCCAGCTTGCCGGACCAAGCGTGCGAATCGCACGCGGCAACACTGTCGAATTCGTTCCCGTGGGGGGGAAGTAAGATGGAATACACAGCGTTGAAGAATAGCGGCATCAAGCGGGGCGGTGCTGCAATCGCCCTCGTCGCGGCACTCCTCGGATCGGCCTTTGCAACCGGCGCCGTAGCACCGACTTTCGCCGCCACCGCCCAGCAGCCAAGCGACAATGTGACGCTATCGGTCGGCTCGGGTCGACTTGTTCGCCTGTCGAGCCCAATGGCCGACCTGTTCGTTGCCGATCCCACGATCGCGGACGTCCAGGTCCGCTCACCCACCCAGATCTATATCTTCGGCAAGGGCGCCGGCGAAACCACCGTCTACGCGACCGCCAAGGGCGGCGGCACGGTCTATTCCGCCAATGTCCGCGTCGGAACCAACATCGCCAGCGTCGGCACGATGCTCAATCTCGCCATGCCCGAGGCCCAGATCACGGCCACCCCGATGAACGGCCTCGTGCTGTTGACCGGCACCGTGCTGGCACCGGGCGACGTCGAGGAAGCACAGCGGCTTGTCCAGGCTTTCGTTGGCGACGGTACTCAGGTGGTCAGCCGGCTCAAGACAGCGACCCCGATGCAGGTCTCGCTGCACGTCAAGATCGCCGAAGTCAGCCGCGATCTCGTCAAGCAGATCGGCGTCAACATGATGAACCGCGACGCTTCGGGCGGCTTCCTCTTCGGAATCGCGCAGGGTCGTAACTTCGGCACGATCACCACCGACGCCACGACAGGCGCCGTCACCTATAATCTCGACAAGCTCGGTACCGCGGCCGGCACTACGCTCGCAGGCGCCGGGCGCTTCCTTGGTATGGACTTTGCCACCGCCCTCGATCTCGCCGAGACCGACGGCCTAGTGACTACGCTCGCGGAGCCCAACCTCACCGCATTGTCCGGCGAGACCGCAAGCTTCCTCGCAGGCGGCGAAATCCCCATCCCGATCTCCGAGGGGCTGGGCGCGGTTTCGATCAACTACAAGCAATATGGCGTCAGCCTCGCCTTCACGCCCACCGTGCTGTCCGACGGACGGATTTCACTGCGGGTACGTCCTGAAGTGTCCCAGCTGTCGAGCGCAGGCTCGATCAAGCTCAACGGGTACGAAATCCCCGGCATCTCGACGCGACGCGCCGAGACGACGGTCGAGCTCGGATCCGGCCAGAGCTTCATGATCGGCGGCCTGCTGAGCAACACGCATAATAACTCCATCGACAAGGCCCCCGGCCTTGGCGACCTGCCGATCCTCGGCGCATTGTTCCGGTCGACCAACTTCCGCCGCTCCGAAAGCGAGCTGGTGATCGTCGTCACGCCTTATCTGGTGAAGCCCGTTTCGGCCGGCCAGATCGCGCTGCCGACCGACGGATACAAGGCTCCCAATGACGTGGAGCGCGTCCTTCTCGGCAAGACCTTCTCGGGCCAGTCCGGCGGAGAGCGTCCCAAGCCGAATGCCGCACCGCCGATAACGGCAAGGCCCGGCGAAGGCCCGGTCGCACCCGGTATCGGGCCGGTCGGCGCTATCACGCCAGCGCTGCCGCCCCGCGCCAAGGCTGCATCGAAGCAGACACAGCCAGCCCACACCGCCTCAGCCGATCCCGGCTTCTCGTTCAATTGAGCCGCGATCATGATGGAGAGCAAGTCCATGCGTAGCATCTCTTCCGCACTGCTGCCCCCACTGCTGATCGCTACGGCGCTCACTCTGGCCGCGTGCGGGCCCGTCAACCAGGGTCTCGAATCGGTCAACCAGCCCGTCGTCCAGCGCACCGACTACGTGTTCGACCTCGACAGCGGCAGTGTCGGACCGTCGGAGAGCCAGCGTCTTGCTGCTTGGTTCGATGCGCTCAACCTGCGCTATGGCGATCGCGTCTCGATCGACGATCGCGGCGGGGGCGGTAACGGCCATGAGATGATCGCACTCATCGTCGCACGCTATGGGCTAAGGCTCACCGATACCGCTCCGATAACCGAAGGCTCGGCGGATCTTCGTGGCATTCGCGTCATCGTGAGCCGCAGCTCGGCCAGCGTGCCGCAATGCCCCAACTGGGATCGCGGATCTCAGCCTGAGCTCGAAGGCTCGACGATGTCCAACTTCGGCTGTGCGACCAACGCCAATCTTGCCGCAATGGTCGCGAACCCGGCCGATCTCGTTCAGGGCGCACAAGGCACGGGTTCGGATCCCCGTACGATCACCCGCGCGATCAAGACCTACCGGGATGCCGTGCCGACCGGCAAGGGCGATCTCAAGATCGAAAAAACCGGCGGAGGCAACTGATGAACGCACCTTTCAATCCGCGTGGCTCAACGACCAGGGAACCCTTCGCAGCGTTCCTGTGTGATGACTCGACCGCTGATCTGATCAGGCCGATCGCCGCAGAAATGGGCTGGCCGCTCGAACGCATCAGCAAGGGTGGCCTGCGCAACGCGGTGACCACCCTGTCGGTCTCGGCGAGCCCCTCCATCCTGTTTGTCGATCTTTCGGAATCGGGCGATCCGCTGAATGACATCGGCGCGCTCGCCGAGGTCTGCGAGCCCGGCACCGTCGTGCTGGCGACCGGCCACATCAACGACGTCCGGCTCTATCGCGATCTCGTCAATAGCGGCATCCAGGATTATCTCCTCAAGCCACTCAATCCCGAGCAACTTCGTGAGGCATTCAGCCACGCGCAGATGCTGCTCGCCGCGCCCCGCGTCACCGAGGCAAGCGCCGATCGACCGCACTTCATGTCCGCCTTCATCGGCGTACGAGGCGGTGTAGGCGCATCGACTCTCGCCTCGTCGGTGGCATGGTTGCTTAGCGAGAAGCAGAAGCGATCGACCGCTTTCCTCGATCTCGACGTTCATTTCGGTACGGGCGCGCTTACGCTCGATCTTGAGCCCGGCCGGGGCCTTACCGATGCTATCGAAAATCCGGGCCGGATCGACGGGCTGTTTATCGAACGCGCAATGGTCAAGGCCAATGAAAAGCTCGCCGTACTGTCAGCGGAAGCGCCGATCAACCAGCCGATGATCACCGACGGCACCGCCTTCTTCCAGCTCCAGGAGGAGATGAAGCAGGCGTTCGAATGCACCGTCGTCGATCTGCCGCGAGCAATGCTCATCCAGTTTCCACACCTACTCTACGAGGTGCAGACCACGATCGTCGTCACCGAGCTGACCCTCGCGGCAACCCGGGATTCGATCCGGATCCTCAGCTGGCTCAAGGCGCATGCGCCCCAGTCGAATGTGCTCGTGGTCGTGAATCGCGTGCCACCGGCCGGACAGGCGACGGAAATCTCGCGCAAGGATTTCGAAAGCTCAATCGAACGCCCGATCGACCTCGTCATCCCGTATGACGCGAAGATGGCTGTCCAGTCCGCAAAGCTCGGCAAGCCACTCGCCGAAGTCGCCAAATCCGCCAAGATCGGCCAGGCGATTGTCGATCTCGCCAACCGGATGGTCTCGGTTTCCGATGGCAATGTCGAAGGCGCCGGCCAGGTTGCCAGCAAGTCGCTGCTCGGCAAGCTGACTGATTTCAAGGCAATGCTTCCCGCAAAGAAGACCAAGGCAAGCTGATCATGGCCGGCATTTTTCCCCTGATGATGTTGACGGTGATGCTGATGGGCATGATCGTGCTCATCTATTTTGCCGTTGCGGCACCAGGGGAAGCCAAGCTCCAGGCGCGACGCCTTGACGCACTCAAAGGTCGCCATGGCGTAGGCATGCCAGTCAATATCGAGGCGCAGATGCGCCGCGTGGTAGCTGCGCGGGATACCCGGCTCGATACATGGTTCTTCCAGTTCATCCCCAAGCCTGATTTGCTTCGCAAGCGCATCGCAATGACGGGCAAGAGCTGGACACTCGGCAACTATGCTATCGCCGCGATCGTGCTCGCCTCGATCGCGGGTGCACTAGCCTGGTTGAAGGGCGCGCCGCTACCGCTCGCCATATTGGGTGGGCTCGTTGTAGGCCTTGGCCTTCCCAACATGGTCATAAATTCGCTCATCAAGCGGCGCGTGAAGGCCTTTACGACCAAATTCCCAGACGCGATCGAGCTGCTCGTCCGCGGCCTCCGTTCAGGCTTGCCGATTTCCGAGACGATCTCGGTCGTCGCGACCGAGGTTCCCGGTCCGGTCGGCACCGAATTTCGCGCGGTCTCCGACAAGATGAAGATCGGCAAGACCATGGATGTCGCGCTCCAGGAGACCGCGGATCGCCTAGGCACTCCCGAATTCCAGTTCTTCTGCATCACGCTCGCGATCCAGCGCGAAACTGGCGGCAATCTCGCCGAAACGCTGTCGAACCTGTCCGAGGTGCTGCGCAAGCGGATGCAGATGAAGCTCAAGATCAACGCCATGTCGTCCGAATCCAAGGCCTCGGCCTATATCATCGGCGTCCTGCCCTTCGTCGTATTCGGGCTGATCATGTTCATCAACCCGGTCTACATGGGCAAATTCTTCACTGACGAACGCCTGATCATCGCTGGCTTTGGCGGGATGATCTGGATGTCGATCGGCGCATTCATCATGCGCCAGATGATCAACTTCGAGATCTGAGGCATCATGGAACAGACCGGCCCCACCCTGCTCGGCTTCCACGTCTACACCGTCGCGACAATGCTGTCGGCGGTGGCCGTGCTTGCGCTCCTGTTCGCACTCTACATGGCGACGACAGTCCGCGATCCGATGGCGCGCAGGGTCAAGGCGCTCAACGAACGGCGCGAACAGCTCAAGGCGGGCATTACCGCATCCCGCGGCAAGCGTCGCGCCTCGCTGTCGGCGACCAACGTCAACACCGATCGCATGCGCAGCCTGCTGAACAAGCTGAAGGTTCTCCAGGACAGCCAGCTACAGCAGGCACAGACCGCATTGCTCCAGGCCGGCATCCGCTCGAAGGACGCGGCAGTCGCAGTCATCTTTTTCCGGATGGTGATGCCGATCGTGATCGGCGGCGTCGTGATCCTCGGCGTTTATGTGCTCGACTGGTTCCCGCTCTGGTCGCCATTCAAGCGCTACATGGTCGTCGCCTGCGCGCTGCTGGTCAGCTACAAGGCGCCCGACATCTATCTCTCCAACAAGATCAGCAAGCGCTCCTCAGCGATCCGCAAGGGCCTGCCCGATGCGCTTGATCTGCTGGTGATCTGCGCCGAGGCCGGCCTGACCGTCGACGCAGCCTTCCACCGCGTCGCCAAGGAGCTTGGACGCGCCTATCCGGAACTGGGCGACGAATGCGCGCTCACCGCGATCGAGCTCGGCTTCCTCACCGATCGCCGCCAGGCCTTCGAGAATTTCGCGCGGCGCGTGAAGCTCGACTCAATCCGCGGCGTCGTGACCACGATGATCCAGACCGAGAAATACGGAACCCCACTGGCCAGCGCGCTGCGTGTGCTTTCCGCCGAATTTCGCCACGAACGCATGATGCGCGCCGAAGAAAAGGCCGCACGACTGCCAGCGATCATGACCGTTCCGCTGATCCTGTTCATCCTGCCCGTGCTGTTCGTCGTCATTCTCGGCCCGGCAGCCTGCTCGATCTCCGACAACTTCGTCGGGAAATAGGAAGGGCCATCCCCGCGAAAGCGGGGATCCCGCCTCCTGCGCTGAGGCTCGTTCGACAAGTCCGGGACAAGCGGCCTATCAAGTGCCATGACAACTCCGCCCGACATGCGCCGCAGCGCCCCCGCCGCGCTCCGCAATCAAGCTCCCATCCTCGAAATCCTGCGCGGCGTTTTGCCGTCAAACGGCCTCGTCCTCGAGGTCGCCAGCGGCACCGGCGAGCACGTCGCCTACTTCGCGCGCCACCTTCCGGCGCTCGACTGGCAGCCCTCAGACCCGATGACCTCCGCGCGAGCATCGATCGCCGCGTGGATTGAACACGACGGCCTCGCCAACATCCGCCCACCAATCGCAGTCGACGCCACTTCGTCAGACTGGCCCATTACCACGGCCGACGCGATCCTTTGCATCAACATGGTTCATATCAGTCCGTGGGAGGCGACCATCGGCCTGATGAAGAATAGCGGAAAGCTGCTTCCGCCAGGCGCACCCCTTGTTCTCTATGGCCCTTATATTCGCGTTGGTATTGAAACCGCACCGAGCAACCTGGCCTTTGACGAGGATCTGAAGAGGCGCAATACCGACTGGGGACTCCGCCGGCTGGAAGACGTGGCCAAACTGGCAAAAGGCGAGAGTTTGCTCCTGGATGCAATCTACGAAATGCCGGCAAACAACATCATGGTCGCTTTTCGCCGGGGTTGATCAGTTGGACTTCTGATTGCGTTCGGATAAGTCCTCGACATGGAACATCTCCGCAATGCACGCTCGAAGCCTGCCGATCCGCGAGACGTTGGAGGCGCTGCGGTCACAGACGTTACCGCACGGCATCGTGGACAGATCGACAGTTTGCGCGGCATAGGGATCACGACGGTGGTTCTGGCGCATTGCGTGCCCGACTATTATTTGGGCCGCTTTTCGCTGACAACCGAAATGGGCATGTCGGCCGTCTATATGTTCTTCGTGCTCGGCGCGTTCCTGATCACCAGCCAGCTGCTCACAACGGCCGAACGGCGGACGATGGCTCGTGACACGCTGAAGAAGCCGTTGCTCGGCTTCTACAGCAGGCGTGCGTTCCGCTTACTCCCGCCGCTTTATCTGGGCTTGTTCGTGGCGGCGGCGCTCAATCTGCCATATATCCGCCACGAGCTTCCCTGGCATGCGCTGTTCGGCACCAATCTCTATTACGCGCTCTATCCCCACGCTCCGCAAACATCTTCGGCGGGTCATCTGTGGTCACTGATCGTTCAGGAGCAGTTTTATCTGATCTGGCCCCTGTTCATATTTCTACTGCCGCGACGCCTGCTAGGCTGGGCATTCGGCTCGGTCATGCTGATCGGCGCTTACGCCTGGATACCGGGCAATGCGATACCTTCAGTCGTGATCGCGGCGGCGGGCATTGCATATCTCTACTCCTTGGCGATCGGCGGACTTGCGGCGCTGGCCCAATCGCACGGTATCGACCTGCGCCGATTCAACTGGCTGGCCATACCGCTGCTGGTATTGCTCCTATTCGCAGACATGGTTCAGGTCCGCGCCGGCGAGATACCGTCGGGATATGCCGCACTGATCGCCCATCTATGCAGGACCGCCTTGCTGGTGCTGCTCGTGGTCAATGTTAGTCGTGGGCTGCATGGTCGGGCCGGCGCCTTGTTCGGTGCACCTGGGCTCCAATATATCGGCCGTATCAGCTACGGGATCTACGTCTACCACCTGTTCATCCTGGCGATCGTGGTGAAGACGCTGACGAACCTGGGATTTGCCGGTCTCACCGCATATAAATTGCTGATATTCGCACTTGTCTACTCCGCGACGCTGGCGGCCGCGTCGATATCCTGGCGATGGATGGAAACTCCGATCAACCGATATCGCGAACGTTTCCAATATAGGCCAATCAGGACAAGCAATCAGCGCTCAGGAACCATTGTGTGACTATTCATCGAATTCGATTGGCAGGGCGGAACATAATGGCGCGCGCCGGCATGCTCAGGGTCATCGCGGTACTCGCAGGTCTTAGCCTGCTGCTGCTTGCCGCGACCAACCATGACGTGAGGGAGTTTTTTCTCCTCAAGGGAAACCTCCTGTCGGCAATCATCTTCTCTCTATTCTTTTTGGCCCTGCTGCCTTCTCGCTTATTCCTGTTAGCGCCCGTTTTGGGCGCCTTACTGCTCTACGCGGCGCGCAAAGCGAGCAAATTGAAAATCGGCGCGGTGGGATTACCGATTACTTATATGGATATATCTACAACTCTCCATGATCCAATTACACTGTTTCGGGCGCTCGGTTATCACGGGTCGCTGCTGGTTCCGGCCGTCGCAATATGCACTGGCCTCGCCGGCCTCGTGATCCTGCTGGTCAAATTTTTGGGTTTTCCCACGGGAAAGCAGTTGGTAGCTCGGATCGCCGAGTTCGCCCTTATCCTGGCACTGGCCGGTTCCTCTTTGCAAGCCGCCGGCCTCGACATTCGCAACCGACTAGCCACGCTTTACCCTGAAAACGTGCTGGATTTGTGGGAAGCGCAAGGCCAGGTCGCGCTTGCGTACAGGGTGGGACCCCTGGAATATCTGGCCTTCACACGCGCCGCCGGCGATGCCGATTCCGGGTTTGCCCAAACGGGCGATCCGGTCCCATTGCCCACTGAAGAAATCAAGCAAGCCGTTGACAAGAGAGTCGATTGGAAATCAGGCGTATCTGGGAAGCTCCCCAATATCGTTCTTTTCCACGCTGAATCATCCTTCGATCCAAATGGCATCTTTCGCCTCGAAAAACCCGCCATACTCCCCCTGTGGTCGCGTGGGCCCGATACCCATGCGCTCGGCCCGCTCCGCGTGAACGTGGTCGGCGGCGGCTCATGGGTCACCGAATTCGAAGTATTGACCGGTGCCGACTCCAGAGGCTTTGGATATGACGGCTTCTACGCGCACCAGACTATTGCGCCGCGCGTCAGAATGGCCCTCCCGCGCTTCCTGGCGGACTTGGGATACCTGACATCCGCTTATTATACGGCGGATGGCAACTTCTTCGGAGTGGCACAGGCATTTCGGCATTACGGATTTCGCAACTTCTTCGAGGCCAAGACGCTCGGACTTCCGGACGATTGGTCCGAATCGGATCGGACCATCATGCGATCGGTGATCGATCACGGTGCTTTTCATCCGAACTCTCGTCCGATGTTCCTATTTCTGAGCACTGTGGAGAATCATGGGCCTCACCCGTGCGTCCACTTCAAGCGCGATGGCGAGTTCGCGAACCGGTTCCAGGGAATGGCAAGCTTCGCCGAGAATTGCGCGCTCAATGAATATCTGCTGCGGGCCCGCTCAACCTCGGCCAGCCTGGAGATGATATTGAACCAACTCAAGGCTGTCGAACGGACGACTGGCCGCCCCTACATCCTGCTTGCCTATGGCGATCACCAGCCATGGTCGTTCACCGATGGACTTTATTCCATCGCCGGTGGCCTCGCTGACGACACGGAAATGAAATCCTTCTCCCGATTTCGCAGGGGAAGGAACAACAACATCACATTTTTTCACCTGTTCGGATCGGGCACCACACGGCTTGCGGGTCCCTTCAATGCCCCCATCCCCACTACCCTGATCCCGACGCTGATCAGCGCCTACACGGCCCACGACGCGGCCGGCCTGTATATGCCGTCAAACTATCTGGCCTATCAGGATTGCGGTTCCGATTATCGTGCGAGATCCTGTCGGCTGACCCATGACATTGACGACTGGCAGCGCCAGACATTGCTCGGTCGCCAGACATTGCTCCATCGATAGCGGCCCTTTCCGTCGCCACGTAGACGCCGCGAATTTTCCCACGATCAAATTCGGCTCTGCAGCGGGAAGATCTTCCGGTCCTCGTGAACAAAACGACTCGCTCCAACCGCGTCTCAGTTCCTTCTTCTCGCACGCACGCGTGTACGCGCGCGTAGGGGTGGCGCTTTGGCGCGGGGTCGGCTAGGGCGTTCCGAGAGCGCCGCAAAGGCGACGGATGACCCTTCGCAAGCAGACAGGACCGACCTTGGCCACCACGCCGCCCACAATCGAAAACAACGACATTTCTCCAGTCTCGATCGTCGATGAGATGAAGTCGAGCTACCTCGATTATGCCATGTCGGTGATCGTGGCGCGTGCGTTGCCCGATGTCCGCGACGGCCTCAAGCCGGTCCATCGCCGCATCATCTTTGCCAGCCAGGAAGGCGGCTTCGTCCCGGGCCGGCCCTACCGCAAGTCCGCCAAGATCGTCGGCGACGTGATGGGCAACTACCATCCGCATGGCGATAGCTCGATCTACGATGCACTCGCCCGCATGGCCCAGGATTGGGCGATGCGCGTGCCCCTGATCGATGGCCAGGGCAACTTCGGTTCGATGGATCCCGATCCGCCCGCCTCGATGCGATACACCGAGGCGCGCCTCGCCAAGGTCGCGATGGCGCTGATCGAGGATCTCGACAAGGATACGGTCAACTTCGTTCCCAATTATGATGGTTCGCGCCAGGAACCCCAGGTCCTCCCAGCGCGCTTCCCCAACCTTCTCGTCAATGGTGCCGGCGGCATCGCGGTCGGCATGGCGACGAACATCCCGCCGCACAATCTCGGCGAGGTTATCCTCGCCTGCAAGGCGTACATCGCCAATCCAGCAATCACGATCGACGAGCTTATCGAGATCGTTCCCGCTCCCGATTTCCCGACCGGTGCGATCATCCTGGGCCAGGGCGGCGCGCGCAATGCGTACCACACCGGCAAGGGCTCGATCATCATGCGATCGCGCCACATCGTCGAAGAGGGCCGTGGCGAGCGCCGCTCGATCGTGCTCACCGAAATCCCCTATCAGGTCGGCAAGAACGGCCTTGTCGAGAAGATCGCGGAAGCCGCCAAGGAAAAGCGGATCGAAGGCGTGTCCGACATTCGCGACGAATCCAGCCGCCATGGCGTGCGCATCGTGATCGAGCTGAAGCGTGACGCGACCCCTGAGGTCGTGCTCAACCAGCTCTGGCGCCATACGCCCGCGCAGTCGAGCTTCCCCGCCAACATGCTCGCGATCAGGGGCGGCCGCCCCGAGACGCTGACACTGCGCGACATCGTCGAGGCTTTCGTCAAGTTCCGCGAGGAAGTGATTACCCGCCGCTCGAAGTTCGAGCTGCTCAAGGCGCGCGAGCGGGCGCATATCTTGCTCGGCCTCGTAATCGCGGTCACGAATCTCGATGAGGTCGTCCGTATCATCCGCGGTTCCGGAAGCCCGGCCGAGGCACGTGCTGCGCTGATCTCGCGCGAATGGCCGATTTCCCAGATCCGCTCCTACATCGCGTTGGTGGAAGCGGTCGACACCGAGGTCGAGGGCGAAACGTACCGGCTTTCCGATACTCAGGTCCGCGCGATCCTCGACCTGCGCCTCCACCGGCTCACCGCGCTCGGCCGCGACGAGATTGGCGATGAACTCGCCAAGCTCGCCGCCTCGATCGCCGAACTGCTCGAGATCCTGTCGAACCGGGTCCGCCTCTACGAGGTGATGATCGAGGAATTCCAGGCTATCGAGCGTGAATTCGTCACGCCGCGTCGGACCACCATCGCCGCTGCAGGCGACGAGATCGACGACGAGGATCTGATCGAGCGCACCGACATGGTCGTCACCGTCACGCTCGGCGGCTACATCAAGCGCACCCCGCTCGATGCCTTTCGCGCCCAGAAGCGAGGTGGCAAGGGCCGTTCCGGCATGGCTACCAAGGACGAGGATGCCGTTACGGAGCTCTTCGTCACGTCGACGCATACGCCGGTGCTGTTCTTCTCGAACCACGGCAAGGTCTATCGCAAGAAGGTCTGGCGCCTGCCCGAAGGCGCCCCGCAGGCACGCGGCCGGCCGATGATCAACCTTCTTCCGCTTGCCGAGGGCGAGAAGATCTCGACCGTGCTGCCGCTCCCCGAGGACGAGGCTGAATGGGCCAACCTCCACGTCGTCTTCGTCACCGCGCACGGCAATGTCCGTCGCAATTCGATGGACGCCTTCGCCAACGTGCCTTCCAACGGCAAGTTCGCGATGCGCTTCGACGAGGACGCGACCGATCGCCTGATCGGCGTCGCGCTTCTCACCGAGGATGACGATGTTCTGCTTGCCACGCGACAGGGCAAGGCGATCCGCTTCGAGGCTACCGCAGTCCGCGAGTTCCAGAGCCGCACGTCGACCGGCGTTCGCGGTATCACCCTCAAGGATGGCGACGAGGTCATCTCGCTCTCGATCCTCAAGGGATTCGACGCGACGCCGCAGGAACGCGAAGCCTATCTCAAGGCTGCGCCGTGGAAGGAAGGCGAGCGCGAGATCACGCTTTCGCCGGAACGCATGACCGAGTTTGCCGATGCCGAGCAGTTCATCCTCACGGTCACCGTCAACGGCTATGGCAAGCGGACCAGCGCCTTCGAATATCGCCGCACCAACCGTGGCGGCCAGGGTATCACCAACATCGAGACTTCAGCGCGCAACGGCAATGTCATCGCGTCCTTCCCGGTCACCCCGGCGGAGCATCTCATGCTCGTGACCGATCAGGCCAAGGTGATCCGCACCGATGTCTCCCAGATCCGCATCGCAGGACGAAACACGCAGGGCGTGATGATCTTCCGCGTGGCGGATGATGAACATGTCGTCTCGACCGCCCGGATCGAGGAAAGCGACGAGGAAGAAGGCGAAGCAGCCGCCACGGAAACGAGCGAGACCTGATGACGGCGCGGCGGCGGGAGACTGGGCTCCTCGCCGCGCTTCTGCTGCTTGCCGCGCTACAGCTGGTCGCGTTCCACTGGGGCGTCGTCATGCCCGACACCGTGGAGCAATATCGGCAGGCGCTGACCGCCCAATACGACGACTGGCACCCGCCCGTCACCGCCGCGCTTTGGCGACTGATCATGCGTGTCCATCAAGGCACCGGCGGCATTTTGCTGTTCGATATCGCGCTTTACTGGAGTGGCATCGGGCTGATCGCGCGACGGCTCCTCCGCGACGGCCGGACCGCAGCGGCAATCCTGATCGTCGCCGTCGCAATGTTACCGATCCCGTTCGGCCAGATGGGCGCCATCCTCAAGGATCCACTGCTGGCGGCGCTCTGCGTGCTGGTAACCGGCATCATCATGAACGATGGCCAGCACCATCCCATCGGTCGCGCGATCGCACTGGTCGCATTGGTCATCGCTACCGCGACCCGGTTCAACGCTCTGTTCGCCACGCTGCCCCTGCTGCTCGCCCTCGCCCCGGTGGCCAGCCTCGCCACATGGCCGCGCAGGATCATCGTCACTACCGCAGGCGCCGCGACGCTGGTTGCATCGAGCTGGCTCATCAATGTCGCGATCCTCCAGCCCCATCGCTCGGAACCGATATTCTCGCTCGTCAATTTCGATCTTGGCGGGATTGCTGCCTTTGGCGGATCCAACCCCTATCCATCGATGAACGACGTGGAGTCCGCGCGCCTGACCAGGCTATGCTATGACCCGGGGCATTATAATCCCTCGTATCTGCCGGCCTGCAACGAGGTCGAAAATGGCCTCGCGGAATATGCGCATCACCATCATGTCGCGGCGACCCGCCTCTGGATCACGGCGATATCGCGCGCGCCAATTTCCTACCTCCGCCACCGGATCGCGCATCTGAACCTCAACTGGCGTTTCCTCGTTCCTAATGTGCCGCTGGATGCGGTCTATCTGATGAGTCAACCGAACGATCTCGGCATAAGGTTCGTCCCCAATCCGCTGACACGCGCCATAGTCGCCGCCGCGCAGTGGATGGCGTGGTCGCCGCTCGGGCGTCCCGCCACCTGGCTCGCCGTCGCACTGGCGTTGCTTGCGATATCCGATGTGCTTCCATCGCGCCGAGCAATCCGCGCCTTGGCCTGCTCCGCACTCGCCTACGGTTTCGGTTATGCGCTGGTCAGCGTAGCGACTGACATGCGTTACAATCTCTGGACTATGATGGCCGCAATGATCGCTGCCGTGCTTGCGCTTGGAGATATTCTGGCAGGCGGTGTGTCGCTGCCGAAAGCACGATTAATCGCCGGCGCAGCATTCGTTACCCTGGTCGTAGCGGGCGAGGTCCTGTGCCTGGCCCTCTGATCGCTCGCCGACCTCTTCAGTCCGGTATCGGCCCGACCGCCAATATCTCGATCGCCTCTTCCTTGCCTCCAAAATCGAGCAAGTCGCCCTCAGCCCCGCCGATCAGCGCTCGCGCCAGCGGCGCCGAGAAGGCGATCCTCCCCGCCGCCGGCTCGGCCTCATCGTCCCCGACGATATCGATGCTACGTTCGGCACCGTTCAATTCGAACCGCACCCGCGAGCCGAAGCTCACCGTATCCGTTGCAGCGGGCGGGGCAAGCTGAGCCGTGGTCTGGCGGATCTTCCAGTAACGCAGGTCGCGCTTTAGCGCGGCCTTACGGGTATCGTCGGGCTCTGCCTCGATCGCCGATTCGAGCGCCACGATACGCTCGCCGATCAACGTCAATCCTCGCGGCGTGACGAGATTCGGTCCTGCCGGGATCGGCAGTTCGAATTTCGGTTCCAGATGTTCTTCGTCGCTATCGCGGCGGAACGCCACGCTCATGACTGCTTTGTCCTCAATCCCGGAGCAATTCGTTGATGCCAGTCTTCGCACGCGTCTGTGCATCGACTCGCTTAACGATCACCGCGCAATAAAGTGACGGACCCGCCGACCCGTCCGGCAACGGCTTGCCCGGCAGCGCGCCAGGTACCACGACCGAATAGGATGGGACCCGGCCAACGAACACCTCGCCGGTCGTCCGGTCGACGATCTTGGTCGATGCGCCGAGATACACGCCCATCGAAAGCACCGCGCCCTCTTCGACGATCACCCCTTCGGCAACCTCCGAACGCGCGCCGATAAAGCAGTTATCCTCGATCACCACCGGATTGGCCTGCAGCGGCTCGAGCACGCCGCCGATCCCGACGCCACCTGACAGATGGACATTCTTGCCGATCTGCGCACAGCTGCCGACCGTCGTCCAGGTATCGACCATCGTGCCCTCGTCGACGAATGCGCCGATATTGACGAAGCTCGGCATGAGCACGACGCCCTTGGCCACATGCGCGCCGCGCCGGACCACGGATCCCGGTACCGCGCGAAAACCTGCGTTCCGGAACTCCGCCTCGCCCCAGCCGGAAAATTTCGACGGCACCTTGTCCCACCAATGCCCTTCGCCGGGTGCGTTCGAGACTAAGCTGTTGTCGTTGAGCCGGAACGAAAGCAGGACCGCCTTCTTGAGCCATTGATGGACGACCCAGCTGCCGTCGATCTTCTCAGCAACGCGGCGTTTGCCCGCGTCGATCGCGGACAGCGCAGTCTCGACGGCCTCGCGGACCGCCCCACGGGTGTCGAAACCGATGCCGTCGCGCTCGTCCCATGCCTTTTCGATCACCGCCTGCAAGTCTGCGCTCATGCCCTGTCCGTTCCCAATATGTCGTCGAGCCATTGCCCGACGTCGCTGATCTCATAATCGATGAAATCCGGATGCGCCTCATGGTCGCCGCGTTCCGAGCCGTTGTTGACCCAGGCCGTCGTCATCCCGAGCGCCTTCGCGGGCTTCAGGTTGCGCGCCATATCCTCGACGAACAGCGCGGTCGAGGGGTTAATGGCGAAACGCGCTATCATCCCGGCATAGCTTTCTGGATGGGGCTTCGGCTGGTAGGCACAGGCGTGAATGTCGTGGATCGCCTCGAAGCTATCGGAGAGGCCGAGCGCTCCCAGCACGCGTCCCGCGTAAAGCGCATCGCCATTGGTGAAGATGAGCTTGCGCCCCGGCAGGTCTGCCACCGCACGCACCAGTCGCCGATCTTCGGCGAGCGAGCCCATCTCGATATTATGGACATAGTCGAGGAAATCATGCGGATCGATGCCATGGTGCATCATCAGTCCGGAAAGCGTCGTGCCATGATCGTGAAAATAGGATTTCTGGATCCGCTTGGCCTCGACTGGATCGCAACCCAGCAGTCGCTGGATATAGGCACCCATCTTCACGTCGATCAAACCGAACAAATCGGCGGACGCCGGGTACAGCGTGTTGTCCAGATCGAAGATCCAGCAATCAACATGAGCGAGTTCAGGCAGCATCGCGGCACGGCCTAGCCGCCCGCTCCCCTCCCTGCAAGGGAGGGGCTTAGGCTTCCCGCTTACAGCAGCAACCCGATGCGCCGCCCGTCCTTGATCGCCTCGTCGGTCGCAAACACGCTCCAGCGTGCTTCGCGGGCATCGCCGATGATGTGCAACTCCGGCACCTTGCCGATCATCGCATGATAGAGTTCTTCGGTCGGCGGCTTGGAGGTGACGAAGATCACATTGTCGACCCCCTCGAGCTCGGTGACCTCGCCCGTGTGATAATGCTTCAGCGTGATCTTCTCGACATCGATCTTGTTCATCTGGGTCGTCGGCATAAAGGTCACCTTGGGCAGGAGGCGCTTCGCGATCACCTTGTTGATGCCGATATCCTTCACCGATTCGGCGAAGCCATGGTCGATCGTAATGAAGATGACTTCCTTGCCCTGGTCGGCGAGCAGCTCGGCAATGCCGGGGCCGACTTCGTAGCTCGTATTGTCATAGACCACGACCTTTTTCCCGACGCGGCCATGGTCGAGCAACAGGTCTTCCGGAGTCAGCACATAGCCATGGCCGATGTCGTGGCCCACGACTGGAAAGAGTTGCATCTTGCTGGTGCCGGTCCGCGAGTAGGTCGCGCCTGTCGCCACCACCACGGCATCCGCCCCGATCGCGGCGATCGCTTCGGGGGTCGCCTCGGCGTTCATGCGCACGTCGACGCCAAGCTTCTTGATCTGGTCGGTCAGCCAGCGAGCGATGTCGGCACGATCCTCGAGGCCCGGCAGTTTCGCCTGGTAGACGATATGGCCCCCGAGCTCATCGCGCTTCTCGAACAGCGTAACCTTGTGCCCGCGCTGTGCGGCGACCATCGCCGCCTGCATGCCAGCGACACCGCCACCGGCGATCACCACCTTCTTGGGCTTTTCGGCCGGGATAAGCGCGACATGTTCCTGGCCGATCTCGGGATTGACCGTGCAACCGACCGCCTGACCGACCAGCGAGCGCATGAAGCAGCCCTCGAGGTCGCCGATGCATGCCCGGATTTCCTCGGTCTTGCCTGCCCTCACCTTGCTGACCCACTGCGGATCCGCGATGAACGAGCGAGCCATGAACACCATGTCGACCTTACCGTCGATCAGCGCTTGCTCGGCGAATTCCGGGGTGAGTATGCGCCCGCCCGAAGCGACCGGGATGCTGACCGCCTTCTTGACCTCTTCCGAGGCGTAGAGATGCGTTCCCTGGCCCATGTAGGACGACGGATAATGGTAATGCGTCATCTGTGGCTTCTGGCCTCGCGCGGTGATGCGGAGCCAATCGACCTTGCCGGTGGCTTCGAGCATCTTGCAGATCGCGATACCTTCCGAGAGACCGTTGCCGCCGAGAGTCGATTCATCGGCATTTACTGCGAAGCCGAGCGCGAAATCGGGGCCGCAGCGCTTCTCGATGCCGTCGATGATCTCGATGATGGCGCGCATGCGATTTTCGAGATTTCCGCCATATCGGTCGGTGCGCTGGTTGTAGAGATTCGAGGTGAAGGTCTGCAGGCCGGCCCCGCCACTGATCGGCATCTCGAACCCGTCAGCGCCCGCTTCCTGGGCATGGGTCGCGGCGACGATATGCGCCTCGATCAGCACCTGGATCTCTTCGATCGTCATCGAGCGTGGCTGGCTGTCGCTGAGCACGGTATGCGGCGCGATGCCCGAAGGTTGCGCCAATGCTGGATTGGCCTGCATCCAGACGCCCTGGACGTAGATCTTGGCGCCATGCTTCTGGCTGGCCTTGACGATCTTGCTGATCGCAGGAATTTCCTCGCGGGCATAAGCACGCAGGAACAGGCCTTCGGGAACGAGCGGCTCAGGCATGACCTGGCAGCTTGCAATCCCCATGAAGCCCGCACCACCCTTAGCGCGCGCCTCGAAATAGCCAACCTGGTTGTCGGTGCCGATGCCAAGCCCGATCATCCCGTGCGGCGACATGAAGATACGGTTGGAAATGTCGAGATTGCCGATCTTCAGCGGGCTGAACAGGTGCTGGAATGCCGTCATCATCACTCTCCTGGAATTATTCTGCCGCGAAATTTCGATGAAAGACCGCGGAATTGTCCCGGACGCTGTATCAGCCGGGCCGGAACGGGATCAATGCAACGTCCGCCGATATCGTTTGACGAGAGTAAAGTCTGCGCCGGTTCGGGTTTACATCGCGACCCCGCGAAGCCACCTATGAGCCAATTCGAAAAACCAGGGAGACGATGATGAGCGGCTATGTACTTGCATGCGTTGATAAGCGCGATCTGGAAATCTACCAGAAATATTCCGCACAGGGTTTCGTCTCGCTGCAGGGACAGGACGTCGAGGTCACCGTCGCCGAAGCCCCTAAAACGCTGGAAGGCCAGTTCCCGGGCAGCACCTTGATCATGCTCAAGTTCAAGACGCTCGACGATGCTCAGCGCTGGTATGATTCCGACGCCTACCAGGCCGCCATTCCCTTCCGCCACGCCGCCGGCAAGACGCCGTTCGTGATAATCTTCCCGGGCATGGACCAAGCCTGAAGGATTTCCGTCAAAACCAGTCCCCGAAGCGCGTGCGATAAAATTCAAAACGCCGCCCGATCTCGTCGACATTCATCCCGAAAAAAGCCGGATCGGGCCGGTGGCTGCCCTTGGGATGCTGATCCTGCCACGCCGCGATCCGCGTCTCCATGCCTTCGAAATCCCAGCCGAGCTGCGCATAGAGCGCGCGGATCCGGGGGATCGGATCGACGATCTGGTCACGATGCGCGACATCGAGGAAACGCGCCTCGCCAACGCGATCGCGAAACGCGAGCAGGCGGTGCATCGCCAGTTCCCAGCGATCGACCAGCATCGGCCCGAGGATCGCGGGCGCCGGATCTTCCAGCAGCGTCTCCCGGCTATAGTGCATCAGCAGCGCCACCGACGGCAGGGCCTTTGCTGGATCGCGGTGGGTCATAACAAAGCGTGCGTCCGGATAGACCCGGTCAAGCGCATCCATGGCAAGGCTGTGGAGCGGCGCGCGCAGCACCCATCGCCGCGGCGGCATCCGCCACTGGAGCAGCTTCAATATCCGCCGATGATAGCGATAGGCGGAGTCGATCTCGGGCAGGTCGGGCTGGAGCACCCAGTCGATATAGGACGGGGTGTGCGCCACGGCATCGACCGCGGCCGAGGCGAACGCCATGTCGAGCAGAAAGAAGCATTCCGATTGCATCGTTTCGTGGACCGGCAACGCCTCCCACGTCCCGGGCGCGACATCGCGATATTGCTCCATGCGCTCGCGAAACAGCGCGATGCGGGGATCGCTTGCGATTGTAGCTGGATCCGGCGGCGGACAGGGCTGCATCGCCTCCCAGGCGAGCAGCGAGCGATTGGCCGGATCCGAGGCAAGCATCTGGCCAAGCGCGGTACCCCCGGTGCGCGGAAGGCCGACGACGAACAGCGGCTCCACGATCTGCTGGTCCTCGATCTCGGGATGGCGGCGATACCAGTCCTCGATCTGCAGGCGATTGACCAGGTTGGCGACGATTGCCCCATGATTGGTCGCCGCGCCGGCCGGTGTCAGCCGGCTCTCGCCATTGATCGAGGCGACGAGCCGCTCCAATCCGTGGCGAAAGTTCGCGTCGCCGAAATCATCGAGGCCGGTTGCTGCCCGAGCCTCGGCAAGCAGCGCTTCGACGTCGAGGGTCATGCGAATCCGACTTTCTCTGCAGCGAACAGTCGGCGGAAGCCTTCGTCGAAACCTACGCGGCAAGGCCCCGTCAGCGCACGGCGGCGCGTAACGTCTGCAACGTTGGCGCGTGGCGCGTGCGGCAATTCCTGGACATCGAGGTGGAGCGGCCGGCCGGCAAGCTCCGCTGCCAGAGTACACCAATGCTGGGCCGAGATCACTTCGTCGCCCGCCCAGTTGACGATCAGCGCGGGCACCGTCGCGGCATCGAGCAAGGGCTCGATCTGCGCACACATGTCATCGACATGGATCGGACTGTGGTTGTTAGGATCCCAGGGCAACGCGACGGTTTCGCCGCGCAGGATCTTCTGGATATGGAGCGACAGCAAGTTGTTCGGCACGCCATACACGGTATTCAGCCGAGCGATCGTCACCGGCAGGTCGAACGCGCGAGCGCAGAAGCGCGCCACCGCTTCTTCGGCCACCTTGGTCACCGGGCTTGTCGGCGACCAGGGCGCGAAGGCACGGCCGAGCGGTCCTTCCTCGACATGCGCAAAGAAGGGATCGTCATGCGGTGTGTAGATCGCGGCGGATGAGATCACGAGCGCCGAGCGCGCCTTGCGGCAATGCTGGAGGATAAGTCCCGTGCCCTCGCCGTTGACCGTCATCGCGCGATCGAAATCGCCGGGACCCCCGCGCATGAAGCCAAAATGCAGGAGATGGTCGAAATCATCAGGGAGGTTGGTGAAGTCGCCCGCCGCGAGATCGATCGCGACCGGCTTGATCCCGGCGGCGCGGCTACGCTCGATCGCCTCTGGGTTGGCATAGCGCGCCCCGCCCCAAACTTCGTTGTCGCGCGCGAGCCACGCGGCAATCGGCGAGGCCACGATGCCCGTGGCACCCGTTACAAGGATCTTCCGACCCTTCATGCCCTGCGCTCCGACATAGCATCTCTCCCGTGATTGCGGCTTGTTTCTGCCACCTCGTCAAAAAGCAGCACCCGTGAGGCGGTAAGTCGCCTTTCCGCCGGCGGGTATCCATGGCATCGTGACGCTTTATCGAGACCATGACCGAAGGAGAGGCAGATATGCGCACCAACAGGCTTGGCCAGACCGGATTGTTTGTTTCCGAACTCTGCCTTGGGACGATGACGTTCGGCGGCGATGCCGGGCTTTGGCAGATGATGGGCGGGCTCCAGCAGGATGCGGCCGAACGCCTCGTCGGCAGTGCGATCGATGCGGGGATCAATTTCATCGATACCGCCGATGTCTATGCCGAGGGCCAGTCCGAGGAAATCACGGGCCGGGCGCTGAAGAACCTCAAGGTGCCGCGCGAAGACATTATCGTCGCGACCAAGGTCTATGGGGCGACCGGCACCGGCGTGAACAGCCGCGGGGCTTCGCGCGGACACATCATGGATGGCGTCAAGGCAAGCCTGAAGCGGCTGCAGCTCGACCATATCGACCTCTACCAGATCCACGGCTTCGATCCCGTCACGCCGATCGAGGAGACCGTGCATGCGCTCGATCTCCTCGTCCGGCAGGGACATGTCCGCTATGTCGGCGTCTCCAACTGGACGGCGTGGCAGATCATGAAGGCGCTCGGGATCGCCGAGCGCAATGGCTATGCGCGCTTCGACTCGCTCCAGGCCTATTACAGCATCGCTGGGCGCGATCTCGAGCGCGAGCTGGGGCCGATGATGATCTCCGAAGGCGTCGGCCTGATGGTATGGAGCCCATTGGCGGGCGGCTTGCTGTCGGGAAAATATCAACCGGGCGCGCAACCCTCCGAGGGCAATCGTCGCGAGGGCTTCGATTTCCCGCCGGTCGACAAGGATCGCGCCTCCGCCTGCATCGACGCGATGCGGCCGATCGCCGAGTCCCATGGCGTGTCCATCGCCCAGATCGCGCTGGCGTGGCTGCTCCATCGCAAAGTCGTGACCAGCGTGATCATCGGGGCCAAGCGCCAGGATCAGCTTGACGACAATATCGCAGCGACGAACGTCAACCTGACCAGCGATGAACTGGACAGGCTCGACGCGGTGAGCGCCCTCCCCTCCGAATATCCGCAGTGGATGCTGGATTTCATGCTTGGCTCGCATCAGGACCGACTGCAACCGCTCCGATCGACCGCTCGCTGACCGAAGAGCAGGAACCAGCAACAAATGATCCAGCGCCAGCTTCATCTCGGTGCGTTCATGCGCCCGGTCGCGATTCACACCGGCGCATGGCGCTATCCGGGTGCGGCGCCGGATGCCAATTTCAACTTTCCGCTGATGCAGTCGCTCATCCGCAAGCTTGAGGCAGCGAAGTTCGATGCCTTCTTCATGGCGGATCATCTCTCGCTGGTGAGTTCATCGACAGCCGCGCTCAAGCGAAGCCACACGGTCACCTCGTTCGAGCCGTTCACGCTGCTTTCGGCACTCTCGATGGTGACCGAGCGGATCGGGCTGGTGGCAACCGCATCGACCACCTTCGACGAGCCCTACCACATCGCGCGGCGGTTCGCGTCGCTTGATCATCTCAGCGGTGGTCGTGCCGGCTGGAACATCGTGACGACGGCGAGCCCGCAGGCCGCGCAAAATTTCGGCTACGAGGATGATGTCCAGCATGACGAGCGATATGCGCGAGCGCATGAATTTCACAAGGTCGTCACCGGACTATGGGACAGCTTCGCGGACGATGCCTTCTTGCGGGACGTCGAATCCGGTATCTTCGTCGATCCTGAAAAGATCCATGTGCTCAATCATGTCGGCAAATATCTCTCGGTGCGGGGGCCACTGAATATCGCACGCCCGGTGCAGGGCTGGCCGGTGATCGTCCAGGCGGGAGCGTCCGAGGCGGGGCGACAGCTTGCGGCGGAGACGGCCGAGGTCATCTTCGGATCGGAAGCCACTTTGCAGGGCGGCCAGGCCTTCTACGCTGACATTCGTCGGCGAATGGCGGCTATCGGACGCGATTCCTCGACACTCAAGATCCTGCCGGGAGCCTTCGTCGTCGTCGGCGACACCCTCGACGACGCGCAGGCGAAGAAGGCGCATCTCGACAGCCTCGTCCATTATGACAGCGGCATACCGTCGCTCAACACGATGCTTGGCCATAATGTTTCAGCTTATGACCCCGATGGACCGCTTCCCGATCTGCCCGAAAGCAATGCCAGCAAGAGCACCCAGCAACAGCTCATCGACATGGCACGGCGGGAAAACCTCACGATCCGCCAGCTCGCTGCGCGGGCGGGGAGCTATTGGGGCCTCACCTTCGTCGGCACCGCGGAATCAATCGCTGACGACATGCAGAGATGGCTTGAAGCAGGCGCATGCGATGGCTTCAACATGCTTTTTCCATGGCTGCCGGGCGGGCTGGACGATTTCGTCGAAAAAGTCGTGCCTGAGCTGCAGCGCAGGGGCATCTTCCGGCGGAAATACGAAGGCCGGACACTGCGCGATCATCTCGGGCTGAAGCGACCACAGAACCAGTTTTTCGATTGATCGCGCTGGAGTCCTTCCCTCTCCGTTCGTCCTGATCAGCCTCTTCGGCTGGCTGCTTGCCGCAGCCGCTCATCCTGAGGAGCCATTGAGCTTATCGAAATGGCGTCTCGAAGGACTTTACGCTGCGGTCCTTCGAGACGGGCCTTCGACAAGTGCTCAGTCCCTCCTCAGGATGAGCGGGTTGGGGGGATTCCACCTGAGGCCATCCCGCTCCAGCGGCCATCCAGCCCCACCGAGCCGCCGTTTACATGAATTAAACCGCTCGATGGCATAACTGTCAGCATGGCTTGCGAACAGGCAATTCCCGTTCCGCACGCCCCGTCGCCGGGCCCCGTGGCGCGCATCATTGCATGGCGCCGTGCGTGGCTCGGAATCGATCATAATCCCGCAACCCTGCGCCTTGCCCAAACGATCCGAGGCAATGGACTCTTGCACCTGGCATTCTTCGCCCTGCTCTGGGGCGCCGGTCTGGGCCATATCCTGCTGGCACTTTCGATCGGCACGTTGATCCTGTGTGCCATCTTCCCCTCACGCCGAATCCAGCTCATCGGCGCGACGGGAATGCTTTCGCTGGTGATCCAGCCATATCGATTCAAGGAATTTCCGGAATTGTCCGCCCGGCTGTTTGCCAAGGCTGGCTTCGATGCGATCAGTCCAGCGCTGCTGTCGTCGGCGGTGGCGGCGCTTTTCCTGCTCCTCTGCTGGTCGATGCTTAAACTTCAAGCGGAAAGCCGCGGCAATATCGTGGGGCAGCGCCCTTTCCTTGCCCAGGTCATCCTGCTCTTCGGCTTGCTTGGCGCTGGCGCCAGTGGCCTGTGTTCCCCTGTGGCAACGGCATTTCTCTGGGCATTCATCGGCGTGTTCGCGACCAATTTCTGGACGCTCGGCTATGCCTTCGCCAATCTTAGAAGCAAGGCCCCCGCCCCGGCCCTGACTCATGTCGGTTTCCTGCGACCAGTTTGGAACGGCAACATGGTCCCGGTCGGCAAGGGCATCGCCTTTCTCCGGAAGTTCGAGGCCAAGGATGATGAGGCGCTCGCCGCGACCCGGTTGAAAGCTCTCAAGCTGATCGTTTGGGCGCTCATCCTGCAGAGGCTGGACTGGCATCTGGGCGACCTGCTGGAAAGTCGCTGGGGCATTCCGGACCTGCGGCACGCGCTGCTCGCGCAGGGTGGCGCTATGAAGCTTGGCGCGGGCATGTCGTGGCTCGTCCTGCTATCGCATTATTTCCTCAAGGTCGTCGAAGTCGCCGCCACCGGGCATGTCGTCGTCGCCACGGTTCGCATGGCTGGCTTTGCCATTCCACGGAACAGTGTCAGCCCGTTCGCGTCCCGCACGATCGCGGAATTCTGGAATCGATATTTCTATTATTTCAAGGAATTGCTTGTCGATTTCTTCTTCTTTCCCGCTTTCACGCGGTTCTTCAAGAAGAATACCAAAATCCGGATCGCCTTCGCGACATTCTGCGCCGCATCGATCGGGAACTGTATCTTTCACCTGATGAACGAAATTGTCTGGATCCCTGAAAAGGGGCTGCGCCACGTCATTCAGGGCTTCGAGAGCTATCTGCTCTACTCACTCATCCTCGCGAGCGGGATCATCATCTCGCAATTGCGTAACCATCGTCCCAAGCCCGAAGATGGCTTCCTGCGTTACCAACTGCTCCCACGGATCGGCGTGACCCTGTTTTTCTGCATCGCCATCGTCTTCGACGACACCCGGCCTGGCATCGCCCTCAGCGATCGCTTCAGCTTCATTCTAGGACTCACCGGATTTTGAATATGCCCGCCTCACAGATTGATCGCTTGCGCGCCATCGTCTCCGAATTGCTAGCGGCGCGTGGCGACACCGCAGCTTTTTCGGAAACGGAGTCACTTTTCCTCGGTGGCCGTCTCGATTCGATGGCCGCGACTCATCTGATCATCGCGCTCGAAACCGAATTCAATCTCGAGATCGGCGGGCCCGATTTCGACGTCTCCGCGCTCGACAGCATCGCCGAAATGACCGACCTACTCGCCTGACAGAGCGTCATTTCCATCGCGGATCGGCCACGCCTGCCCAAAGTCAGGAAAGCTGCCTAGCACGCGTGCTAGCCTCCTCTCAAATCACAAGGATCGAGAGGAGAATCGGATGTTGCGCGCAGGTGTGGTCGGGCTGGGCCAGATGGGCGGAGGGGCTGCGATATGCCTGGCAAGAGCGGGCCGTCCGCTTTCAGTCTATGATATCGATCCCAAGGCTGCCCTCAGATGGGAAGACGGGCACCTCGTTCCGCCGGTCGCTGCGAATTGCGCCGAGGTAGCGCGCAACGCCGATGTCGTGATCGTGCTGGTGGTCGACGCTCGGCAGGTATGGTCGGTACTTGAAGGCCCGGATGGCCTGCTCGCCGGCGCCCATCCGGGCCTGGTGATCGTAATCGGCAGCACCATTTCCCTCGACGAACTGACCAAAATGCGTGAGGTCGCTGCGGCTGCTGGTGTGACGATCGTCGATTGCGGCGTGACGTCGCCACCGGGCGGGCACACGCGCAAGCGGATCGTGGGCATCGTGGGCGCTGAGCCCGAGGTTTTCGAACGGATTCGTGAAGTGCTCGACGACTTCACCCAGGCAGCCTTGTTGATGGGCGGCCCCGGTGCGGGCATGGCGGCAAAGATCGTCCGCAACATGATGTTCTACGCTACATGGCTGGCAGCGTGCGAAGCGGCGAAACTTGCTGAAAAAGCCGGGGTCGATATCGCGAAGATGGCGACGATCAACGCGTTGAGCGAGGCGGATGCCAGCGGCCCGACAATGTGGTTGCGGAGCCTCGCGGCGCGCGAGACAATTCCCGGCGGCGCGACGGCGGTTCGGGATCATGTCCAGGGCGTCATGCTCAAGGATATCGACGCGGCGGACGATCTGGCGCGCCATCTCGGGGTCGAGCTTTCGGTGATCGACCTCATTCGCAACGCTGCCGGCGAGATTACCGCGCCCTGGGCGTAGAAACGAATAGCATGCGGTTAGGGTGACGGCGGGTAAGCTCAGGCTGCCCGGCGTACCTCGTGATGCGACGAGAGCCATGCGCGGGCCATGCGCTGGGCTTCGGCAATCTCGCGCGCGCTCATTTCCTCGGCGATTTCCGCGCGCAGTTCCTGGCCACGGACATCGCCGCTCAATGCCGCCA
Source organism: Sphingomonadaceae bacterium (assembly GCA_947476425.1). Lineage (GTDB taxonomy): Bacteria > Pseudomonadota > Alphaproteobacteria > Sphingomonadales > Sphingomonadaceae > CANJQJ01. The sequence goes on along the minus strand of CANJQJ010000029.1, from coordinate 373 downwards.
GATTGAACCATTTATGCGCTTCAATTCGGTCGATTTCGACGCCGCCGCTTCCGCAGCTATACGCCATGCCGAGTTCGAAACAGGCTTCGGCATCGCCGCGCGCAGCATCGGCCATGCGGTTTTCGATCAGAAACAATCCAGCTTTAAGGCTCATACCCATGATGTCTCGCCCTTTCAGAGAGGTGACGACCAGGACAGCATCGGCGTTATTGTTTAAAAGAATGGTTAACCCATCGTATTCATGACGGAGCGGTAGTTGGTCTGGATTGGCGTCCTGACGCACTGTCGGTTTGATCAGGACGAGCGTATCCGCAGCGCCTATTTCGTCGCGTGTGGTCGATGGTTTGCGGGGTTGATGGAAGGGGTTTTGGGT
>CANJQJ010000028.1 GCA_947476425.1 Sphingomonadaceae bacterium | reverse complement strand
TAGCTCAGCAAAAATTTCTCACGGCACCAGCCTGTGATTGATGCTCAAGGCCAAGGCCCTCCCACCCCCGTGGGTGCAGGCGGGGCTTTTGAATTTGCATGACAGATGGCTGGCCAGTGCCCTTTGGCCGTTTTGGGAAGCACGCCAGTCGACAGACGCGGTCGATGGCCCAGATTAACCCGCGTGGTTACTGGGTGGTTACTAGCCCCCAATTAACCACCCCGCCCCGACAGCCGCCAGAATCAGAAACCCCCGCCAAGTCATTGAGACTTAACAGGGGTTTGTGGTGCGCCCGGAGCGATTCGAACGCCCGACCCTCAGATTCGTAGTCTGATGCTCTATCCAGCTGAGCTACGGGCGCGCAGGGTGAGGGGCTATTAGTCGGGCTTTCCGGATGGCGCAACCCCGTTGCGGAGATTTTGCATGCATCCTAAAGCGGGGCATGCACAGTCGTCTTCGCCTTGTCCTGTTATCCAGCCCCGCACTGTTCCTGTCGCTTGCGGCATGCGAGGGCGTGGCGGATCATCCTTCGCTGGCGCCGCGCGCGATCGAACGGTTCTCGGTTGCGCCACCGCCAGTCGAGGAGGTGCAGGCGCCCTTGCCGCCGGATGCCGATCGGGCAGCGCGGATCGCTGCGTTGATCGATCGCGCAAATGGCGCCGATGCGCGGTTCCAGACTGAACTGGCGGAAACGCGTGGCTCGGTTGGCGTGGCGTCGGGCGCTGCGGTCGGGAGCGAGGCGTGGGTCGTGGCGCAGCAGGCGATCAGCCGGGCGGATGCTCGGCGGACGGCGGTTTCGGAGAGCCTCGCGGATCTCGACCGGATGCAGATCGACGGACCGGAATCACAGGCGCTCGATCAGGCGCTGGCAAGCGTTTCGGCGCTCGAACAGGGCGAACGGAGCGCTCTCCTCGCCCTTCGCGATCGCCTCAGCGCGCCTTGAGCGCAGCGATGTGACGGCGGGCATTGTCGACATAATGCTCGACCCCGCCGCGATTGTGCGCGATTTCGTCCGGCGTGAGGTGGCGCATGAACTTGGCTGGCCGCCCAGCCCATAGCTCGCCCGAGCGGATCACCTTGCCCGAGGTCAACATCGCACCCGCAGCGAGCATGCCGTCGCTTTCGATCCGCGTTCCGTTGAGCACGATCGCCCCGAGGCCGACGAAGGCGTGGTCCTCCAGCGTGCAGCCGTGGATCATCGCCATGTGGCCGATCAGGCAATCGTCGCCGATGAGCGTCGGGTAGCCGGGATCGCCGCCGAAGGGCGAATCGCAATGCACGACAGTGCCGTCCTGGATGTTGGTGCGTGCGCCGACGCTGATGAAATTGACGTCGCCGCGCAGCACGCAATTATACCAGATGCTGGCGTCCGCCCCGATGCGGACGTCGCCGATGATCCGGGTGCCCGGAGCGATCAGCGCGCTCGGATCGATCAGGGGGGTGGCGTCGCCGTCGAGGGCGATGATGCTGGTCGAGGTCATGGTCGTCATCCCAGGAGGCGAGCGGCGTGCGCCGCATGATAGGTGAGCACGCCGGTGCAGCCGGCGCGCTTGAAGGACATCAATGTTTCGAGAACGAGTGCGTCGCGATCACCAGCACCGGCGGCCGCTGCGGCCTCGATCATCGCATATTCGCCCGACACCTGGTAAGCGAAGACGGGAACCTCGAAGCGCTCCTTCACCCGCCGGATGATGTCGAGATAGGGCAGGCCGGGCTTGACCATCACGCTGTCAGCGCCTTCGGCGAGGTCGAGAGCCACCTCGCGCATCGCTTCCTCGGCATTGGCGGGGTCCATCTGGTAGGTCTTCTTGTCGCCCTTGAGCAGCCCGCGCGAACCGACCGCATCGCGAAACGGCCCGTAGAAGGCCGAGGCATATTTGGCGGCATAGGCCATGATCTGGACGTTGATGTGATTGCCGTTTTCGAGCGTCGCGCGGATCGCGCCGACGCGCCCGTCCATCATGTCGGAGGGGGCGACGATATCGGCACCAGCCTCAGCCTGGATCAGCGCCTGCTCAGTGAGCATCGCCATCGTCTGGTCGTTGAGGACATAGCCCGCGTCGTCGATGATGCCGTCATGACCATGCGCGGTGTAGGGATCGAGCGCGACATCGGTGAGCACGCCGATTTCGGGCACCGCATCCTTGATCGCTCGAATCGCGCGGCACATCAGATTATCGGGATTGAGCGCCTCGCGGCCGTCAGCGGTGCGCAGCTTGTGTGGCGTGTTCGGGAAGAGCGCGACGCAGGGAATGCCGAGGCCATGGGCTTCCTTGGCGCGCGAGACGATGCGATCGATCGACCAGCGCGACACGCCGGGGAGCGACGCGATCGGCTCCTCGACGTTGGATCCCTCGGTCACGAAAAGCGGCCAGATCAGATCGGCTGGGGTGAGCCGGTTCTCGGCATGAAGCGCGCGGCTCCATGCGCTGGATCGGGAGCGGCGAAGGCGGATGGCGGGGAAATTGGCGGTCATGGCGATGACATAACGCCACGGCGCGCGTTCGGCCAGCAGGTTCCGGAGTCGCGCCAGCTTTGCGCTTATGGTCACAAAGATCACGGAAATCGTGATATAAAGTTGCGCGATGAAGGGGGCGGGGAAAATTTTGATGCCGGGGGCGAAAAAGGGGCCGACGCGTGCCATGCCGATTATATAATAGGTGAAATCCTACAGTTCAAGAGGGAAAGGCCTGTTGGGCGAGTGAGAGGAATGAAGAATTCACGGATTTCATCCCAGCCCTTTCGTCATCCCGACGAAAGTCGGGATCCATGGGACCCACAGGTCCTTCGATCGAAGGAACTCCGTATCGTGGATCCCGGCGTCCGCCGGGATGACGAAGAGGGGCTTGGGGATGACGAGTAGGAGGTGTCAGCGATCGGATTCGAGCCGCTCTACCCCAGCCGGACCAGCGCCGCGCGGAGGCGCTCGGCTTCGGTGGTTTTCTCCGCATGGTCGGCGCGGGCTTTTTCGACGGCTTCGGGCTTGGCTTTCTCGACGAAGCTCGGATTGCCAAGGCGGCCGGCGAGGCTGGCCGCTTCCTTCTCGGCGGCTTCGGCGGCCTTGGTGAGGCGGGCGCGTTCGGCGGCGAGGTCGATGACGCCTTCGAGGGGGAGGATGAAGGTCGCTTCATCGACGACGATCTGCGCCGCGCCGCCATCAGGGGCGGGGCCGGTGCCGAGGCTTTCGATTCGCGCTAGCCGGGAAATCGCGGGCATGTTGCGGGCGATGCGAGCCTGGGTTTCGGCGGAAGCGTCGCGGACGAAAGCCGCGAGCTTGGCGCCGGGCGGGACGTTGAGTTCGGAACGCGCGGTGCGGGTTTCGGAGACCAGCCGGATGAGCCAGTCGATCTCCTGTTGTGCCGCCGGATCGAGCGCGCGAGCGTCGGGCATCGGCCAGTGCGCGTGGATCAGGTCGGTCTGGCGCTCGCCGAGCGCATGCCACAGCTCTTCGGTGATGAAGGGCATGAAGGGGTGGAGCATGACGAGGATCTGGTCGAGCACCCAGCCCGCGACGGCCCTGGTCTCGTCATCGACCTGGCCCTTGATCAGCTCGAGATACCAGTCGCAAAAGCTTGCCCAGACGAACTGGTAGATGCTGTTCGCGGCCTCGTCGTAGCGCAGGTCGGCGAGTGCCAGGTCAAGCGCCTGGACGGTCCTGATCGTCTCGGCGATGATCCAGCGGTTTACGGGGAGCGCGGCTTCCGGGGCTTCGAGCGTGGTCGACGCGCCAATGCCGTTGGACTGTGCGAAACGCGCTGCATTCCAGAGCTTGGTCGCGAAGTTGCGATAGCCCTCGACTCGCTTTTCATCGAGCTTGATGTCGCGGCCCTGGCTTTCCATCGCGGTGAGCGTGAAGCGAAGCGCATCGGCGCCATATTTGTCGATCAGGCCGAGCGGATCGACGGTGTTGCCCTTCGACTTGGACATTTTCGAGCCATCAGCGGCGCGAACGAGGCCATGAAGGTAGAGCGTCTTGAAAGGTGCTTCCTTCATGAGGTGAAGGCCCTGCATGATCATGCGGGCATCCCAGAAAAAGAGGATGTCGAAGCCTGAGATCAGCACATCATTGGGGTAATGGCGCTTGAGCAGTTCGCTTTCCTCGGGCCAGCCCAGCGTTCCGAACGGCCAAAGCGCGGAGGAAAACCAGGTGTCGAGCACATCGGTATCGCGCGTGAGTGTCTTGTTTCCAGCGAGAAGCTGGGCGCCAGCCTCGTCCTCGGCGACATGGACCTCGCCATCCTCGTCATACCAGGCCGGGATCTGGTGGCCCCACCACAACTGGCGCGAGACGCACCACGGCTGGATGTTTTCGAGCCAGTTATAATAGGTCTTTTCCCAGCTTTTGGGGACGATCCTGATGTCGCCGTTGCGGACGGCCTCGAGTGCCGGCTTTGCCAGCGTCTCGGCATCGACATACCATTGGTCGGTCAGCCACGGCTCGATCACGACCCCGGAGCGATCGCCATAGGGTGTCTGGATCGTTCGATCCTCGACCCGGTCGAGAAGGTCGGCGGTTTCGAGATTCTCGATCACTTTCGCGCGGGCGGCGAAGCGGTTGAGCCCGAGATAGGCTGGCGGGATCAGCCCGTCCGCGGTCTGGACCACGCGCGCAGCGGCATCGAGCATGTTGAGCATCTCGGCTGGCTTGAATCCAGCGCGCTTGCCGACTTCGAAATCGTTGAAGTCATGCCCCGGCGTGATCTTGACCGCGCCGGACCCGAGTTCGGGATCGGCATGTTCGTCGGCGATGATCGGGACGAGGCGGCCGGTGATCGGCAGGCGGACCATCGTGCCGACCAGCGCCTTGTAGCGCTCGTCCCCGGGATTTACCGCGACCGCCATGTCGGCGAGCATCGTCTCGGGGCGGGTCGTCGCGACATTGATAAAGCCGCTGCCATCGGCGAGCGCATAGCGGAAATGCCAGAATTTGCCGGCAATCTCGCGGGTTTCGACCTCGAGATCCGAGATTGCGGTGCGAAGGCCCGGATCCCAGTTGACGAGGCGCTTGTCGCGATAGAGCAGCTTCTGGTTGTAGAGATCGACGAACACCTTAAGGACGGCGCGGCTGAAGCCCTCGTCCATCGTGAAGCGCTCGTTCGCCCAGTCGCACGAAGCGCCGAGGCGGCGGAGCTGGCCGGTGATCTGGCCGCCGCTTTCGGCCTTCCATTCCCAGACCTTCTCGATGAAGGCTTCGCGCGTGTAATCGGTGCGCTTCTCGCCCTTCGCGTTCATCTGCCGCTCGACGACCATCTGGGTGGCGATACCGGCATGATCGGTGCCGGCGACCCAGAGCGCATCCTTGCCCTTCAGGCGTGCGTGGCGGATCAGAACGTCCTGCAGCGTGTTATCGAGCGCATGGCCGATGTGGAGGCTGCCCGTCACGTTGGGCGGCGGCATCACGATGGTATAGGGTTCGGCATTGGGTCGTGCCGGGCGGAAGGCGCCGGTGGATTCCCAATGGGCGTACCAGCGCGCTTCGATGGCGGCGGGGTCGAAGTTTTTGTCGATCGTCATGGCGCTGCTCTGTGCCAGCGATGGTGCACAGCGGCAATCCCGGGAGTGCGTTTTTCGTCGCGCGGCGCGCTGGCGCGCGCACCCACCCCCAGCCCCTCCCTTGCAGGGAGGGGAGCAGAACTACATCATGCGGCCGGTAATGCGGGCGATTTCGCGTTCGACGAGGGTTTCGACCAGCTCGGGCAGGCGCTGGTCGAGCCAGTCCTTGAGCATCGGGCGAAGCATTTCGCGCACGAGGCCCTCGAGGGTGTTGTCGGCGCCCGGCTCGGGCTTGACCATCATCGCCGAAAGCGCGGCGAGCGAATGGCGGCTGGCGGAGGCGGCGACTTCGGAGACGATTGTCGCGGGCACGGAGGGCGTCGCCACCGGCGAGTGAGTCGGAGGGGCGATCGCGCGTTCCACTTCAGCCGTGGCGGCGGACGCGATGGCCTCCTGTTGCGCCTCGGGATTGGCGGGCAATTCGGAAATCGAAGGTGCGGGGGCTGTTTCGCCTTCGGCTTTGGCGAGTGGGGCCTCGGCTTCCAGGGCATCGGAGCCCTCGGCTTCGATTGGCGGCGTCTCGATTGGCTGGGTCAATTCGAGTACCTCCACTATGCTTGGCACCAAGGGATCGCGGAAATTATCCACCAGGTGAAGATTGGCAAATCCGCTCCGCGGCGGTTCGAGATCCGCGGGCTCGGGAGCCGGGCGCGCGGGCGATCCCGCCGACGCTTCATGGTCCTCGGCGATGATGCGCTTGATGGAAGCCAATATGTCTTCCATCGATGGTTCTTGGCGTGCGTCCCCCATAGCCATCCGCAATATCCTAGTTTTTCGGGCTTGTCACGACGTCCGTCGTGGCAGGCACGAGTGGCTGCAAGGTGACCGAGGGAAGCGGTGGCACCGTTGCCGTGCTGGTCGCCTTCGCGGTTGGAATGCCATCGTCGCCCCAATCGAAGATCGCGTTCTTGACTCGCTTGTAGTTGACCGTCGGATCGTAGAGCGGGCCGCCATCAAGGCCGAGATTGGCGGCTTCGGCCCTGCCCATTGCGGCGAGGAGCGCGAAGCCGGCGACATAGGCGTCGCGGCGCGCGGTGACGAGCTGGACGCGTGCGTTCAGCAATTCCTGCTCGGCGTTGAGGACATCGAGCACGTCGCGGGTGCCGACGCTGTTTTCGGCGCGAACGCCTTCGAGCGCGAGTTCATTGGACGAGACCCCGGCCTCGGACGAGCGAATCACCGCCTGCGACGCGGAGTAGGACGCATAGGCGGATCGCAGCTCGGAGATCACGCTGCGCTCGGCTGCGATCTCCATTTCGAGCGTTTCGCCGGCGCGGGCTTCGGCCTGGCGGACCCGGGCGCCGGGGCGGCCGCCCTGGTAAAGCGGCAGGGACGCCTGGATGCCGACCGATGCGGCGGTGCCGCGATCGGCGATGGGAATGCCCGGGATCGGGGCGAGCGAGTCGAGATAGTTGAAATAATTGCCGCCGGCGACTGCCGAGAGGCGGGGCAGCCGCGATGCGCGCGCGGTGCCGACATCGTAGCGAGCGGCATCGCCCTGTTTGCGCGCCGAGAGCAATTGTGGATTATTCTCCATCGCGATGGCGAGCGCGGTATCGACGCTTGCCGGCAGGCCGGGGAGCGGTGGCGGTGCCTGGAGGTCGTCCGGGGTCTTGCCGACGGCGGCGAGATAGGCTTCGCGCGATGCCACGAGGCGGGCCTGCGCGGCTTCGAGCTGGCTGCGCGACAGCGACAGCCGCGCTTCGGACTGGGCGACGTCGGTGCGGGTGAGATCGCCGACTTCGAAGCGATCCTTCGACGCGCGAAGGTTGGTATCGAGGACGCCGACCTGGCCGGCGTTGAGCTCGACGATCGCCTGATCGCGGATGACGTCCATATAGGCCGCCACGACATCGGTGAACACGTTCGATTCAGCAGTGCGCAGATCGGCGCGGCCGGCCTCCACGCGGACCTTGGCGGCCTGCACGGCATTGCGCACGGCGCCACCCTGGAAGATCGGCAGCTCGCCATTGACGCCGGCGGTGAACTGGCGGGCGGGGGAGGCGAAGGACGCAGCGGACTGCTTCACATTCTCGGTATAAGCGCCGGTCGCGGAAATCGAGGGCATGCCTTCGGAGCGCGCGAGCGGGACATTCTCGTCGACCTGGCGCTGGTGCGCGCGGGCGGCGAGGAGGTTGGGATTGGTGACATAGGCCTGCGACAATGCGTCACGCAGCGTATCGGCCTGGGCCGGGGCGGCGGCGAGCAGGGCCGCCAGAAGCGAAAGCGGCGCGATTCCGCCCAGCCATTTCGAATGCATCACGCCTTACTCCTGATCAGAAGGCAAATGCCTTGGGTTTCGAAAATCCCGGAAGCGTCACGATCTCGGCATCGGCGAAGGCGGACGGCCCGAAGCCCTTGCCGGCGCGGCGCCCAATCGCGAGCCGGGTGACGCCGCGATCGATGATGCCGGTAGCGATCCGGCCATTCGGCGAAAGCTGCTCGATCAGCGCATCGGGGATCGCCTCGATCGCACCGTCGATGAAGATCAGGTCGTAGGGCGCTGCTTCCGCCCAGCCAGCGGCGAGCGGCCCCTCGACGAAGCGGACGGCGGCGGACGACACCACCGCGCGGGCCGTGGCGGTGAGCGCGGCATCTTCCTCGAGCGCGATCACCTGGGTGCCCAATATGGCGAGCAGCGCCGCGGCATAGCCAGTCGCGGAGCCGATCAGGAGGACTCGCTCGCCGGGGGCCGCATGCGCCTCGGTGAGCAGGCGACCCGTCGCCATCGGCGGATTGAGCGCTCGGCCGTTGCCGAGCGGAATGGCGCGATCGATATAGGCATAGGGCCCGGATTCGGCCGGCACATGGCGTTCGCGCGGAACACTCAGCATCGCATCGACGACGCGGGGATCGTTGACGGCGGTAGTGCGCAATTGGTTCGATACCATCGCGCGGCGCATGCCTTCGTAATTCTGCTCGGTCACGCCGTCCCTCGTGGCATTGCTCATGATAATATTGCAACCGGACGAGCCTGCCGCAAGTCGCTATCTGCCTCTAGCCTTACCTCCCGGCCGCGCCAAGGCTTAATCATGCGCCTGATACCGGCAGCACTTCGCCAGTGTCGCGATCGGGAGCATCGTCTTTCCAGCGAACCGATCCGAATGGTCTCTCGAGCATTCGCCGGGTACGCACCGGAAGCTCGCCACGATGGAAATCGCGCGCGCGCTGGTAAAGTTCCAGTTCGGCAGGGACATGACGGCTGAGCAGGCGCAGGTAATCGAGCCAGGTCGGGCAATGGAACCGCTCGGTCCACAGCTCGGGATCACCGATGTCGCGCGCGATCGACCAGTCATAGGCGCCGTTGCGCTGGCGGGTGCGCTGGACATGCTGCATCGTCGCGTAGAAGTCGCGCGCCTCGGCCGGGTCGACGCGATATTCGATCTCGATGACGATCGGCCCGCTGCGCCCGGTGAGCGCAAGCGCCATGTCCGGCACGTCGAGATCGACCGATTCGCGATCGAGCTCGTTGACCGGGGGCATCCGCAGCCAGCGGCCGAGGATCGGCGACAGCGCCATCGCCACCGCCGAGCCGAGCAGCGCGGTGGCAACGCCATGATCCTCGGCGATGCGGCCCCAGAACCAGCTTCCGATCGCGATGCCGCCAGCGATCGCGGCCTGGAACGCAGCGAGCGTCCGGCCCGAGACCCAGCGCGGCGCTGCCAGCTGGATGCCGATGTTGAACAAGGTGACGGCGACCATCCAGGCGGCACCAGCGGCGACCATGGCTGGCGCGGTCAGCCACAGCGAGCGGCTCAGCGCGACGGTCGCGGTCGCGGCACCCATGACAAGCGCGCACAAGGCCACGGCGCGTTCGCCGTCGAAGCGGCGGCGGATCGTCTCGATGTTGAGCGCGCCGGCGACCGCACCGATCCCGAACGCCCCGAGGATCAGGCCATAGACCTGCGCGCCGCCGCCAAGCAGGTCGCGCGCGACGATCGGCATCAGCGCCGAGATCGCGCCGCCGACCACGCCGGTGACGATCGTCCGCCACAGCACGATGCGGATCGCGGGCGAATGGACGACGTAGCGGATGCCCGAGTTGATCGCGCGATCGAGGCGCTCGGGTGGCAAACGCGACGGCACCTGGATCCGGCGCCAGAGCAGCAGCACCGCGAACAGCGGCAGATAGAGCAGCGCGTTTGCGGAAAAGGCAGCGAAGGCCCCGGCGGTCGCAACGATGATGCCGCCAAGCGCCGGCCCGAAGCTGCGCGCGATATTATAGCTGATCGAATTGAGCGCGACGGCCTGCGGCAGCGCCTTCGCCGGCACCTGCTCGCTCACCGAGGCCTGCCAGGCGGGCCCGAACAGCGACATGCCGCTGCCGACGAGGAAGCAGAACAGCAGCAGGATCCACGGCGTCAGCAGCCCGGACCAGGTCACCAGCGCGAGCATGGTGGCGCCGGTGCAGGCGATCACCAGCCCGAACAACGCCACCTTGCGCCGATCATACATGTCGGCAATCGCCCCGGCGGGGATCGCGGCGAGCATGACCGGCATCATCAGCGCGGTCTGCACCAGCGCGACCATGTCAGCGGCGCGGGTAAGCTGGGTCATCGCCCATGCGGCGCCGACCGCCTGGATCGTCAAGCCGAGATTGGAAAGCAGGCTCGCGATCCAGATGCGACGGAAGAGCGGCGTTCGCAGCGGCTCGGCCATGCCACCCCAGCGCGGCCCCGCCTCGCTGCCATCCACCTTGCTCTCGCTTGCCATCGCCATCCCGCTCCCTTCAGTCCGGATGCCCTGCGGCGATGCGAATGGCAATCATTTCAAGGCGAATTCAAACGCGACTTATGTTGCCGTTCCGCTAGCCTCGTTCCGAACCTTGACGCGCCTGATCGAAGACCCTAGGAGGCCCGCACCACAAAAACCGCGGAATTTCGCGGCCCGGCCCGATGGCGGAGTGGTTACGTAGAGGACTGCAAATCCTCGCACGCCGGTTCGATTCCGGCTCGGGCCTCCAAGCACAAAATCCAATTATAACAGTGACTTGATGGCTGGGCAATTGTCCCGCAATTGCGCGTGCTTGCCCAGATTCTCCTACCTCATCTGCGTCCTAAGAGACAGTAAAATATCGCTATATTTCGCGATTTTGTGGGTTGAATGACCCAGAGTCTCTGGGGTGAAATATGCAGCGACAGTTTCAGATTAAAGGAACCATATGAGTCTGGTTTGCGGTCGCTAAGACAGTGGGTTCGGCTGTCGCTTCCGGCTAATATTGCTGCCTGGCCGGGATGACGTCGCGAACGCCGCCGCGAGGGCTGGCGATGTCCCCAGCCATTCTAGGGATCAGGTGCACATGGCAATGGAAAATTGTGTCCGCTCCGACATTCACTCCGACGTTGAAGCCGGTCACGTCGGTAACAAGCGTTCGGATAAAATCGCTTTGCACTGCGAGTAGCGCCCGTACGGCTGAATCGCGCGGCGAGAATTGCAGGCGTCGGACGCAATCTGCTTAATGTGTCAGGAGTTCGCCGAACTATACGAAGGCCGGCATTGGAGTTGGGAGATAATCCGAAGAAGCTTCGAATCTCAATATAGGCGTGGCACTTAGTCGTGAGGCAGCGGTTGTGAGATCAAAGGACATAATCCATGTCTCGATTCGAACACACATTCAGCTTGGGAGCATCGGCCGATCGAGACCTCGCCGCTCTGGGAGAGTGCTTGAGGTGGGCATTTCCCGTAGGAGATGCCGTCAACTACACGGATCTCCTGATGGCGATTGACAACGGACCGCCTGCCAATGTTATCCCGATACGTCAGATACGGTCTGAATCCCGACAGCGTTCATAGCTTGGCGCACGCAAGCAATGTGATCCATCGTCAGCACGCATGAGCGCCAAAAGCGCGGCCTCCCGTGACGTATCCGATAATCAAGCCGGATGCCGGACCCGTATGAGATCTGCCGGGTTGTTGGCCTTGTTAAGCTCCGCAAAGAACCGTTCATCCACTGCCTTGATATGGTGCAGGCGTGCGAGCTCAAGGTGAGCAATTCGCGCGCTCTCATTCCGAGCCCGGTTCGCGCAGGCCACCTCCTGTCTCTCTCGCGCAAGATAATAGATCAGGTTCTCAACGGGCTCCATTGACCCCTCCATATTCCCTAAAAGGGAAATCAACCTTACAAAGTGAGCTTCGGTGGCTGAGACATATTGTGCTCCCGCTCAAACGGAGCCTCTATGTTCGCGCGGAAGCCTATCCTCATTGTAGAAGACGAAGCGTTTATCGCCCTCAATCTGGCACTTGCCATAGAGGATCTCGGCGGCGAAGTCGTCGGTCCCGTCGCGTCGGTGGCTGATGCACTGGAATTGCTCACCTCCCGCGAAATAATGGCTGCGGTTTTTGACGTGAATCTGGTGGATCGAGATGTAACGCCCGTTGCGATCAAGCTCGATGTCCTGGGCGTTCCATTTGTCGTGCATACCGCTTGTGACATTCCCGCGGCGATGTGTGCTGCGCTGAGGAAAGTCCCGTTGGTGCGCAAGCCGGCACCACCGACACTGGTTCTCCAGCACCTTCTGGCCGAAATCGACCAGAAGCCCTCCGATGATCGGGTCCTGCCGTTCGCGACCGATTTTTCAATCGTGCGGCATTGAGGCCAATCCACAGCCATACTGACGCATCCGCTTGTCGCATGCTGGCTTAATGCGATTTATTCGCAATATTATTGACTTTAATAATCACTCGCAATAATCACCTTCCCATGAGCGGCAGGGCAACCATGCTCCCGGCCTTGAAAATGGGGAATGCGATGACTGTTTCCACGGGCGCTAGACGCAGTGCGGCCTATTTGGCGGTTTCCTGCGTCGGATTTGTTGCCTCGGCGCCAGCCTTTGCCAGTGACGGTGTAGATGTGGGCGCGACCGACTACGATGCCGACGCCGACAGGCCTAGCATCGTCGTTACTGGAAAATATGAGCAGGAGGTGGTTTCGCCCAAGGCAACTGCCACATTGCTCAACACGCCACGCTCGATCGTTGTGGTTGATAAGCAAGTGATCAAGGATACCGCGTCGGCGACCCTCGTCGATGCGCTTCGCACAGTTCCCGGGATCACCTTTGGCGCTGCGGAAGGCGGAAATCCGATCGGCGATCGCCCGTTCATTCGTGGCTACGACAGCCAGGGCTCAACGTTTCTGGATGGGGTGCGCGATAGCGCAGCACAAACGCGCGAAGTGTTCGCTGTCGAACAGGTCCAAGTCGTGCGTGGTTCCGATGGGTCCCTGGGCGGTCGCGGCAGCGCGGGTGGATCGCTCAACATCATTTCGAAGCTGCCAGAGCGCAAGGACTTCCTGACGGCCTCGATCAGCGCCGGAAACGCCGATTACAAACGGATAACCGGCGATGCAAACTATATGCTGACCGACACTATCGGCTTTCGAATTGCCGGGATGTGGCACGATCAGGATGTCGCGGGTCGCGATGCAATCTGGCAAAAGCGATGGGGTGTTGCGCCCTCGCTTACCATCGGACTCGGGACGCCCACGCAACTTACCGCCTCTTATTATCATGTTACCAGCCACGAACTGCCGGATAGCGGCATTCCATATCTTTATGTCTGCTCGGCGACTTTGTGCAACGCACCGCTCGGCAAGACGCTGTCCCAACCGGCGATCGGTGATGTGACAACCGCCAGCGGCGTGACGGGCCACGTCGATCGCAGCACCTTCTACGGCTTGGTCGATCGCGATTTTCGCGATGCGAGCACGGACCAGGGCACGATCCGGCTCCAGCATGATTTCGGCGGAGTCACGCTGCGCAATACCACCCGCTTCACGCACAGTACGCAGGCCTACAGCTTCTTGCTGCCCGACGACAGCACGGGCAATGTTTTCGGCAATCCCGCAAACCTCGCGGCACAGCCAGGCGGTCAGGTCTGGCGTCGTGCCAACACGCGCTACGGCCATGTCGACAACCTGACGAACCAGCTCGATCTGTACGGGAAGTTCGAATCCGGTGGGGTCGAACACAGTTTTGCGATCGGTGGCGAATGGTCGAAGGAAAAGGCGCGGCGCGGCGCATTCGTCACGCGTGGCTTCCTCAATGCTACTACCGGCGTCGAAATCCTCTCGACCGGTTCGACAATCTCACCGCGCTGCAACGCGGCCACACTGGCGCGCTTCTATTGCACCAGCCTGTTCGCGCCCAATCCGAACGACCCCTGGGTAAATTATGCAAACGACAATTCGACCGTCCCAGCCCCGATCGTGAAGATGCTGCCGATCGAGGAAACCCAGAACGAGGGCGAAACGAAGGCGCTGTACGCCTTCGACTCGATCACGCTTGCCCCGTGGCTGATCGCCAATCTCGGGCTGCGTTTCGATGATTTCACCTCGAAAGTGACGCCCGGCCTTGCCGCCAGTGCAACGAGTAGTTTCACGCTGGAGCGGCATGATGAACTTTTAAATTATCAGGCGGGCCTGGTCGCCAAGCCGACCTCTAACACCAGCGTCTATGTGAATGTCTCGACGTCGGCGACACCGCCCAACAGCTTGATTGGCGAGGGCCAGGAGCAGAACAGCGTCGGCACCACGGCTGCGGCGGCTGCTCTGCTCGACACACTCAAGGTGGAAAAATCGAAGTCCTTGGAAGTGGGTGCCAAGGCTGATCTGCTCGACAATCGCCTTTCGCTCAATCTCGCGTTGTTCAGGACAGAAACCAGCAACGCGCGGGTCACCGGGGCGGACAATACCGTGCAGTTCATCGGCAAGAAGCAGGTCAAGGGCATCGAGTTCGGCTTCAACGGCCAGATCCTGCCCAACTGGAACATCTTCGGCGGCTATACCTATCTCGACGCAACGATTGTCGACGGCGGCTTCACCGCGCTTACGGCGGCTGCGGTGCCCGGCCAGGCGGCGAAGACGGTGCTCGTTCCGTCCGTGAACACCGGCAAGCAATTCCCGCAGACCGCGAAGCACAGCTTCACGATCTGGTCGAATTTCCAGCCCACCGGCCGGTTCAGCATCGGCGGCGGCGCGGTCTATACCAGCCGGGTGTTTGGCGGTTATGCGGATAATCGTGCTGCGACGCAGAACGCCGCTGGCGTCGTGACGGTCAGCCCCGCGACCAAGGAAATAGCACGTTCGATCCCCGCCTATTGGCGGTTCGATGCGCGTGTCGGTTACAAGTTCAACGACAATTTCGATCTCGCGATCAATGTCCAGAATCTGACTGACGCCGTGTTTTTCACGCAGGCCTATACCTCGCATTACGCCACGATCGGCGCGGGGCGTACGGTCCTCGCCACCCTCAACATCAAATATTGAGGGCGTGAAGGCGATGCTTCCGCTCGACCGGTTGAACGCGATGGATGCGGAGGCTGTCGCGGAGCGCCTCCGTGGCCCGCCAGAGGCGCGCGCAGCATTGTTGCGCGAGGCCGCCGAAGCTGGCGTCGCCGATGCACAGGCGCTCTACGGGCAGTTGCTGCTCGACGGAGCTGGGGTGGCTCAAAACCCTCGCGCTGCCTTCGCCTGGTTCAACCGGGCTGCAGCGCAGGAGCATGTCATGGCGCTCAACATGGTCGGGCGGTGCTACGATCTCGGCTGGGGCGTGGCGATCGACAAGGTGCGCGCGGCGGAATGCTACCGAGTTGCGGCCGCCCGCGGTCTCGAATGGGGCATGTATAATTATGCGACGCTGCTGACCCTTGGCGAGGGTGTGGGCGAGGACAAGGCGGCGGCGCTCGACTGGTTTCGCAAGGCGGCAGCACTGGGTAATGCCAAGGCTGCCAATTACATCGGGAGCTTCCATGAGGATGGCTGGGTGGTGGGCCGTGATCTTGAATCAGCGGAGATTCACTACAGGATCGCTGCGGAGGGAGGCGATTTCCGAGGCCGGTTCAACCTGGCCCGATTGCTTGCCGCACGCGGGCAGGGCGAGGAAGCGCTGCATTGGCTAGCTGGCGTTCGCGAGACCGCGACGCCGGCTTTCATGGAAAAGGCGGAGCGATGGCTCCGTGGTGTTGATGATCCTGTCCTGCGTGGTGAAGGCGTAGGCGCATTGCTCGGCGAAGGAATGAAGGCATGATGCATGTCATCCCCGATGTGCTCGATGCCGCAGGCGTTGCGCGGGTGCGGACGCTCATCGATTCCGCCGAATGGATCGACGGCAACGCGACTTCGGGGCACCAATCCGCACTCGCCAAGAATAACAGGCAGCTTCCCGAGGATAGCGCTCAGGCATGCGAGGCGGGATCCATCATCCTCGATGCGTTGGGGCGATCGCCGTTGTTTATTGCCGCGGCTTTGCCGCTCAAGGTCTTTCCCCCGCTGTTCAACAGTTATGGCGAGGGCGAGTCTTTCGGAATGCATGTCGATGCAGCGATTCGAATCCAGCGAGGGACCGATTTTCGCATTCGATCCGATCTTTCCGCGACGCTCTTTCTTGAGGATCATTGTGCATATGACGGGGGAGAAATTATCATCGAGGGCCAGTTCGGCACGAGTGCGGTGAAGCTCCCGGCCGGGCACATGATCCTGTACCCCTCGTCCTCCCTGCACAGTGTCCGCCCGGTGACGCGGGGGCGGCGGGTGGCGAGTTTCTTCTGGATGCAATCAATGGTCCGAAGCGATGCCGCGCGTGGCACGCTATTCGATCTCGATAATGGCATCCAGTCGCTCGCGGCCCGTACGGGCCATGACGATCCGGCGATCATCCAGCTTACCGGGGTTTATCACAATCTGCTGCGGCAATGGGCCGACTGCTGAACAATACGGGGAATCGATAACGGTGACGAAGCTCGGCCTGCGCAACCTCTGGTTCCAGTTTCACAAGTGGATCGGGCTTGCCCTCGCGATTCTCATATTGCCGCTGTGCATCTCCGGGGCGGCGCTGGTCTGGCACGATGCGCTCGACAAGGCGCTCAATCCCGGCCGTTATGCGGTGACCGCCGCCGAACCGAAGCTGACTCCGCCTGCTTACGTCGATTCGGCGCTTGCCGCGCTTACGGACGGCGAACGAATTGCCAGCATGCGCTTCGAACATGGCGAGCCAGTGCTCATAACAGCCACCCAGCCCCGCAAGCCCAGTGCGCGCGAGGGCGGCCGGCCGGTGCGAATCATGGTCTGGCTCGATCCCGCCAACGCGCATGTGCTGGACAAGGCGCGAAGCGATGCCGGGCTGGTCCGCACCCTTCACAATATCCACGGCAACATGATGGTGCCGGGCGTCGGCCGAACGATTGTTGGTGCGCTTGGCTTCGCGATGCTGGTCTCGTCGATTTCCGGCCTATGGCTCTGGTGGCCCACCGTCGGCAGCGCGCTTCGCGGCGTGCGCTGGCGACGGCATCGTAATTTCGACACCAATCTTCATCACATGATGGGCTTCTGGATCGCGCTGCCGCTTTTCGTGCTTTCTCTGACTGGCGCATGGATCAGTTTCCCGGCGCTCTTCGGTAATGGGCCCGTCGATGTGGCTGGGCGAATGGCGAAGATGCGAGCAATGCCGCTCGCAAAATCGGTGCAGTCGATTGACGAGGCAATTGCGAGGGCACGATCGCTCGAGGCAGGCCAGTTGAAATCGATGGAATGGCCAACCGATCAGCGGGCGACATGGACGCTTGGGTTCAAGACCAAGGATGGACCGGTGACGATAGCCGTTGATGATGCGAAGGGGACGTCCGAGCGGAGCAAATCAACCGGTCCGCAACCCGACGCCACCGGCCGACTGATGCGCCGCATCCACGACGGAACCGGAATGGGCATTGCGTGGCAGATCGTGATTTTTCTCGGCGGCCTGTTGCCGGCGGGGCTGGCATTGACCGGCGTGATCATGTGGTGGCGAGCCCGTCTCTGGCGCAATGATCTTGCCAGCCGGCAGAACCAAAAGGTGGTCGCCACGCCCTGAACAGGGATTCGGTTCAGCTTCCAGAAAACATCCCCGGTGCAACGCACGCAGGCTGTGCGCCTCAATTATGCAACAAACTTCCGATACTTAGGGAATGTCATGATCCGCAATATTTCGTGCCTTCTCGGGTTGATCTTGTGCGGATCTTCGACGCTCGCATTGGCGCAGGCGCGCCAAGCTCCAGCCAATGCGGAAGGCGATGTCGACACCGATAGCGACGTGATCACTGTCACCGGGCAACGACTGCTTGGCGCGGTGAAGGGCGATATTGCGGCCGAAGTCACGCTGTCGGCGGGCGACGTCCGATCGCTTGGCGTAAGTTCGATCGCCGAGCTTCTTACCGAATTGGCGCCCCAGACCGGGAGCGGGCAGGGACGCGGCGGCGAGAGTCCGGTGGTATTGCTCAATGGAAAACGAGTCTCGAGCTTTTCCGAGATCCGGGACATTCCAACCGAGGCGATCCGCCGTGTCGACATCCTGCCCGAGGAGGTCGGGCTCAAATATGGCTATCGCGCCAACCAGAAGGTCGTGAACATCGTCCTGAGGAGCCGCTTCAAGGCGGTGACTGCCGAGGCCGAGGCCGCGGCGCCAACCGAGGGCGGTCAGTTCAGCCCGAAGGCGAGCGCGAGCCTGCTACGGATCGATCCCGCCGGGCGGCTCAATGTTGCGCTAGACTATGCCCATAGCTCAGCGCTTTTCGAAAGCGAACGGGACATCGTGGGCGATCTCGGCCGCTTCCGCACGCTCCTCCCCGAAACCGAAACGCTTGGCGTGAATGCAGTGTTGAATCGCACGCTGCTTGGTAACATCGCCACGACGATCAACGGTTCGCTGCGCTACGACGGCCGCGATTCATCCACGACGCGGGGTGGACTGCCCGTCGGGCTCAGCCAGGCGGGGAGGGATTATACCGGCCATCTGGGCCTTACCCTGGCGGGCGATATTGCGTCCTGGCAATGGACTCTTGTCGGCAATTACGATCGCCTGGAAAGCCGCACGCTGACCGAGACCGGCGTTGCGATCTCCCCGCAGGATCGCGCTCGTTCGATCGCCAATACCGGCGATCTCCAACTCGTTACCAACGGAACGCTGTTCGCCCTTCCGGCCGGTCCACTTGCCGCAACCTTCACGCTTGGCGATACGCAGCGCGCTTTTTCGGCAGATTCCATACGGTCCGGGCTGAACAGTTCGAGTGATCTCGAGCGAAACACCGCGTCCGGAGAATTTAATCTCGATATTCCGATCGCCAGCCGTCGGGGTCATGTCCTTGCGCCCATCGGAAATCTCTCCGCGAATTTCAATCTCGCACTGGATCGACACAGTGACTTCGGGACGCTTCGTACGATCGGCTATGGACTGAACTGGAGCCCGGCCAAGCCGATCAACCTGATCGTCTCGATGACGCATGATCAGGGCGCACCCACCGTTCAGCAACTCGGCGACGCACAGATCCTGAACACAGGCGCTCGCGTGTTCGATTATGTCCGTGGAGAGACGGTCGATATCAGCCGACTGACTGGAGGCAATCCAGATCTCGTTGCGGACGACAGGCGCCTGTTCAAGGCGGGGTTGACGCTCAAGCCAGTTGAAAAGCTCGAACTGTCGATCGTGGTTGATTACACGACCAGCCGCATCGACAATCCGATTGCAGCATTTCCCGCTGCGACAGTTGCGATCGAGAGCGCATTTCCCGATCGGTTCACCCGTGACGCCGATGGCCGATTGCTTCAGCTTGATGCGCGGCCGATCAATTTCGCGCGCGAGGACCGCGAGGAACTGCGCTGGGGCGTCAATTTTTCCCGCCGGCTCTCGGCGCCGCCACCTGGTCAGCGGGGCGAACCGGGCGGACAGCCAACTTCGCTGCGACAATATTTTCCGGCCGGATCGGCCGAGGGCAATAATCGTTCGGGGGGAACGCGAGGGGCAGCTGGGGGCGGCTTTGGCGGGGGAGGTGGTGGCGCCGGAGGGCGCGGCACCCGTATTTCGCTCTCACTCTATCATACATGGCTGTTGCGGGACGACATTCTCGTCCGTTCCGGAGGGCCGCTCCTCGA
This sequence comes from Sphingomonadaceae bacterium, assembly GCA_947476425.1. GTDB lineage: Bacteria > Pseudomonadota > Alphaproteobacteria > Sphingomonadales > Sphingomonadaceae > CANJQJ01. The sequence continues at coordinate 19,681 of CANJQJ010000028.1, read as the reverse complement.
TCTGCTTGGGGGCGATCTTGGTGCCCAGTCTCGGCACAAGGTCGAGGCAAGAGCGGGGCTGACACGCAATGGCCTTGGCCTGCGCGTTTCGGGCAACTGGCAAAGTGCATCGACGGTCCGTGGGAACATGGCGGATCCCACCCGGAACCTGGATTTTTCCGACCTTGCCACGCTCGACTTGAGGCTTTTCGCCAATCTGGGACAGCAGCGCAAACTGGCCGAGCGTTTCCCCCTGCTGCGTGGTACTCGCCTGACGCTATCGGTGGATAATCTGTTCGATAGCCGCCAGCATGTCCGTGACGGCAATGGTGGCACCCCGATCAGCTATCAACCAGATTACCTCGATCCGCTTGGGCGATCGGTGAAGCTGAGCCTTCGCAAGCTGTTTTTCTAGAATCAATTGATTCGTCATTCCGGCGGACGACGGGATCCACGTTGCGGTGGTTCTTCGATCGTGAGAATTGTGGGTCCCGTGGATCCCGACTTTTGTCGGGATGACGAAGGGGGGGGCGTCGGGATGACTAGGGTGGGCGTCGGGATGACGAGCGAGAAGGCTTTGGTATGACGGATTCGATCGACGACCGCATCATCGACACGCCTGATGGTCCGATGACTTGGGCTGAATGGAAGAAGAAAAATCCGGTTCAACTTCCGTCGCGCCGTACCAAGGGGAAGGATCTGCCGGTCAAGGTGAAGCGGTTCACCGAACCGAAATAGGCACTGGAGTCGTTTGGCGCGCTGCCGCGCACACCAACCCGAGCGGTGAATCGTCATCCCGGCGGACGCCGGGATCCACGATGCGGAGGTTCTTCGATCGTGAGACCTGTGGGTCCCATGGATCCCGACTTTCGTCGGGATGACGGAAGGGTTTCGGATTTTACCGAGGTCTATGCTGCAGCAACTTGACGATCGCGGTATTCTTTTCATAAGCGCGCTCGCTCATCGCAAGACAGGTGTGAGTGGTCCACCAAGCCACGTAGAAATGTCGTCAATATGTGATGCCGGGTCTACCGGGATCAGAATCTGGAGAGGCGCCGGCGCGACCGGCTGGAGATTTGCTGCACATGAAACGGATCGACACTGGAACTCCGGATCACCTCCATCAGGTGGTGGACTGCCAGTGGGCTTGCCCTGCCCATACGCCAGTACCCGAATATCTGCGCTTGATCGCGGCGGGCCGATTTGCGGAATCCTACGAGATTAATTGGTGGTCCAATGTCTTCCCGGGCATTCTCGGGCGGGTATGCGATCGTCCTTGCGAACCAGCATGTCGCCGCGGCCGCGTCGATGAAGAGCCGGTCGCGATCTGCCGGATGAAGCGCGTGGCGGCCGATCTGAAGGGCGATATCAGCAGCCGGATGCCCAAGGCGCCGGTCGAGAAGAATGGCAAGCGAATCGCCTGCGTCGGGGCTGGCCCCGCATCGCTTACAGTCGCGCGCGACCTCGCCTTGCTTGGCTATCAGGTCACCGTGTTCGATGGTGGCGAATCGGCCGGCGGCATGATGCGAAGCCAGATCCCGAAATTCCGCCTGCCGGACGCCGTGATCGACGAGGAATGCGGTTATGTCGAAGCGCTCGACGTCGATATCCGGCTCAACAGCTGGATCGAGAGCCTCGGTGCGCTCAATGCGGAGGGCTGGGATGCCGTGTTCGTCGGCACCGGCGCACCGCGTGGCCGCGAGGCCGAACTGCCCGGTCGGCAGGAAGCGGCCGCCAACATCCATATCGGGATCGACTGGCTTTCCAACATCGCGTTCGACCATGTCCATTCGGTCGGCAAGCGCGTCATCGTGCTTGGCGGCGGCAACACAGCGATGGATTGCTGCCGCTCGGCGCGCCGCCTGGGCGCGGAGGACGTCCGCGTGATCGTCCGCTCGGGTTTCGATGAGATGAAGGCCTCGCCCTGGGAAAAGGACGAGGCGCTGCACGAGGGCATCATCATCCAGAATTGCATGGTGCCGATGGCGTTCGAACATGATGGCGGCACGCTGACCGGGGTGACCTTCGAGCATGTCGAAGTGCAGCATGATGCGCACGGCAAGCGCTCGCTCGTCCCGACCGGGCGGATGGAAACCGTCCCTTGCGACGAAGTGCTGATCGCGATCGGCCAGGAAAACACCTTCCCGTGGATCGAGCGCGACATCGGGCTTGAATTCGATCGCTGGGACCTGCCGGTGCTCGGCGAGAAGACACTGCAGTCGACAATTCCCAACATCTTCTTCGGCGGCGATTCCGCGCTTGGCCCCAAGAACATCATCACTGCGGTGGCACAGGGCCATGACGCGGCGATCTCGATCGACCTGTTCTGCAAGGGCGAGGACGTCAACAACCGTCCGCCGGACCGGATCACGCTCGCCAGCCAGAAGATGGGCCTCCACGAATGGGCCTATGACAACGAGATTTCGGAGGAGGATCGCCAGAAGGTCCCGGTCCGCTCTCTCGAACTGGCGCTCAAGGACGTCCGGCTGGAGCTGGAGCTTGGCTTCGATGTGAAAAAGGCCTGCGCCGAGGCCGAACGCTGCCTCAACTGCGACATGGCAACGGTGTTCACGCCGCAGACTTGCATCGAATGCGACAGCTGCGTCGATATCTGCCCGACCGAATGCATCACCTTCACCGACGATGGCGACGAGGATGACCTGCGCGGCCGACTCAAGGTGCCCGCCCCCAATCTCGAACAGCCGCTGTACGTAGCCGGTGGGCTCAAGACCGGGCGCGTGATGGTCAAGGACGAGAATATCTGCCTGCATTGTGGGCTCTGTTCCGAGCGCTGCCCAACCAATGCGTGGGACATGCAGAAAGTCGACTGGCTGGTTGCCCATGCGGGCGCGGAGTGATTGAAGATATGATTGCCATTACCGCTACCAATGATTTCGTCATCAAGTTCGCCAACGTCAACGGATCGGGTTCCGCCTCGGCCAACGAGATGTTCGCGCGCGCGATCATCCGAATGGGTGTGCCGGTTGCCCCGCGCAACATCTTCCCGTCGAACATCCAGGGCATGCCGACATGGTATGAACTGCGCGTCTCTGCCGAGGGCTGGAACGGACGGCGCGGCGGTTGCGACCTGATGGTCGCGCTCAATGCGCAAACCTGGGATCGCGACATCGCCGAGATCGAGCCGGGCGGCTATCTTGTCTATGACTCGACGCGCGAGCTGCCGCGATCGAAGTTTCGCGATGACATCAACGTGATCGGCGTCCCGCTCACCGCGATCTGCGCGAAGGAGTTCGCCAATCCGACCCAGCGGGCGCTGTTCAAGAACATCATGTATGTCGGCGTGCTTACCGCGCTGCTCGACATGGAGTTCGCAGTCGTCGAGCAGCTTATTGCGCAGCAATATCGCGGCAAGGACAAGCTCATCGAGGGCAACCGCCGCGCCGCGAAGATCGGCTATGATCATGCGCGCGAGCATTTCGCCTGTCCGCTCGGGCTGCGGATCGAACGAAGCAATGGGGTTGGGGACAGGATCTTCATCGACGGCAACAGCGCGGTCGGCCTCGGTGCGGTCTATGGTGGCGCTACTGTCGCCGCCTGGTATCCGATCACGCCCTCGACCTCGGTGATCGAGGCGTTCAGCGCCTATTGCCGCAAATATCGCACCGATCCCGATAGTGGCGCCGCGCGCTATGCGATTGTCCAGGCCGAGGACGAGCTGGCCTCGATCGGCATGGTGATCGGTGCCGGCTGGAACGGCGTGCGCGCTTTCACCGCGACCTCCGGGCCAGGCATTTCGTTGATGCAGGAGTTTATCGGCCTCGCCTATTTCGCGGAGATCCCGGCGGTTATCGTCAACGTCCAGCGGGGCGGGCCCTCCACCGGCATGCCGACGCGGACGCAGCAATCCGATCTGGTCGCGTGCGCCTACGCATCGCATGGCGATACGCGGCACGTGCTGCTGTTCCCCGAGGATCCCCATGAGTGCTTCACGTTTGCGGCGCAGTCGTTCGATCTCGCCGAGCGGCTGCAGACCCCGGTGTTCATCATGACCGATCTCGACATCGGCATGAACGATCGGCTCTGCGCGCCGTTCGACTGGGACGACAGCCGTTGCTACGATCGCGGCAAGGTCATGTCGGCGGAAGAACTGGACGAGGGCAAGAGTTTCGGTCGCTACCTCGATGTCGATGGCGACGGCATTCCGTACCGCACCATTCCCGGCACGCACCCGAGCAAGGGCGCGTTCTTCACACGCGGCACCACGCGCAACGCCTATGCCAAGTATAGCGAGGCCGGCCAGGACTATGTCTACAACATGGAACGGCTGCGTCGAAAGCAAGATACAGCGCGCAAGCTGATTCCGGCGCCGGTGCTGGCCGAGGCCTCGCAATCGACGCGCTACGGCGTGATCCATTACGGCTCGACCAGCCCGGCGATGGCCGAGGCACTCGCCCAGATGGAAGCCGACAATGTCCACGTGGATGCATTGCGCGTGCGTGGCTTCCCGTTCGCGGACGAAGTGAACGCGTTTATCGACGCGCATGAGGCGGTCTTCGTCGTCGAGCAGAATGAGAGCGGGCAATTGCGCTCGATGCTGATCAACGAAGGCGATCTCAACCCGAAAAAGCTCATCCGCGTGCTCCATTATGACGGCACGCCGATCACCGCGCGCTTCATCGCGGATGCGATCAGTACCGTGATCGAAGACCGCAAGGTCCAGCCCCTCACCCCGTCGCTCAACAAGGTGATGTCATGACCTACCTCGCCAAGCCTCGCCTGCTCAGCGAACTCCAGCCCAGGAACGAGCTGGGCTACACCCGCCGCGACTATGAAGGCGCGATCTCGACGCTGTGCGCCGGCTGCGGACATGACTCGGTCAGCGCCGCGATCGTGCAGGCCTGCTACGAGCTCGACATCCAGCCGCATCGCATGGCCAAGCTGTCCGGCATCGGCTGTTCGTCGAAGACCCCCGACTATTTCCTCGGCGCCTCGCATGGCTTCAACAGCGTCCATGGCCGCATGCCCTCGGTTGCCACGGGCGCAGCGCTCGCCAATCGCGACCTGATCTATCTGGGCGTCTCTGGCGACGGCGACTCGGCCTCGATCGGCATCGGCCAGTTCGCCCATGCGATGCGGCGCGGCGTCAACATGACCTACATTGTCGAGAATAACGGCGTGTACGGGCTTACCAAGGGCCAGTTCTCGGCTACCGCCGACAAGGGCTCGAAGAGCAAGAAGGGCGTGCTCAATGCCGACAGCCCGATCGATCTCGTCGCGCTCGCGCTGCAGCTCGGCGCGAGCTATGTCGGCCGCAGCTTCTCGGGCGACAAGGAACAGCTCATCCCGCTGATCAAGGGCGCGCTCCGCCATCACGGTCCCGCCTTCATCGACGTGATCAGCCCGTGCGTGACCTTCAACAATCACGCCGGCTCGACCAAGAGCTATGACTATGTCCGCGAGCATAATGAGGCGGTGAACCGCATCGAGGTGATCATGTCGCGCCATCCGATCGAGGCGAGCTATGCGCCGGGTTCGCTCCGCCGCGTAGTGCAGCATGACGGCTCGGTGCTGCTGCTCAGGAAGCTCGGCACCGAATATGACCCGACCGACCGGATCGGCGCGATGAACCATCTTCATGAACGCCACGCGCTCGGCGAGATCGTCACTGGCCTGCTCTATGTCGACGAGGGTGCCGAGGATATGCATCGCAACCTCAACACTGTCGAAACGCCGCTAAACCAGCTTGACGACGCCGATCTTTGCCCCGGCAGCCTGGCACTTGACGCGCTTAATGCCTCGCTTCGATAGAGCAGCCTAGGCCACTATCGCTTCCCCCGCCGCCCGATAGGCGCGCGGGGGCGTGGGCCATTGTTTCCTCCGTCGATAATATTCGGATGAGGATGCAGCGATGTCGACACTTTCCCTTACCGACCCGGCGGTCCAGGTGGTCGCCGACAAGCAGGCAATCACCGAGCAGCTCCACAATTATGCCCGTGCAATGGACCGCATCGACCATGAACTCGGCTATGCTGTCTGGCATGAGGGCGGCGGTGCCGAATATGGCCCGATGTTCAGCGGAACGGGACGCGGCTTCATCGACTGGGTATGCGAAACCCACCGTACGCTGATCGCGCACGCCCATCTGATCTCCAACATACAAATTCGCGTCGACGGTGATCTCGCCGCCAGCGAATCCTATGTCCACGTCAACCTGCGCTATGCCGAGGAGGGTCGCCTTCGCCAGATTGTGGGCTTCGGCCGCTATCTCGATCGCTGGTCGCGTCGTGACGGACGCTGGGCAATTGATCACCGCATCTATGTCCAGGATTTCGATGATATTCGCGATGCGGGGCCACAAATAGTCGAACCCTGGGGGCGACGCGACAGTTCGGATCCCTCCTACGCGCTGTTCGAAGCATTCGAAAAGGAAACTCGGTTATGAGCGGAACCGCAATTGGCGGACTACTGGACGCCGCCAAATATGGCCCTTGGGCAGTCGTGGCGGGCGGATCGGACGGCACCGGTGCCTGGTTCGCGCGCGAAATTGCCGCCTCTGGGATCAACCTCCTAATCATCGCGAGGCGCCAGGGCCCGCTCGACGCGGTCGCTCAGGAAATCCGTAACGACTATGGCGTCGAAGTGCGTACGCTGAGCCTCGATCTCAATTCTCCGGACGCCTCGCAGAAAATGGCCGAGGCGACCAAGGGGCTCGAAGTCGGGCTCTACGTCTCCAATGCCGGATCGGAGGATGGCGGCCATTTCTTCCTCGATACGCCGATCGAGAACATGCGCAACCTGATCGCGCGCAATGTGCTCACCGTGATGGACGCATGTCATCATTTCGGCCGCGCGATGCGCGATCGCGGACGTGGCGGCATCATCCTGATGAGTTCGGGCACCGGGCTTGGCGGGCAACCCGGAGTCGCGGCCTATTCGGCGGCCAAGGGCTTCGTGCTCAATCTCGCCGAATCGCTATGGGCGGAATTGCGCGGGGCGGGCGTCGACGTGATCGGAATCGCTGCGCCGCTGATGGACACGCCGTCGCTGCAACGCATATTGGGAGGGCTCCAGCTTCCGGGCATTCTTGCACCGGAGGAAGTCGTCCGCGATACGTTGCGCCGCCTCTCGCATACGCCCTCCTATGTCTATGCCTATGGCGAACCGCCTGAGGAATCCGAGCGCCAGACCAAGCTTCGCCACGATCGCGTGCTTGCCGTGGAGAAGCTTTCGCAGATCTTCTTCGCCGATCATTGAGGCGTGGGAGTTTGAGCGGGAAAGTCGGGAAAAGGTGAGATTATGCAATTGCAGCGACCCGACATCATCGTCCCCGACCATGTGCCGCCTGAACTGGTGCGGGAATATCCGATAATCCAGGGTCGTTACGTCGAGGAGGATCCGTACAAGACGATCATCCCCGCAATCCACGAATGGCCGCCGGTCTTCTACGCGACCAATGCCTATCCCGGCGAGCAGCCGTCATGGGTGCTGCGTCGGGGCGAGGATGTTCGCGACGCCTACAAGGATACCGAGCATTTCTCCAGTTCGGCGGCCAATCCATTCGCGGCCGCGATCGGCGAAAGCTGGAGCATGATACCGACCGAACTCGATCCGCCGCTCCACACCGGCTTTCGCGCCCTCCTCAATCCGCTATTCTCGCCACCGAAGATGCGTGCGCTGGAGGACAAGGTACGCGAGGCGGCACGGCGATACATAGCGCGCTTTCGCGATCGCGGCTCGTGCGAGTTCATGCAGGACTTCGCATTCCCGTTTCCGGTATCGGTGTTCCTCGATCTCGTCGATCTGCCCCACGATAAGACCGATCTCTTCATGCAGTGGGAACATGACCTGCTCCATGAGGCCGACATTGCGGTGATCGGCGCGGCGGTGCGCAATGTGACGGACTATCTGCGCGAGGTGATCGCTGATCGCCGCAAGAATCCGCGCGAGGACTTCATCAGCTTCGGGATCGAGTCGACCATTCGCGGCCAGCCGCTCACCGATGATCAATTGATCGGATATACCTTCAATCTCTTCATCGGCGGGCTCGACACCGTTACCACAAACATGGGGCTTCACTTCCGCCATCTGGCGGAGAATCCCGATCATCAGCGTCGCCTGCGCGAGAATCCGGAATTCATAAAGACCGCGCTCGAGGAGCTGCTGCGCGCCTTTGGCGCTACCAGTACGTTTCGCACCTGCATCAAGGAACGCAAGGTCAATGGGGTGACCATCAAGCCAGGCGACAAGGTGCTTATGACGACGATTCTCGCCTGTCGCGATCCCGAGGAATATGATCAGCCCAACCTGATCGATCTCGACCGTCAGCCAAAGCAGATCATCACCTTTGGCACCGGACCGCATCTGTGCATCGGCATGCACCTTGCCCGGCGTGAGCTCCAGATTGCGCTCGAAGAATTCCTGGCGGCGATCCCGGAATTCCGGATTGAGCCCGGCGCGACGATCTCGACCCATCTGGGCGGGATGGTCCAGCCAGTCAGCCTGCCGCTGGTCTGGGGAAGCTGAGTGAATCCCGACGTCAGTCGGGATGACGGGCGAGGATCGCCTCCGTTATAGCGAGGGGAAACCATAACGTCCCTCGGGCGTTCGCACGTGCGACCCGGAAGATCCGCTGTCACGAGTAACGCGACAGCCCGCAGGGGAGGTGATCAGCATGCCCCAGTTCGTCATTGAACGCGAAATGCCCGGTGCCGGGCGTTTGAGCGACGCCGATCTCAAGGGCGCGTCGCAGAATAGCTGCAACGTATTGCGAGAGCTCGGCCCCGACATCCAGTGGGTCCATAGCTATGTGACCGATAACAAGGTCTATTGCATCTATCGAGCACCGAGCGAGGACCTCATTCGGCGGCATGCCGAAGCCGCGGGTTTCCCGGCCAACAGCATAGCCCAGGTTCGAACGACGATCGATCCGACCACCGCGGAATAACGGCAGGATTTGCGCCTCATTCGATGTCGTCGGCTTGCGGATCGCCTGATTGCGGCCGCACGAAGACACTCCGCACATCAGGGAAACGTTCCTTCGCACGTCGCTCGATGTTCGCCACCGCGCGCTCGATCTGCGGCGTGACCAGATCATCCGCGAAATCGATGCTCATCGTGACGACGATCTGGTCGGGCGCGAGGTGCAGGGTCGCCATGTCATTGACCCCGCATACGCCCGGCTCCCCGCAGGCGATTTCCCGTATGGCCGCGGAGACTTCGGGTCTGGCACGTTCGCCAATCAACAAACCCTTGCATTCGCGGGCCAACAACAGGGCTACGAGCGCCAGCACGATCCCGATGAAAATTGAGCCCATGCCATCGAGCCGCGGATCATTCCGATGGATTGCCAGCGCTATGAAGATCGTCGCGATTACGATCCCGAGCAATGCGGCGCTATCCTCGAACAGCACGGCAAAACTTGTTGGATCCTTGCTGCGCCGGACTGCCGCCCACCATCCCATGTTGCCCTGCGCTGCGCGAAACTGTCGGAATGCCACGAGCCAGGACCCGCCTTCGAAAAGGAATGACGCCCCAAGCACGGCGAAATTGATCCAGGGCCGGTCGATGGGTTGCGGCGAGCGGATATGCGCGATGCCTTCATAGATCGAGACACCTGCACCGCCCGCGAAGATCAGCAGGGCGACGACAAAGCTCCAGAAATATAATTCCCTTCCATAGCCAAAGGGGTGGACGAGATCCGATGGACGACGTGCGCGACGGATGCCGTACAGCAATAGTCCCTGATTGCCCGTATCCACCAGCGAGTGGATGCTTTCGGTGAGCATGGAGGAACTGCCCGTGACAAGCGCCGCGGCAAACTTGGTGGCAGCGATTGCGAGGTTCCCACCCAGAGCAGTGTAGATCGCAAGCTTTGCTCTATCGGCCATGACAGCGCGGAACCCTTCAGCCCCAGGTGATGGTTATGGGCGGCGCCGCGCGCGTCAGATACGAACGGACACCAAGCCAACGATGCCGGATGGGGCTGGTTCCCCATCCGGCCCGGCGTCAGCCGAAGCTGGCCTTGATCCCGTCGATCACGAACTGCGCCGCCAGGGCTGCAAGGATGACGCCGAGCACGCGGGTGATCATCGCTTCGAGTTTCGGCCCGAGCGCGCGCATGATCGGGCCGGCCGCCATCAATGCCAGCAGGGTGAGGATCAGTACCGCGCCCAGCGCCGCGAGTACGACAAGGCTCTCCGCCAGGCCATTGCTGCGCGACATCAACAGCATCACCATGGCGATCGAACCCGGCCCCGCGATCATCGGGATCGCCATCGGAAAGATTGAAATGTCGTCATGATCCGGTGTCCGGCTGACTTCCGCAGCACGGTTCTCACGGCGCTCAGTGCGTCTTTCGAACACCATTTCGAGCGCGATCAGGAAAAGCATGATCCCGCCGGCAATGCGAAATGCCGCGAGGCTGATGCCAAGCGTGGCAAGCAGCGCTTCTCCGAACAACGCGAAAAGGAACAGGATCGCCGACGCAACCATCGTCGAGCGAATTGCCATTGCCCGGCGGTGCGGGGCGGTCGCCGACTGGGTGAGCCCGGCAAAGATCGGCGCGCAACCCGGTGGATCGATCACGACGAATAGCGTCACGAAGGCTGATAGGAAAAGCGCCGTCATTGCTGTCAGATCAGCGCCGCCGGCAAGATGTTGGGCTCCACCCCAAGCAATGTCCGGCCATAGACTTCGTACCCGACGTTCGGATTGAAGATCGCATGGCGACCGGCGACGTTGAGGTCGCGCCAGAAGCGTTGCAGGGGGTTGTCGAGCAGGAACGCCGACGATCCGGCGCTGTGCATCACCATGTCCATGATCTCGATGAGAAGTTCGACGACCAGGGCGCACTGCGCCTTGTTGCGCGATCGCGCCTCGATTGGCGGCCGCTCGCCGCGGAGCGCCCAGTGGTCGATCATGCCGGTGGCATCGGCGGCTATCAGGCGAACCGCATCGAGCTTGGCGGCCGCCTCGCCGAGATTGCGCTGCGCCACCGGGGAATTGGCCTGGAGAGTGTAGCTCGTGGTGGGCACGCCCCTGACCTTCGCGGTATCCAGCGCGATTTCGAGTGCGGCCTCGACGGCACCGAGTTGCAGACCGAGGCCAGCGGACCGGATCGTCGGCATGTTCAGCATCCAGTCGCTCGGCTCGCTGACATATTTGCGGGTTTCCATGTCGGTGCCGAAGCTGCGCTCGACTCTGACCATGCGGTGCTCGGGAACGAACAGGTTAGAGACCCGCGCTGAATCCGAACTGGTGCCCTGGAGACCGGCGGTGAACCAGCTATCCACGATCTCGACATCGCTCATCCGGACATAGGCGAAATTGCCGGGGACCTTGCGGCCGTCCTCATGCTCGATGACGCACAGATACTGGCCCCAGTCGGATTGGCGGCATCCCGAATTATACGTCCACAGGCCATCGAGGATATAGCCCCCCTCGACGGGACGAGCCGTGCCGGATGTTGCGAACGAGCTGCAGATGCGCACCGGACCGTCGCCGAAAAGCTCCTCCTGCAACGCATCGGAAGTGAGCGAACTGATCCAGGTCGTGCCGTTGATGATCTGGACCACCCACGCAACCGAGGGATCGCCCTGCGAAATCTCGCGATTGACCCGGCTCATCGCCGAGCAGGACATGCCATAGCCGCCCCAGCGGCGGGGAAGCAGCATCCACCAGATGCCGATCTCGTCGAGTGCGCGGAAAACGGCGTCGGTCATCGAGCGCTCGCGTTCCGCGAGGGGGGCTTCGCTGCGCAGCAAAGGGCGCAATGCCTTCACCTTTTCGATCAGGAAGGCTTCGTTCTGATCGGCGAACTCGGTATAGCGGACAGGTGCTGCGTGAGGCGCCCGGGCGAGTGTTCCTTCGAGCGGCATGGCTGGATAGGGTTCCTTAAAGGTCATCGATTGATATCCGTTGACGCTTGTTCATGGTCAAGCCCTGGCTGGAGCGTGGTGTACCAGCCAAGGCTGTCGATGGTCGGGCCCGCCGGGGCATATTCGCAGCCGGTCCATCCCTTGTATGGGAGCGTTTCAAGCATTCGGAACAGCGCGGCGAAGTCGATGTCGCCGGTGCCGGGGGCGCCGCGCCCGGGATAATCCGAAAACTGGATATGGCCGATCAGCGGCAAGCGCGGTGCGATGCCGCCCAGCCAGTCGTCGCCATTGGCGCGGGCGTGATAGACGTCATATTGGAGCGCGAGGTTGGGGTGGTCGACGTGAGCGATCAGCCGATCCGCCAATTCCAGGCTGTTGAGCAGGAAATGGGGTTGATCCTCACGGTTCAGGGCCTCGACGAGCAGGCCTATGTTGCGCTCCGCCAGCCATTCTGCCGCGTGGCCGATATTTTCGACAAGGATGTCCCAGCAAAGGTCGGCCGACTGGCCGGTAAGCGGCTTGCCGGCCAGGCAGTTCACGCGCGGGCATTCGAGCACCGCGCAATATTCGGCAGCCAACGCGACGGCATCCTGGAAAGCGGCGGGTCTGTCGGGCAGGCAGGCGAGTCCGAGCTCGCCCTGGTCGATCCGGCCCGCCGGAATGTTGACCAGGACGACCTCGACGTTCGCTGCAGTCCTTGCCGCCGCCAGTCGTTCGGCGGCGATATCGAAAGGGAACTGCATCTCGACCGCCGCGAAGCCGGCATCGGCCGCTGCTGCGAAGCGATCGAGCAGGGGCATTTCGGTGAACATCGTACTGATGTTGGCCGAGAAGCGCAGCATTTCAGCCCCGGCCGATGAAGGGCATGCGCGTGGCCATCACCGTCATGAATTGGACATTGGCCTCGAGCGGAAGGCTCGCCATGTGGACGACGGACGCAGCGACGTTATTGACGTCCATCATCGGTTCGGCTGCCATGCTGCCATCGGCTTGCATCGCGCTGGCAGCGAGCCCCGCCGTCAGGGCGGTCGCAGCGTTGCCGATGTCGATCTGGCCGCACGCGATGCCATAGGGCCGGCCTTCGAGGGCGAGTGCGCGGGTCAGGCCAGTGATCGCGTGCTTGGAAACGGTATAGGATATGGCGTGCGGCCGGGGCACCTGCGCCGAAAGCGATCCATTATTGATGATCCTTCCGCCCTGTGGCGACTGGCGGATCATCTGGCGGAATGCCTGCTGCGCGCACAGGAAGGCGCCAGTCAGGTTGACGTCCATCACATGGGTCCAGTCTTCCAGTGTGACATCCTGCACTGGACTTGGCGGCGGGAAGAGTCCGGCGTTGTTGAACAGCAGGTCGATCCGCCCGAAGCGATCCGCCACTTCCGCGAAGAGATCGGCCACGGCATCCTGATCCGATATGTCAGCGGAAATCGCGTGGATCGCACCGCCGCCCAGCGAGCAGGTCGCGTCGAGCGCGGCTTGCCGGCGACCCGTGATGACAACCGTCCAGTCAGCCTTCGCAAGCGCAAGCGCCACCGCGGCCCCTACGCCACTGCCGCCTCCAGTCACCACCGCGCATCGTTTCATCATCATCCTCTGGGCGGACATTGAAACTTGATCCGCCAATTTGAAAGTGCAATTCGGTGTTCCACGAGGCGACGGGCCCCGCCGTCCTCATTGGGTATCCAGATGAATGTAGCCGAAGCAATTGCCAGCCGACGCTCGGTCCGGGATTTTCTTCCCGATCCGGTCCCGCTTTCACTGGTGACTCGAATATTGGCCGAGGCGGGGCGGGCGCCATCGGGTTCGAATCTTCAGCCCTGGCGAGTGCATGTCCTGGCTGGTGCGAGCCGTGATCGGCTCGTGGGAGCGGTCCATGAGGCAATGGAGCATTCGCCGCGTGGGCAATCACCCGATCACCAGATCCACCCCGAGACCATGTCTCCGCTCGAACAGGCTCGCTACAAGCGCGCGGCGGAGCTGGTCTATGGCGCAGCGGGCATCGACCGCGACGATATGACGGCGCGTATTGGGCATCTGGCGCGAAGCTGGTCGTTTTTCGGCGCGCCCGTCGGGCTTGTTTTCACCGTCGAGCGGCGCCTGCAACCCGGCCAGTGGGCCGATATCGGCATGTATATGCAAAACGTGATGCTCCTTGCGCTCGAATATGGCATCGCAAGCTGCGCGCAGGAGGCGTGGGCGCTATGGGGCGGGCTGGTTCGCGACGTGCTTGGGCTGGATGCCGATCATATCGTCTATTCCGGCATGGCGCTGGGACATCCGCGGGTTGATGCCCCGATCAATTGCTTCAGGTCCGAACGGGCCGTGCTTGATGAATATGTGACGATCTACGAGGAATAGGCGCTGCACGTCAGAAGGCGGCACGCGTACGACATGGAGGAGAGAGCATAATGGCAGGCCTGGTGAGTTCGACTGCGCCCGAGACGCGGCGGCGCATCGATGCGATGACTGCGCGTCTGGAAAATGAGGATCATCGCGCAATGATGGCGGTATGGATGCGCCATTGGTGGGGCGAGGTCATCTATGACATCGAAGCATGCATCGATACTGTCACCGACAATATCTCTTACCGCTGGTACGGCACCGACCAGATCGGCGACGGCGTCCACGAGGACAGCAGCATTTTCGCGCGCGGGATGTACCAGGGGATGTTCGATGCCGGCCTGATGCCGGGCGGACCGTTCGATCAGGAGCGCTTCGCGTTCGGCGACTGGGGGCTGATGATGGAGGCGGTGTTCACGTCGGTCTTCCCCGGCTCGATGTTGAAGGGCAAGAGTGCGCAGGCTGATCCCGAGGCGCTTTACCTCGTGCAATGGCCAATGATGGTCTCGCATCCGTTCGTCCGCGATCCCTGGCGGATGAGCGGCGAGATCATGTATGCGGGCGCTCCGACCGGGATCGAGCCAGCCGATCGCGCAACCGTGGAGCGCCTTCTCGGCCGCAAGGTCACCGCCTGATCGCCAGCCTCAAACTTACCCGTCATTATCAGGAATAATCATGAAAATGCAGCTCGATCCCGAACTGGCGATGCTCGACGCCATGGTCCTTCCCGACTTCTCGGATGTTGCCGAGTTGCGGGGCTGGTATGCAGCTATGACGGCCGGTGCGCCGCCGCCAGCGACTTCGCCCGGGCTGGACTGGCATGATCGCAAGATCCCCGGCTCCGAAGGCGCGCCGGAAGTCTCAGTCCGAATCTATCGCCCCAAGGCGCCCGCGATCCAGCCCGCGATGGTCTATTTTCACGCCGGCTCGGTTGTCATGGGCGATCTCGATACCGAGCATGCGGCTTGCCTCCATTATGCGGAACAGGCCGGCTGCACGGTGATATCGGTGGATTACAGGCTTGCCCCCGAGCACGCCTTTCCGGCACCGGTCGACGATTGTTACGCGGCGCTGTGCTGGGTCGCCGATCATGCCGCCGAACTCGGCGTGGATCCGGCGCGTCTGGCGGTTGCCGGTTCGAGTTCGGGCGGAACGCTTGCCGCCGCGGTTGCGCTGATGGCGCGGGATCGTCGCGGACCCGGGCTTGTTTTCCAGATGATGATCTATCCCGCGCTCGACGATCGGCTCGACAGTATATCGATGCTGGCATCCACCACAGGCCATGCGCTGACCCAAGCCCGGGTTGGCTGGATGTGGAAGCATTATCTTGGCGGCAATGGCGTGGCGACATCGCCATATGCCGCCCCGGCACGGGCCGATAGCCTCGCCGGTTTGCCCCGAGCCTTTGTCGAGGTTGGCGCGCTCGATCCCCTCAGGGATGAGTGCATCGCATACGGAGCACGCCTGCTTGCCGCCGACGTGCCGACGGACCTGCAGGTCATCGCGGGGGCACCCCATGCATTCGAGGCGGTTGCGTCGGCCGGCGTGACGGTGCGCGCCTTTGCCCAGCGCGTGGCGGTGATGCGCGCGGTTCTCGGTTCGGGGCCTGCGTGATGATGTTCAGATGAAGTGAATCGTCATCCCGACGGACTATCGGCATCCCGAACTGACCCTTCCGTCATCCCGACGGACGTCGGGATCCACGTTTCGGTGATCGTGCGATCGCGAGAACCGTGGGTCCCATGGATCCCGACTTCCGTCGGGATGACGATAAGGGGCGCCGGAATGACGGACGGAGGGCTGGGATGACGATACGTCCGCCGGAATGACAGAACGGGCGTTGGAATGTTGATTCAACCACTTTGCTGCGTTTCACGCGGGATCACCGGAGCAACTTCGGTAGCGTAAAGCTCGATCGCCTTTGCAACCGCGCTGAACGGCTGGCCGCCGACGTCGATCTGCCCGACGTAGCGGGTCAGGCCGATCGTTTCGTGCATCAGCATCAACCGGTCGATGATCTCCTGCGGACTGCCGAGGACCAGCACGCCGTCAGGCGCGCTCATCTGCGCGAAGGTCGCGCGCGGAATGCCGCCGCGTTTGGAGAGGAAGGAAAAATAGTTGGTGTAATAAGGGTAGAAATCGTCGCGGGCGGCGCTTGCGGTGGCGGCGACGTGGAAGTGTGAAAAGCCCGCGATGCGAATATCGGCGGGATCATGGCCTGCTCGCTCCCAGACGTCGCGATACAGCGCTGCACGTCCGGCATAGCCAGCGATCGTATCGCCGAGCAGCGGCATGGCTAGGGGGAGCCCGTAGGCCGCGGCGCGGGCGATGCTGTTGGGCGAAAGTGCTCCGATCCATACCGGGAGGGTCGGTTGGCAGGGGCGCGGCGCGATTTCCGCATTCGACAATGCGGGGCGGAAGTTTCCGGACCACGTGACGTGCGTTTCGCTGTTCAGCCGTTCGAAAAGCTCCAGTTTCTCGGCGAAGACCGCGTCATAATCATTGAGATCATATCCGAAGAGCGGGAAATGCTCGGGGAAGGCGCCGCGCCCGAAAACAATCTCGGCCCGGCCGCGCGATACGAGATCGACCGTCGCGAATTCCTGGAAGGTGCGCACCGGATCGGCGGTGCCAAGCAGCGTCGATGCGCTGGTCAGGCGGATGTCAGTCGTTACCGCCGCGATGGCGGCGAGCACCGTCGCTGTCGCCGAGGCGACGAAGTTGAGCGTATGGTGTTCGCCCAACCCGAAGACATCTAGACCGAGTTCGTCCGCCAGTCTTGCGATGGCGATGACCTCCGCCATGCGCTCGGTTGGCGAGACCGCATGGCCGCTCGCAGGGTCCGGAACGATGTCGCCGAACGTGTAGATGCCGAGTTCCATTGTCGAACCTTGTTGCTGCGATCGGATCGATCTCGATCAAGTCCGAATAGATTGATTTGCTGTCGATGCGAAGGTGGAGATCCGTCCGGAGGGCGATTCAGCGTGGATCGAGCCACTCTGATGACTTCATCATGCTTAGCTGCTACCGCGAGCCCGTCCTGTCGGCGATCGAGGACGTGCTGGAGTTGGAAAGCTGTCGACTTCTGAACGGACCATCCAACTGGTGTTCAATCCCCAGGCGGGAAGCCATCAATTGGCGTGGATGCGTAACCTTAATGCCCGTCTCGTCGAGCTTGGAGCGCGGGTGATCCTGCAGGAAAGTTCGCCGCATGCCCCGATCGCGATCGATCCATCGGCGGACCAGATCTGTGCAATGGGCGGCGACGGCACCTTGCGCCATGTTGCTGCGGCGGTGGCGCGTTCGGGACGGAATGTTCCAATCAGCGTTTATCCGGCGGGCACGATCAATCTGGTCCATCGCGAGATGGGTACGCCAGTTGATCTCTCCACATTCGCGCTCGCGCTCGTTCACGGGACCGATTGGCGAGAACATTATACCGTTGCCCTCAACGACACACTGTTCCTGGCCTGCGCGAGCTGTGGCCCGGACAGCCGCGCAGTCGCCCGGGTTGCGCCCGGGAGCAAGCGATGGATGGGCCGGCTGGCCTATGCGGCGGCGATGGTAAGGTTGATCTTCGATTGGCAGCGACCTGAAATCCTGCTGCGCCATGATGGCGAGCAGATCGCGTGCGAGGCATTCTATGTCGCCAAGGGGCGCTATTTCGCCGGACCCTGGAGTTTTGCTCCGGCAGCCTGCCTGTCGCAGCCATCGCTTCGGGTCATAGCGTTGCGTCGCGCCCGGCGGCGGGATTATCTGCGCTTCATGTGGACGGTCTGGCGCGGGATGCCGCTTGAAGGCTGGTCGAACGCCGTGGTGTTCGACTGTAGCCGTCTTGAGGCCGACGGCGATCGATCAATGCCAGTCCAGGCCGATGGCGACATCGTCGGGAAGCTCCCCGCGATGATCAGCATCAACCCGCGATCCTTGCGATTCTGCTGAGCGTGACGATCCCACCCGCCCTGACGACGCGCCATCTCAAGGAGTTCCTCCTTGCGGCCTGCTTCCTCCAAGGCCTGGGGGCGGGCCTCGAGAGGCTGGGATCGCTTGATGGCGTGGTGCCGGTCATCAGTTATCTGGCGTTGCTCGCGCTGCTTTCCGGCGGCCTCGTCGCCTCGGCCTATATACGATCTGCCCCGCTTCGCTGGACAACCGCGCTGCTGCTCAGTGCGTCGGCATTTTTCTATTATGCCTACGAAAAGGTCACGTCTGATTTCCTTACCTACGACGCCTTCATCAACATGCTCAACGCCGCGAGCTTTGCGGATGATGCGGTCAGCCAGAATCTTCGCGCCATCCTGATCGTGGGCGTGAGCGCGCTCATCCTGCTGGCTGCGCTCGGCATGGAAAGCCGGCACCGGCCGCGTGTTCCGGCATGGCTGCTGGCGATGGCGCCCTGGCTGGCGGTCTGCCTGCTTGCTCTCGTCCTGTTCGTCCGGGGTGGCGAGGGTGCGCGCGCGCAGCCGGCGACGTTCACACCGCTCGCCTACCTCGCGCTCGCCGCCTATGAAGCAACCGCGGATTCCGGACCACGGCATGATGTGGCGCTGCCGCAACATGGGGCGATACCGTCCCGCGACATTGTCCTGATCATCGACGAAAGCATCAGCGGTCAGTATCTCGACATCAATGACCCGGCCGGCGTTCCTACCCCGCTGTCCAAGGCGTATCCCGGGGTTGCGATCCATAATTACGGGCTCGCCGTCGCGATCAACAATTGCAGCGCCGGCAGCAATGTCACGCTGCGCTTTGGCGGCACGCGCGAGAATTATTCGCATATCATCTCGACGATGCCATCAATCTGGCAATATGCGCGCAAGGCCGGATACCGGACCGTCTACATTGACGCGCAACGGACTGGCGGTGCGTTCCAGAACCTGATGAACCAGGACGAGCGGCGATCGATCGATGAGTTCCTCCAGTTCGATGGAGTGCCCGTCCAGCAGCGCGATATTGCGACGGCGCATTCCCTCGTCACCCACATCAATGACGGCATCCCCCAGTTCATCCTGATCAACAAGGTCGGCGCCCATTTCCCGGTGCATGACAAATTTCCCGATGCGTTCATGCGGTATCGCCCGGTTCTTCCGCGCGGGCATTTCCCACCGCTATCGGATACGGGCGATCGCTATGGCTTCGACGGCTCGCGGCAGGATTGGGTGCGCTATCGCAACAGCTACCGTGACACGCTGCTGTGGAACGTGGGCGAATTCTTCCGCATCGTCCTGCAGGGGGCGGACCTGGCAAAGGCAACGCTGATCTACACCTCGGACCATGGCCAGAATCTTCACGAGCGAGGGGACGGGGGGCGCAACACACATTGCAGCATCGATCCCGTCCCCGAAGAAGGGGTGGTGCCGCTCGTGGTGCTTGAGGGCGCTAGGGTCAGGACTCATTGATCACAACCAGAAGATGACGGTAGCGGCGATTGCGATGGCGGACATGAAGGTGTGGGCGCAGCGATCATATCGGGTGTGAATGCGCCGCCAGTCCTTGATTTTGGCGAACAGGTTTTCGATCAAGTG
>CANJQJ010000027.1 GCA_947476425.1 Sphingomonadaceae bacterium | reverse complement strand
TGCGATCGCGGGAAAAATGGCTTGATCCGGCGCATCTGCACCTCGCTCAGCATAAACAGATCGTCCACAAGCAGCACCTCCTGGTGCCACCATTGAATCAACCCTCAGCCCATCATGCAAGCAATTTAACAGGTCCTGACCCTAGGCTGTTCATCAAGGCTTGAAAGGAGATGTCTCTTTTCGCCCGATCCATGATGCCATCCCATCAAGTCATGTTTCTGCCTGACGGCATATTGACTTAGATCAATGCAAATGGCGAGTCCGGGAAATCACCTAACATCCTGATAAGCGTTGAAATTGCACCTTATTGCTACCCCAACTGGCGCAAAAACGTCGTTCGGCACGGGCGAGCATGGCGCGATTCAATCGCGCCACTTTCCGGTTTCCATCCACCGCAGCAGCATTTTCATCGGAAACAGCCAGATCCAGACGATGCCGGTGACGACATAGACCAGCGGGTGGTTGAGCGCGGGATAATGCTCGATCGCGCGCGCGGCGGCGACTGCCCACACGAAAATCAGGATGAGCAGCACTAGAATGCCAAATGGTTTGCGCCACGAGGGTTGATGTTGGTTCATCCGGCTTTCCTTCCGGGCACTGCCCGATAAGTCAACGGCCTTCGATCCTGATCCATTCATGCTCGGTGACGATCGCGTGGAGCGGCTGATCCCATTCGTCGGTCGGAACCTGATCGATTTCCTGGACCGACCAGGCGAGGCCGATCCTCCGGGTGGCGGGATGCCGGGCGAATGCGCGGTCGTAGAAGCCGCCACCCTGGCCAAGGCGATTGCCGAGCCGGTCGAAGCCGACAAGCGGCGTGAAAATCGTGTCCGGTTCAATCTCCGCCGCCAGCGTGGAGGGCTGGGGTAGGCCATAGGGGCCCGCGACGAGCGGATCGCCCGGACGCCATGCGAGAAAGCGCATCGCGCCGCCCCGTCCTTCGACATGGGGGAGCGCGGTTCGCACGCCATGCGCACATGCAAGTTCGATCAGCGGCATCGCATCGACCTCACGGCCGTTGGAGAGATAGGCTGCGATACTTCCCGCATGGTTGCTGGCGGTCAGTGCGATCCTGGCGATGACGATGGCATGGACTCGCAACGCCGCGAGGCCATTCGCGTCGACGAACGCCTTGCGTCGCGCACGAAGCTGTTCGCGGAGAGGTTGTTTGC
This sequence comes from Sphingomonadaceae bacterium, assembly GCA_947476425.1. GTDB lineage: Bacteria > Pseudomonadota > Alphaproteobacteria > Sphingomonadales > Sphingomonadaceae > CANJQJ01. The sequence goes on along the minus strand of CANJQJ010000027.1, from coordinate 38,838 downwards.
CGTCGATGACCATGGGGGGCATTCTACCCCGGCGATTGACGGGGTCCAGTGAGAAGGCCGGCTTTGCGCCCCGGCGCGGGGCCGAGGCGCAAATATGGCGTTGGCGGGACCGCCGTGACCGTTTGCCTGAATATCCTCTGACGCCGGTAACGTCAGGTGGGCGCCGTGTAGGCCGGACCAGGATCCGGCCAGGGACAGCTCCCTTGGATGTCTAATCGCCTCAGGGATGTTCTAGAGGCGCGCATCGGGCAGTACCCGCCACCTCCCTATCTAGTCGTTCTCGGCGCCATCCTCAAGCGCAGCCACAAGTTTTTCCACGCGTGAGGCGATACGTTCGATCGCATCGGCCACCCAGGCGGTGTCGGGTTCCTCGACGGGGAGAGGCGCGGGGATCGAATTGCTGGCCTCCTGATCATTGAGTGCATCGGCGAGCAGCAAGGCGGTGACGAGCAATTGTCGGTTCTCGGTCATGTTGCCTGCCGCCCGTGCGGCATCCCGCGCCTTGCGATCGACCAATTGGCCGAGATTGAGCAAATGCGCTTCTTCGCCATCGCGGCAAACCAGCTGGTACGAACGTCCGGCGATTTCGAGTGTTACCTGCGCCATGCGGTCATTCCTCCGCCGTGCCGATCAGCGCATCGAGCCGGGCGATCGCTGTTTCGGTAGCCGTTCGCAGTCGCTCATGACGCAGGGTGAGAGCCGCTATGGCACTGTCATCCTGCGGGTTCTGCGTTCCCGGAAGCGACCTCTCCAGCCGCGCAAGCGCCTGGTCCAGCCGTCCAATCGCTATAATAAGTCGGTCGCTTCCCATTATGATCACAATAGCATGTCGTTGCCTTCGAGCAACTGCTCTCAAGACAAGTGAAGGTTATTGTGCAGTTGCGGTTGACGCTGCCTTCGCGGGGGGACAAATGACCCCGCGCACTCCGTCCGGTTCGAATCGGGCGGTGTGGTTTTGCGCACCTGTCGCCGTTCTTACGCCCATTAGTCCAACAAAGGCTCATGATGACCGCCAATCCCTCCCAGCTCGCCAACGCCATCCGAGCGCTTTCGATGGATGCGGTCGAGGCCGCCAACTCCGGGCATCCCGGCATGCCGATGGGCATGGCCGACGTCGCGACGGTGCTGTTCACACGCTATCTGAAATATGATCCGGCGAAGCCGCGCTGGGCTGATCGCGATCGCTTCGTGCTTTCGGCAGGCCATGGCTCGATGCTGCTCTACAGCCTGCTCCACCTCACGGGCTATGCTCGGCCGACGCTCGACGATATCCGCAATTTCCGCCAGTTGGGCAGCCCATGCGCCGGACATCCCGAGAATTTCGAGCTTGCGGGCGTGGAGGCGACCACGGGGCCGCTCGGCACGGGTGTCGCCACGGCGGTGGGCATGGCGATTGCCGAACGCCACCTGAACGCGATTTACGGCGACGAACTCGTCGATCATCGCACCTGGGTGATCGCCGGAGACGGCTGCCTGATGGAAGGCATCAATCACGAGGCGATTGGGCTCGCCGGGCATCTCAAGCTTGGCCGGATGATCGTGCTGTGGGACGATAACCGTATCACCATCGATGGCGCTGTCTCGCTATCGTCAAGCGAGGATGTGCTCGCCCGCTATGTCGCGACGGGCTGGCACACCGTCAGCTGCGATGGGCACGACCAGGCGGATGTCGCCCGCGCGCTCGATGAGGCGCTCGCCGACCCAAGGCCTTCGATCGTCGCGTGCCGCACGCTGATCGGCAAGGGCGCGCCCAACAAGCAGGGGACCTCAGGCGTTCATGGTTCGCCGCTGGGCAAGGACGAGATTGCAGCCGCCCGCGCTGAACTCGGCTGGGAATATCCGCCATTCGAAATTCCAGCTGACATTCGTGCTGGGTGGCTCGAAGCCGGCAAGCGCGGTGCTTCGGTAAGCGCGGCTTGGGAAGGACGGCTTTCAAGCCATTCCGACAAGGCGGAATTCACGCGGCGCATGGCGGGCGAATTGCCGGCTGGCTTCTCGCTGAAGGCGTATATCGACGGCCTGATCGCAGCACCGCAGAAGGTCGCGACGCGCAAGGCATCCGAAATGGCATTGGGTGCGATCAATGAGCTGTTGCCCGAGACGATTGGCGGCTCGGCTGATCTGACGGGTTCGAACAACACCCGCACCAAGATACAGACACCGCTTACCGCCGAAAATTACGGTGGTCGCTATGTCTATTACGGCATTCGTGAATTCGGCATGGCCGCGGCGATGAATGGCATGGCGCTTCACGGCGGCGTGATTCCCTACGGCGGCACCTTCCTCGTTTTCGCCGACTATTGCCGCGCGGCAATACGTCTGGCCGCGCTCCAGCAGGTTCGTTCGATCTTCGTGATGACGCATGATTCGATCGGCCTTGGCGAAGATGGACCAACGCACCAGCCCGTCGAGCACATGATGGCGCTGCGGGTAATCCCAAATCTCGACAGCTATCGTCCGGCGGACGTCGTCGAGACTGCCGAATGCTGGGAACTTGCACTTCAGCGCCACGACGGCCCGTCGCTGCTCGCGCTGACCCGGCAAAACCTGCCGCAGCTGCGCACCGAAGCATCGGAAAACCTGTCCGCCAAGGGGGCCTATCGCCTGCGTTCTGCAAAAGCGGCGCGCAAGGTGGTGCTGGTCGCAACCGGCTCGGAAGTGGAGATCGCGGTCGCGGTCGCCGACCGGCTCGAAGCGTCTGGCGTCGGCGCGGATGTCGTCTCGATGCCCTGCTGGTCGCGCTTCGACGCCCAGGCGTTGACCTATCGCAAGGACATCTTGCCGACGGACATGCTCAAGGTGTCGATCGAAGCGGGAACCCCGATGGGGTGGGAACGCTATGTCGGCATCGATGGACTTCGTTTCGGCGTTAACGGGTTCGGAGCCTCCGCTCCGTATGAGACGCTCTACGATCATTTCGGACTGACGGCGGAAAAGATTGTGCCGCAAGTCCTCAGTGCACTCGATTGAATTTCAAGGAGAATCGAAAATGGCGACGAAAGTAGCGATCAACGGTTTCGGACGTATCGGCCGTCTGGTCGCACGCGCAATATTGGCGCGTCCTGAATCGGGCCTCGAACTGGTGGCGATCAACGATCTCGCCGATGCCAAGTCCAATGCCCTCCTCTTCAAGCGCGATAGCGTCCACGGCGCCTATCCCGGAGAGGTGAAGGCCGATGGCAATGACCTGATCATCGACGGCAAGCGAATCAAGGTGACTGCGGAGCGTGATCCGGCCAACCTGCCGCATGCCGAAAATGGCATCGACATCGCGCTCGAATGCACCGGCTTCTTCGCCGACGCGGAAAGCGCCGGCAAGCATCTGACCGCTGGCGCCAAGCGCGTACTGATTTCGGCACCGGCCAAGGGTGTCGATCTCACCGTTGTATTCGGGGTCAACCATGACAAGCTGACGGCCGATCACAAGATCGTGTCCAATGCTTCATGCACCACCAACTGCCTGGCGCCGGTCGCCAAGGTCCTGAATGATGCAATCGGCATCGAGCGCGGCCTGATGACGACCATCCATGCCTATACCAACGACCAGAAAATCCTCGACCAGATCCACCCCGACATGCGCCGTGCCCGTGCGGCTGCGATGTCGATGATCCCGACGACGACGGGCGCTGCCCGCGCGGTCGGCGAGGTTCTTCCCGAACTGAAGGGCAAGCTCGACGGATCGGCGATCCGCGTGCCGACCCCGAACGTGTCGTTGGTCGATCTCACCTTCACGCCAAAGCGCGACACCACGAAGGAAGAGGTCAACGCGATCCTCAAGGCAGCCTCCGAGAATGGTCCGCTCGCGGGCGTGCTCGATTATAGCGAGGAGCCGCTTGTCTCGATCGATTATAATCACTGCCCGGCCAGCTCGACCGTCGACAGCCTCGAGACCAGCGTGATCGAGGGCAAGCTCGTGCGCGTGCTTTCCTGGTACGACAATGAATGGGGTTTTTCGAACCGCATGGTCGATACCGCCGGTGCGATGGCGAAGCTGATCTGAACTCCAAACATCGCCGTCCCGGCTTATGTCGGGACGGCGTGATTCATTAAGCCAAGGGTGAAGATGAGCAGTTTCAAGACCCTCGACGATATCGGCGATGTCCACGGCACGCGAGTCTTGGTCCGCGAGGACCTCAACGTGCCGATGGATGGCAATCGCGTCACCGATGATACCCGCCTGCGCTCCGCTGCGCCGACGATCATCGAACTGGCGGACAAGGGCGCGATCGTGCTGGTACTCGGGCATTTCGGCCGACCCAAGGGCCCCACGCCGGATATGTCGCTGTCACGGATCGCAAAGCCGCTCGAAGTGGTGCTTGGGCGTCCGGTGCGATATATCGATTGGGAAGGTGACGCGGCATCGGTCGCGACACTGATGCCGGGCGACATTGCCCTGCTTGAGAACACGCGCTTCTTCGGCGGCGAAGAAAAGAATGATCCCGCGGTGATCGCGCGTTTTGCTGCGCTGGGCGATCTCTACGTCAACGATGCATTTTCGGCCGCCCACCTCGCCCATGCCTCGACCGAGGGGCTGGCGCACGTGCTTCCCGCTTATGCCGGGCGCGCAATGCAGGCTGAACTCGAAGCGCTCGAAAAGGCGCTCGGCAATCCGGAGCATCCCGTGGCGGCTGTTGTTGGCGGTGCCAAGGTCTCAACCAAGCTCGACGTTCTCAAGCATCTCGTCGCCCGCGTCGATCATCTGATTATCGGCGGCGGAATGGCCAACACTTTCCTGGCTGCGCGCGGAATCGATGTCGGCAAGTCACTGTGCGAGCATGACCTCAAGGACACCGTTCTCGAAATCCTCGACGCGGCTGACAAGGCGGATTGCACCGTTCACCTGCCCTACGATGTCGTGGTCGCGAAGGAATTCCGGGCCAACCCGCCGGTCCGCACCGTAAATGTCCACGAAGTCGCGGCCGATGAGATGATCCTCGATGTCGGTCCGGCTGCGGTCGAGGCGCTGGCGGATGTGCTCAAGACATGTAAGACTTTGGTCTGGAATGGCCCGTTGGGTGCGTTCGAGATCGCCCCCTTCGATATGGCGACCGTGGCGCTCGCCAGGACCGCCGCGGCACTGACACAGGGCGGCTCGCTGATCTCGGTTGCAGGTGGTGGCGATACCGTCGCCGCGCTCAACCATGCGGGTGTCGCAGCCGATTTTACTTTCGTGTCCACCGCGGGTGGCGCGTTTCTGGAGTGGATGGAGGGGCGCGAGCTTCCGGGCGTCAAGGCGCTGGAAGCTGGACAGCTTTTTGATTTAAAAAGGGACATCCGATGAACGTTCAGGAAATGACCAAGAAGATCGCCGACGGCAAGGGCTTCATTGCCGCGCTCGACCAGAGCGGCGGCTCGACCCCCAAGGCGCTCAAGGGCTATGGGATCGAAGAGGGCGCCTGGTCCACCGAAGAGGAAATGTACGGCCTCATCCACCAGATGCGGACCCGGATCATCACTTCGCCGGCGTTCAACGGCGACAAGGTGGTCGGCGCGATTCTTTTCGAGCGGACGATGGACGGCCAGGCGAACGGCATGACCGTGCCGCAAGCGCTGAAGGCGCGCGGCGTGGTTCCCTTCATCAAGATCGACAAGGGTCTTGAGGACGAAGCGAACGGCGTCCAGTTGATGAAGCCGATGCCCGAGCTCGACGCGCTACTCGCCCGCGCCAAGGGTCTCGGCGTGTTCGGCACCAAGGAGCGTTCGGTGATCAATCTCGCTAACCGCGAGGGCATCGCCGCGATCGTCAAGCAGCAGTTCGAAGTCGGTCAGCAGGTTCTGGCCGGAGGGCTGGTACCGATGATCGAGCCCGAAGTGAATATCAAGAGCGCCGAGCGCGCCGAATGCGACCAGATCCTGCTCGAGGAGCTGCTCAAGGCGCTCGATGGGATGCCGGGCACCGAGAAGGTGATGCTGAAGCTCAGCCTGCCAGTAAAGCCGGGATTGTTCGGGCCGCTGGTCGATCATCCGCGCGTGCTGCGTGTGGTCGCCCTGTCGGGTGGCTTCAAGCGTCCCGAAGCTTGCGTCGAACTTGCGAAAAATCGTGGCATCATCGCCAGCTTCAGCCGAGCGCTGCTCGAAGACCTGCGTTTCCAGATGAGCGACGCAGAATTCGATGCCTCGCTGGGCAGCGCGATCGACGCGATCTACACGGCCTCGACCGTGAAGACGGCCTGAGTTCAGAAAATGCGTACCCCGGCAAAGGCCGGGGTCCAGCAGCAACGCCGGAACTGGACCCCGGCCTTCGCCGGGGTACAACGAAGCATGACCGAAGATTCTGACGATATCCCCCTCGATCCCGGTTTTGCGGCTCGCTTCGACAGCGATATCCGGCGCCTGCCGTGCGAGCTCTACCTGATCTCGCCGGCGACGATCGGGCCGGAATTTGCCGACAAGCTCATCGAAGCGCTCGATGCGGCCCCGGTTGCGGCATTCCAGCTGCGCCTCAAGGGTATCGACGATCACGCCATCGCGGATCTGGCGCCTCCGCTCCAGAAGATCTGCGCCGATCGCGAAGTCGCCTTCATCGTGAACGACAGCATCGGTCTCGCCAAGCGGCTAGGCGCGGACGGCGTCCATCTCGGCCAGGACGACGGGTCCGTCATGGAAGCGCGCGAAGCGCTGGGCCGCGACGCGCAGATCGGCGTGACCTGCCATGGCAGCCGCCATCTGGCGCTTGAAGCCGCCGAGGAGGGGGCTGACTATGTCGCGTTCGGAGCCTTCTACCCAACCACGACCAAGGAAACCGAACATCGGCCAGAAGCATCCATCCTGGGATGGTGGTCGACGATCTGCGGGGTACCTTGCGTTGCGATTGGCGGGATCACGCCGGAAAACGCCAGGCCGCTTGTCGAAGCCGGTGCGGATTTTGTCGCCGTCTGCAGCGCGGTGTGGGACGATCCCGCCGGGCCGGGGGCGGCCGTGAAGCGTTTCGCAGCAGTGCTTGCCCCGGCGAAGGCAGGCAGCTAAAGGGCGCCCGAGCGTTTTTCCATCCTCATCGGTCAGGTGCCATCCATGAAAATCAGCGGCGTGGACATTCGTCCCGGCAACATAATCGAATATGAAAAGGGCCTGTGGCGCGCGGTCAAGATCCAGCACACGCAGCCCGGCAAGGGCGGCGCCTACATGCAGGTTGAGCTCAAGAATCTCATCGACGGCCGGAAGAACAATGTTCGCTTCCGCTCCGCCGAGACGGTCGAGCGCGTGCGTCTCGACACCAAGGATTTCCAGTTCCTGTTTGCTGAGGGCGACAGCCTGACGTTCATGGACAAGGATAATTACGACCAGGTCTCGCTGCCGCGCGATCTGCTCGGCGAGGCTGCGGCCTTCCTTCAGGACGGCATGGATGTGGTGATGGAGCTTTGGGAGGAGCGGCCGATTTCGGTGCAGCTGCCCGATACCGTCGAGGCGATGATTGTCGAGGCCGATGCCGTGGTCAAGGGTCAGACCGCTTCGTCGAGCTTCAAGCCTGCGCTGCTCGAGAATGGCGTGCGCGTAATGGTGCCACCCCATATCGGTGCAGGCACGCGGATCGTCGTTGACGTTTACGAACAGACCTACGTCAAGCGCGCCGATTGATGAGTTCCCCTCCCGCTTGGGAGAGGGGTTAGGGGAGGGCCTGTTCACGGGCTGCAGTCCTCCATATCTGACAGGCCCTCCCCCGACCCCTCCCGCAATCGGGAGGGGGGAAGGAATCCCATGGTATCGCATTCCGGCCTCATTACCGTCATGGATCGCGCCGCGCGCAAGGCCGCGCCGCGTCTTCGGCGGGATTTCAACGAGGTCCAGCAACTCCAGGTCAGCCGCAAGGGCCCAGCCGACTTTGTCACCATGGCCGATCGCCAGGCCGAGCAGACCTTGTTCGAGGAACTGAGCAAGGCGCGTCCCGACTGGGGGTTCCTGATGGAGGAGCGTGGCGAGATCGCTGGCGATCCGTCCAAGCCGCGCTGGGTAGTGGATCCGCTCGACGGAACGTCCAATTTTCTCCATGGCATCCCGCACTTCGCGATCTCGATCGCGGTCCAGGAGCCTAGCGGTGACATATCGCATGGCCTGATCCATCAGCCACTGACGGATGAAAGCTTCTGGGCAGAGAAGGGCAGGGGGGCATGGCTCCAGGATCGTCGCCTTCGCGTCTCGGCGCGTCGCGACCTTGCTGATTCGCTGATTGCGACCGGTATTCCATTCCTCGGCCATGGCGATTTCGCGCAGTGGACCTCGATTTTCGCTGCCGTCGCGCCGGAAGTGGCCGGTATCCGACGTTTCGGAGCAGCGGCGCTCGATCTCGCCTGGGTGGCTGCAGGACGCTACGATGCTTTCTGGGAAGGCGGACTGAAGCCCTGGGATGTCGCCGCGGGGCTGCTGCTGGTGCGCGAAGCCGGCGGTTTCGTTACAGATTTTCGTGGTGGCGAGCGAGTAATCGACCGTTCCGAAGTGCTTGCGGCGACCGATGTGCTCCATTCGAAACTCCACAAGCTCGTGGCCGGTGCATTGAGGGGCTGATCGACGCTTGCTAGACGCGGTTCGCACTCCTAAAAGCGCGGACAATCTCATTTCGCGAATGCGAGAAAAGCCCTTGGTTGACCTTTCGCAATATCTGCCGATCCTGTTGTTCCTTGGCGTCGCGCTGGCGATCTCGGGGGCGTTTGTCGTACTGCCGATGATCGTCAATCGCCTGACGGGAACCGCCAAGCCAAATCCGGACAAGCTCGCTGAATATGAGTGCGGCTTCCCGGCGTTCGAGGACAGTCGTGCGCAATTCGACGTGCGCTTCTATCTCGTCGCGATCCTGTTCATCGTGTTCGACCTTGAAGCTGCGTTTCTCTACCCCTGGGCGGTGTCGCTCGGCGGGATCGGTCTCACTGGCTGGGCCTCGATGATGCTGTTCCTCGTCGAACTCGGCATCGGTTTTGCCTATGCGTGGAAAAAGGGAGCCCTCGATTGGGAGTAGAACTCACCCGCCCGACGCCGCCTGCCGGCACGGTGCCCGATCGCGCATTCTTCGATGATCTGTCCGCCGAAGTGACGGACAAGGGTTTCCTCGTCACGTCGACCGAGGAGCTTTTTCAGTGGGCTCGTACGGGCTCGCTGTGGTGGATGACCTTCGGGCTTGCCTGCTGCGCGGTCGAGATGATTCACGTCAATATGCCGCGCTACGATCTGGAACGCTTCGGCGTCGCGCCGCGCGCCAGCCCGCGCCAGTCGGACGTGATGATCGTCGCAGGTACGCTGTGCAACAAGATGGCGCCTGCATTGCGCCGCGTCTACGACCAGATGTCCGAGCCGAAATATGTGATTTCCATGGGCAGCTGCGCCAATGGCGGCGGCTATTATCACTACAGCTATTCGGTCGTCCGTGGCTGTGACCGGATCGTTCCGGTCGATATATATGTTCCCGGCTGTCCCCCGACCGCAGAGGCCCTGTTGTACGGGATCATGCAGTTGCAGCGGAAGATCCGCCGGATCGGGACGCTCGAACGGTGAACAACAGCGCACCTCGCCATGCCGCCAACGAAGGCGTGATCGACAACGCTCGCGCTGCGCTCGGAGTGGCCCTGCTGGACGCCCGTGAGCATGCCGATCAGATCGGCCTGTACGTGGATCGCGACAGCCTCGTCGCGACCATGGTCACGCTGCGGGATCAGTTCGGGTATCAGCAGCTGGTCGAGATTGCCGGGGTCGATTACCCGGAGCGTCCGGAGCGCTTCGACGTGGTCTATTGCCTGCTTTCGCTTACCCGGAACCACCGCATTCGAGTCCATGTCTCGACCGACGAGGTAAAGCCGGTCCCCTCGGTGACGAGCATCTGGCCGGTTGCGGGCTGGCTCGAACGCGAAGTGTTCGACATGTACGGCGTTCTTTTCGAGGGCAATTCCGATCTCCGCCGGATCCTTACCGACTACGGCTTCAAGGGTCATCCGCAGCGCAAGGATTTCCCGCTGACTGGCTATGTCGAGCTGCGCTACTCCGAAGAGCACAAGCGCGTGGTCTATGAGCCAGTCAAGCTCGCGCAGGATTTCCGGAGCTTCGATTTCATGAGCCCATGGGAAGGGGCGCAATATATCCTTCCGGGCGACGAAAAGGCGCAGCCCGAGGCGCCGGGCGCACCATCGCCCGTCACGGTCGACGGGGAGAAGAAATAATGGCCACCTCGTACGAGACCCTGACGCCTGAAGAAGCCAAGAGCGCTGGCGAAATCGCGATCGCCAACTACACGATCAATTTCGGGCCGCAACATCCTGCGGCCCATGGCGTGCTGCGCATGGTGATGGAGCTTGACGGCGAAATCGTCGAGCGCGTCGACCCGCATGTGGGCTTGCTGCACCGCGGTACGGAAAAGCTTATCGAGTACAAGACCTACCTCCAGGCGCTGCCCTATTTCGATCGACTGGATTATTGCTCGCCGCTCGCGATGGAGCATAGCTACGTCCTCGCGATCGAGAAGCTGCTGGGTATCGAGGTGCCCGAGCGCGCGATGTACCTGCGAGTCCTGTTTGCCGAGCTCACGCGCATCTGCAACCACATGCTCAATCTCGGATCGCATGTGATGGATGTCGGCGCGATGACGCCGAACCTCTGGTTTTTCGAGGTCCGCGAGGATTGCCTCAACTTTTTTGAACGCGCCTCGGGTGCCCGCATGCACGCAGCCTGGTTTCGGCCAGGCGGCGTTCACCAGGATGTGCCGCTCAAGCTGCTTACCGATATCGGTGACTGGCTAGACGGTCGCATGATCGAGCTGTTCGAGGATGCGCTCAGCCTCGTTGCTGACAATCGCATCTTCAAGCAGCGCAACGTCGATATCGCGGTCGTTTCGAAGGAAGATGCGGTCAAGTGGGGTTTCTCGGGTCCGATGATCCGCGGCTCGGGCATCCCCTGGGATCTGCGCAAGTCGCAGCCTTATGATGTCTACGATCGAATGGAATTCGATGTTCCGGTTGGCACCAAGGGTGACTGCTATGATCGCTTCATGGTCCGCTGCGAGGAGGTTCGCCAGTCCGCGCGGATCATCAAGCAGTGCATCCGTGACATGCCCGAGGGCCCGATTGCGAGCCTCGATCGCAAGGTCGTTCCGCCGCTGCGCGGCGAAATGAAGCAGTCGATGGAAGCGCTGATCCACCACTTCAAACTCTACACCGAAGGCTTCCATGTGCCGGAAGGCGACATATACGTCGCCACTGAGAGCCCAAAGGGTGAATTCGGCGTCTATCTTGTCGCGGACGGCACCAACAAGCCATATCGCTGCAAGATCCGGCCGACCGCGTTCAGTCATCTGCAGGCGATGGATTTCATGATGAAGGGTCATATGCTCGCCGATACGACCGCCGTGCTCGGCGCGATGGATATCGTGTTCGGGGAGTGTGACCGCTAATGGCTGACGTCCACATCCCCGATGAAGCTGAAACCCGCGCTCGCTGGAGTGGCTTTGCATGGTCGGCGGCGAACGTCGCCAAGGTCAAGGAAATCATCGGTCGCTATCCGCCAGGTCGCCAGCATTCGGCAGTCATGCCATTGCTCGATCTTGCGCAGCGTCAGGTTGGTGTCGAGACGCAGACTCAAGGCTGGTTGCCGATTCCGGTGATCGAATATGTCGCGGCGCAGATCGACATGCCCAAGATCAGGGCACTCGAAGTCGCCAGCTTCTACACCATGTACAATCTCGCGCCGGTCGGACGCTTCCACGTCCAGGTCTGCGGGACGACGCCGTGCATGCTGCGGGGCTCCGACGACGTATTCCGTGCCTGCAAGGACAAGGGGCTCTCGAAGGGCCATACTACCGCCGACGGACTTTTCACGCTGACCGAAGTCGAGTGCATGGGCACCTGCACCAATGCGCCGATGGTCCAGATCAACGATGATAACTACGAAGACCTGACCTACGAGACCACCGCTACCATCCTCGATGCGCTGGCGAAGGGCGAAAACCCCAAGACGGGTCCGCAGGTCGATCGCCTTGGCGCCGAGCCGCAGGGCGGTCCGACCACGCTCAAGGAGATGGTCTCCGAAAATCACGACTATCGGGGGGATTGGGCATGAGCACCGCACTGCTCGCCGATAAGGATCGGATCTTCACCAATATCTACGGTTTTCAGCCGTGGAACATCGACGCCGCGATGAAGCGGGGCGACTGGGACAATACCAAGGCGCTGATGGATCGCGGCCAGGATGCGATCATCGAGGAAATCAAGGCTTCCAACCTGCGCGGCCGCGGCGGCGCCGGCTTTCCGACCGGCATGAAGTGGAGCTTCATGCCCAAGGAGCCCAAGGAGGGCAAGCCGAGCTTCCTGCTGATCAATGCCGACGAATCCGAGCCGGGCTCGTGCAAGGATCGCGAGATCATCCGCAACGATCCGCACAAGCTGATCGAAGGCGCGCTGGTTGCGGGCTATGCGATGCGCGCGCGGGCGGCCTACATCTATATTCGCGGCGAGTTCATCCGAGAGGCAGAGACGCTTTTCGCTGCCGTTGCCGAAGCCTATGCAAAAGGCTTTCTCGGCAAAAATGCTTGCGGATCGGGCTATGATTTCGACGTTTTCGTCCATCGCGGCGCCGGCGCATACATCTGCGGCGAGGAAACCGCGCAGATCGAAAGCCTCGAAGGCAAGAAGGGCCAGCCGCGCCTCAAGCCCCCTTTCCCCGCGGGTGCGGGCCTCTATGGCTGCCCGACGACCGTCAATAACGTCGAGAGCATCGCAGTCGCGCCCACGATCCTTCGTCGCGGCGCGGTCTGGTTCAACAGCTTTGGCCGGGACAACAACAAGGGCACCAAGCTTTTCCAGATCTCGGGCCATGTGAACACGCCGTGCGTCGTCGAGGAATCGATGGGCGTTTCGTTTCGCGAGTTGATCGAGCGTCATGCCGGTGGCGTGCGCGGTGGCTGGGACAATTTGCTCGCCGTGATCCCGGGCGGTTCCTCGGTGCCGCTGGTGCCTGCCGCGCAGATCATGGACGCGCCGATGGATTTCGACGGCTTGAAGGCGCTGGGCTCCGGCCTGGGCACCGCCGCCGTGATCGTGATGGACAAATCCACCGATATCGTCCGGGCGATCAGTCGCCTTTCCTATTTCTACAAGCATGAGAGCTGCGGCCAGTGCACGCCTTGCCGCGAGGGCACGGGCTGGATGTGGCGCGTGATGGAGCGGCTTCGCGAAGGCAATGCCGAGCTTTCCGAGATCGACATGCTCGAGGAAGTGACCCGTCAGGTCGAAGGCCATACCATCTGCGCGCTCGGCGACGCAGCTGCCTGGCCGATCCAGGGCCTCATCCGCCATTTCCGCCCGGAAATCGAACGCCGGATCAACGAACGCAATGGCGGGGCGGCAACGCTCGCCGTCGCGGCGGAGTAACCGAGAATGCCGAAGCTTACAGTCGACGGTATCGAAGTCGAAGTTCCCGCCGGAGCGACCGTGCTCCAGGCATGCGAGGCCGCGGGCAAGGAAATCCCGCGCTTCTGCTATCATGAGCGGCTGTCGATCGCCGGCAATTGCCGCATGTGCCTCGTCGAGGTGAAGCCCGGGCCGCCAAAGCCACAGGCTTCCTGTGCGCTGCCGGCTGCGGACAAGCAGGAAATTCGTACCGACAGCCCGATGGTCAAGAAGGCGCGCGAAGGGGTGATGGAGTTTCTCCTGATCAACCATCCGCTTGATTGCCCGATTTGCGACCAGGGCGGGGAATGCGACCTCCAGGACCAGTCCGTCGCCTATGGCCGTGGTTTCAGCCGCTACGCCGAGAACAAGCGCGCGGTGACCGACAAATATATGGGCCCGATCGTCAAGACGACGATGACGCGCTGCATCCAATGCACGCGTTGCGTCCGTTTCGCCGACGAAGTCGCTGGCGTGCCGGATATCGGCGCGCTCTATCGCGGCGAGAACATGCAAATCACCAGCTATCTCGAGCATGCGGTGGCGAGCGAGCTTTCCGGCAATGTCGTCGACCTCTGTCCGGTCGGCGCGCTGACGTCGAAGCCCTATGCGTTCGAAGCGCGGCCGTGGGAGCTCAAGAAGACCGTCGCGATCGACGTGATGGATGCGGTCGGCACCAATATCCGCCTCGACAGCCGTGGCCGCCAGGTTCTCCGCGCGCTGCCGCGCATCAACGAGGACGTCAACGAGGAGTGGGCGCACGACAAGACCCGGCATAATGTCGACGGTCTCGTCCGCGCTCGGCTCGATCGTCCCTTCGTGCGCCGTGGTGGCAAGCTCGTTGAAGCGACCTGGGCCGAAGCGTTCGAAGCCATTCGCGCCGTCAATGCGGGCTGGAGCGTTGCAGCTATCGCGGGCGACCTGCTCGACGCCGAGACGATGTATGCTGCCAAAGCACTGATGCATTCGATGGGCTCGGACCTGCTCGAAGGCCGCCAGACCGGGCTCGTCTACGACGCCACCAATATTGCGGCGGTCAATTTCAATACCGGCATCGCGGGCATCGAGACCGCGGATGTCATCCTGCTGGTCGGCACGAACGTTCGCTGGGAAGCGCCGCTGGTCAACACGCGTATCCGCAAGGCGATCAAGAAGGGCGCGAAGGTTTTCGCCATCGGTCCCGAAGTCGATCTGACCTACAAGGTCGAGTGGCTTGGTAACGACCTCGGCCTGCTCGCCAAGCTGCCGAAGGTGGTAAAGGATGCCTTCGCTTCGGCGCAGCGCCCGGCCCTGATACTCGGCGGCGGTGGCCTTGGAGCAGGTGCGCAGGGCGCCACGCTCGCGCTGGTCGAGCCGCTTGGCCTCGTCCGCGACGGCTGGAATGGCTACAACGTCCTCCACATGGCGGCGAGCCGGATGGCCGGCCTGATGCTCGGCTATGCGCAGCCCGGCGGTCTTGCCGACATCGTCGCCCAGGCACCCAAGCTGCTCTTCCTGCTTGGCGCCGACGAGGTTGCAGCCGATCGTTTCCCGAACAGCTTCAAGGTCTTCATCGGCCATCACGGCGACAAGGGTGCAGCGATGGCGGATGTCGTGCTGCCCGCCGCCGCCTATTCGGAGAAGCCGGGCACCTATGTGAATATCGAAGGCCGCGTCCAGCGAGGCGATCGGGCGGTATTTCCGCCCGGAGATGCGCGGGAGGATTGGGCTATCCTGCGGGCGCTTTCGGAAGTTCTTGGCCACAAACTGCCGTTCGACAGCTTCGACGCGCTGCGCGCTGCGATGGCGGGGGAAGTTCCGGCGCTTGGGCAGGAGGGGCTTGCCCAATACGAATGGGCTCCGCCGAGCCTCGATGCCTCGGCGAGTGGCCCATGTGGTTACCCGATCAAGGATTTCTACCTCACCAACGCGATCTGCCGCGCGTCTCCGACGATGCAGCGATGCTCGGCTGAATTGGTCCACGGCCAGTCATTTGCGGAGGCCGCCGAATGACCGAGTGGTTCCAATCCCTCA
Source organism: Sphingomonadaceae bacterium (assembly GCA_947476425.1). Taxonomy (GTDB): domain Bacteria; phylum Pseudomonadota; class Alphaproteobacteria; order Sphingomonadales; family Sphingomonadaceae; genus CANJQJ01. Next base: position 23,467 of record CANJQJ010000027.1, on the reverse strand, counting down.
TCGGTCATGGTCTCGGCTGGTTCGTCGCCACGCTGATCCTGATCCTGATGATTTCGCTGCCGCTGATGCTCGCCGTCGCGATGGTAATTTACGGCGATCGCAAGATCTGGGCGGCGATGGCGTTGCGCCGCGGGCCGAACGTGGTCGGGCCATTCGGCGTTCTGCAAAGCTTCGCGGATGGCCTCAAGGTCTTCCTCCAGGAAGTGATCATCCCGTCGGCGGCCAACAAGGGCCTGTTCCTGATCGCGCCGATCATCACCTTCACGGTTGCGCAGCTTGCCTGGGCGGTGATCCCCTTCGGCAAGCATATGGTGCTCGCCAACATCAATGTCGGCCTGCTCTACATCCTCGCGATCTCGTCGATTGGCGTCTACGGGATCATCATCGCCGGCTGGGCATCGAATTCGAAATATCCCTTTTATTCGGCGATGCGCGCAGCAGCGCAGATGGTGAGTTATGAAGTCTCGATCGGCTTCGTTCTCGTCACCGTCGTGCTGTGGTCGGGAACGTTCAACCTGTCGGGTATCGTCGAGGCGCAGCGTGCGCATGTCTTCGGCATCATCAACGGTTTCGGTTTCAACCCACTGCTGTTCCCGATGGCGGTGGTATTCCTGATCTCGGCGATGGCCGAGACCGGTCGCGCGCCGTTCGATCTCACCGAGGCCGAAAGCGAGCTCGTGGCGGGCTACCAGACCGAATATTCGTCGATGGTGTTCGCGCTCTACTGGCTCGGCGAATATGCCAATGTGCTGTTGATGTGCGCGCTTAACGCGGTGCTATTTTGGGGTGGCTGGCTTCCCCCGATCGATTGGGCGCCGCTCTATCACATCCCGGGGATCGTCTGGCTCTTCATCAAGGTGCTCGCCTTCTTCTTCGTCTTCTCGTGGGTGAAGGCCACCGTTCCGCGCTACCGCTACGATCAGCTGATGCGACTGGGCTGGAAGATTTTCCTGCCGCTGTCGCTGTTCTGGGTGTTCCTCGTTTCCGGGTATCTCATGATAACCCGCTACGGAGTTTGAGATGAGCGTCGCGCACATCATCAAGTCGTTCACGCTCTGGGAATTCGTGAAGGCCCATTGGCTGACACTGAAATATTTCTTCAAGCCAAAGGCGACGATCAACTACCCGTTCGAGAAGAATCCGCTGTCGCCTCGCTTCCGGGGCGAGCATGCGCTGCGTCGCTACCCCAACGGTGAAGAGCGCTGCATCGCGTGCAAGCTGTGCGAGGCGGTATGTCCGGCGCAGGCGATCACGATCGAGGCCGAGCCGCGTGACGACGGCAGCCGCCGCACGACGCGCTACGACATCGACATGACCAAGTGCATCTACTGCGGATTCTGCCAGGAGGCGTGCCCGGTCGATGCGATCGTGGAAGGCCCGAATTTCGAATTCGCGACTGAAACGCGCGAGGAACTGATCTACGACAAGGCCAAGCTTCTCGAAAATGGAGACCGGTGGGAACGTGCGATCGCGGCGAACATTGCCGCCGACGCTCCCTATCGTTAATGCGCTGCAACGAACCAATGGGGGCTATCTGAAACCGTGATCCAGCTGATCGCCTTTTACCTGTTTGCCGTGATGGTCGTGGGCAGCGCTGCCTTGACGATCTTCGCGCGCAATCCGGTCCACAGCGTGCTGTGGCTGATCCTCGCCTTCTTCAATGCGGCGGGACTCATGCTGCTCGCCGGCGCCGAGTTCATCGCGATGCTCCTGATCATCGTCTATGTCGGCGCTGTCGCGGTGTTGTTCCTGTTCGTCGTGATGATGCTCGACATCGATTTCGCCGAACTGCGCAGCGGCTTCGCCCGATATGCACCACTTGGCGTCCTGCTGATCGTCGTGCTCGCAGCTGAGATGATCTTCGCGGTTGGTGCGTGGAGCGCGGGCAGTCTCGCGCTTTCGCAGCGCATAGCGCCGACGCCCGACGAAATTCCCAATATCCAGGCGCTCGGCACGCTTATCTACACGCGCTACCTGTTCATCTTCGAAGCGGCGGGGCTTGTCCTGCTGGTCGCCATGATCGGTGCGATCGTGCTGACCCATCGCGCCCGGGGCGGTGTTCGCGTCCAGAATGTCTGGCAGCAGAACAAGCGTCGTCCCCAGGATGCGGTTCGCAACATCAATCAGCCTGTCGGGCAAGGGGTGGAGCTGTGATCGGTATCCAGCATTATCTCGTCGTTTCCGCGATCCTGTTTGCGATCGGGGTGTTCGGCATCTTCCTCAATCGGAAGAACGTGATCATCATCCTGATGGCGATCGAGCTAATCCTGCTCTCGGTGAACCTCAACTTCGTCGCCTTCTCGGCCTATCTGCACGATCTGGTCGGCCAGGTATTCGCGATGTTCGTGCTGACCGTCGCGGCGGGCGAGGCGGCCATCGGGCTTGCCATCCTCGTAATCTACTTCCGTGGTCGCGGCACGATCGCCGTCGACGACATCAACCGGATGAAGGGATAAGCGTCCGGTGACCAACATCGACATCATCGTCTTCGCGCCGCTGCTCGCGGCCATCATCGCCGGGCTCGGCAATCGCATGCTCGGCAATACCGTTGCCAAGGCGATCACGACCGGCGCGCTGTTCCTGTCCTGCGCACTGAGCTGGCCGATCTTTTTCGGCTTCCTGAGCGGCAGCACCAGCACGAGTGTCGTGCCGGTGCTCGATTTGATCCACTCGGGTGATCTCAATGTCAGCTGGTCGCTGCGCGTCGATGCGCTGACCGCGGTCATGCTGGTGGTGGTGACTTCGGTCTCGGCGCTCGTCCACCTCTACAGCTGGGGCTACATGGCTGAAGACGACAGCCAGCCGCGCTTCTTCGCCTATCTGTCGCTCTTCACCTTCGCGATGTTGATGCTGGTGACCGCCGATAGCCTCGTGCAGATGTTCTTCGGCTGGGAAGGCGTCGGTCTCGCCTCGTACCTGCTGATCGGCTTCTGGTATCACAAGCCCTCGGCCAATGCGGCTGCGATCAAGGCGTTCGTGGTCAATCGTGTCGGTGATTTCGGCTTTTCGCTCGGCATTTTCGGCACCTTCCTCGTCTTTGGCACCGTCTCGATCCCCGTGATCCTCGCGGCCGCTCCCGGCATGGCGGGTTCGACGATCGGCTTCCTCGGCGGCCGCTTCGATACGATGACGGTGCTCTGCCTGCTGCTGTTCGTCGGCGCGATGGGCAAGTCGGCGCAGCTCGGCCTGCACACCTGGCTGCCCGATGCGATGGAAGGCCCGACTCCGGTGTCGGCCCTCATTCACGCCGCCACCATGGTGACCGCTGGGGTATTCATGGTGTGCCGCCTGTCACCGATGTTCCAGACCAGCCCGTTCGCGATGCATACGGTGACTTATGTGGGTGCTGCCACGGCGCTGTTTGCCGCCACCGTGGGCACGACGCAGACCGACATCAAGCGCGTCATCGCTTATTCGACCTGTTCGCAGCTCGGCTACATGTTCTTCGCGGCGGGCGTCGGCGCCTATGGCGCGGCGATGTTCCACCTCTTCACGCATGCCTTTTTCAAGGCACTGCTGTTCCTCGGTGCGGGTTCGGTGATCCATTCCATGCATCACGAGCAGGACATGCGCCATTACGGCGCCCTTCGTAAGCACATCCCGATTACCTTCTGGACGATGACCGCGGGCACGCTTGCGATCACCGGCGTCGGCATTGCAGGCGTTTTCGGCTTCGCTGGCTTCTATTCGAAGGATGCGATCATCGAGGCGACCTTCGCCAGCGGCACGACTTCCGGCGGAATTGCCTTCGCGATCGCCGTGTTCGCGGCGCTCCTGACCAGCTTCTACAGCTGGCGGCTTCTCTTCCTGACCTTCTTCGGGAAAGCGCGCTGGGCCGGAAGCGAGCATATCCAGCACGCGGTCCACGCACATCACGATCATCCCGAGCATGAGCATCCCGACGAGGAGGGAGCCGGTTCCGATCCCCACGCGGCGCATGGCCCCGTAGTCACCGGTACGGCAGGATATCATCCGCACGAAAGTCCGTGGTCGATGCTCGTGCCGCTCATCCTGCTGACGCTCGGCGCGATGTTCGCCGGCTTCCTGTTCCACGGCCCGTTCATCGGCGCCGAAGAAGGGGCAGGCTTCTGGAAGGGCAGCGTCTATTTCGACGAGCATCTCATGCACGCGATGCATGGTGTGCCGCTCTGGGTGAAATACTCGGCGACGGCGGTGATGCTGACCGGCTTTGCGATCGCATGGTGGGCCTATATCAAGGATACGAGCATTCCGGGCCGCTTTACCGCGACATTCCGTGGGCTCTACGCCTTTCTGCTCAACAAATGGTATTTCGACGAACTCTACGACCTCCTGTTCGTCCGCCCCGTTTTTGCCATTGGCCGCTTCTTCTGGAAGGCCGGTGACGTCGGGACGATCGATCGCTTCGGTCCCGATGGGGTTGCGGCGATGGTCGTGGGCAGCGGTGCGGCTGCACGCAGGCTCCAGTCCGGATATCTCTATACTTATGCGCTGGTAATGCTCCTCGGCCTGTCCGCGGTAGCGACCTGGGCGATGCTGCGGTGAACCCATGAACCAGTTCGGCTTTCCTATTCTTTCGATCATGATCGCGGTGCCGCTCGCAGCGGCGCTGGTCGCCCTGTTCACGGACGCCTCGAAGGCGCGCTGGATCGCGCTGGCAGCGACGCTAGTCGATTTCGCGCTCGGCATTCTGTTGTGGGCAAATTACGATATCGGCGGCGCGCAGTGGCAGTTCGTAGAGAATGTCCCGGTGTTCGGCCGTTTTGCCTGGGCGATGGGGATCGACGGCATCGCCTTGATGCTCATCATGCTCTCGGTCTTCCTGATGCCGATCTGCATTCTTGCGAGCTGGGAATCGATCCAGAAGCGCGTGCCGGAATATATGGCTGCATTCCTGCTGATGGAAACGCTGATGATCGGCGTGTTCTCGGCGCAGGACCTGTTCCTCTTCTACATCTTCTTCGAAGCGGGCCTGATCCCGATGTATCTCATAATCGGCATCTGGGGCGGCGCCGAGCGGATCTACGCGAGCTACAAATTCTTCCTCTACACGCTGCTCGGTTCCGTGCTGATGCTGGTCGCGATGCTCTGGATGGCGCGTGAAGCCGGCACCACCGATATTCCGACGCTGATGGCGCATGACTTTCCTGTCCAGGCGCAGACCTGGCTGTTCCTCGCTTTCTTCGCGAGCTTCGCGGTCAAGATGCCGATGTGGCCGGTTCACACCTGGTTGCCCGACGCGCACGTCCAGGCACCGACAGCGGGCTCGGTGATCCTGGCGGGCGTGCTGCTCAAGATGGGCGGATATGGTTTCCTGCGATTCTCGCTGCCGATGTTCCCCGAAGCATCCGCGCATCTTGTCTGGCTGGTCTTCGGCCTGTCGATGATCGCGGTGGTCTACACTTCGCTCGTCGCACTCGTGCAGTCCGACATGAAGAAGCTCATCGCTTACTCATCCGTCGCGCACATGGCGTTCGTCACGATCGGCCTGTTCGCGTTCAACCGCCAGGGCATTGAAGGCGCGCTGATCGTCATGCTCAGCCATGGCCTAGTCTCCGCCGCGCTCTTCCTCTGTGTCGGCGTGCTCTATGATCGCCTTCATACCCGTGAGATCTCCCGCTACGGCGGCATCTCGAACAACATGCCGCGCTACGCGCTGCTGTTCATGCTGTTCACGATGGCCTCGGTCGGCCTGCCGGGCACCAGTGGTTTCGTCGGCGAGTTTCTGGCGCTGATCGGCGCGTACAACGCATCGACCTGGGTCGCAGCCGTGGCAACCACGGGCATCATTCTCGGTGCTGCCTACATGCTGTACCTCTATCGCCGCATCGCCTTCGGCGTGCTCGACAAGCCCGATGTCGCGGCGATGACGGATATTTCGGCGCGCGAAATGCTGCTGCTGGCGCCCATCGCCGCGGTGGTCCTGTGGATGGGGATCTATCCTGAGAGCTTCCTTGCACCGATGCGCGCCGATGTCGGTACGCTGCTGGCGCGGATCGAACGTGCGCGTCCCGAAGGAGATTCCATGCTGACTGCCGGCAAGCCGGTCCCAGCCGCAGCGCATGTGGAGGCGCAACACTGATGTCGATGATCGCCTCGCTCGCACTCACGCTGCCCGAACTGATCCTCTCCACCGGCGCGCTGCTCCTGCTGCTGGTCGCCGCCTGGGGTGGTGACGGTAGTTCACGGCTGATCAGCTGGGCCTCGGTCGCGTTGCTCGCCATCGCCGGCCTGTCGCTCGGTTGCGCGAATGGCGTTGCCTTCGATGGTCTCTACAAGGCCGATGCTTTTTCCAACTTCGCCAAGGCGCTGGTCTACGCCGCCGCGGCGGTTTCAATTCTGATCGCACCGCGCTTCTTCGAGGCGAGGGGCGCCATGCGCGCCGAATATCCGATCCTGATCCTGCTTTCGTCGGTCGGCATGGGCATGATGGTCTCGGCAACCGATCTTCTTACGCTTTATGTCGGCCTCGAGCTGCAGAGTCTTGCCGCTTATGTGCTGGCGAGCTTCATGCGCCGCGATAGCCGTTCGGCCGAGGCTGGCCTCAAATATTTCGTGCTGGGCGCGCTTGCTTCGGGCATCCTGCTCTACGGCATCTCGCTCCTCTATGGCTTCACCGGGACGACCCAGTTTGGCGGCGTGGCTACCGCCCTCGGCGATGGAATTTCCCATGGCGAGTTGTTCGGCCTTGTCTTCGTGATGGCCGGCCTCGCTTTCAAGATCTCCGCCGTACCGTTCCACATGTGGACCCCGGACGTCTATGAGGGCGCGCCCACTCCCGTGACTGCCTTCTTCGCCTCCGCTCCGAAGGTTGCGGCCATGGCGCTGCTTGTCCGAATTGCGGTCGACGCGATGGGTCCGGCAACGTCGAGCTGGCAGCAGATCGTCATCTTCGCGGCACTCGCATCGACCATTCTCGGTGGTGTCGCCGCAATCGGTCAGGTCAATATCAAGCGGCTGCTCGCTTACTCCTCGATCAACAATGTCGGTTTCGCGCTCTTCGGCCTCGCCGCGGGTACGCCCGACGGCGTGGCCGCGACGATGAGCTACATGGCCGTGTATATCGTCATGACGCTCGGCAGCTTCCTGTGTGTCCTCCAGATGCGCAACGCAGCTGGCGATGCGGTCGAGGATATTGCCAGCCTCTCGGGTCTCTCCCGCACGCGGCCCGGCCTCGCTGCGGCTTTTGCCATCTTCATGTTCTCCCTCGCGGGTATCCCGCCGCTGTTCGGTTTCTGGCCGAAATTCCTGGTGTTCGATGCGCTCGTCGCAATCGGCCTCTGGCCGCTGGCGATGATTGGTATCGCGACCTCGGTGATCGGGGCCTTTTATTATCTCAAGATCGTCAAGACGATGTATTTCGACGAACCCGCGCCGGCCTATGCGCCCTCGGCCAGCCGGATGGAGAATGGCCTGATCGCGCTGTCGGCAGTCGCTGTTTCCCCGTTGGGATATCTCGCGATCCCATTGCTTGGTGCGCTCAGCATGGCGGCGGCGAGGGCGCTGTTCTGAACCGCAGAATCATCGCGGTCTCGGAGACGCGATCGACTAACGACGATGTCATGGCGCTTGCTCGGGACGGCGTACCCGAAGCGACCTGGCTCCGTGCCGAGACTCAGACGAGCGGCCGTGGGCGGAGTGGCCGTCATTGGGTGTCGCAGCCCGGCAATCTCTATGCCAGCACGTTGGTAAGGATCAGGCCAGACGATCCCGCCGCGCCCGGGCTCGCCCTTGTCGCCGGGGTTGCACTGGAAGAGGTCGCCTCGGCCTATGCGAAGAGCAGGACGCTCATGCTGAAATGGCCCAACGACCTGCTCTGCGATTGGGCCAAGCTTGCCGGCATCCTGCTCGAACGCGAACGCGATGCCGTCGTCGCTGGCTTCGGGGTCAATCTCGCGCATCACCCCGAGGATATAGATCGACCGGCGACGAGTCTTGGTGGAGTCGATCCAGCGGTCTTCGTCGATGATCTCGCCGAAGCCTTCGCGCGCTGGCTAAGGCGCTGGCGAAGCGAAGGACTCGCTCCCGTGGTTGCGCGCTGGCTTGAACGCGCCCATCCCTTGGGCACCGCGCTCATGGCACGGGTGGGTGATGCCGGGTTTGAGGGGCTGTTCGACGGCCTGGACGACACCGGCTCTCTCCGGCTTCGCTTGGCGGATGGCACCAGCCGTGTCATTCAGGCCGGCGACGTCTTTCTGATATAGAGACAATCATGCTGCTCGCGATCGATGCCGGAAATACCAATATCGTCTTTGCGCTGGTCGATGACGGCGTGATCGCCGCGCGTTGGCGCATCGCGACCGACCCTCGGCGCACGGCCGACGAATATGCGGTCTGGCTCAACCAGCTCCTGATACTCGAAGGCTATGATCGCAGCGTCATCGATGCCGTTCTCATTGCAACCGTGGTGCCGCGCGCGCTGCATAATCTCGAAGTCCTCTCCAGCAAGTATTTCCGTGTCGATGCGATGATCGCGGGCCGCGCGCCCGTCGAATGGGGTATACTGCTCGATGTCGATGAGCCCGCTTCGGTCGGAGCTGATCGAGTCGTCAATGCGATTGCCGCGCACGAACTTCACGGCGGCGATCTCATCGTCGTCGACTTCGGCACGGCGACGACATTCGACGTCATCGATTATAACGGTACGTATAAGGGCGGCATCATCGCGCCGGGCATCAACCTTTCGCTCGACGCCTTGGTCTCCGCCGCGGCCAAGCTTCCGCGCATAGCGATCGAAGCACCCGAGAGCACAAGCGTGATCGGTCGAACGACCGAGACGCAGATGCTGATCGGGGTCTATTGGGGCTATGTCGCAATGATCGAGGGGTTGCTGCAGCGCATGAAGGCTGAGATTGCGCGCCCCGTTACGGTAATCTCGACCGGCGGGCTGGCAACGCTGATCGATACGCATACTGCCATGTTCGACTCTATCGAGCCGGACCTTACCATTCAGGGCCTGTGGTATCTCTACGCCCGAACGAAAGACTGAAATGACATTTTCCGAAACGGTTGCCCCTGCGCAGGCGGGGGCCCATTCCTATCATCTCGATGACACCGCGTTCGCGGTGAAGTTCGCATGACCCCAGGCAAGGAACTTCTCTTCCTCGCGCTCGGCGGATCCGGCGAGATTGGCATGAACGTCAATCTCTACGGTGCCAACGGCAAATGGGTGATGGTCGATCTCGGCCTTACATTCGGTGGCACCGAATATCCCGGCATCGACCTGGTACTTCCCGATCTCTCGTTCATTGAGGAAAATATCGACGATCTGCTCGGTATCGTGCTCACCCACGGTCACGAGGATCACATCGGTGCGATCCCCTATTTTGCCGCGGATCTGGGCGTGCCGCTCTACGCTACGCCCTTCACCGCATCGCTCATCCGCAAGAAGCTCGAGGAAGAGGGGGTTTCCAAGTCGGTGAAGCTCAATGTCATCGAGAATGACGGCAGCTTCAAGCTCGGGCCGTTCGGCTTCACCTATCTTCCGCTCGCGCACTCCATTCCCGAGGGCAATGCGCTGCTGATCGAGACGCCATACGGCCGTATCTTCCACACGGGTGACTGGAAACTCGATGACGAGCCGCTGCTCGGTGTCCCCAGCACGCCCGAGGAACTCAGCGCGGTCGGCGACAAGGGCATCCTCGCACTCGTCTGCGATTCTACGAATGTCTTCAATTCGGAATCCTCGGGCTCGGAAGGCAGCGTTCGCGACGGCCTCGACACCGTGGTACGTTCGGCTCGCGGTCGCGTGCTGGTGACGACCTTCGCTTCCAACGCAGCGCGGCTGCAGACCCTCGGCCGTGTCGCACAGGATACCGGCCGCACGCTCTGCGTCGCCGGGCGCTCGCTCGATCGCATCATCAAGGCCGCCCAGGGTGCTGGATATCTCAAGGATTTCCCCGAGACGGTCGGCTTCGACGAGGCGATGGCATTGCCGCGCAACAAGGTGCTCATTGTCGCGACGGGAGGCCAGGGCGAAACCCGGGCAGCGCTCTCTCGCATCGCGTTCGATAGCCACCAGATCAAGCTTGCCGAAGGCGACATGGTCATCTTCTCGTCGCGCCAGATCCCCGGCAACGAAGTCGCGATCGGCAAGATCCAGAATGCTCTCGCGGGCAAGAAGGTCGAGATGGTCACAGATCGCCAGGCCGACGTCCATGTTTCGGGCCATCCAGGTCGTCCGGATCTGGCGGCGATGTACAAATGGATCCGTCCGGAGATCCTTCTCCCAGTTCATGGCGAAATGCGGCATATGGCCGAGCAGGCGCGGTTCGGGCTCAGCGAAGGCATCCCCCGTGCGATCGTGCAGGGCAATGGCACCGTCCTCCGACTGGCACCTGATGGACCGGTGGCGATCGGCCAGGAGCGTACTGGCCGGCTCGTGCTGGATGGCGACGTCATTCTTCCCGCCGATGGCTCCACGATCAATGAGCGTCGTCGCGTGGGCAATCATGGCTATATCGCTGTTACCGCCGCCTTCGACAGCCAGGGCCGGCTGCAGGGCGACCCTGCGATCCAGGTACAGGGAATCCCCGTCGAGGAGGACAAGGAGGACTTCCTCCGCGAGGCGCAGGAAGCCGCCACTGAAGCCGCGACCGACAAGGGCGATCCTGCAAAGCGCAACGAGGCCATCCGTCTCGCGGTGCGGCGTACCGCCACTCGGTGGACCGGCAAGAAGCCAATCGTGACCGTCGCAATCATCTCGGTTTAGAATGGCCTGCCGCGTCCCGATCCCCTTACATCTCATCCCCGCGAAAGCGGGGATGTCGCTGCATTGGAAACACTGTCGATGAAATGGACGTCGATCTCAGCGATCTATTTCCTCTTCTGGTGCCTGAGCTTCTTCCTGGTGCTGCCATTCCGGCTGAGCACCGGCGACGAGCCCGAGGCGCACGTCCCGGGACAGGCCGATAGCGCTCCCCCGCGCTTCAGCTTCCAGCGCACCGCCAAATGGACGACACTCGTTGCGATCGTGTTGTTTGGGCTTTATTACGCGAACTACGTCAATGGCTGGATATTGCCCGACATGCTCGATCTCGTCTCGCAATCGGCGGAGCAGTCGAACGGTAAGTGAGCGCCCCGTTGTTCCGGCAAAAGAAAACTAAAGCGTCCGGTGTTCGCGCCGCTTCAATTCATCGATGATCTGCTTGACGTCCTGGCTGCTACCCCGCGGAAGTATGAGAACGGCGTCTCCGGTTGCGATCACGATCAAGTCCTTGACTCCCACGGCGGCGACGACTGGGCCATTCGAACGGATCAGGCAGCCATTGCTGTCCAGCGAGATAACCTCGCCGTGATGGGCGTTGGCAAAATCATCCTTTGCCGCCAGTTCGTATAGCGCGTCCCAGCTGCCGATATCCGACCAGCCCATGTTCACAGGAATTACGGCGACGGATTCGGATTTTTCCATCACCGCATAATCGATCGACTGGGAGGGAGATTGGGCGAAACTCTTGGGTTCCGGGTAAAGCAGGCGACCGCGGCGGCCAGCCGCGTCGATCGACTTGCGCACCGCGATCGCAATATCCGGCGCCTGATTGGCAAGCGCGCCCAGGAAACTGTCCGCCCGAAACAGGAATATCCCGCCATTCCAGGCATAATTGCCCGTGGCCAGGAATTGCTCGGCGGTCTTGCGGTCAGGCTTTTCGACGAATTGCTTGACCTCGCGGACGCCGGATTCGATCGGATCGCCCATCAATATATAGCCATAGCCGGTTTCCGGACCGGTTGGCTTGATTCCAAAGGTGACCAGCCAACCTTGCTCGACGACGGGAAGCGCTGCTTCGATCGCGGCGCGGAACGCGTCAACATCCTCGATCACCTGGTCGCTGGGCATGACCAGCAGAGTCGCGTCATCGTCGTTCTCAAGTGCTGCCAGGGCGGCCAGGGCGATCGCTGGTGCTGTATTGCGCGCTACCGGCTCCAGTATCAGCAATGATGGCGTGGCATTTACCGCCTCCAGCTGTTCCTGGATTTCGGTTGCGTGCAGAGCGTTGCCCACGATGATCGGCGGGCCGAATCGATCAGAACCTGCGCTGCGCAGCGCCGTCAGCTGAAGCATCGTTTCTGCGCTGGTCAGCCTCAGGAGTTGTTTGGGCTGGCTGCTCCGCGACATTGGCCACAGCCGGGTTCCAGAGCCCCCGGACAGGATAACGGGCGTTATGGGTCGCGACATATTGGGAATATTCTCCATGCAGACGGGCACGCTGTAACAGCTTCGATCCATCGCGAAAATGACCGGCTAACGCGAGTTCAGTATTTATTCGTCAATTTTTGCGACACTGATTGCCGGTAAACTTTACAGGCGAATGCGAATGTCGGGAAAGACCCACCCGTGATCAGGCTTTTCAAGCACTATATCCCGCGAGCCGTGCTGCTGCTCGGGTTGCTCGATTTCCTGCTGCTGCTTGTCGCCGGCGAATTCGGCTGGCGCCTGCGCATTGGCCAGATCGGTAGCCTGGTGGAGCCGATCGGCGGACGGATCCCGCAGCTTTTGACCTTTGCGATAGCGGTGCAGTGCGCGTTGATCGCGGTTGGTACTTTCAGCGCCGAATCGCTCCAGTCGTTGCGCCATGGAGTCGCGCGCATGCTAGTGGCGATGTCGCTCAGCATGATCTTCATCTCGATGCTGTTCTTCATTCTGCCCGAACTATCGCTGTGGCGATCGATCACGGTCTACGCGATCGGCATTGCGTTCGTGCTGCTGTTTCTAACCCATCTCGTGTTCGGCGGGCTGTTCGGGGGCGATGCGTTCAAGCGGCGCGTTCTTGTGCTCGGTGCCGGCGCGCGAGCCAACCGCGTATTGCAGCTTTCGCTGCGTCCCGGTGCTGGTTTCATCGTCGTTGGCCATGTCGACATGGGCGAATGCGAGCAAGTGGTAAAGGAAGCGATTCTCCGCGCGGACATCGAGAGCCTCGCGGATCATGTGAAGCAGCAGAATGTCGGCGAAGTCGTGCTCTCGCTGCAGGAACGCCGCAATGCGATGCCGGTCGCCGATCTCCTTCGGATCCGCACCACGGGAGTCCATGTCAACGAAGTCTCGACCTTTCTCGAACGCGAAACCGGCCGCGTAGATCTTCGTAGCGTAAATCCCTCCTGGCTGATCTTCTCTGATGGCTTCTCCTCGGGACGACGGCTATCGACCTGGGCCAAGCGTGCATTCGACATCGTCGTCAGCCTGATATTGCTAACGATCAGCGCACCCTTGATCCTGATCGGTGTGCTCGCCGTGAAGCTCGACAGCAAGGGTCCCGCTTTTTTCAGCCAGACCCGGGTCGGCCATTACGGCCTGCCGTTCGAAATCGTGAAGCTGCGCTCGATGCGCACCGATGCGGAGGTTGCCGGCAAGGCGGTGTGGGCGGAAAAAAATGATCCGCGCGTCACCCGCGTCGGTCGGATAATTCGCAAGCTCAGGATCGACGAACTTCCGCAAGTGTGGATGGTGCTGAAAGGCGAGATGAGCTTCGTCGGTCCGCGCCCCGAGCGTCCGCAGTTCGTCGCCGAGCTGGAGACCCAGATCCCTTATTACGCCGAACGTCACGTCGTGAAGCCGGGGATCACCGGCTGGGCACAGATCAACTATCCCTATGGCGCCAATCTCGACGATGCCCGCCAGAAGCTGGAATATGACCTATATTATGCGAAGAACTACACGCCGTTCCTCGACCTGTTGATCATCCTGCAAACCGTCCACGTCCTCCTCTGGCCCGAGGGTGCACGCTGATATGCCTGGCGTCGCTCTGATCGGCAGCATTGGCCATATAATCAGCGCCTTCCTGTTCGCCGGACTGGCGCTGTGGGCGATCGTTCGTCCGGGCGGTGGAATGCGCCGACGCGGTCTGGCGGGTGCGGCGCTGATAACAGTGCTGTGGTCGGCAAGCGTTGCCAGCCATGGTGATGGCGACATCACTTCGCTGGTCATGGAGAGCGCACGCAATCTCGCGTGGCTTGGCTTCATGCTGCTGCTGTCGCTGCGAGGCAGGAAGGAAAGCTGGCACCCGGCGATCGTGGCGCTCTACGCCGTGCTCGGCGCGGTGATTTTCGCCGAGCTCGTGCTGAGTCTCACCATCGCGCAGGTCGCACCCGGCCCGCGCATAATCGAGGCGGCGGGATTCGTGTCGCTCGTGCTGCGCATGATGGTCGCGGTCGGTGCCCTCGTCCTCGTCCACAATCTCTACACCGCCGCCGCGCCCGAGGCGCGCTGGGGCATCGCGCCGCCGATGATCGCGCTGGCGATCATGTGGACCTACGATCTCAATCTTTACACTGTCGCCTATCTGACGCGCAGCCCGGTAACCGTCCTGTATGCGTTTCGCGGCCCGCTCATGGTCGTGCTCGCGGGGCTGCTGGGGCTTGGCAGTCGTCGCAACCTACTGTGGAAGATGCGTCTGTCGCGTGCCGTGACTTTCCAGACGCTCTCGCTGATGGCGATCGGCGGGTACCTCGTCGGCATGGTGCTGATCGTGCGTGCGCTCGATCTGGCGGGCTTCCGTAACATGCAGCTAGCGCAACTCGCCGTGGTCATAGGGATGACCGCCCTGGGGCTCGTCTTGCTGCCGTCGCATCGGTTGCGGGCCTGGCTTCGAGTCAAGCTGATCAAGCATTTTTTCCAGCATCGCTATGATTACCGTGCCGAGTGGCTGCGCTTCACCGAGACGCTGGGTCGACCGGGAACCGATGCCGCGCCGCTCGACGAACGCGTCATCAAGGCGATCGCGGACATCACCGAATCTCCCGGCGGCCTGCTCCTCGTCCATGACGAGCGCGGCGGGCTCATGCTCGGCGCTCGCTGGTGCTGGCCGACACTCGAAGTGCCTGCGCAGGCGGGAGCTGCTGGCTTCATCGATCATTGTCGCACGACTGGACGCATCGTTGAATTCGATGCGATCCGCCGGGGCGACGACCTCAAGGGTGAGGCTGACGTCCTGCCGCGCTGGATGGTGGATAGCGCCCGCGTCTGGGCGGCCGTTCCATTGATCCATTTCGACAGGCTGGTCGGCGTCGCGCTGCTCGAACGCCCGCTCGTCGATCGCATGCTTGATTGGGAGGATTTCGATCTTCTTCGTCTTACCGGGCGACAAGTGGCGAGCTATCTTGCTGAAGCCCGGGCACAGGAGGAATTGTCCGATGCCAAGCGCTTCGACGAGTTTAATCGCCGTTTCGCCTTCATCATGCACGACATCAAGAATTTGGTCAGCCAGCTCGCGCTGGTCGCGCGGAACGCTGAGCGCCATGCAGATAATCCCGAGTTCCGAACAGATATGGTGGCAACGCTGAAAGCCTCGGTCGGCAAGATGAACGATCTGCTCGCACGCCTCTCGCAGCATAATCGCGGGCGGATCGACGATCCGCGTCCGGTTGCGCTGCGCGGAATCGCCGAGGCGGTAGTCGCGGCCAAGCGCCGGGCGCACCCCGTAATTCTCGAACCGGGCGTTTCGGCGACGGTGCTCGCCGATCCGCTGCGCCTCGAATTGGCACTCGCGCATCTTGTCCAGAATGCGATCGATGCCAGTCCGGGTGATCGTCCTATTGTGATGAGCATTGATGATCGTGGTCCGGAAGTGGTGATAAGCATCATCGATCATGGATCGGGCATGTCGGCCGAATTCATTCGCAACCAGCTGTTCCGCCCCTTCGCATCGACCAAGGACAACGGGTTCGGCATCGGCGCGTTCGAAGCACGGTCGCTGGTTGTCGCGATGGGCGGACGAGTCGAGGTGTCCAGCCGTGAGGGCGAGGGCAGTCGGTTCGACATCATCCTGCGTGGGCCTGCCGCCGAGGGGCTGTCGGCCGAACATAGCTGGAAAGCCGCATCATGACCGCTGCGCGTCCATGCCTGCTGATCGTCGAGGATGATGAAGGGCTCCAGCGCCAGCTGCGCTGGGCCTATGATGATTATGAAGTCATCACCGCGAGTGATCGCAAGGGTGCGATCGACGCCCTGCGCCTGCACGAGCCGGCCGTGGTGACCCTCGATCTTGGCTTGCCGCCTGATCCCGACGGAACGAGCGAGGGATTCGCGACACTCGCCGAGATCCTCGCACTCAAGCCCGACACCAAGGTGATTGTCGCCTCGGGACACGGTGCGCGCGAAAGCGCCCAGCGGGCGATCGCCGGTGGGGCATATGATTTCTACCAGAAGCCAGTCGATATCGACGATCTCGGCCTGATCGTCGCTCGTGCCTTTCATCTCCAGGCGATCGAGCGCGAAAATGCGCGTCTGATCCAGGGCGAAGACAAGACCAATGATGCGCTCGGTGGGCTGATTACCGCCGCGCCCGAAATGCTCAAGGTCGCGCGCACGATCGAACGGGTTGCTCCGGCCGACGTCTCGGTGATGCTGCTGGGGGCAAGCGGCACCGGCAAGGAAGTGCTCGCTCGCGGTCTCCACAATCTCAGCCGCCGCCGCAATCGCGCCTTCGTGGCGATCAACTGCGCCGCCATTCCGGAAAACCTGCTCGAAGCCGAGTTGTTCGGATATGAGAAGGGCGCATTCACTGGCGCGATCAAAACCACCGAGGGCAAGATCGAACTCGCCGAAGGAGGCACCTTGTTCCTCGACGAGGTCGGCGACATTCCGCTCACGCTACAGGTCAAGCTGCTTCGCTTCCTGCAGGAGCGAGTCATCGAACGGATCGGTGGGCGCAAGACTATTCCGATCGACACCCGCGTGATCTGCGCGACGCACCAGAATCTCGAAGCGATGATCGCCGCCACGCAATTCCGCGAGGATCTCTATTATCGCCTCGCCGAGATCGTCATCCGCATTCCGTCTCTCGCCGAACGGCATGGCGATGTGACTCTGCTCGCGCATCACTTCCTCCAGCGTTTTGCCCGCGAGCTCAATCCGCAGGTCAAGGGCCTCGCACCCGAGGCGCTCGGCGCGCTCAACGACTGGCGATGGCCAGGCAATGTCCGCGAGCTTGAGAACCGCCTCAAGCGCGCGGTGATCATGGCGGACGGCCGATTGCTCACCGCTGCCGATCTCGATCTCGGCGCGCGCGAGGAGGGCAGTGCGTTCCTCAATCTCAAGGCTGCGCGGGAGATGGCCGACCGCAAGGCGATCCGCCAGGCGCTCGCCCGAACCGAAAACAACATCTCAAGCGCTGCCAAGCTGCTCGGGATCAGCCGGCCGACGCTCTACGACCTGATGAAGCAGTACGACCTTCAGCCTTGATCCTGCCGCTGGCGACGATAGGACAGGACCGATGACCGATCAGCTTGACTTGCTCGCGCGGATTGCCGCTGCGCTCGACCGTCTTTCGCCGCCACCGCCGCCCTCGGCGGATCCGCTGGCGCACCCGGCCTACGTCTGGCGGGGTAGGGGGCTCGTCGCGACGCGGGCATTTGCGCCACTGTCGCTTGACCTGCTCACTGGAATCGATGCGCAGAAGCAGGCGCTGGTGGAAAACAGCCGGCGGCTCGCGCGTGGCCATGCGGCGCATGACGTGCTGCTGTGGGGCGCACGCGGAGCTGGCAAGTCCGCGCTCGTCAAGAGTAGCGTCGGCGGCCTGCAGTCTGAAGGCCAGGCGATCGCGTTGATCGAGGTCGCTGGCGACCATCTCGAAACCCTGCCCGAATTGTTCGGCGCGATCGCTGAGAGCCCGCGCGCATTCGTTCTCTTCATTGACGACCTCGGTTTCGCAGAAGGCAGCGACGCGCCTCGCCTGCTTCGCTCGATGCTCGAAGGCGGGGCGGAGGCACGCCCGGCCAACGCGCGGCTCTACGTCACCTCCAATCGCCGCCATATCGTTCCTCGCGATCTGAAGGAGCAGGACGACCCGATCAACCCCCGCGACGTGGTCGATGACAAGCTCGCGCTGGCGGATCGATTCGGTCTTTCGCTCGGCTTCCATGTCTGCGACCAGGATACCTATGTCGCGATGGTCGAGGGCTATGCCCGCCGCTTCGGCCTCAGCTTCGACCCGCAGGACGCGATCACCTGGGCGACCCAGCGTGGCAGCCGTTCTGGGCGGGTCGCGTGGCAATATGTCGTCGAAATGGCCGGCCGCGAGGGCAAGGGGCTGTAGTCTGTCTAGCTAAACCGGCGCTTTTGCTGAGCCATAATGATGCCACAGGAACACCGCCGCAGCTCCGCGGTGCGGGCGCCATGCTTCGGCCAGCGCGCGCGTGGCCTTCTCCGTCGGCCGTTCGGGCAGGCCGAGCAACCGACCGGCCTCGATCTGGACGGCAAGGTCGCCTGCGGGCCAGATATCGGTGCGACCCTCAGCGAACAGCAAGTAGATTTCCGCCGACCAGCGGCCGATGCCCTTCACCGAACACAGCGCGGCGATCGCGGCCTCGTCGTCGGCGGGAAGCGACTCAAGATCGAGCCGTCCGGAATTGACCTCCTCGGCAAGGCTGCGCGCATAGCTCGCTTTCTGTCGCGACAATCCTGCAGCGCGAAGCGATTCATCGGATGCGCCGAGCAGTGCATCGGGTGAAAGACCGCCGCCAACTTCAGCCTCGAGCTTTCGCCAGATCGAATTGGCCGCGCCAACGCTGACCTGCTGGCCAACGATCGTGCGCAGCAACGTTTCATAACCCCGCGCCCGGATGCGGGGCTCGGGATAGCCGACCCGCGCGATCGCGGTCGCAATCGCCGGTTCCAACTTGCCAAGCGCATCAAGCGCAGCCTGCAATTCCGTGACGCTCAGGCTCATTTTCTCGAACTCCGCGATTTTCCGTGATTGTACAGCAGCCCCGACCTGTGCATAGCCGCGACGTTTCCATTCTGGATCTGGAGAGACACGTGAAGCTCAATGTCGTCACCCGCGAAGGGGTCGAATCCGTGATCGAAGCGGCGGCCGGCCTGACCGTAATGGAAGCCCTGCGTGAAGGCGGCGCGGACGAATTGCTCGCGCTGTGCGGCGGCTGCTGCTCGTGCGCGACCTGCCACGTGTATGTCGATCCGGCATTTGCGGGCATGCTTTCCCCGATGAGCAGCGACGAGGATGACCTTCTCGAAAGTTCGGATCACCGCCAGCCGGGATCGCGCCTGTCGTGCCAGATCAAGCTCGACGACACGCTTGATGGCCTGAAGGTGAAGATCGCGCCGGAAGATTGAGCGAGGCCGAAGCAACCGATTGCCGATCCGGGCGGCTCTGCCTATAGCTCCCGGGAAGACAGGGGGAGCGGTTCGATAGTCCAGGTTGCGGCATTGCCCTATCGTATCGAGGCGGATGGATCGGCATCGGTTCTGCTGATCACTTCGCGCGAGACCAAGCGCTGGGTGCTGCCCAAGGGCAACACGATCCACGGACTTTCCCTCCATCAATCCGCCGCGCACGAAGCTTTCGAGGAAGCGGGCATTTCGGGCATTGCCTGCCCGATGCCGTTGGGAAGCTATCGCTATGACAAGCGTCGCGCCAACGGGAAGCTGCGCGATACCGAAGTCGAGGTGTTTCCGCTCGCGTTCCAGTTGCAGTTCGCTGACTGGCCTGAAATGCACGAGCGGAAGACCTGCTGGTTCACGCTGAAGGACGCGGCGGCGGCGGTCGACGAGCCGGACCTTCAAGCGCTGATCAGAAATTTTCGCGAGCCGCCAAAGGGCATCGGGCTTGCACAGAACGCGCTCGTCTGGGCGCGTCAAACCGGGGGTGAAAGGATCAGGATCGTGCGGTGGTTTCAGGCATTGATGCCGAAGCAAGGGCGCTTTTTCGATTTGTTCGAAGCACATGCGCAAACACTGGTTGATAGCGCCGATGCGTTGGCTCGGCTTTTCCAGGGCGGCGACACCATCGCCGAATATTGCAAGCTGATCTACGATCGCGAGCATGATGCGGACAATATCACCCGCGAAGTGTTGCACGATGTTCGGCGGACGCTGATCACGCCGTTCGATCGCAGCGCGATCACCAGCCTGATCAGTTCGATGGACGATGCGATCGACCAGATGAACGGGACTGCCAAGAGCATCACGCTCTACGAGGTCAAGGAATTCGAGCAGCCGATGCGCGACATGACCGGGATCATCGTCGAGGCCGCACGGATCACTGCCGAGGCGGTGCCGCTGCTTCGCTCGATCGGGACCAACGGCAATCGCCTTCACGCGCTGACCGAGCGGCTGGTGAGCATCGAGGGCCATGCCGACGAGATCCACGATGCCGGGCTCAAGGCGCTGTTCAAGAGCCATGGCGAGAGCCGCTTCATGGATTTCATCATCCGCCGGGAGATCTACAGTCAT
Organism: Sphingomonadaceae bacterium; assembly: GCA_947476425.1. Lineage (GTDB taxonomy): Bacteria > Pseudomonadota > Alphaproteobacteria > Sphingomonadales > Sphingomonadaceae > CANJQJ01. The sequence continues at coordinate 3,303 of CANJQJ010000027.1, read as the reverse complement.
CTCGAAAAGGTCGTCGATCGGTTCGAGGATGTCGCCAACGAGATCCAGGGTCTCGTGATCGATCACGCCTGACCTGGGCCAAAAAACATGACCGCCACCCTTTCGATGCCGCTGCTGATCGGCCTGATCAGCGTCGCTCTGCTGTTCGACCTGCTCAACGGCCTGCACGATGCCGCCAACTCGATCGCGACGATCGTCTCGACTCGCGTGCTGCGTCCGCAATATGCGGTGTTCTGGGCGGCATTCTTCAATTTCGTCGCGTTCCTCTTCTTCGGGCTTCACGTCGCGGAGACGGTGGGGAAGGGGATCGTCTCGGCCGAAATCGTCGATGCGCAGGTTATCTTCGGTGCGCTGATGGGCGCGATCATCTGGAACGTCGTCACCTGGGTGATGGGCATTCCTTCGTCGAGCAGCCATGCGCTGATGGGCGGCTTGCTTGGCGCCGGGATCAGCAAGGCTGGATTGTCCGCCGTGGTGTGGAGCGGCGTGATCAAGACGACCCTCGCGATCGTCGGTTCGCCGGCGCTCGGCCTGCTGCTCGCCATGCTGTTCGTGCTCGGCACCTCCTGGGCTTTTGCGCGCGCTACGCCGAGCATGGCTGACGCAAGCTTTCGCAAGCTCCAGTTCGTCTCGGCGTCGCTTTACTCGCTTGGCCATGGCGGCAATGACGCCCAGAAGACGATGGGGATCATCGCGGTGCTGCTCTATTCGCAAGGCCTGCTCGGCGGGACTTTCCACGTACCGCTTTGGGTCGTGATCAGCTGCCAGGCTGCGATGGGCATCGGTACGCTGCTCGGCGGCTGGCGGATTGTTCATACGATGGGCTCCAAGATCACCCGGCTCACCCCGCAACAGGGGTTCTGCGCCGAAACCGGCGGCGCGCTGACCCTGTTCGGCGCGACCTGGCTCGGCATCCCGGTTTCGACCACGCACACCATCACCGGCGCGATCGTTGGGGTTGGTTCGACTCGCCGCATGTCGGCAGTGCGCTGGAACGTCGCGTCGAGCATTGTCGTTGCCTGGGTGGTGACGATCCCGGCGGCGGGTTTGATCGGGGCGTTTTTCTACTGGGTCGCTGGGCTGTTCGCTGGCGGCTAAAGTCACAATAGTCACGGAATTTATGTAAGATAGTTTCAATCGATTTGGGTTGGACGAAAGGATATGTCGTGAGCGGATGACTCCCCTCCCTGCCAGGGAGGGGTTGGGGGTGGGTCGAAGCTCGCCGTTGGGTTGAGCGTTTTTGAGGCGCGCAGACGCGCGCACCCACCCCCAGCCCCTCCCTTTCAGGGAGGGAGTTCTGTTGGGAGGATGATGATGTCCATATGTCATTCTTTCCGAAGCATTTCCGGTTGCATTCTACGGAGGTAGGAGGGGAAATCCTACAATTCAATAGGTTTCGCCCTATTGACTCCCGTATCCGACTGGAACGCCGCTCGCCTTGCCTCGTTTTGACGAAATGGATCGCGAAAAAATCGACGATGGTCCTCGGAGGCGGGTTTCGGAAGCGGTGATCATCGCCTGCCCGCCGCGATGGAATTGGCGCCGGCGGCTTCGGTGGATGCGGCGGGGGATCGGGATGGCGTTCCGGCGGCCGTCCTCGAGAGCGCCGATCTCGCTTCGTACGCTCGTCGCGCTGTGCATCCTGCCGGTCGTTCTTGCGCTTTTCGTTGGAGCGGCGGTGGTCGCGGTGCTGGTGACCGCAATGTCGCACGACGCGGATGCGTTGATTCCGTGGGCGATCGGCGTGGCGATGATACTTGCTTGTCCCGCCGCGCTCTGGATCGCGCCTAATCTCATGCTCGAGCAGGAAAGCCGCCCGCCACGGCAGCACGGGCGATTTCTCGTGCTAATCCGCGATGACGGCTTCCATATCGGCTGTTAGCGGCATCGCATGACCCGCCAGCGCGGCATCGAGTCGATTGCGATCGAGGCCGCCTTCCCACGCCGAAACGACGATCGTCGCCACCGCATTGCCGATGAAATTGGTCAGCGAGCGGCATTCGCTCATGAAGCGATCGACGCCTAGGATCAGCGCCATGCCAGCCACCGGCACCGAAGGCAGGATCGATAGGGTCGCAGCGAGCGTGACGAACCCGGCGCCGGTGATCCCTGCAGCGCCCTTCGAACTCAGCATCGCGACGCCAAGCAGCAGCAGCTGCTCGCCAAGCGAGAGATGGACCCCGGTCGCCTGCGCGATGAACAGCGCGGCGAGCGTCATGTAGATGTTGGTGCCGTCGAGATTGAAGCTGTAGCCGGTCGGCACGACGAGCCCGACGATCGACTTACGGCAGCCGGCGCGTTCGAGCTTTTCGATCAGGCTTGGCAGGGCTGCCTCGGACGACGAGGTGCCGATGACGAGGAAGAGTTCGGCCTTGAGATAGGCGATCAGCCGGAAGATCGAGAAACCGGCAATCCGCGCTACCGTGCCGAGCACCACGATGATGAAGATCAGCGAAGTGAGGTAGAAGGTCGCCACCAATCCGGCGAGGTTGGCGAGCGCGCCGGTGCCATATTGGCCGACGGTGAACGCCATCGCCCCGAACGCCCCGATCGGCGCGGCCTTCATCAGGATCGCGACGATACGGAATACGACATGGCTTGTCGCATCGAGCACGGCATGAACCGGGCGCGCCGTGTCGCCGACCAGCGCGAGCGCGATGCCGAACAGGATCGCGACGAACAGCACCTGGAGGATCTCGCCCTCGGCCAGCGCGCCGGGCAGCGTTGCGGGGATGATGTTGAGCAGGAAGGCGGTGATCGTCTGTTCGCCGGCCTTGGCGGTGTAGTCCGCGATTTTCGCGCTATCGAGCGTTGCCGGATCGATGTGCATCCCGGCGCCCGGCTGGACGAGATTGGCGACCGCCAGCCCGACGATCAGCGCGAGGGTCGAGAAGAACAGGAAATAGGCGAACGCCTTGGCGGCGACTCGACCGACGGTGCCGACGCTCTTCACGCCGGCGATCCCGGTGGTGATGGTGAGGAAGATCACTGGGGCGATGATCATCTTGACGAGCTTGATGAAGCCATCGCCAAGCGGCTTCAGCGCGACGCCGGTTTGGGGGAAGAAATGCCCGATCGCAACGCCGAGCGCGATGGCGATGAGAACCTGGACGTAGAGGTGGCGGTAGAAGGGGACGGGCGGTGCCGTCGAACCGTTGTGCATCTACCCCTCCGTCGTGTTTCTCCCGAAGGTGGGATCTACCCTTTCCGGGCGGACGCTGGAAGGAGGCAGTGAGATCCCAGCTTTCACCCCCGCCCCCGCTCATCCTGAGGAGGGGCTGAGCACTTGTCGAAGACCCGTCT
>CANJQJ010000026.1 GCA_947476425.1 Sphingomonadaceae bacterium | reverse complement strand
TATGCTCGTGCCAAGTAAGCGTCCTATGATTTGCAATAGGACGCTAAACTTGCAACTTTCTTTGCAAATGACAACCGCAAATGCTTGGAAAACCACAAACTTTGCTGTGACTTTGTAAATACAAAACACTGGAATATCAATGGTTTACGGAATAAAAGCTATTCCCACTCGATCGTGCCGGGGGGCTTCGACGTGAAGTCGTAGGTGACGCGGTTGACCCCCTGGACTTCGTTGACGATCCGAGTCGCCACGCGGCTCAGGAATGCCGGATCGAAGTGGAACACGTCAGCGGTCATGCCATCCGTCGAGGTTACGGCGCGGAGCGCCAGCACCGAATCATAGGTCCGTCCGTCGCCCATCACGCCCACCGATCGCACCGGCAGCAACACCGCGAACGCCTGCCAGATCGCGTCGTACAGCCCCGCATTCCGGATCTCATCGAGATAGACCGCATCGGCCTTGCGCAGGATATCGCAACGCTCCTTGGTCACTTCGCCTGGTATGCGGATCGCGAGCCCCGGTCCGGGGAACGGATGCCGTCCCACGAAGATCTCGGGCAGCCCCAGCTCGCGGCCAAGCGCACGCACCTCGTCCTTGAACAATTCGCGCAACGGCTCGACGAGCTTCATGTTCATCCGCTCGGGCAAGCCGCCCACATTGTGGTGGCTCTTGATCGTCACAGAAGGTCCGCCGGTGAAGCTGACGCTCTCGATCACGTCCGGGTAGAGCGTGCCCTGGGCGAGGAACTCGGCACCGCCGATCTTTCGTGCCTCGCTGTCGAACACGTCGATGAAGGTCTTGCCGATGAACTTGCGCTTCGCCTCGGGGTCGGTAACGCCCTTGAGGCCGCTCAGGAACAGCGTCTCGGCGTTCACGTGGACGAGCGGTATGCCGTAATGCTCCCGGAAAAGGCCAACCACCTGGTCCGCCTCGCCCTGCCGCAAGAGGCCATGATCGACGAACACGCAGGTCAGTTGCTCGCCGATCGCCTCATGGATCAGCACTGCAGCCACAGCCGAATCGACGCCGCCCGAAAGCCCGCAGATCACCTTGCCCTTGCCGACCTGAGCACGAATTTCGGCGATCTTGGTGGCTCGGAATTCGGCCATCGACCAATCACCGGCCAGCCCGCAGACATGGCGTGCAAAATTTGCGATCAGCTTGGCGCCGTCTGGGGTATGAACAACCTCGGGATGGAACTGGACACCGTAGAAGCGGCGCTTCTCGTCCGACGTCACGGCAAATGGCGCGCCTTCGGATACCGCGACCGGCGCGAAACCCGCGGGGAGCTCTGCGACCTTGTCGCCATGGCTCATCCACACCTGGTGGCGATCGCCTTCTTTCCACAGACCGTCGAACAGTGCCGAACGGTTGCTGACCTCGACGAAAGCGCGGCCGAATTCACCTTCGCCCTGCCCGCCGACAACCTTGCCGCCAAGCTGTTCGCACATCACCTGCTGGCCGTAGCAAATGCCGAGGATGGGAACTCCCGCCTCGAAGAAATGCTGCGGCACGCGTGGGCTGCCATCGGTGGTGACCGAGGCAGGGCCGCCCGAGAGGATGATGCCTTTCGGCTTCATACGCTCGAACGCGGCCTCGGCTGCGTTGAAGGGTGCGATTTCGCTGTAGACCCCCGCCTCGCGCACGCGGCGTGCGATAAGCTGGGTGACCTGGCTGCCGAAATCGACGATCAGGATGGAATCATTGGGCTGGACAGTCATGATGCGCGGATAGGACGCGCGTGGCTGGCTGTCCAGCACATGCAAGGGCCTAGGGCGCGGCTGACTCGATGCCCGCTCGCTTTTGCATTCCCGCCTCCATCAATAGCGCGATGCGACGTCCGGGTCTGAGAACTGGATATAGGTGAGCTCGCCACGATTAACGCCGCAGGTGAAATCCTTGCCATTGTCCAGCCTGCCTTCGACCCGATAACCATCGGCTTCGTCAGGATCGACCGTATCGACATCGTCGACGTGCGCATCGAGACCACGCTTCGAGGCAAGATCCTGGGCTGCATCGGCACAGATATTGGCCGCGTCGCTCTCACTGTCGGACCAGTTGCTGTGATCGGGACGTCCGCTCGGACCCTCGACCACCCGGGCTTCACGGTCCGACCTCGATGCGGAAGATGCCACCGCGACGATCCCGCCTGCGACGATTGCGCCGAGCAGGAAGTTGCCGAAGCCATCGCCGCCATGATGATAATGGCCGTAACCGCCAAAACCGCGATATCCGCCGCCATGACCACCCCAGCCGCCGCCCCAGCCAGGCCGGGCCATTGCAGGCGTCGTCGACGCCATCAGCATTGCGGCCATGCCGGCCATTCCCAGCGTCTTCTTCAGCCCGTTCATGTTCCGAAACTCCGAGTCGGATCCCGGTGCGAGATCCATCGCCTTCATGGACGAAACGGGCTGTCGGCGTGATGAACCGCCCGTGCAGCAGATTGTAATACCAACGGCGCTTCAGTCCCAGCAAAAGCGTGCCGGGGGAACACAAACAAAAAGGGCCGCCACATCGCTGCGGCAGCCCTTCTGGTATCAGGAGAACCGAGCCGATCAGGCGGCTTCGTATTCTTCCTCGTCGGCATTCTGCACTGGCCCAGAATCCTGGCCCTTTGCCGAAACATCGCGATCGACGAATTCGATGATTGCCATCGAGGCAGCGTCGGAAGCGCGAATGCCCGCCTTGACGATGCGGGTATAGCCACCGGCGCGGTTGGCATAACGCTCGGCCAGCACTTCGAACAGCTTCTTCAGCTGCGTATCGTCGAGCAGGCGCGCATGCGCCAGGCGACGATTGGCGAGGCCACCATGCTTTGCGAGCGTGATCAGCTTCTCGACGTACGGACGCAATTCCTTGGCCTTCGCCACGGTGGTCATGATCTGCTCATGCTTGATGAGTGCCGCTGCCTGGTTACGGAACAGGGCGGTACGATGGCTGGATGTCCGCTGAAGTTTGCGGCCGCCTACGCGATGGCGCATGATATTCTTCCTTTAGTTTGTTCGGGGGCCGTATCAGGTACCCCGGACCAGGCGGTGATAGGGCACCGCCCAAACCCTTTCGTGCCCCGGCAAAAGCCAGGGTCCAGAAGCAGTGCCTGAACTGGACCCCGGCTTTCGCCGGGGACCGATTCGCGACCTTAGAACTCCTGTTCGAGCTTCTTGGCCATTTCCTCGATGTTCTCTGGCGGCCAGCCCGGGATCTCCATCCCGAGGCGAAGGCCCATCGAAGCGAGGACTTCCTTGATCTCGTTGAGCGACTTGCGGCCGAAATTCGGCGTACGCAGCATCTCAGCTTCGGTCTTCTGCACGAGATCGCCGATGTAGATGATGTTGTCGTTCTTGAGGCAATTGGCCGAACGCACCGAAAGCTCGAGCTCGTCGACCTTCTTGAGAAGGTAACGATTGATCTGGTTCGAGTCGGTAGCAGGCTCCGAAGAACCACCAGCCACCGGCGCGGAAACCCCGGATGTTGCGGCAGCAACCACCAGGCCGTCGTCGAAGTGGACGAAGAGCTGGAGCTGGTCCTGAAGGATGCGCGCCGAATAGGCGAGCGCATCTTCGGGGGCGATCGTTCCGTCGGTCTCGATCGTCAGCGTGAGCTTGTCATAGTCAAGCTCCTGTCCGACGCGGGTGTTCTCGACCTTGTAGGATACCTGGCGAACCGGCGAATAAAGCGCATCCACCGGAATCAGGCCGATCGGCGCATCTGCCGGACGGTTCGAAGCTGCCGGCACATAGCCCTTGCCGACATCGGCAGTGAGCTCCATGTTGAGCGTCGCGCCTTCGTCGAGATGGCAGATGACGAGATCGGGGTTCATCACCTCGATATCGCCCGAAGTAGCGATGCTTCCTGCGGTGACTTCGGCTGGGCCGGTCACCGAAAGCTGGAGCCGCTTCGGGCCTTCGCCCTGCATCCTGAGCGCAAGCTGCTTCACGTTGAGGACGATGTCGGTCACATCCTCGCGCACGCCGGCAAGCGAGGAGAATTCGTGCAGTACGTTCTCGATCTTGATCGAGGTGACAGCTGCACCTTGAAGCGACGACAGCAATACACGGCGCAGCGCATTGCCGAGCGTCAGGCCGAAGCCACGCTCGAGCGGCTCCGCGACGAACGTCGCGCGACGCTTGCCGTCCCCACCAGCCTTCTTTTCGAGGCTGTTGGGCTTCTTCATTTCCTGCCAGTTCTTTGCGTTGACAGTCACTGTGGTCCCCTTGGGGTTGGGCCGAGGCACGTCTGCCAGGGCCGGAAAATGGGACGCGGAGGGCAGGAAAAAGCCCTCCGCAGAAATTCACATCAAACGCGACGACGCTTGGAAGGCCGCACGCCATTGTGCGGGATCGGAGTCACGTCACGGATCGACGTGATGTGGAAACCGACCGCCTGCAGCGCACGGAGCGCCGATTCACGGCCCGAACCGGGGCCCTTGACCTCAACTTCGAGGGTGCGGACGCCATGTTCGGCTGCCTTCTTGCCGGCGTCTTCCGCTGCGACCTGCGCGGCGTAAGGCGTCGACTTGCGGCTGCCCTTGAAGCCCATCGTGCCGGCGGACGACCAGGCAATAGCATTGCCCTGCGCGTCGGTGATGGTGATCATGGTATTGTTGAAGCTGGCGTTCACATGTGCGACGCCGGACGTGATGTTCTTGCGTTCACGGCGACGAATGCGCTGAGGTTCGCGTGCCATAGTCTATCCTGCCTATATCTGGAGAGCGGCCTGGGCCGCTGCTTACTTCTTCTTGCCGGCGATCGGCTTGGCCTTGCCCTTGCGGGTGCGCGCATTGGTATGCGTGCGCTGGCCACGAACTGGCAGGCCCTTGCGATGCCGCAGGCCGCGATAGCAGGCGAGATCCATCAGGCGCTTGATATTCATCGCGACTTCACGGCGGAGATCACCCTCCACGGTGTGGCCGGCGTCGATCGCTTCGCGGATCTGCAGAACTTCCTGGTCGGAAAGATCCTGCACGCGACGATGCGATTCGATGCCGATCTTGTCGGCGATCTGCTTGGCCTTGGTACGGCCAATTCCGTGAATATAGGTAAGCGCGATTTCGACGCGCTTGTTGGTCGGGATGTTAACACCCGCAATACGTGCCACAGTTGTTTCTCCTCGCTCCACGGGTCGCCTGGCGAGCGCCCCATCTCTACGCTTTGCATCCCGTCAACGAATTAAAACGGCGGACGCCAATCGAGCGCCGCCGGTGCAATTCATTCGGGATTGGGGGCGATTAAGAGCCTTCGGCGCCGCTGTCAAGCAGGTTGGCCAATCCCAACCCGTTCATTTTCATACCGCTTGAGCAATGAGATGCGTCTTCGCCGGACGGCCGTTCAATCGCCCGCCGCTCAACCAGTTCGCTGCCCATGGCGCGAGTTCGACGAGGAGCTTCCCCAGCACAAGCGTACCGCAAAGCACCAGCAACGGGTTCAACAGGAAGAAGATCGGCCAGCCAGGGGCATCCAGTGGGCCGGTCACGCTGCCGATTTTCTGCGAGGCCAGCCAGATCATGATCTCGTGCGAGCAGAACAGCAGGAACGCATAAGGCTCGATCCGCATGATCGGGATGGCGATCGGCTTGCCGACCAACGCCATCGAAATACGCCACATGAGCATCGCGGCCGACACGCGCATCGCCATCTCAACGGCCGTGACGATCTCGACTTCCTCGCGTCCGAAATAATAGCCCCATACCGATAGAGCGAACTTCACCGGCGCCAGCAACAGGAACGGCAAAGCGGCAAGGCCGAAGGGCATGCGCCCCACATAATCAGCCCAGCCCCAACGCCGGGCCGCGATGCCAATCACGAAGAAAAGCGCCACCTGGGGTCGCAGGACCAATGGGAAGAACCATGTCGCTACGGTCCATACCAATACCGTCATCAGCAGCACGATCAGCCATGCGCTCCTCAACCTCACCACAAGCGGCGCGATCAGCATGCACACGAAGAGATCGCGGAGGAATGGCATCTGGACGTTCAGTTCATTGAAGCGACTAAAGGCTGTAACCTCCCCCAGCACCCAGCCCCAGCCCTTCCATCCGGGACCGCGAATGATCTGGAGATAGGCTGCCCCAAGGATCAGGAACACCGCGAGCGCATTCCACAGCAGCATTGGCGCGAGCACCGTGCGTGCCTTTCCCAGAGCGAAGCGCCAATAGGATCGACGCAAGGCTGACGACCCAACGAGCCATCCCGAAACCATGCCCAGCAATGGCACTGAGCTGCGACCGATCATCTCGACGACGAACCAGCGGAGCATTCCCTGATCGGTTGTCGAATGCGCGATGATGTAGGCCGAGGTCCTGCCAGTCCAGACATGCGCATAGACCATGCCCATGATGCACAGCACACGTGCAATCTCGATCGCTTGCGACTGAACAGGCAGCGCCGACCGGGTCGGTGCCGTCTCGGCCAGGAACAGCCGCTTGATCTTGTGCCACCAGTTCATAACAGCAGGCCCAGGAACGGCACGCGCTTCGCGGACCGTGAACGTCACGAAAGCCGCACGTTCGTTCAGGCGTCGAGTATAGCTTCGATGGCGGCAGTGACATAATCGATGTCAGCCATCCCGTCGACACGTGCAACCAGGCCTCTTGCCTCGTAGATTGGAAGGATGGGCGCAGTCTTGGCACGATATTCGGCCATGCGGTTGCGCACCGTCTCCTCATTGTCGTCAGGGCGCCGCTTGAATTCAGTACCGCCGCAAACATCGCAGACACCAGCAATTTTGGGCTGCTTGTAGCGGTCGTGATAGCCTTCGTTGCACGTGCCGCAAGTGTAACGGCCAGTGATTCGATCAACGAGCGCATCCTCGTCCACCGCAAGTTCGATAACCTTGTCGAGCTTGCGCCCGCGTTCGGCCAGCAGGCCATCGAGCGCATCTGCCTGGGCAGCGGTGCGCGGATAGCCGTCGAAGATCACGCCTGCGTTGGTGTCGGGCTCATCGAGCCGCTCACCGATAATGCCGCTGACAATGTCGTCGGACACCAGTCCGCCTGCGTCCATCACAGCCTTGGCCTGCAGCCCGACAGGCGTACCTGCCTTGACCGCAGCGCGCAGCATATCCCCGGTCGAAAGCTGGATCATCCCACGATCCGCCATCAGGCGCGAAGCTTGGGTCCCCTTCCCCGCCCCCGGCGGGCCCAGCAGTATCAAATTCACCTACGCATTCCCCCCTTGAGTTTGGCCTTCTTGATGAGGTCCCCATATTGATGCGCCAGCAAGTGGCTCTGGATCTGGGTCACCGTGTCGATCGTGACGTTCACGACGATCAGCAGGCTGGTGCCGCCCAGATAGAATGGGATGCCGGCTTTCGCGACCAGGAATTCCGGCACGAGGCAGATGAAGGTAAGATAGGCAGCGCCGAGCACGGTGATACGCGTCAGCACATAATCGAGATAGACCTCGGTATTCTTGCCCGGACGAATGCCCGGGATGAAACCACCATAGCGCTTCAGATTATCGGCCGTCTCTTCCGGATTGAACACCACGGCGGTGTAGAAGAAGCAGAAGAAGATGATCCCCGAGGCATAGAGCGCCATATACAACGGCGTACCATGCGCGAGATACTGGTTGAGGGAGATAATGAAATCCCCCCACATGCTCTCGCCCGCGACCCGCTGTCCGGCGAACTGCGAAATCGTCAGCGGCATCAGCAGCAGCGACGAAGCGAAGATTGGCGGGATCACATTCGCGGTATTGATCTTAAGCGGCAGGTGGCTCTTCTCGGCCTGCATCGAGCCCCGTTGCGTCTGGCGCTTGGGATATTGGATCAGCACCCTCCGCTGGGCGCGCTCCATGAAGCAGATGAACGCGATCAGGCCGATCACCAGCACCAGCACGGCGAAAATCAGCAGCGGCGAGAGCGATCCGGTACGGCCGCCCTCGAACACCTTGGCAAGCGCCGTCGGCAGCTGCGAGACGATACCGGCCATGATGATCAGCGAAACGCCGTTCCCGATGCCGCGGCTGGTGATCTGTTCACCCAGCCACATCAGGAACATTGTGCCGCCGATCAGCGAGATCACCGCTGAAACGCGAAAGAGCATGCCGGGTTCGACCACCGCGGACATGCCCTGGTCCGCGCCCCAGGTCTCAAGCCCGACGGCGATGAAATAACCCTGGATGGCGGTGAGCAATACCGTGCCGTAGCGCGTATACTGGTTGAGCTTCTTGCGCCCGCTTTCGCCTTCCTTCTTGATCGCGGCAAGCGACGGCGACAGCGATGTCGCCAGCTGGATAACGATCGAGGCGGTGATGTAAGGCATCACGCCGAGCGCGATCAGGCTCATCCGGGACAGCGAACCGCCCGAGAAGGTATTGAAGAAGTCGAGCACGCCGCCCTTGGTCGTCTCGAACAAGGTGGCCAGGGCGCGCGGGTCGAGGCCCGGCAGCGGCACATGGCTCAGAAGACGGAAAATGATGAGCGCGCCAAGCGTGAACCAGAGTCGCTTCTTGAGTTCGGATGCTTTCGCGAACTGCGACAGGCTCATGTTGGAGGCGAATTGCTCGGCTGCGGATGCCATTTATGTTCCACCCCGGAAAAATCAAAAGACGGCAGGAAACATTTCTGCCTCCTGCCGCCCCATATAGTGTCTGGCTCCGGCTTGTCTAAGCCAAAGCGATCAAACGGCTCAGGCCTTTTTCTGCTCGGCCAGGCGCGCAGCGCGAACCTTGCCCTTCTTGGCGAGAGCCTTCTCGGCAGCCGTAACGACCAGGATGACCTCGACCGAGCCACCGACCAGCTCGACCGCCTTCTTGGCACCAGCCGAAACGCCAGAGACCTTGAGCGAAACCTTGCTGCTGAGCGCACCCTTGCCGAGCAAACGCACGCCATTCTTGCCGCCACGAGCGAGGCCAACTGCCTTGAGCGCATCATGATCGATGACTGCGCTGGCATCGAGCGTGCCGGCGTCGATCAGCTTCTGGATCGCACCAAGGTTCACCTCGGCGAAATCCTTCGCGAAGATGTTGTTGAAGCCGCGCTTTGGAAGACGCATGTGAAGCGGCATCTGGCCGCCTTCGAAGCCCTTGATCGAGACGCCTTCGCGGCTCTTCTGGCCCTTCTGGCCACGGCCGGCAGTCTTGCCGACGCCCGAACCGATACCACGTCCGACACGGACCCGATCCTTGCGTGAGCCAGGATTGTCGCGGATTTCATTAAGCTTCATGTTCTGCACTCGCTTTCGCTATGTTCGCGCTTGAAACCAAAACCCTCTCCCGCGGGCGGGAGAGGGAAAACTGGTTCGATGGGTGGGAAGGCTTAGCCTTCCACCTTCACCATGTGATGCACCTTGCGGATCATGCCGCGAACTTCCGGTGTATCCACCAGTTCGCTCGTGCGGTGCATCTTGTTCAGGCCGAGGCCGATCAGCGTTGCGCGCTGGTCGGAGGTACGGCGAATCGGTGAACCCGTCTGGGTGATCTTGACGGTCTTCTTCTCGGTCTTGACCATGTCGATTACTCCGTAACCGCGACGGCTTCGGCTTCGGCTTCGTTAGCCGATGCTCCACCGCGACCCAGCAGGTCGGCGATCTTCTTGCCGCGACGCTGTGCCACCGACTTCGGCGACGACTGGTCGATCAACGCCTCGAAGGTCGCCCGGATCATGTTGTAGGGATTGTTGGTGCCGACCGACTTGGTGACCACGTCGTGGACACCAAGGCTCTCGAACACGGCGCGCATCGGGCCACCCGCGATGATGCCCGTACCCTGCGGTGCCGAGCGAACATAGACGAGACCTGCGCCGAAATGGCCAGTGCCGTCATGATGCAGCGTGCGGCCTTCACGAAGCGGAACGCGAACCATCGCCTTCTTGGCGGCGGCAGTAGCCTTCGAAATGGCTTCAGGCACTTCGCGCGCCTTGCCATGACCGAAGCCTGCACGACCCTTGCCGTCACCCACGACAACCAGCGCTGCAAAGCCGAAGCGCTTGCCGCCCTTTACCGTCTTGGAGACGCGGTTGATGTGAACCAGCTTCTCGATCAGCTCTTCGCCGCCATCCTCGTTGGAAGGACCACCGCGACGATTGTCGTCACGACGACCACGACCGCCGCCCGGACGATCGTTGCCACCGCTGCGGCCACCACGATTGCCGCGGCCGCGACGAGCACCTTCCGGCGCTGCACCTTCCGGTGCGCTGCCGGCGCTGGGGCCGGCTTCGTTTATGGGTTCGTCAGCCATTTAGAATTCCAGTCCGGCTTCGCGCGCTGCGTCGGCAAGAGCCTTCACGCGACCATGGAAGAGAAAGCCACCGCGATCGAACACGACGCGGGTGACGCCAGCTGCGGTTGCCTTCTCGGCAACGCGCTTACCAACATCGGCAGCAGCAACCGAAGTCGCGCCAGTCTGGCCACGAACATCCTTGTCGAGGGTCGAAGCCGAAGCAACCGTACGGCCAGCTTCGTCGTCGATCACCTGGGCGTAGATGTGACGGCCCGAACGATGGATCGAAAGCCGAGGACGCATGCCGCCCTTGGAGCGAAGCGCTGCGCGCACGCGCTGGCGGCGCTTCTGGAAAAGAGAGAGTCCCTTGGCCATTACTTCTTCTTCCCTTCCTTGCGGAAGATGAACTCACCGCGATACTTGATGCCCTTGCCCTTGTACGGCTCAGGCTTCCGCCACTGGCGAATCTCGGCCGCAAACTGGCCGACCTTCTGCTTGTCGATGCCGTGAATGTGGACCGTGGTCTGGTCCGGCGTCGCCACCGTCAGGCCCTCGGGCACGTCGAGATCGACATCATGGCTGTAGCCGAGTTGAAGCTTGAGCTTCTGGCCCTGCGCATTGGCACGATAGCCGACGCCGGTGATTTCCAGTGTCTTCTGGAAGCCGGCAGTGACGCCATCGACCAGATTCTGGATCAGCGTACGCTGCATGCCCCAGAAAGCGCGCGAGCGCTTGGTCTCGTTGGCGGGCATGACCTGGATCTTGCCGTCCTCGAGCGCATAGGTGACTTCGTCGACCAGCGGCAGGGTCATGGCGCCCTTGGGCCCCTTGACCGAGATCAGTCCGCCTTCGATCGTTGCCGTGACGCCGCTAGGGATCGTCACCGGCTTCTTTCCGGTACGGCTCATCAGAACACCTCCGCCAGGATCTCGCCGCCAACATTCTGGTCCCGCGCTTCGGCGTCGGACAGAACGCCACGCGGCGTCGATACGATGGTGATGCCAAGGCCGTTACGGACGCGAGGCAGGTCCTTCGAACCCGAATAGACGCGGCGGCCGGGCTTCGAGACGCGCGATACGTGCCGGATGGCAGGCTGGCCCTCGAAATATTTGAGTTCGATGCGGAGGCCCTTCAACGGCCCCAGATCTTCCTCGTGATAGCCACGGATATAGCCTTCGCGCTTGAGCACGTCGAGCACACGAGCACGGAGCTTGGAAGCGGGGGAAACCACGCTGTCCTTGCGAGCCTGTTGCCCGTTACGGATGCGGGTGAGCATATCACCCAGTGGATCGGTCAGAGCCATCAGTCTTAATCCTTACCAGCTCGACTTTACAACGCCGGGAATGAGGCCCTTGTTGGCCAGATCCCGAAGCTGAATGCGGCAAAGCCGGAACTTGCGGTAATACGCGCGGGGCCGACCGGTCATCTCGCAACGATTGCGGACGCGTGTCGGATTCGCGTTGCGCGGAAGCTCGGCCATCCGAAGGCGCGCGATGAGACGTTCGGTCTCATCCTTGCTTTCGTCGTCCGCGATCGCCCTCAGGCGGGCATACTTGCCCGCATAAGCCGCGACCAGCTTCTTGCGCTTCTCGTTCTTGTTGATCGAACTCAGTTTCGCCATGACTTAAGTTCTTCCTTTTCCGGAAGGGCCCTCAGGCCGCCTTCTGCTGTTCATCCTGCGGGAACGGGAAACCGAACAGCCGGAGCAGTTCACGAGCTTCCTCATCGGTCTTCGCAGTAGTGGTAACGATCACGTCCATGCCGCGCACCTTTTCGATGCGGTCATAGTTGATCTCGGGGAACACGAGCTGTTCCTTCAGGCCCAGCGCATAATTGCCCCGGCCATCGAACGACTTCGGGTTGAGGCCACGAAAGTCGCGAACGCGTGGGAGCGCGATCGTGATCAGGCGATCGAGGAACTCGTACATACGCTCACGACGGAGCGTAACCTTGACGCCGATCGGCATGCCTTCGCGAAGCTTGAACTGCGCGATCGACTTCTTCGCCTTCGTGATTACCGGCTTCTGACCCGCGATGAGTTCCATCTCGGTTGCGGCAGTCTCGACGCGCTTCTTGTCCTGGGTAGCCTCACCGACACCCATGTTGATCACGATCTTGCCGAGCTTCGGCACTTCCATGCTGTTCTTGTAACCGAACTTTTCGGTCATCGCCTGGATGATGGTGTCTTCGTAGACAGTCCTCATCTTCGGCTTGTATGCGGCATCAGCCATCGAGCGTCTCCCCGGACTTTACGGCCACGCGGACCTTCTTGCCGTCCTTGGTTTCGAAGCGCACGCGAGTCGCCTGGCCGGTCTTGGGATCGGCGATCGCGACGTTGGACACGTGCAGCGGGGCCTCGACCCGATCCAGTCCGCCCTGCGGACTGGTCTGGCTCGGCTTGCGGTGACGAGTGATCATGTTGACACCCGATACGACGACCTTGCTTTCGCGAGGAATCGAACGGGTCACTTCACCCGACTTGCCCTTGTCCTTGCCGGACAGGATGACGACCTTGTCGCCCTTCTTGATCTTCAGCGCAGACATTACAGCACCTCAGGCGCGAGCGAGATGATCTTCATGTGGTTCTTGGCGCGGAGCTCGCGGACAACCGGGCCGAAGATACGAGTGCCGATCGGCTCGCCGCTGTTCTTGTTGATGAGAACGGCAGCGTTCGTGTCGAAGCGGATCGTCGATCCGTCGGCGCGATGGATGTCCTTGGCCGTGCGAACGATGACGGCGCGATGGACGTCACCCTTCTTCACCTTGCCGCGAGGCGCCGCTTCCTTGATCGAGACGACGATGACGTCGCCTACGGTCGCGGTACGACGCTTCGAGCCACCCAGCACCTTGATGCACTGGACGCGCTTGGCACCGCTGTTGTCGGCAACCTCGAGATTGGACTGCATCTGAATCATGGTTCAGCCCTCCCTTCAGGCCGCGGCAGGCGCGTCAGCGCCCACTTTACCGACTACACGCCACGTCTTCAGCTTGGAGATCGGGGCGCACTCCTCGATGCGAACGGTCTCGCCTTCCTTGAAGACGTTACCCTCGTCGTGGGCGTGATACTTCTTCGACCGCTTGATGATCTTGCCGTACAGCGGGTGCTTAACCCGCCGCTCGACACTGACCACCACCGTCTTGTCGCCCTTGTCGGAAACGATCGTTCCCGTCAGCACGCGCTTCGGCATGACTTAACTCCTTACGCCTTGGACTCAGCGGAGGACCGCTGGGTCTGAAGGGTCTTGATCTGAGCGATCGTGCGGCGAACCACACGAACCCGCGACGGCTTTTCGAGCTGGTTCGTAGCCGCCTGGAAGCGGAGGTTGAACTGCTCACGCTTGAGCGAACCCAGCTCTGAAGAGAGCTGATCGTCGGTCAAGGCTTTGAGATCTGCGATCTTGGCCATCACGAAATCCTCAAATGATCGATTCGCCAAGGCGGGCAACCACCTTGGTCTTGATCGGAAGCTTTTCCATCGCACGCTCGAAAGCGACGCGGGCGAGCGGTCCGGGAACACCGTCGAGCTCGAACAGGATGCGGCCGGGCTTGACTCGGGCGACCCAGAATTCAGGCGCGCCCTTGCCCGAGCCCATGCGAACTTCGGCTGGCTTCGACGACACCGGAAGATCCGGGAAGATGCGAATCCACAAACGCCCCTGGCGCTTGATATGACGCGTGATCGCGCGGCGAGCCGCTTCGATCTGGCGGGCCGTGATACGGTCCGGCTCAAGTGCCTTCAGGCCGAAGGCGCCGAAGTTGAGCGCGGTTCCACCCTTGGCATCGCCATGGATGCGGCCCTTGTGGGCCTTACGGAATTTGGTGCGCTTTGGTTGAAGCATTTCTATTCGCCTTCTGACACCGTTTAATCGGTCGATCAGGCGACGCTGGCAGGGTTACCCCTTACCGCGCCGGCCGAACCCCCGACGTTTGTGCTTCCATCATCAGCCGGTCCTGGGCCATCGGATCATGACCAAGGATTTCACCCTTGAAGATCCAGACCTTGATCCCGCACACGCCATAGGCGGTATGGGCTTCAGCTTCGGCATAATCGACATTCGCGCGCAGCGTATGCAGCGGAACACGGCCTTCGCGATACCATTCGGTACGCGCGATTTCCGCACCGCCGAGACGGCCGGCGCAATTGATCCGGATGCCTTCGGCACCAAGACGCATCGCCGACTGAACTGCGCGCTTCATGGCACGACGGAAAGCGACGCGACGCTCGAGCTGGTCGGCGATGCCCTGCGCAACGAGGCGGGAATCGACTTCCGGCTTGCGGATCTCGACGATGTTAAGCGAGACGTCCGAGGAAGTCATCGCGCCGAGCTTGCGGCGGAGCTTCTCGATGTCGGCGCCCTTCTTGCCGATGATCACGCCCGGGCGGGCAGCGAAAATCGAAATCCGGCACAGCTTGGCAGGACGCTCGATGACCACCTTGGAGATCGCGGCCTGCGGCAGCGTCTTCATGATGAACTTGCGGATCTTCAGATCCTCGAGCAGCAGCCGGCCATAATCCTGGCCGTCGGCGTACCAGCGGCTGTCCCAGGTGCGGTTGATCTGCAGCCGCATGCCGATCGGGTTAGACTTCTGACCCATGTTATTCAGCCTCTTCCTGTTCACGCACGACCACGCGGAGGCGCGAGAACGGCTTGATGATCCGCGTCGAACGACCACGCGCGCGGGTCGCAAACCGCTTCATCACGATCGACTTGCCGACCGACGCTTCCTTGACGACGAGAGCATCGACATCAAGGTTGTGATTGTTTTCCGCATTGGCGATCGCGCTTGCCAGGCACTTGCGGACGTCGATCGCCATGGCCTTCTTAGAGAAGGTCAGGATGTTGAGCGCGTCACCGGCCTTGCGGCCACGGATCAGCGCAGCAACCAGGTTGAGCTTCTGCGGGGAGCCGCGAACGGTGGTAGCCACCGCAAGCGCTTCCTTATCGCCGACACGGCGAGGAGCAGCAGATTTTGACATCAGCGCTTACCCTTCTTGTCCGCGGCGTGGCCGGGGAAGTAGCGCGTCGGCGCGAACTCGCCCAGCTTGTGGCCGACCATGTCCTCGTTAACCGAAACCGGGACGAACTTGCGGCCATTATAGACGTTGAACGTCAAGCCGACGAACTGCGGAAGAATGGTAGAACGGCGCGACCAGGTCTTGATCGGTGCGTTACGCACACCGCTCTCCTGGGCGCCTTCAGCCTTACGCAGCAGATGAAGGTCTACAAACGGACCTTTCCAGACGGACCGGGCCATCTTTACCTCTTCTTCTTCGCATGGCGTGAACGGATAATCATCTTGTCCGTCGCCTTGTTGTTGCGGGTGCGTGCACCCTTGGTCGGCTTGCCCCAGGGCGTAACCGGATGACGGCCGCCCGAGGTACGGCCTTCACCACCACCATGGGGGTGATCGACCGGGTTCTTTGCAACGCCGCGGGTAAGCGGACGCTTGCCCAGCCAGCGATTGCGGCCGGCCTTGGCGAGGTTCTGGTTGGCGTTGTCCGGGTTGGACACTGCACCGACCGTCGCCATGCAATCAGAGCGAATGTAGCGCTGCTCGCCCGAATTCAGGCGGACAATGACCATGCCGCGGTCACGACCGACGACCTGTACATAAGTCCCTGCAGCGCGAGCGATCTGACCACCCTTGCCAGGCTTCATCTCCACGTTGTGGACGATGGTGCCAACAGGAATCTGGCCAATTTCCATCGCGTTGCCCGGCTTGACGTCGGTCTTCTTGCCGGCGACGACACTGTCGCCAACGGCAAGACGCTGCGGTGCGATGATATAGGCGAGTTCGCCGTCCTCATACTTCACCAGAGCGATGAACGCCGAACGGTTGGGATCATATTCGATCCGCTCGATCGCAGCAGGCTGGTCCCACTTCCGACGCTTGAAGTCGACGAAGCGATACTTCTGCTTGTGACCCCCCGCGATGCCACGCGCAGTGGCGTGGCCCATGTTGTTGCGGCCGCCCGACTTGCGCTTGCCCTCGACGAGCGCCTTGATAGGCTTACCCTTCCAGAGGCTCGAACGATCGACGAGGATCAGGCCACGGCGGGCCGGACTCGTCGGGTTATAATGCTTGAGTGCCATGTTCCGCGGCCCCTCAGATACCGGTGGTGACGTCGATAGACTGGCCTTCGGCCAGCGTCACGATCGCCTTCTTCTCGTCCGAACGCTTGTAGGGCTTGCCCTTCCAGCGCTTGGTCTTGCCCTTGGTCACCATCGTGTTCACGCCCGTCACCGAGACATTGAACAGCGCTTCGACCGCCGCCTTGATCGCCGGCTTGGTCGCGCCGCTGGCAACCTTGAAGACGACCGCATTATGCTCGGAGAGCATGGTCGACTTCTCGGTGATGTGCGGGGCGAGGACGACATCATAGTGATTGATGTCGACCGCCTGGGTTTGCTTCTTAGCCATTGAACCGCGCCTCCAGCTTCTCGACGGCCGCGCGGGTCAGCACCAGCGTGTCGTGCTTCAGGATGTCGTAAACATTGGCGCCCATTGCCGGCATGACGTTGATCAGCGGCAGGTTGGAAGCGGCGAGCGCGAAGCCCTCGGCTACCATGTCGCCATCAATCACCAGGGCCGAACGACCGAAGCCGAGCTTGCCGATCTGGCCGGCGAGCGCCTTGGTCTTGGCGTCCTTGATCTCCAGCGTATCGACAATGATCAGATTGCCGCCGGCGATCTTCGATGACAGCGCCATCTTGAGACCGAGGGCACGGATCTTCTTGTTGAGACCCGGATTAAAGTCGCGAACGCGGGGACCATGTGCCTTGCCGCCACCGATGAAGGTAGGGGCGCGGCGATCGCCGTGACGAGCCGTACCGCCGCCCTTCTGGCGACCGAACTTCTTGCCGGTCCGGGCGACGTCGGCGCGCTCGCGAGCTCCGCGGGCAGTGCCGCGACGCTTTTCGAGCTGCCAGGTGACGACGCGATGGAGAATGTCGGCGCGGGGCTCGACGCCGAATACGGCCTCGTCAAGCTCGATATCGCCGGACTCGATTGCGTCGAGGGTCTGAACCTTGATCTTCATCTATCAGCCCTCCTGACCATCGTTGGTTTCGACCGGAGCCTCAACCTGCGCTTCGACAGCGACCGGCTGGACTTCGTTGCTAGCGGCAACCGACTTCAGGCCGGCGGGATAAGGGGCGTCCGCCGGGCGGGCCTCCTTCACCGAGTCCTTCACCAGCAGCCAGGCTCCCTTGTGACCGGGAACCGAACCCTTGACGAACAGCAGGCCGCGTTCGGCGTCCGTGCGAACGATCTCAAGATTCTGCTGCGTGCGCTGACGGTCGCCCATGTGGCCGGCCATCTTCTTGTTCTTGAACACGCGGCCCGGATCCTGGCGCTGGCCGGTCGAACCGAGCGAACGGTGCGAGACCGAGACGCCGTGGGTCGCACGCAGACCGCCAAAGCCCCAACGCTTCATGCCGCCCGCAAAGCCCTTGCCCTGCGTCTGGCCCGAAATGTCGACGAACTGTCCTGCGACATAATGGTCGGCCGAAATCTCGGCCCCCACGTCAAGCAGGGCATCTTCAGAAACGCGGAATTCCGCCACGCGCGCCTTGGGCTCGACTTCGGCCTTGCCGAAATGGCCACGCTGCGGCTTGGAAACATTCTTGGCCTTGGCCGTACCAGCGCCGAGCTGGACCGCGACATAACCATCACGATCCGCCTCGCGGCGGGCAACAACCTGGACCTTGTCCAGTACCAGGACAGTAACCGGCACGTGCCGGCCATCGTCCTGGAAGAGACGGGTCATACCCATCTTTTTCGCGATCACGCCAGTGCGCATGATCTGCTCCTTCCATTCAGAGGCTCCCCTTCCAGGGAGCGTGACAAACAAAAAGGCCCCGGTTAACCCGAGACCCCAGCCCAAACGAAACCGATTAATGCCCCCACCTGGGCTGGAGCCGCACCGTGAACGATGCGGCGGTGGGGACTCGGACAACGACCGAAGCCGTTCGGTATCCCTATCTCGCGCTGGCCTTAGGCCAGTTTGATCTCGACATCAACACCTGCTGCGAGGTCGAGCTTCATTAGTGCATCGACCGTCTGCGGCGTCGGCTGAACGATGTCCAGCAGCCGCTTGTGGGTGCGGACTTCGAACTGCTCCCGCGACTTCTTGTCGATGTGCGGGCCGCGGTTCACAGTGAACTTCTCGATGCGCGTAGGCAGCGGAATCGGACCGCGAATGAGCGCACCGGTGCGGCGCGCGGTATCGGCAATGTCACCGGTTGCCTGATCCAGCACTCGATGATCGAACGCCTTCAGGCGAATGCGAATATTCTGCGTTTCCATGTCCACTACCGATGAGAAAGAGCGAAACCCCACGCTGGCGACGGAGGCTTTCCGCCGCCCGAGTGAGATCAAAAAATCTGTAAAAGCAGACCGCCCGACTCCCTGGGGAATCGGGCGGTGCCAGCCCTATATTACTTAGTGATCGCGCTGACAACCCCTGCACCAACGGTGCGGCCGCCTTCACGGATCGAGAAGCGAAGCCCCTCTTCCATGGCGATCGGTGCAATCAGCTTTACGCCGAGCTGCACGTTATCGCCAGGCATCACCATCTCGGTGCCCTCGGGGAGGACAACTTCACCGGTGACGTCGGTGGTGCGGAAGTAAAACTGCGGACGGTAGTTGGCGAAGAACGGCGTGTGACGGCCACCCTCTTCCTTCGACAGAACGTAGACTTCCGACTGGAACTCGGTGTGCGGCTTGATCGAGCCGGGCTTGCAGAGAACCTGGCCACGCTCGACTTCTTCACGGCCAACGCCACGGATCAGCGCACCGATGTTGTCGCCTGCCTGGCCCTGGTCGAGCAGCTTGCGGAACATTTCGACGCCGGTGACGACGGTCTTGCGGGTGTCCTTGAGGCCGACGATCTCGACTTCCTCGCCAACCTTGACGATGCCGGTCTCGACGCGGCCGGTGACGACCGTACCACGACCCGAGATCGAGAACACGTCTTCGATCGGCATCAGGAACGGCTTGTCGAGCGGACGCTCGGGCTGCGGGATGAAGCTGTCGACTGCTTCCATCAGCTTCAGAACGGCGTCATGGCCGATGTCCGGACGGGTGCCGTTCAGCGCGCATACTGCCGAACCCTGGATGACGGGGATGTTGTCGCCATCGAAGTCGTAGGACGAGAGAAGCTCGCGAATTTCGAGCTCGACGAGCTCGAGGATCTCGGCGTCATCGACCAGATCGACCTTGTTCATGAACACGACGAGCTGCGGAACGCCGACCTGACGTGCGAGCAGGATGTGCTCGCGAGTCTGCGGCATCGGGCCGTCGGTTGCGGACACCACGAGGATGCCGCCGTCCATCTGCGCGGCGCCGGTGATCATGTTCTTCACATAATCGGCGTGTCCCGGGCAATCGACGTGCGCATAGTGGCGCGCTTCGGTTTCATATTCGACGTGCGCGGTCGAAATCGTGATGCCGCGCTCGCGCTCTTCCGGCGCCTTGTCGATGTTATCATAGCTGGTGAAGGTCGCGCCGCCGGTTTCGGCAAGGACCTTCGTGATCGCAGCCGTCAGCGACGTCTTGCCGTGGTCGACGTGACCGATGGTGCCGATGTTGCAGTGCGGCTTCGTCCGCTCAAACTTAGCTTTCGCCATTGCTGTCCTACCTTCTTCTTCAGTCCGTTTGAAGAGCGCGTCCCGCCCATGCGGGCGCGCTCATAACCACAAAATTTGTGTTACGCCAGCTTTGCCTTCACTTCTTCGGCAACATTTGCAGGCACCTCGTCATAATGCGAGAATTGCATGCTGTACTGCGCACGCCCCTGGGTGAAGGAGCGCAGCTGGTTCACATAGCCGAACATGTTGGCGAGAGGCACCATCGCTTCGACAACTTGGGCATTGCCCCGGCTATCGGTGCCCTGGATCTGTCCGCGCCGCGAGTTCATGTCGCCGATGACGTCGCCCAGATAATCCTCCGGTGTGACGACTTCGACCTTCATGATCGGCTCGAGCAGCTTGATTCCCGCCTTCTGTGCAGCTTCGCGCATCGCGCCACGTGCGCAGATTTCGAACGCCAGCGCCGACGAGTCGACGTCATGGTAGGCGCCGTCATAAAGCGTTGCGGTGAAATCGATGATCGGGAAGCCGATCAGCGAGCCGGACGCCGCGACTTCGCGGATGCCCTTCTCGACCGACGGAATATATTCGCGCGGTACGTTGCCGCCCTTGACCTCGTCGATGAAGATCACGCCGGTGCCGCGTTCGCCGGGCTCTACCGTGATCTTGACTCGACCGAACTGGCCCGAGCCACCCGACTGCTTCTTGTGGGTGTAGTCGACATCGGCCTTCTTGGCGAGCGACTCGCGATACGCCACCTGGGGCGCACCGACATTCGCTTCGACCTTGAATTCGCGACGCATGCGATCGACCAGGATTTCGAGATGGAGCTCGCCCATTCCCTTGATGATGGTCTGGCCGCTTTCCATGTCAGACGTGACGCGGAAAGAGGGATCTTCGCGTGCCAGGCGATTGAGCGCGACGCCCATCTTTTCCTGGTCGGCCTTGGTCTTGGGTTCAACCGCGACCTCGATGACGGGATCCGGGAATTCCATGCGCTCGAGGATGATCGGCGCATTCTGCGCGCAGAGCGTATCGCCGGTCGTGGTGTCCTTGAGACCCGCAAGCGCGACGATGTCGCCAGCGAATGCTTCCTCGATGTCTTCACGCGAATTCGCGTGCATCAGGAGCATGCGCCCGACTTTTTCCTTCTTGTCCTTGACCGAATTCATCACCACCGACGCACTCTCGAGCTTGCCGGAATAGATGCGGGCGAAGGTCAGCGTACCCACGAACGGATCGTTCATGATCTTGAACGCAAGCGCCGAGAACGGCGCATCGTCGGCCGGCGCCCGGGTGTCGGTGGTAACGCCGTCGAGCTTGAGGCCTTCGACCGGCGGGATGTCCAGCGGCGACGGCAGATAGTCGACGACGCCGTCGAGCAGCGGCTGGACGCCCTTGTTCTTGAATGCGGAGCCGCAGAGAACCGGAACGAACGAGAAGTTGAGCGTGCCCTTGCGGATCAGCGCCTTGAGCGTGGCGACGTCGGGCTCATTGCCCTCCAGATACGCCTCCATGACATCGTCGTCCTGCTCGACCGCCATTTCGATCAGCTCGGAACGCGCGACGGCTGCCTTGTCGGCCAGCTCGGCGGGGATGTCCTGATATTCGAACTTCGCGCCCAGCGACTCTTCGAGCCAGATGATCGCGCGATTTTCGACGAGATCGACTAAGCCCTTGAAGCTGCCTTCGATACCGATCGGGAGATAAAGAACTGCCGGACGAGCGCCCAGGCGATCCTTGATCATTTCGACGCACATTTCGAAGTTCGCGCCGGTGCGATCGAGCTTGTTGATGAAGCACATCCGCGGAACGTGATATTTTTCAGCCTGGCGCCAAACCGTCTCGGACTGCGGCTCGACGCCGGCAACGCCGTCGAAGCATGCAACCGCGCCATCGAGCACGCGCAGCGAACGCTCGACTTCGATCGTGAAGTCGACGTGCCCGGGGGTGTCGATGATATTGATGCGGTGATCGTTCCAGAAACACGTCGTCGCGGCGGACGTGATCGTGATGCCGCGCTCCTGCTCCTGCTCCATCCAGTCCATCGTCGCGGTGCCTTCATGCACTTCGCCGATCTTGTAGGACTTGCCGGTGTAATAGAGGATACGCTCGGTCGTGGTCGTCTTTCCGGCATCGATGTGGGCCATGATGCCGATGTTGCGATACATCGCGAGCGGATGGCTGCGGGCCATGATCTTAAACTCCAATGCCGCGCGTGCGGCGATCTTGATTCCAGCTACAGAACTTTCCGTTCGTCCTGAGTTTCTGCCGAGCATTTGTCGAAGTTGTGCCTCGAAAATTCCTTCGAGACGGGGCCTTCGATTTCGCTCAGCCCCTCCTCAGGACGAACGGGAAATGAGCAACCTAGCGCGCCTTACCAGCGGTAATGCGAGAAGGCGCGATTGGCTTCGGCCATGCGATGCGTGTCTTCGCGCTTCTTGACGGCGTTGCCGCGATTGTTCGCGGCATCCATCAATTCGCCCGAAAGACGGCCGGACATGGTATTTTCCGAACGAGCACGCGCTGCAGTGATCAGCCAGCGAATGGCCAGTGCCTGGGCGCGTTCCGGACGGACTTCGACCGGGACCTGGTAGGTCGCACCACCGACGCGGCGGCTGCGGACTTCGATACCCGGCTTCACATTGTTGAGCGCATCATGGAACACGCCGATCGGGTCACGCTTGGCGCGCGATTCGACGGTTTCGAAAGCACCATAGACGATGCTTTCAGCGACGGATTTCTTTCCGTCGAGCATGACGCTGTTCATGAACTTGGTAAGCACGATATCCCCGAACTTCGGATCGGGGAGAATTTCGCGCTTTTCTGGACGACGACGACGAGCCATCTGATCTCTTCCTTACTTAGGCCGCTTGGCGCCGTATTTTGAACGGCTCTGCTTGCGGTCCTTGACCCCCTGGGTATCGAGCACGCCACGCAGGACGTGATAGCGCACGCCCGGAAGGTCGCGCACACGGCCGCCGCGAATGAGCACGACGGAGTGCTCCTGCAGGTTGTGGCCCTCGCCCGGAATATAACTGATGACTTCGCGCTGGTTGGTCAGGCGAACCTTGGCCACCTTGCGCAGAGCCGAGTTCGGCTTCTTCGGGGTCGTCGTATAGACACGGGTGCAAACGCCGCGCTTCTGCGGATTTGCCTCCATGGCGGGAACCTTCGAACGTTCCTTCTGGGGTTCCCGGCCCTTACGGACCAGCTGATTGATCGTCGGCATGAAGCCCTTCACCTCTGTGAGTTACTTTACGGATACGTGCGGCGCACTGCGCGGATCGGATCCGCGAAATACACAAAAACCCCGGCGGCCAAATCGGCCCCCCAGGCCCAACACGCATCAGCAATGTTCAAGCGTTTAAATGCCTGCATGGAGACGGCGTCTGGGATGTACCCTTCAACAACCCTCAGGCAGGGCCGGCGCTATAGTCGGTGATTCCCTGACGGTCAACGTCAAATCCCGGCTCGCCCGGCCCCCTTCGAACAGCCCTAGAAGTGGATCGCCCGCCCATAGGCCGAAAGCACGCTTTCGTGCATCATCTCGCTCAGCGTTGGATGCGGGAAGACCGTGTTCATCAGTTCCACTTCAGTTGTCTCGAGTGTCCTCCCGACGACATAGCCCTGGATCAGTTCGGTCACCTCGGCACCGATCATGTGCGCACCAAGCAGTTCGCCGGTTTTCTCGTCGAACACCGTCTTTATGAAGCCCTCGGCCTCGCCCAGCGCGATCGCCTTGCCGTTGCCGATGAAGGGGAACTTGCCGACCTTGACGGTGAAGCCCGCCTCCTTCGCCTTCGCCTCGGTCATCCCCACCGACGCCACTTGCGGTCGCGAATAGGTGCAGCCCGGGATGTTGCCCTTGTCGATCGGGTGGACACCCTTCTGGCCGGCAATCACTTCCGCAACGATCACGCCCTCATGGCTCGCCTTGTGCGCCAGCCACGGCGGACCGGTGACGTCGCCGATCGCCCAGATCCCGGCGACATTGGTTCGGCCGTAAGGATCGGTCTCGATATGTCCGTTCTTCCCTCGCGTGATGCCGATCTCGTCGATCCCCGCCCCTTCGACATTGGGCACGATGCCGATCGCGACGATGGCGTGGCTGAAGTCCTGCACCAGGACCTTGCCGTCAGGCCCCTTGATCTCGGCGCTGACGCCCTTCGCCGTTGCCGCCAGCTTCTGCACGCCTGTCGAGACGTGGAGCTTCATCCCCTGCTTGGTCAGCGCCTTCGTCATGAACTCGGAAACCTCGGCATCCTCGACAGGGAGGATTCGATCGAGCATCTCGACGATGGTGACCTCGGCCCCCATGTCCGAATAGAAGCTCGCAAACTCGATCCCGATCGCACCCGATCCGATGACGAGCAGCTTCGTCGGCATTTCGGTCGGCGTCATCGCGTGGCGATAGGTCCAGATCCGCTTGCCGTCGGCCTTGGCAAACGGCAGCTCGCGTGCCCGCGCTCCGGTGGCGATGATGATGTCCTTCGCGGCCAGCTCGGTCGCCTTGCCGTCCTTCGTAACCGACAATTTGCCCTTTGCCATGATCTTGCCGTCGCCTTCGAAGACGGTGATCTTGTTCTTCTTCATCAGCCCCTTGACGCCGCCGTTGAGCTGTTTCGCGACCCCGCGCGATCGCTCGACGATCTTGGCGAGATCGAAGCCCGGCTTTTCGGCGCTCAGCCCATAGGCATCGGCATGAGTCATGTAGTGATAGATTTCGGAGGTCCGGAGCAGCGCCTTGGTCGGGATGCAGCCCCAGTTTAGGCAGATGCCGCCAAGATTTTCGCGCTCGACGATAGCGGTCTTCAGCCCGAGCTGGGCCGCACGGATCGCCGCGACATAACCGCCCGGCCCTGATCCGAGCACGACGAGATCGAAATTCTGAGACATCAGCATTCCCTAACTGCACTGGTCGCTCATTCGCGCGCCCAGAAGAAAAAAGCCCAACTGAACAGCGTCACGCCGATGAAGATCGGCAGCGACAGGTAAAGGTGAACCGGCCCGATCGGAAAATACAGACTGTGCCATCGCGCGGCATCCCCGAACGTGCCTGCCGTACCATGCGCTACCGTCGCGATCCCGATCGCGGCAAGCAGCCCGAGAAAGATCGCCTTGAGCAATCCCATCGCGCCCTCCCTTTCCACGGCCGGGTTAAAAACAATGCCTCGATGACAGGCTCCCGCCGCTCATCCCGCTCCTCAGGCCAGCATCGCCAGCGGCTTCTCTACGAGCCGCTTGAACGCCGCCATCAATTCCGCGCCTGTCGCGCCGTCGATCGCGCGATGATCGAAGCTTCCGGTCGCGGTCATCGCCGTCGCCACCGCAAGCGCATCGTTGACCACATAGGGACGCTTGTCCCCCACACCTACCGCAAGGATCATTCCCTGCGGCGGATTGATCACCGCTTCAAACTGCTTGATGCCATACATGCCCAAATTCGAGAGTGACGCGGTGCCGCCCTGATATTCGTGGGGCTGGAGCTTGCCCTGGCGGGCCCGCTCGGCAAGTTCCTTGGACTCCCTGGCGATAGCCCCGACGCCCTTGTTGGCAGCATCGGCGATAACCGGCGTAATCAGCCCACCCGGGATCGCAACCGCCACCGAAATATCCGCGCGGCTGAATTTGTAGAGCTCGTCGCCCGCAAACTGGACATTGGCATCGGGCACCTCGATCAGCGCTACGGCAAGCGCTTTGATCAGGAGATCATTGACTGAAAGCTTGATGCCTCGGCTTTCGAGCCCAGCGTTCAGTTCAGCGCGAACCTTGAGCAGCGCATCGAGATTGCAATCGATCGCGAGATAATAATGCGGAACGGTCTGCTTGGATTCGGTCAGCCGTCGCGCGATTGTCTTGCGCATCGTCGAAAGCTTGATGCTTTCGAAGGGCGCCTCGGGCGCGACACCGGGCGCAGAAGAGGCCACTACTGCAGCCGCTCGGGTCGGCGCAGGCTGGACGGCGGCCGCTACTGCGGCCTTCGGCGAAGCGCCATCGATATCGGCTTTCACGATCCTGCCGTTGGGGCCAGTGCCAGCAACCGTAGCGAGATCGATGCCCTTGCCTGCGGCGATGCGTCGCGCCAGCGGACTTGCCTTGATGCGATCGCCCGAAGGCACTGGATCGGCCTTGGGAGCGGGTGCAGCCGCCTTCGCTGCAGGGGCGGCCACTGGCTCCGCGGCAGGCTCAGGCCGTGCCTTGGCCGGCCTTGGCGCCTCATCCTCGTCACCCTCGATAAGCGCGATGACCGTGCCGACCTTTATGCCTTCTTCGCCGCTCGGTACCAGAATCTTGGTGATGCGCCCCTCGTCGACCGCTTCGAATTCCATCGTCGCCTTGTCGGTTTCGATTTCCGCCAGAAGGTCGCCCGCCGCAACCACATCGCCTTCCTTGACGAGCCATTTGGCAATCGTGCCTTCTTCCATCGTCGGGGACAGCGCTGGCATCTTCAGTTCGACGGACATAAGGGCGACGGCCTCTTCGTGGATAATGTCGCCAAGCTCTCGGCTATGCCGCGTCCAGAATCAAGACCAGTTCAACCGGAGCACCCTTGCGTCGCCCGGATGAATGACGCACGACGTGGCGAAACAGCATGCTGGAGCGGATGATGCGTACTTATCTCGTCGTACTCGACGACACCGCCGAAGCGCGCGTAGCACTTCGCTTCGCCGCCCGACGTGCTGCCAAGACCGACGGCGGGGTCGACATCCTCGTGATGATCCCGCCGGCCGAATTCGTCCAGTGGGGCGGCGTCCAGGCCGCGATGGAGGAGGATGCCCGGCTGCGCGCCGAGGCCCTTGTCGCCCAGGTCGCTGGCGAACTGATGGAAGAAACCGGGCTGCGTCCTTCGCTCAGCCTTGAAACCGGCGAGGCGATCGCGATTGTTCGCCAGGCCCTATTGTCCAAGCCGGACGTGGCGGCCCTTGTGCTCGGCGCTGCAGCGGTCGGTGCGCCCGGACCGCTGGTTTCCTATTTCACGGGAACCGAGGCAGGCAAGCTCCCCTGCCCCGTGATGATCATCCCGGGCTCACTCACCGACGAAGCACTCGATCGCCTGAGCTGATCAGCGACACTGGCACCTGGGCCGTGGCTTCGGCGCCACCCGGTGCTTCGGCCGATGACGAGCCTTCGGCGCCGCATAGGCGCGTGGCGCGCTTTCATAGCGTGGCACGTTTTCATAATAGGTCTCGGTGGTCGTGGTCACTACCGGCTGCGACTGGATGACTATGGTAGTGACCGTACCCGACGGCACGACCATCACTCCTCCGCCATAACCGCCGCCATAGGCCATGCCGCCCCAGCCGGGCCCACCCCAGCCCGGGCGGGCTTCCATGGTGATGACTTCATCCTGATAGGGAAGATACGGCATGCCGTGCGGAGGCGACATCCTGCCTTCCGGACCATGCCCATACGCCCCTTCCGGACCGGGACCATGCGGGCCTTGCGGACCGGGTCCAACCTGATCGGGGCCCGGCGGCCCGCCATAACGATCCCAATCGACGTCCTCGACCCGATCATAGACGACCCCGTAGCGATCGATCAGGACTGCATCGTCATAATAGCGGATCCACCGCGTTCCGAATGGCGGTGGTGCAAGACCGAAGCTGTCCCAGTTTCCGACCATGAAATAAGGATCGAGCCAGAATGCGGGGAGAATGATTCGGCGATCCGCCTGCCCATAATAAGGGCCCCAGCCGCCATTGCCGCCTCCATTCCAACCGTCGTTCCAGCCGCCATTCCAGCCGAACCACGTACCGCGCCAGCCGCCGAACCGATTGCCATTCCAATTACCGTGACCGCCGCCCTGCCAATTGCCACCGCCGTGCCAGTTTCCGCCGTGCCAATTGCCGCCGCCGCCATGCCAGTTTCCACCACCGGTGCCAGTGCCGGTGCCGGTGCCGCCGCCGTGCCAGCCGCCCGGGGCGGGCATCGAGTGCCCCTGCCCGCCGGCCATTACACCATCCGCCATTGCAGGCGCAGCGTGGATCACAAGCGCAGCCAAAAAGCCTGCAATCGTTGACTTCAGCATCTTCGAAAACTCCCGGCAACCATGGCAATGCTTAACGCCACGCTAACATTTATGTTCGCCTCACTCCACCGATGCCGAAGGTTAATGCTTGTCCCAATTCGAACCGTCCGCGAGGATCTCGACAAGTCGCCCGCAACCCTCGGCATCCTCTTGCGAAAATCGGCCGGGCAGCGGGCTGTCGAGGTCGAGCACAGCGACGACATGCCCATTCCAAATCACGGGAACCACCAGTTCCGACGCGGAAGCCGAGTCACAGGCAATATGTCCCGGAAAGGCATGGACATCAGCCACGCACTGCACCGCGCCGGTCGAAGCGGCAGTGCCGCAGACGCCTCGGCCGAAAGCGATGCGGATGCATGCGGGCTTGCCCTGGAAGGGTCCAAGGACAAGTTCGCTTCCCGCCACGCGATAGAAGCCTGCCCAGTTAAGATCCGGAATATATTGCCAGATAAGCGCCGCGGCATTGGCCATGTTGGCGATGGCATCGCGCTCGCCGGCAAGCATGGCCGCGAGCGCCTTCGCAAGATCATCATAGCGTTGTCCCGGCGAGACCGCGAAATCGAACATCAGTCGAGCGCCACCTTTCCACGTCCGCGTTTTATCGTTCCTCGCGCCGCCTTGCTCTCGACGCGACGCGCCTTGGCAGCCTTGCTTGGCTTCGTCTTGATCCGGTGCCGTGGCGCAACATAGGCTGCCGCTACCAACTCTGCGGCGCGCTCACGGGCGTCGGCCCGGTTCGCCTCCTGCGTGCGATATTGGCGCGCACTGATCAGGATCGAGCCATCGGCGTTCCACCGGCTGCCCGCGAGTGTCTTGAGACGCGCATAGACCGCAGGCGGAAGCCGCAACGCAAAGACGTCGATGCGCAACTGCACCGCGGTTGCGACCTTGTTGACGTTCTGGCCGCCGGGGCCGGTTGCGGCGAGAAACTTCTCCTCGAGCGCATCCTCCGGCAGCGGGCGAACGTCAGGCGACGGCATCGACCGCATCCGGCTTTGCACCGGAAAGCTCGGCGGGGATCGCAAATCCCGCAGCGGCGAAGGTGTCGGGCAAGGGCGCTTCAGCCACGATCGGGGCCTTGCCTTCGCGTGGCACGGTCAGTCGCCAGGCGTGGAGCAGCATGGGACCGTCCTTGCTCCCATAAACGGGATCACCGGCGATCGGCGCGCCAAGACCTTCGGCGGCATGGACGCGGATCTGGTGGGTCCGGCCGGTCTCGGGCTCGAACAGGACAAATGCCCGCCCCGCCTTGCGTTCCAGCACGCGCCAATGCGTGCGTGCCGACTTGCCCTTCTTGGGATCGCCGACCATCCGCCAGCCCTCCTCGCGTGTCGAATGCTTGGAGAGCGGCAGGTCGATCATGCCCTCATCGCCCTCGGGCAATCCTTCGACCACCGCGAGATAGGCCTTGGTGACCGTTCCTGCCTCGAAAGCCTGCCCATAGCGCTTGTGTGCCTTGGGCGTTCGGGCAAGCAAGAGGCATCCCGAAGTGTCGCGATCAAGGCGATGAACCGCGGCTGGCCAGCGCTGGAACCCGAACGTCAGGCCCTGGAGGTGGTTTTCAAGACTCATCGATCCATCGCGGGGAGCATCGACGGGGAGCCCGGCGGGCTTGTCGATCACCATCGCCTCGGCGTCGATGAAGAGTATATGGTCAGCTAGCATCTTTTTTCCCGTCATTTCCGCGCAGGCGGAAGCCGAAGGCGACCTAAGGTCAATCCCGCTGCCTTAGACCGCCGGCCGCCAAAGAAGAAGCTGGATCCCCGTTTTCGAAGGGATCACGACCAAATTCGCTTCAAGCCGCGTCGACCAGCACCAGTTCGCTATCCTCGATCGCCTGAATCTGGATCGACGGCATGTCGCGAATCGCGGCGCCGTCACGGGCATCAAGCCGGACGCCATCGATCGCACCTTCCGATGGAACGAGATAGGCGTGCCGTCCCTCGCCAAGATCATAGCTCAAACTCTCTCCCTTGCGCAGCGTCGCCCCAAGCACACGGGCATGCGCGCGGATCCGGAGTGCATCGCCATCATCTTCGAAGCCGCTGGCAAGCGTGACGAAACGACCGGAGCGATCGGCCTTGGGAAAGGGCCTTGCCCCCCAGTCGGGCGCACCCCCCGCCGCGTCAGGCAGGATCCAGATCTGGAAGAGACGGGTCTCGACGCCTTCCAAATTATATTCGCTATGGGTAATTCCGCTTCCCGCACTCATCACCTGGACGTCGCCCGCTTCGGTCCGCCCTTCGTTCCCGAGGCTGTCGCGATGGGTGATTGCACCCTGGCGGACATAGGTGACGATCTCCATGTCGCGATGCGGATGCGCTGGAAAGCCACTGCCGGCGGCGATCTGGTCGTCGTTCCAGACGCGCAGGTTGCCCCAGCTCATGCGTGCAGGATCGCGATATTCGGCAAAGCTGAAATGATGATGGGCGTCGAGCCAGCCGTGATCGGCATGACCAAGCTTGGCGAAGGGGCGTTTTTCAATCATGTCCGATATCCTTGGATGCTGCCCCAATATCTAGGGTCTCGCAGGGTTCATTCCAAGTTGGTGGCAATCGATCGGCGCAAACGGACATTGGAAGCATGACGGAAGATGAGGTTTTCGAGGTGGCCAGCACGGTGTGGCGTTGGCGGCCGGCCAAGCCCTCGGGCGGAGGCTGGTTTTTCCTGACCGTCGAAGGCCAGGTCGCGGCCGAAATCCGTTTTGCGGCGATGGGCCGCACCGGAGGTTTCGGATCGATAAAAGTCAACGCAACGATCGGCGACACGCGCTGGGAAACCTCGCTGTTTCCACACAAGGAAAGCGGCGGCTTTCTGCTCCCGCTGAAGGCCGAAGTGCGGCGACGGGAGAATATCGAAGCGGGCGGCGAAGTCGTCGTGCGATTGGAGGTTTGAGCGAACCCGGCGTTTACTGGAAACGCCAGCCGAAGCTTCCCATCAGCTGCTGCTCCGCGCCGCTTCCCAGCCCGACGCCGCCGGCAAGCGAGAAGGAGAGCCGTGATCCGGAGACCAGCTGGTAGGCGCTTTCCAGCCGGACCGGCTCACGGGTGAGACGTCCCAGCGATATGTTCTGGTGCGCAACCTGCTGGCCAAGTCCGTCAGGCGTTCGCGTCATATAGTTCAGGTCGAACGATCCCGCGATCGCGCGCGGTGGCAGAGTCAGCGAAAGCGCGAGGCTGTCATGGCGATCCGCCGACGAAAACAGCACTCCGGAGCGGCGACCGGTCACCGATGCGGACGCCAGCGTCGCCGGTGTGAGGCGGATCGCGTCGTCTGCCGAAGCCATGCGAAGATGCGTCGCCTCGGCGGCCATGGACAGTTCCCAGGGACCGAACCGATGGCTCGCCGCGACGCCGAGATTGGCCATCGCTGTCGGCCGCTCGAAGCTCGCGAGGTCCGACGTAAAATCATAATAGCCATGCGTTTGGGCAAAGATCGAGAAGTTCACCCCAATAATCGTGTCAGGATCCGGATTCTGCCAGTAACCGACGCCGATTCCCGATTGCTTCCTCCCACGCCAATGGCAGCCTTACCGGCTGGAGAATCGGTCCGAGGTGATATTCCATCGCTGCATCGTCGGCGATCCGGAACTCCGGAACACGCGAAAGGAACTCGACCATCGCAATACGCATCTCGCGTCGGGCAAGATGCATGCCCAGGCAGAGATGCGGACCATAGCCGAAGCTCAGATATCGCACCTTGCGGCCGATGATGACCTCGTTCGGCCGATCATATTCCTCCGGATCGCGTGCGGCGAGGCTCGTGCACATGGCAATCTTGTCACCCGGCTGGAAAGTGACGCCATTAATCTCAATTGGGTTCACGGCGGTGCGGAAGGTGGTCACGGCCGCATAAGCACGCATATATTCCTCGACAGCATCATTGATCCGCTCTGGATTGCTGCGCAGCAAACGCTGGTCCTCGGGATGCGTCGCAAGGTGGTGGAATTGCCAGGCCATGTTCGTGGAAACGGTATCGAGCCCGCCGATGAAGAGATTGAAAGCGAACCCGAGCAACTCATCATCGGTTAGCGGACGTCCTTGAATTTGGCTCTTCACGCCAAAGCTGAAAAGATCGTCACCCGGGTTGCGCTTGCGATCCTCGATCTCGCCACGAAGATAGTCGACAACCTTGCGGCTCGCCGCCGCGATCGCCCCCAGATCATTGTTGTGGAGAAGATCCATCTCCCAGGCCATGAATGTAGGCGCCATATCGAGCGGCAGCCCCATAAGTTCGAGAATGACCTTGATCGGAAATTCAAAGGCGAACTCGCTCATGAACTCGCATTGGCCGCGCGCCTTGAATGCATCGATATATTCCCGCGCATAGGTGCGGATCTTGGTGTCGAGCACCGCCATCGCATTGGGCGTGAAGACAGGATTGATCCAACTGCGGAAAAGCGCATGCATCGGTGGATCGACCTCGGCGGGTACCTCGCTCCAGTTCTCGCCGATCAGCTTTGCAAACGGGGCAAAGTCCTTGTTCGAGAAATTGACCGTATCAAAATAGATCGTGCGCAGATCTTCAGCGCGACGAACGACCCAGGCGGGACTGCCGCCGGGATAGGCGTCCATCGAGTAGAATATCGGCGGACGCTCCGCGTGGATGGCCTGGATCATGCCATCGAAAGGATTCTCGTTTGCAGTCAGGCCAAGCTTGTTGGGATAGTCGTAGACGAGATGGTCGGGCACGTAAGACGGTCGCTCAAGGGTCTGGTTACCAAACATCGCCGCATCCTCCGGATAGATATTGCCTTTCAATATCGGCGCGGATGCGTTTGGGATCAACCTCGGAACAACGGAAATACGCGGTAACAAAAAAGGGGAGCCGAAGCTCCCCTTTCCTGTCGATTGCTTCATCGCAACGCGATCATAGGAAGACCGCAAGATTGGGCATTCCAAGCACGACCTGATCGACCAGGATTTCCCGGCGGAACAAGAGAAAGCGGCCACCAGTCCAGCGGAGGCGATCAAGACGCTCGGCACTGAGCTGCTTGTAGTCCTTTGCATCGGCGCGGTTGCGCGTCAGCAGCAGGTAGGACGAGATCGCGTATTCGTCAGGCGTCTCGGTCTCATGGACGGTGACGTTGGTGACGAAGCGACGGGTGCGCGAAGGCGGATCTTCCGACCAGGCGCTCGCGGTTCCGACGAGACGATCGATGCGCGACATGATCGAATTATAGTCATCGTCGAAATGTCCGATCGAGCCGAATTCCTCGTGGAATCCTTCGACACGACGGGTCGAGCGAACCGGCGCAGTATAAACGAGGTCGGTCGCCAGCATGGACGACCAGGCGCGCAGTTCGCGATGGTCGAGCAGGCGGGCCTCCTTGTTCAGGAATTGCATGACCTGACTGTAGACGGGCGAGCCATACATGACCTCGACCGCATTCGGGCCAGCCCTGGAGGGCGTAGGCTTGGTAATCGACATTTGTCCTATTCCTTTCAAGCTATGGGTTGGGCTCAGGCGGTCATCATCTTGTGATACTGGACCCACCATTCCCACTGGCAGTCATCCTTCGAGAAGCCGGCATAGACCTTGGCCTTGTTGGGCCAGTCCGCCGGGCGGTTCTCGCCGAGGATCGCCTGATATTTCAGGGTCTCGGTGCGACCGATCACGCCGCGTGAGGATTCCGACATGTGCGGCCAGGTGTCGCTGTCGTCTTGCTCGATGACGCCCGAAGTGCCCGTGCCCTGGGCAGCTGCCTGACGCATCATGTCCTTATATTCTGGACTTGCATCCTTCTCGCCGAAGAAGAAGGTGACCCACTCGAAGTGGTCTGGGCCCTTCGGGTTGATCGTGTGGAGCACCAGCGCCGAGCCGAGCGTGCCATCAGGAAACGGCGAGAAAATGAAGAGCATGTTCACGTTGGGGAACATGCCGCCAACCACCGGCGGAGCCTTGGCAAAGACGTGCAGCTGTTCCGGCGTCAGGTTCTTCTTCACCTGCGGAAGCAGCTCCTTGGTGATGCCGGGTGGCGGCATGAGCTCAAGACGCTGTTCGTCAGTCAGGTCCTTCTGGGGGTTCTTGGCCATCAGCGACCAAGACGTGTCGGCCGGGATGCAGCGCAGCGAGTGACCGTTAGCCGAGAGATTGACGCCGTACATTGCGGGCGCCTTTTCATGCTCCGTGCCGGCTTCGCCAACCATCGCACCGCGATCGAGCAGCGACTGGTGGAGCGTCAGCGTGTGGAAGCCGTCGCAGGCGGACTGTTCGCCGGCTGTCTTCCAGTTGGCATCGATGGTCAGCCGCTGCGGCGGACCGAG
Organism: Sphingomonadaceae bacterium; assembly: GCA_947476425.1. GTDB lineage: Bacteria > Pseudomonadota > Alphaproteobacteria > Sphingomonadales > Sphingomonadaceae > CANJQJ01. The sequence goes on along the minus strand of CANJQJ010000026.1, from coordinate 8,591 downwards.
CACTTCGAGGCCCCTGTCGGTCCGCTTGAACAACATGTCGTAGTAAAACTTCATGTCGCCCATCCACTCTTCGAGCGTCATGGCTTCTTCACCGCCCCACGTCGCGAAGATCAGGCCACCATAGACCTGGCAGCGAGCCTTCTTGAGGCCGAGTTCGGACTTCGGCTTGATCGTGCCGTGCATCTGCTCCTTCTCGATCGGCGCTCCGATGAAGCTGCCGTCGGGACGGAAAGCCCAGCCGTGATAAATGCACTTGTGCGCGCGCGCGTTGCCGGAGTCGGAAATGCAGATATGCATTGCGCGATGCGGGCACACGTTGAGGGAGACATGGACGGTGTTGTCGCTATGGCGCGCGACGATGACCTGATCCTCGCCCATCAGTCGAACGACATAATCGCCGACGTTGGGAATCTCGGAATCATGGCCAAGCATCAGCCAGCCCTTGGCGAAGATCTTCTCCATTTCGAGTTCATAGAGATCACGGTCGTGCAGGGCAGCAACCGAGACTTCACGATTTTCGAGATCGATCAGGTTAGCAACCGGATCTTTCTGGAATTTATCACGGCCTTCTACAAGCATGGTCGTCTCCTTTATTGGCAAGTTGATCAGTGGTTAAAAACGGCGACGGGTTTCGGCGGCACGCCCGAAGAGATTGGTGCCGATCGCCCGCGCAGAATCACGAAACATGTTGGTCGCGGGGTGATTGCGGGCCGCCATGATGTTGCGGAAAATACGGCCTATCGGGGACTTCGCGTACAGCGCTCCACCGCCCGATTCCTCGAACAGCCTGCGAGCGGCCTGGGCGGCTCGTTCGCCGGCCGACTGCGCGCGATAGCGATAGAGATTGATCTCGGCTTCGTCGGGAATCTTGCCCGCCTTGGCCAGGGCCTCGAGCGTATCGAGATCATGGAGCGCAAGGATGACCAGCTCCTCGAAAGTCGCCTTGGCCTCACCCAGCGCGAGCAGCGTATCAGGATGCTCCGACACCGGCTTGCCGGTGATGACCGACATCTTGGGCAAGAGATATTCGGTGACTGCGTCGATCATTCCGCCAAGCCCGCCAATGCTCGTGCCCGTCACCAGCCGGTTGAACACCAGGATATAGGGGATGCGGAGCGACGGATTCGGATTGGCCGCGAAGCCGGGGAACTCGAAATCCTCGGTGCCCGGACCGAACGGCACAGTGCGATATTTGGGAATGTAGGATTCCTTGACCCGAACCGACTTGGAGCCAGTCGCCTTGAGACCGAACACATCCCAATCGTCGATGATCTCGACATCCTTGCCCGGCACCAGCAGCGTCAGGAACTTGGATTCGTCGCCGTCGGCAAATGCGCCGAGCAGGAACCATTCGCTGTGATCGCAGGCGCTGGAAAAGGGCCACTGACCAGACAGCACATAGCCGTCGCCCTTGGTGACGGCCTTGCCGTACGGATTGTACGGCGAGGCAATCAACACTTCTGGATTGTCGCCCCACACGTCGCGCTGTGCTCGATCGTCGAACATCGACAAATGGTGCGCATGGCCCTGCGTGATACCGTAAGACCATGAGGCCGACTGGTCGGCGGTGCCAATTGCCACCGCGATCTGAGCAAAAACCGACAGCGGCTGTTCGAAACCGCCCCAGCGGCGGGGCTGGAGGACGCGAGTTATACCCGCTTCCTTGAACTCCTTGAAGGATTGCTTGCTGGTAAAGCCAGCCTTGTCGTCGTCAGCCGCGCGTTCGCGCAGCGTCGGCACCATGGCCTGGGCACGCGCGATCAATTCCGCCCCGATATTGGGGTTGTTCATGTCTGCGTGCCTGGATAGATCAGCGATTGCGGTTGCCATTGACTTACGTCCTCAGATGAAGTCGGCGGGGGAAATATTCGGTTCGATGCCGAGCATCGACTTTCCGAGGATCTCGTATCCGACATAAGGCAGGTTGGCGGTGTGACGTGCCGCGAACAGGCAGTCGCGATAGAGACGCGAGATCGGGTTGGCGTCAGCGAACGAGCTCGATCCGGCGAGGAACATCAGCTGATCGACCGCTTGGCTCGCCAGTTCGACCACGACCGAACCCTCGCCCTTCGAAAGCGCACGCTCCTGCGGAGTCATCGGGACGCGCGTCACGCCGCTGCGATCGATGGCCTCGCAATTCTTGAGCGTCAGCGCGACGGCGCCCGAAAGGCGCGCAGCCGCCTGGCCGAGCTGGGCTTGCGCGGTCACGCAATCCGCTTGACGAGCGTAATGGGTGTAAAGGACCGGACGCTTGCTGGCGTTTGCCGTGACGCGATCTAGGATCTCGGTTGCGGCGCCAGCGACGACGGCATGGGCGGTTGCGCGGAGGAAAGGCATGAACGGCCAGTAGTCCGACGGCTCGCCGACATGGCGCTTGCCGGGTTCATGCCCGCCGATGCCCGTTTTGGCGACATGGACGAACTGTGCGGTGGGAATGAACACGTCCCTCGCGACGATCGTGTTCGAGCCGGTGCCCTTCATCGCCATTATCGCCCAGGTGATGTCGACCTCAAGGTCCTTCATCTGGGCATAGGCGAAGCCGCCTGGCTGGAGCGAGCCATCCTTCTGGCGGAGCATGGCACCAAGCTGTGCCCACGATGCGTGCAGGCAGCCTGAACCGTAGGGCCAACGACCGTTGAGAATGTAGCCGCCATCGACCTCGTCGAGCGTCCCGGGAGGGTTGGCGACCGCACAGATCACCGGATGCTTGCCACCACCGAATACAGCTTCCTGGAGGGCATCTGGACCGACACTGGCGACCCAGGTCGAACCGTGGAGAACGGTATAGACCCAGGCAACCGACGGATCAGCCTTGGCGAGTTCGAAGCCGACCAGTGACATCGCCCGGGTGCTGGTGCCCAGTCCGCCCCAACGGCGTGGCGCGGCCATTTCCCAGAAGCCCGCATCGGTCAGCGCGTCGAATGCTTCCGGGTGCAGGCGACCATGTTCATCGCCATAGGGCGCATGCTTCTCGAGCAGCGGCTTGAGTTCGCGCGCGCGGCCGATCAGTTCCTTTTCGGCCACTTCATTATAGCCCGTGCCGGGATCGATTTCGGACTTGAGTACGGTTGCCATGGTACACTCCTTGGAATTGGATGATCTGTTCAAGCCAGCGCGGGCTCGGACTGCGAAACTTCGAGATTGTCGATGAAGCCCTCCGGCGGCGGGGGGCCCCAGAGATAGAAAGCGTCTTCAGGCGGATGATCGCCGGCGACCCAGTCTATGTCCGCAGGGATGTATTCGATGCCCGCGGTGAGCTCGAGGTGGCTCCCCCAAGGATCACGGACGTACTGGAAGTAGTTCGATCCAAGGACATGGCGACCAAAGCCCCAGCCCTTCGAGAAGCCCTTTTCGGCAGCGATCGTGGCACGCAGCCCCAAGGCGTCGATCGAACCCATCTCCCAGCTGTAGTGATGAACACCCGGCCCCGACGACTGGACAAGCGCCAGCACATGATGGTCGCTACCGTGCGGCGCGTGCAGGAAGCAAAGGCCATGCCCCGAGCGATCGGCAAGCCGCAGCCCAAGGATTCCCGTGTAGAACTCAAGAGCCTCTTCGATGTTACCGGTGAATATCGCAATGTGGGAAAGCTTGAGCGCCTTGGGCTCGACGGCCGTCGAGCGATGGAGCGCTACGTCCGAAGCGAGTTCGCTCATCTGGTCGCCTACGTCAAAAATGCTGCGATCACGGGCGACGACTTCGATTTCGATGCCGTCGGGACCGATGAGCGCAAAGCGATCAGGCGCGATCGCGATAATCTCGACGCCAGCCTTCATGGCACGGTTGCGCAAGGCATCGATATCGGCAGCGTATGCTGCAAACGAAAGGCCACTCAAGCGCTTGTGAATTCCAGGGACGATCTTCGCCCAGACATGATCGGTGCGACCAGTCGTAACCTTGACTGAACGGCCTTCGAGACTTGGGGTGAGACCGCACGCGTCAAGGAACGGGATCGCGATCGCCGGATCAGGAGCCTCAAGCGTAAAATGATCCACCGCATACACGCCAAGGCGGTCGGCGCGGCGAGCACCATGGCCGGTATCAGCGATACAATCTGAACAGTTTTCGTTCATTCTGTCTCTCCCTGACCCCAACTACGCTGGTGAGGGGGAGAGTTTCTTTGATGTGGGTCAAAATCGAAATAAGGGATTCGACCTAAGCGCTATTCCGTAACCAGCATGATGATTTCGTCAATGTCACCGCCCCGTTACAAGCACCCGTTGCCTTTGACGGTCAGCACGCTATCGATCCCCGGGATGGATGTTACGCAACTCCGCATTGCCCTGTTCACGGGCAACTACAACTATGTCCGCGACGGGGCCAATCAGGCGCTCAACCGGCTGGTAGCCTATCTGCTTGCACAGGGAGCCGCGGTTCGGATCTACGCGCCGACCGTTGCCAACCCCGCGTTCGAAGGCGTTGGCGATATCGTCCATGTGCCTTCATTCCCCGTGCCACGGCGCAAGGAATATCGGCTGCCTTACGGGCTTCCGACCTCGGCGCGACAAGACCTGAAGCAATTCGCGCCAAATATCTTCCATATCGCGAGCCCCGAAATGCTCGGCGTTCGCGCTGTGACCCTCGCTCGCAAATGGGACATTCCCGTCGTTGCTTCGGTCCACACGCGATTCGAGACCTATCTGCGATATTACGGCCTCGCCTTCGCCGAACCATTGATCGAGGCCTGGTTACGCCGCCTGTATCGCCGCTGTGACGAGATATTTGCGCCATCCGAATCCATGGCGCAGCTGCTGCGGGAGCAGCGAATGAGCTACAATGTCGGCATCTGGTCCCGAGGGATCGATACGACGATTTTCAATCCGGACCGCCGAGATCTCGCCTGGCGTCGCGAATTTGGCATCGCCGATGATGAACCGGTAATCGGCTTCGTCGGCCGCCTCGTGATGGAAAAAGGGCTCGACGTCTTTTCCGACGCGATCGACCAACTCAAGCGACGCGGCGTTCGCCACAAGGTAATGATCATCGGCGACGGACCCGCGCGCGACTGGTTTGGTCGACGACTGCCGGACGCCATCTTCGCGGGATTCCAGGAAGGCGCAGATCTCGGTCGCGCCGTCGCATCGCTGGACATGCTGTTCAACCCTTCGATTACCGAGACCTTCGGCAATGTCACGCTTGAGGCAATGGCTGTCGGGTTGCCCGTGATTGCGGCGCGCGCCACCGGCAGCAGTTGCCTCGTTGATGAAGGCGAGACCGGCCGACTGGTCACTCCGGGCGCCATCGGCGCCTTTGCGGACGCGCTTGGCGAATATTGTACCGACCCCGCCCATCGCAACGCTACCGGCGCCGCAGGCCGCAAGGCGAGTGAGCAATATGGCTGGGATCGGGTCAACCAGGCTCTGGTCGAACAATATATTCGAGTCATCCGCCATCGCGCCAATGGCGGCGGACCGCCGCCGACGCAAAGCCCGGTGCCCTGATTGCGCGGGCAATCCAGGTCCTGTATCGTGATCTGGGACCCAAGGAAACAGATATGACCTATCATGCCAAGATGATCGCTGGCGGCAAACTCGTAATTCCAGCTGAACTGCGGCGCGCCCTCGATATCAAGGATGGCGATCGCGTCATGCTGGAGCAGCGTGACGGCGCCATCTTCATCCGCACTCAACGCGAAGCGCTCCGCAGACTGCAGGATCTGGTGCAGGCGAAGTCGCCATCGGAAATCGATCCGATAGATATATTCATCGCGGATCGCCGTGCTGGAACGACCAGGGATGACGCCCTTGATCGTCGTTGATTCTTCTGTGCTGATCGGGATCATCAGGCGCGAGCGCGGCCACGAGAAACTGGCCGAGGTAGTTCGCGGGGGAACGATCAGCGCAGTCAATTACAGTGACGTCATCACGCATATGACTGATCTGGACATTGATCCGACCGATTGGCGAGCGGGGCTTGAATCCTTTCAGATGATCGTAGCGCCATTCGATCTCGAGCAGTGCGAGGCAGCAGGGATATTGCGTCGCGAAACTCGGCATATTGGCCTCTCGCTTGGCGATCGCGCCTGTCTCGCACTGGCGCGCACCCTCGGAACAGCGGTTTTGACGGCCGATCGCGACTGGGCAAAACTTGATATCGGGATCGATATACGGCTGGTGCGTTGATCCATCATGCCTGATCTGTTCCCCATCCCCACCAGCGAATATCCCCGCCCAGACGGCCCGCTTGCCGATCGTCTGCGGCCGATGCACCTCGATGAGGTGGTAGGCCAGGAGCATCTGACCGGACCTGAAGGCGCGATCGGCCGGATGGTTGCGGCGGGAAGATTGTCGTCGATCATCCTGTGGGGTCCGCCCGGCACCGGCAAGACAACGATAGCCCGGCTGCTTGCAGATGCGGTTGGGCTTCGCTTCGTCGCGATTTCGGCTGTGTTTTCCGGGGTTGCCGATCTCAAGAAAGTGTTCGCCGAAGCGCGCGATCTTGCACGGTCGGGCGAGCGCACATTGCTGTTTGTCGATGAAATTCATCGCTTCAATCGTGCCCAGCAGGATGGCTTCCTGCCTTATGTCGAGGATGGCACGGTGGTGCTGATCGGCGCGACCACTGAAAATCCCTCGTTCGAACTCAATGCGGCGCTGCTGAGCCGGGCGCAGGTCCTGATCCTCAATCGCCTCGATACCAAGGCGCTTTGCCTGTTGCTAGACCGTGCCGAGGCCGTGGAAGGGCGGGCATTGCCGCTAACCCCGGAGGCGCGCGACGCACTGGTCGCCTCGGCGGATGGCGACGGGCGCTTCCTGCTTAACCAGGCCGAGACCCTGTTCTCGATCGAGTTGCCCGAACCGCTTGATCCAGCAGCACTCGCGGCGCTGCTGCACCGGCGCATGGCCGTTTACGACAAGGATCGCGAGGGGCATTACAACCTCATCTCCGCGCTTCATAAAAGCCTTCGTGGATCGGACCCGCAAGCCTCGCTTTATTATCTCGCGCGAATGCTCATCGCTGGCGAGGAACCGCTCTATTTGCTGCGAAGAATGGTCCGCTTTGCATCCGAGGATATCGGGTTGGCTGATCCGCAGGCGCTGATCCAGTGCCTTGCTGCCAAGGACGCTTATGATTTCCTCGGCTCGCCCGAAGGCGAACTCGCGATCGTCCAGGCCTGCCTCTACCTCGCCACCGCGCCCAAATCGAATGCAGCCTATGCCGCGCAGAAGGCGGCATGGCGTTCCGCGAAGGAGACCGGTTCGCTGATGCCACCCAAGAACATCCTCAACGCCCCAACCAAGCTCATGAAGGATGTCGGCTACGGCAAAGGCTATGCCTATGACCATGAGGCCGACAACGCCTTCTCCGGCGATAACTACTGGCCCGAGGAAATGAACGCGCAGGCTTTCTACACCCCCTCTCCTCGCGGTTTCGAGGCGAAGGTCGGTGAGCGCATCGCCTATTGGGAAAAGCTACGTCGCGAACGGCGGGATTGAGAAAAAGTGGAGCGCTTCACGCGATTTGCCGTGGCGGACTGGTCGGGCGCAAAAGGAAGCAACCATCCCGGCATCGCGCTCGCGGTCTGCAGTACGGGCAATGCTGCGCCGGAATTGGTCCTGCCACCGCGAGGCAAATATTGGTCGCGCGAGGAGATTCTGGAATGGCTGCTAGCGCAGGACGACGACCTCCTGTTCGGGATCGACTGCTGCTTTGCTCCGCCTTATGTGACCCGCGGGGCATACCTACCGGGCGATGATGTTCCAGTCGATGCTCGAAGTTTTCGGGCACATGTTGACGCACTTTGCGAGGACATCGACCTGGGCGCGGCTTCGTTCCTTGAATCGCATTACCGTCGCCATTTCTACTTCGGCGCCGCAGATGGACGAAAAGCGGACTTCATGCATCTGCGGGTCTGTGAGGCCCTTTATAATGCCGGTGGCGGGGGAAAAGCATCGACGGTCTATGATGCAATCGGCGCTGCACAGGTTGCCAAGGCGAGCTTTGCTGGAATGCGGCTGCTTTCGCGCCTCGATGGGCGCATGGCAATATGGCCTTTCGACCCGCTCCCCCCGTCCGGACCGGTCATCGTAGAGATCTATGCGCAAATCGCCGCACGTGCCGCCGGAATGCGCAAGGGGCGCAGCAAAATCCGCGATGCCAACACACTTGATGTCGCACTTGCGGCCTTCGGCTCAGCCCCACACACGCCATTGTCTCACTACACCGACCACGCAACCGACGCGCTCATCACCGCGGCCTGGATGCGCACTCAAGCGAACCGTGCCGAACTTTGGCACCCGCTCACCATGACCCCTGATATTGCCCGGACCGAGGGCTGGACCTTTGGCGTGTCTTGACGCATTGGGAAAACGCGTGCCGGGTTAGCTCAGCTGGTAGAGCAATCGCCTTGTAAGCGATAGGTCGTCGGTTCGAGTCCGACACTCGGCACCATTTATCTGTCCGCACACGTTCGCGAATGGCTAGCCCGCCCGAAAACCTGCTACTAGAGCGATTTTCGATCAGTCTGGATCATAGCCGCACGATGTGAAGTAGTTTGCGCATTCGTTTGGCTTGAAGATATCGATGAGCCTGCCGATCAGGTCCCAGAGGCCGTTCACGGTCCGCTCACCGATCTTTCTGAGCATGGCCTT
>CANJQJ010000025.1 GCA_947476425.1 Sphingomonadaceae bacterium | reverse complement strand
ATGCGATCGCGGGAAAAATGGCTTGATCCGGCGCATCTGCACCTCGCTCAGCATAAACAGATCGTCCACAAGCAGCACCTCCTGGTGCCACCATTGAATCAACCCTCAGCCCATCATGCAAGCAATTTAACAGGTCCTGACCCTAGATGAATGGCCTTGTTAATAATGGCCTCAACCACGGGGTCCTTGAGGGCGTGGGTCGCTCCAACGAAACGACTGGTCCGATATTGGCATGTTGAACCGCTGGTTCGACAATCGAACGGTCGAACGGTTGCTCTGGGCATCGACAACGGTCCAGCCCTCCAGCATCAATCCTGCAGGCGCGCTGGCACGCTTGGAGAAAATGATCGTGATCGCGCCGAATTCGGGATGCTTGGGATCGCGCGCTTCGACGAACATCATCGCGGGGTCGATCGACGGCGCGAGTTTTGCGTAACGGCTGATTTCCGCCTTCGGGTTGGTCAGGATCGAGAGCGGTGAATCTCCGACTGGCCATCTCGAAACCTGCTTGACCGTATAGTCGATCATGGTCAGCGCCTTGCCGTCGCCGACGATCAATAACGGAACGCCCGGCGCGTATTGGAAACGGATATGCCCCGGGCGCTTGAGCAGCAGCTTGCCGCTGACGCTTTTGCCGCCGCGATCGGTCTGCACGAAATCGGCGGTCATTGTCTGGACTGCAGCTAGATGCGCAGAAACTGGCGCGAGCGATGCGGGGGCGGCCGCGACGAGCGGCGCGATCAGGAATGGAGCGAGCAGGCGTGGGTTCATGAAATCGGATTTCCTCAACGTCGGCCCCTGGTCAACCGGCTTTACGCTTCTTGCTGTTGCGCTCGAATGCCACGCAGAGCGCGCCAGCGACGGGATCATGACGCACCTGGGCTCGCTGTCTTGAATGCGCGCTGAACCTTCTCAGCGCCCCATGAAGCGCGCGAGGTCAGCCACCTCGACTTGAACCTCGCGGCGCCCCACATGATCAGGAGCGCTGATGATGTCCGCTTTTTCCATTCGCTCGATCAATCGAGCCGCGCTGTTGTACCCGACGCGCAGCTGGCGCTGGAGCCAGCTCGTCGATGCCTTGCGGTTCTCGACCACGAGCTGGACCGCCTTGTGATAGAGCTGGGTCTCGGGATCGTCGGGGCCGGTCGGCGCGCCTTCCATGGCCCAGCCGCCGTCCTCCGGTTCCTCGGTGACGGCCTGGACATAATCGGGTGCGCCCTGCGAGCGCCAATGATCGGCCACCGCACGGACTTCCTCGTCAGAAACGAACGGGCCGTGGACGCGGGCAATCTGCTTTCCGCCGGGCATGTAAAGCATGTCGCCCTTGCCGAGCAGCTGTTCGGCGCCCTGTTCCCCCAGGATGGTGCGGGAATCGATCTTCGAGGTCACCTGGAAGCTGATGCGCGTGGGCAAATTGGCCTTGATCACTCCGGTGATGACATCAACCGATGGACGCTGGGTCGCCATGATCAGGTGGATACCGGCCGCTCGCGCCTTCTGCGCGAGCCGCTGGATCAGGAACTCGACCTCCTTGCCGGCGGTCATCATCAGGTCGGCGAGCTCGTCGACGATCACGACGATCTGCGGGAGTACCTCGCAATCGAGCTGCTCTTCTTCGTACAGCGGCTGGCCGCTGTCGGCATCATAACCGGTCTGCACGCGACGACCGAGCGGCTGGCCCTTGGTCTTGGCGTGGCGGACCTTGTCATTGAAGCTGGCAAGGCTGCGGACTCCGACCGAGGCCATCATCCGGTAACGTTCTTCCATCTGCTCGACCGCCCATTTGAGCGCTCGGATCGCCTTGGCTGGCTCGGTGACAACCGGGGAGAGGAGGTGAGGGATGTCATCATAGATGCTGAGCTCGAGCATCTTGGGATCGATCATGATCATTTTGCATTGATCGGGATCGAGCCGGTACAGGAGCGACAGGATCATCGTGTTAAGGCCGACCGACTTGCCCGAGCCGGTTGTACCCGCGATCAGCAAATGCGGCATCGGGGCGAGATCGGCGATAACCGGATCACCCGCGATATTCTTGCCGAGGATGAGCGGAAGCGAGGCGGTGGTGTCCTGGAAGGCATCGCTACCGACCAGCTCCGATAGAACCACTGCCTCGCGCTTGGCATTGGGCAGCTCGATGCCGATCACGGTGCGCCCGGGTATCGTGGCGACACGCGCCGAGAGGGCTGACATGTTGCGCGCTATATCGTCTGCAAGCTGGATTACTCGGCTTGCCTTGATGCCGCTTGCCGGCTCGAGTTCGTACATCGTGACCACTGGTCCCGGGCGGACTTCGACGATGCGGCCCTTGACGTGAAAATCATCCAGCACCGATTCGAGCAATCGCGCATTGCGTTCGAGAGCGGCCTTGTCGATCACTTGCGATCCGACCGGCGGCGGTGGCTTGAGAAGGTCGATCGACGGCAATTGGTAGGTATCGCGCAGGTCGAGCTTCGTCTGACGATCGCGCGGCTGGCGCTGGCCCTCGATGCGCGGCCGGCTAGGCTCGCTGATCACCGGGCGCATTTCGTCGGCGGGATCGGGTGCTACCGCGCGAGGTGCGGAGCGCTTGGGCTTTTGTACGCCCGGCGCCTCGTCTCCATGATCGACGTCGTCCGCTGCGCTCCAGTCCTCGGAATCGACGCGCCGGAAGCGGTTCAGCAGCCATGCGCGTTCGGCGGCATCGAGCTTGAGACCCGCCAGCAGCAACGCCGTCGCGCCTCCTAGCAGCGCCAGGGCGAGGACAAGACGTATTGGCAGCTCCCATGCCGGCGTAGGCAACAGCACCAGGCCCATGTCCGTCAATGCGCCCAGCGCCAGCCCGATCGCACCGCCCCATCCGGCGGGCAGGCCGGCGATCGCGCCGCCCTTGAGCAGCGTCAGTGCATAACCGGCGATTGCAGAGGCGAGCAGGACAAGCAGGATCTCGCGAATCCAATGGTCGAGCGGGGCGTCACGCCACAGCCGCAGTGCGATCAGGATCGGGAGAAACAGCGCCATGCCGATTGCCGGGCCGAACAACGTGAGCAGCATGTCGGCAGCCCAGGCGCCCGGGGTGCCAAGCAGGTTGCGTACCGGACCTTCGGCAGCGGTGTTCAGCGATGGATCCGATGGCCGATAACTGACCAGCGCGAAGGCGATGGCGAATGTTATCGCAAGCAAGCCGAGTGCCGCCGCGATCGCGCCGCTTCGCCTGCCGATCAAATGCAGGCGCTCCCGCCAGATCGGCATGGAGTTTACCATGCTGCCAGCCATATCGTTTTCGTCCAGTCTCTTGTTCGATGTTTGCCCGATGTTCCGGTGTAGAATCGCCCTTCCGGGACTCGCGGTCAAGCTTTGCGTGCGGCCGTTCGTCTTCGCACAAGGTTGACCAAGGGCAAAGCTCGCTCCCCCTTCGGCGGAACCTCGGGTTTTCGCGGAATTGATCGACGGCGTAGCTCCCCCGTTTCATCCTTCATGGAATGCCTTTAGGGTGACCCGATGGAACGCACCGAAGTCATCATTCTCGGCGGCGGGCTTGTCGGCCTGACGCTCGCGATCGCACTGGATGCCCACGGCATTGCCTCAGTCGTCATCGATCCTGCCGATCCCGCCAAGTTGCTCGAGCCCGGTTTCGATGGCCGGGCCTCGGCCGTCGCGAGTGCGCCATGGCGGATGCTCGAGGCAATCGGGGTCGGCAAACTGCTCGCGGGTCAAGGTTGCCCGATCGAGCATATCGAGGTGCGCGACGGACTTTCCGCCGGCGCCCTGCGTTTCGATGCGGATTCGGTGGAAGATCCGCTTGGCTACATGTTCGAAAATCGAGCGCTTCGCATAGCGCTCTACCAACGAGCGAAGGCAGCCGAGTATCTTACCCTGCTTGCGCCAGCGATGCCCGTCGATACCGTTCGCGAGGACGACGGCGTGCGCGTTATCCTTGCCGATGGACGGACCATTGAGGGTGCGTTGCTGGTCGGTGCCGAGGGCCGCAAGTCCCCCACGCGCGATTCGGCGGGCATCCGGAGCGCGCGCTGGGATTATGATCATGTCGCGCAGATCGTCACCGTGCGGCACAGCCAGCCACATCGGAATGTCGCGCACGAGATATTCTATTCGGATGGCCCGTTCGCGCTGCTGCCGATGATGCCGGGGGATCGCAGCTGTGTTGTCTGGTCGGTAAGCCGAGACGATGCCCCTGCGATCCGCGACCTGCCCGATCGCGCCTTTCTTGCCGAGATGCAGAAGCGCAGCGGTGGCATCTTGGGCGATCTCGAGATGGTCTCGCCACGTTCCGCCTATCCGCTCGATTTTCATCACACCGCCAAGGTGGTCGAGCAGCGCCTTGTTCTCATTGGTGACGCCGCGCACGGCATTCATCCGATCGCCGGGCAGGGAGTCAATCTCGGCTACCGCGATGTTGCCGCGCTTGCGGAAGTTCTCGTCGAGGGCGTCCGGCTCGGCCTCGATCCTGGCGATGCACAGTTGCTTGCGCGCTACGAGCGCTGGCGTTCGCTGGATGGGTTGATGGTCGCGGGATCCACCGATGCCTTGGTCCATCTCTTCGGAATTCCCGGCCGTCCGGCGCGAGCGCTGCGCCGCTTTGGCCTCGGCGCGGTCGAACGGCTTTCACCGCTCAAGAATTTCTTCATGACTGAGGCGCGCGGATCCTCCGGTAATCTGCCGCGATTGCTTCAGGGGATGATGATCTGATCCCCTGGCGAAGCCAGGGGCTTTGCAGCTTCGACCAGAAGTACCGGCACACCATCGCAAATCGGAAATGCCAGCCCGGCGGCTGCTGAAACCAGCGAATCGCCCGCAGCGGACAGGGTGAGTGGCGTGCGCGTAACCGGGCAGACGAGGTCGGCGAGCAATGCTCCATCGATCGCGATCATTGCAGCGTGACCTTTTCCTCGCCATCGCCCTGCTCGCGATAGAAGCGCAGCAGCTGGATCAGCAAGTCGGCGCGTTCGGTAAGCGTTGGGGCTTCAAGCAGCGCTTGCTTCGATGCAATATCGAACGGGGCCACTTGCGCCGAGCCGTTGATCACCGCCTCGTCGTCCATTTCCGCCAGCGCCTCCCAGTTCACCATGATCCCGCGCGCCTTGCAAAAGCGCTTGCCCTCGCGTTCGAAATCGGCGCGCAGGATATGGGGGAGGGGCTCGTCGGATTCGTCATCGAAGCTGCCGAATTCGGCTTCGATCTGGCGGAAGGGCGTGGTTGTCGACAATTCCTTGAGTGTCCGGAAGCGCGCAATGCCCTCGAGCACTATGTTGAAGCGGCCGTCGTCGAGGGCCTCGACCTGCGCGATGCGACCTACGCATCCGACTGAATATAGTTCTGGCACCAAGCCATCGACGCGAGGCTGGATCATCGCGATGCGACGATCGCGCGCCAGCGAGTCGCTGACCAGCGCACGATAGCGCGGCTCGAAGATGTGCAGGGGCAGCATCGAGCGCGGGAACAGGATCGCGCCTCCGAGCGGAAAGACCGAAAGGCGCTGGCGAGTCTCGGTGATCATGAAAACAGCAGCGTCGAAAGACGGCGGCGTTGTGCGCTGACCCATGGGTCCTCGAGGCCCACCGACTCGAACAGCTTTAGCAATTGGGCGCGCGCGGCACCTTCGTTCCAGTCGCGATCGCGGCCGATGATGCCGAGCAGCGCATCAGCTGCTCCATCACGGTCGCCCGCCGCCATCAAGCCGCCGGCAAGCCTGAAGGCCGCGTCATGATCGTCTGGATTGGCCGCAACGCTGGCCTTGAGCCCGGCAAGATCGTCGACGGGCTTTGCATCCCTTGCGATTGCCAGCGCGGCGGCCGCGCGCGCGATCAGCGGGTCCTTCGCGGCCTCCGGGGGAAGCGACGCGAGCAGGGCCTCGGCATCGTCGGCGTGGCCGAGCTGGATCAATGCACGGGTGACGCCAGAGACAATGGCGAGGTTGTCAGGCTGCACCTCGGCTAGCCGCTCGAACGCGGCCAGCGCGCCTTCGGCGTCGCCCTGGCCGAGCGTTTCCTCCGCCAGTACGATATAGGGGGCGATATCCTCGGCCTGCTGCTGTTCGGCGCCGGTCACGGGAAGTTGGCGGAGCAGCTGGTCGAGGGCATGGCCCAGTTGCGCTTCGGTGCGATACTGGGTCAAATCGGCGACCGGTTGGCCCTGGAACATCGCATAGACCGTTGGGATCGATTGCACGCGGAACTGCGCTGCGATCATCTTGTCGGCATCGACGTCGATCTTGACCAGCCGAACGCCGCGCCCGGCATAATCCGCCGCGACCTTTTCGAGCACCGGTCCCAGTTGCTTGCAGGGGCCGCACCACTCGGCCCAGAAGTCGAGGATCACGAGCTCGGTCATCGACGGCTCGATCACGTTGCGCTGGAACGTCTCCATCGCGTCGCGCTCCGTCGCGCTCATCCCAAGGGTCGCCACACCATGCTCCTTCCAGTCACCGCGAATCCGGCTGCCCTTATGTGGGGTTGCGCACCGAATTGCCAAGCCCTCCAATCAGGGCTTGCCGCGCCCGGAAACCGATGCTAGTGGCCGCCACCTCACCGCAGAGGATCGGCCTTCCGACCTCGCGACGAGCGCCGAGCGGGCGTAGCTCAGGGGTAGAGCACAACCTTGCCAAGGTTGGGGTCGAGGGTTCGAATCCCTTCGCCCGCTCCAGTTTTCAGGATCAGGCCGCCGTCGTCAGCGGGCGGGCAAAGCTCTTGTCGCTCCATTCGTGAATCTGCGGAATTACGTCACGCGCGAAAATCTCCATCGAGCGCACCTGTTCCTCATGTGTGCCGATCGAGAAGACCGTGTCGATAATTCCGACACCGCAGTCGCTGAGCGCGTGGCAAGCGTCACTCACGGTCTTGGAAGAGCCGGTGAAGAGCGGCTTGCCGATGATCAGGTTGTTAAGCGGCGGCCCGCCCATCGTTTCGGACTGGAGTTGTGCCGCCTCCTGCTGCTTGCGCCCAAAATGCGCCATCATCCCCGCATCGGCGGCTTCGTCCGTGGTGTCCAGATGGGCGATGCCACGATAGACGATCTGCGCCGGGATCGGCGTCCAGCCAAAACGGGCGCATTCGTGGCGATAAAGCTCGACCCAACCGATGACCGCTTCGATCGGCACGAAGGAGAAGCCGATGCCGATCCTGCGTTCTGCGGCAAAGCGAATCGATTCCTCGCTATTCCCCGATCCATACACCGGGATTGGCTTTTGCACCGGGCGCGGCCAGATCGAGATCGTGCTGTACGCATAATGCGGCCCGCGCCACGAGAAGGGGGTTTCTTCCTCCAGCGCCTTTATCAGCAGATCGATGCCCTCCTGGGTCATCGCTCGAGTCTGCTCTGCCGGCGTATCGTAGGTGCGGTGCTCGTTGGGGGTGCCGCGCAATGGCATTACCGAAATTCGGCCGCCGCTCATCACGTCGAGCATCGCCAGTTCCTCGGCGATACGGACCGGATTATGAAGCGGAATCAGCGGTCCCATCAATGCAATCCGCGCACGTTTGACTCGCTGGATGATCGCCGCAGCCATTACCGTCGGGTTGGGCGTCATCATATAGGGCGCGTAATGATGTTCGGCGACTGTGATCGAATCGAAGCCAAGCTTCTCTACGAATTCGCACAGCGAAAGCGTGCGTTCCATCGATGCCGTCGCAATGGCAGGATCGCAATATCGCGAGGGCGCGGGCCACACCTCGAAACCGGGCGCCGGGCCGTCATAACCCGTCATCGCCAGATAGCTGACCTTCATTCCTTCATTCCTCTCGTCATTCCTAGCCCACAGCCTTGCAAATCCGCGCGAATAGTCAAGTCACCTGCCGTCGATCGTGTAGACCAGCAACGCGTTCCCCGGCATGTGCATCGCATATCCATAGCCCGAATTGACGACGACATGGCCGTCTCCGATCGCCACGCCAGGGCCACTCATCGCGCCGCCCTGCGCGATCGCGCCATTCGGAGCTTTGGCGGGCAGCGTGGTGTCGACCTGCCAGAGCGGGGCGCCCGTCTTGCTGTCATAGGCATGGAGCCAGCCGTCGAGATGCCCTGCGAACACCACGCCTGGCATCGCCGTCACGGCCGACGAAATACCGGGAGCGCAATATTGGCGGCCGTGACAATCGTCGGCAGTCGATGGCGCGCTCCATATGGTTTCGCCGGTTGCAGCATCGATCGCGTAGAGGCCGGGGTGGCCGTCGCCTGGAGGCGCCTTGCCGTCGCCGCCGATCGGTATGTCGGCGATCGGAACGAAGACTCGGTTGCCTTCGACCGCCATGCCGAAATGCACCCCGCCGAACAGGCCGCCGCGTCCCATCTTGCGCTGCCACACGATGTGGCCATCGTCCGGATCGATGCCCGCTACGGTGCCCGATTTCTGGCCGGCGACGATGATCTGGTGGCCATTGCCAAGTTCGACGAGAAGCGGCGAGGCGGCAACGTCATGATCGGGCCCATGCTCCGCCGGGCAGCCGACCGACAGCCCCATCGCACACGCAGGCGTCCATGCGTCATGCGCGCTCAGCTGCCGCACCCAGCGCCGCACGCCGGTCGCGGCATCGACCGCGAAGACCGCATCCGAATTGCCGTCGGCGGGAGAGGAGTAGTTCTGGCCACTGCCGTGATAGATCAGCTTGCGCACCGGATCATAGGTCGGGCTGGTCCACACCGATGCGCCCGATGCGGCGAAGTTCGGGGTTCCGGCCCCGTTCGTGCCTTGCTCGGTGGCGGGTTCGGGAATGGTGAAATGCCGCCACTTTACCGCGCCGGTCGCGGCATTGAGCGCGACCACCGAGCCACGGAAACTGCAGCAGGGATATTTCGGATCGACCGCAGCCGTATTCTCCAGCGACGAAACCGGAACGTAAAGCGTGTCGCCACGCAGCAGCGGTGTACCGGTCATCGTGGCGTTGGGATGGCCGTCTGGACGTATCCGCCAGAGCAGCTTCCCGGAGAGCGCATCCATCGCATAGACGCGTCCCAGCAGGTCGCCGAAGAAGATTCGGGGCGGATGCGCGGGCGTGGTGCTGGCCTTCCACGGTTCCATCACGATGCCGGTGCGGATCTCGGCGGAAATCTTGCTCGTCCAGCGAACGCAGCCGCTGGCGAGATCGAGCGCGTAGACCGTGCCATCCTGGCTGCCGACGAACACGCTCTTCATTGCGATCAGGGGCTGCGACCTAGCGCGCATCGCCGCTGGAAACGCAAATGCCCATCTGAGCTTGAGGCGCGTGACCTGGTCATGCCCCAAGCCCGCCGCTGCGGTCGGAATGAAGCGCGCGCTATCATAGCCCCAGCCTGCCTGTGCGGGGGGACGAGTCCGATCGAAAGCCAGCGCAGCGCCCGTACAGCGCAGAGGGGAAGCGGCGGGCTTGTAGTTGGCAAGCTCGTCACCAGTGAGAAATTCTGAGACTTGCTGGCGCTCAACCGGGGTGAGCGACTTGCCCTGGCCCTGCATCACGCCGCTGGTCAAGGCGGTCACGATCGCGTGGGGATCCATCATTTCGAGGAACTGGCGATTGGGCGCCTTCTCCATGCCGACACCTTCGTGACAACCCGCGCAGTGCGTCGCAAACAGGGCCCTGCCGGGGGCCTTGTCGCGATCGAACGTGGGATTGGCCTTGGCGACAGGATTGACTTCCGGCGCGGCGATTGCCACGGCACCGGCAAGACCGAGCAGTGCGATCATAATCGCAGCCAGTCGCCCCGAGATAGACCTGCCAATCCGCATCATTATCTCCCGTTTCTGCTCTTGCGGGCGAAACTGTCATCGGCAACGGATGCGCACGCCTATCCGAAGGCTGGCCTAAATACCCGCGATCATGCCTTCATCGAGCGCGAATGCCCGTAACGCGCGTGCGTCGTGGAGCGCATTGTGCGGAACCTTGCTGTTGGCGGCGGTACTGAAGCCCGGTGTGCGGAGAAGCAGAAACTCGATCGTGCCGATATCGATCATCTCGCCCGGTTCCGGCGACAGCAGCGAACAGAAATAGGCGATGTCGTTCGGCCAGTCCGCGACGATCATCGGATGGAGATCATGCGCCAGGTAGCGCGCGAGTTCGGCGCCAGCCTCGATGAGGCTCATTTCCTGATCGAGCCCCTGCGGCACCATGTGCAGGAAGGGCGTGACATGCTTGGCGACCCAGGGATGGATTTGCTGCGGCAGCGGGAAGGTGGCGTAGAATTCCTCGTCGCCGAGCTCGGGGCTCAGCGCAATGCTGAGCAGTTCGCCGCCGAAGCCATTATATTCGGTATCCAGGAAATAGCGCATGGCGCGAGCCTCTACAGCTATTCCGCCGTTTCGGAAACGCCTCTTCAGCCGCCATAGGGTCGCGTGATCACTTCGAGCAGATGCCCGTCGAGATCCTCGAAATAACATCCGCGCCCGCCGTCATGGCGATTGATTTCGCCCGGATGCGATCGCGCCGGATCGGGCCAATAGGTCAGCCCCTTCGCCTGGATGCGCGCGAACACCACGTCGAAATCAGCCTCGCCGATCAGGAACGCGTAATGTTGCGGCGCGATAGGACCGGCCTTTTCCATGAAGTCGAGCGACACATGATTGTCGAGCGCGACCACGAGGAAATGCGAGAACGGAACCGGGGGTGGCAGGCCGAGCATGTCCGCCAGGAAACCGGCCGCCAATACCTTGTCGCGACACCAGATGATCGTATGATTGAGCTGCGCAGACATCGTCACCTCCAGCACCTTGAACATAGGCTGGAAGCGATAGTTGCGCCAGTCGCCTACTTGGTCGCGATGTCCGTGGTCTCGGCGCGGAAATGCTCGCGCACATAGGCACGCGCGGAGACGGCGCTCGGGAACTTGTCTTCGAGTTCGTTCGACGAAATCAGCGGATAGCCCTGCGAATTGAAGCGCGTGGTGCGCACGGTGATTCGATACGCGCCTTCAGCGTCCTTGAGGATCAGGTAGGGGCGGACGGCGGTCTTCGACATTCAATTTCTCCAGGGTCGAGCCACCCGTGACGGCTCGAATTGCAATTGTCCGGGACATTAGCATGCGGCCGGGGAGAACCCGGCGCATTTCCAATGCTGCCGCTCAGCATCCATCAAATGCACGATTGGGCGCTCTGGATTCGCCAGAGCTACTCGCTTAGCTTTGGGCTATTTGGCGTCCAAGATCAAGGGGCGTGCGGCTTTATGGCCCTTTGGCCATCGAGTCGCGACCTTGTGTGCGCTGCAGCGCGTAAATCTATTGTGCTTGATTCAACCTTAACTTTTCGCAGATAAGAATTGATAGCAACGCCGCAGAGCGATCGACCGGGGAGGACTCATCAAAAGATGGATCATTCGCCGTGCAAGACGATGTTCCCAACTTGGCCTTCGAAGTTTCACGGATCACCGAGGAAAAGATCGCGGTAATCGATGCGATCATGCTGCGGACGCAGATGCTGTCGCTGAACGCGCGCCTGGAAGCGAGCCGGGCTGGCACGTTCGGATCGGGCTTCGCGGTCGTTGCGCAGGAAATGGGTGCAATCGCTGGCGAGGTCAACGCATTGTCCGCACAACTGCAGAGCGAGGTCACCGCCAGCACGGCGCGGATCGAGACAGCGGGCAAGCAGATGATGTATGAATTTCGCGGCCAGCGCTTTGCCGATCTCGCGCATAATGTCGTCGAGATCATCGATCGCAATCTCTACGAACGCTCCTGCGACGTGCGCTGGTGGGCAACCGACAGTGCGGTGGTGGATGCCGTCGAGCAGCCATCCCACGAGGCGCTTGCCCATGCCGGCAGCCGCCTCGCCACGATCCTGCGGTCCTACACCGTCTATCTCGACCTCTGGGTCGCGGATCGCAACGGCAACGTCGTCGCCACCGGACGCGGCGATCGCTACCACCGCGCCGTGGGCCAGAATGTTTCCGCGACGGAATGGTTCAAGAAGGCGCTGCAGACCTCGAGCGGCGACGATTTCGCGGTGTGCGACATCAACCGCAACGAGGCGCTCGAAAAAGCGCAGGTTGCGACCTACTCGACCGCCATTCGACGTGGCGGCGCGGTTGGCGGGCAGCCGATCGGCGTTCTCGGCATCTTCTTCAACTGGGAGCCCCAGGCCCGCGACATCGTCCAGGGCGTTGCGCTCAGCGAGGAGGAGCGCCGCGATACGCGAGTCATGCTCCTGAACGCCCGCCACGAGGTAATCGCCGCCTCCGATGGTCGCTGCCAGCTCGGCGAGCGCTACCCGCTTGAGGCGAGCGGCCCGAGCGGCTTCTACCGGAAAGGTGACCGCCTGGTATCCTATGCGCTGACGCCGGGGTACGAAACCTATGAGGGGCTTGGTTGGTACGGTTGCATCGAGAGCCGCTTGCCGATGTGAGGTTGCGAGCCGGATTGCGCTCGATCTGCCTTACCCGACCACCATCAATTGCGACGGATAGGCGAGCGCGAGGCCGCATGCGGCATCGAGGTCGCCGTCCAGCCAGCCCGCATAATCCGCTTCCTGCAAGATCACCGGCATCGCCTTGGGATGCAACGGCGCGACCAGCGGATTGGGTTCGCAGGTCAGGAAGGCGAAGACATTGCCCGCCTCGGACGGGCGCCAGATGCCAGCGAACGCAGCCACTGGGGCGCTCGGGATGCTGAACCAATATTCCGCCGGACGACCGGTCGCCGGATCCTTGCCCGCCTTCGGCTCCGCAAAGCTCGAAAAGGGGACGAGGCAGCGCTGGGCCGGGCGCGCGAGCATGTTTTTCCAGAACGGGCTGGCAAGATTGCGGACGTTGGTGAGCCACTTCGTGACTGGCTTGCCGCTCTTGCCTGTCGTCGCCAGCGGCACCCCCCAACGCATCGTCTCCGGCACGATCCGTCCAGCATCCTGTCGCGCCACCGTCGCGAGGCCCTTTGGCCAGACCTCGTCCGGCGTTGGCTTAGCCGGCTTGTAGCCCGCCCAAACCGCCCAGTCCTCGATCAGCCGCGCATTGGCGCGATAATGGTTGCACATGCCCGCAATCGTGACGGACAAATCGCCCAATCGCGAGTTAAAACGACGTTTTTACGTCATTACAGCGCATTGCCGGTCCGCTCGACGCGCGAATTGGGGAACCTCGGGGGGATGCCGCCCGTTTGCGGGGAAGAGGTGACAGCCATGGCAACGCAGCCGGAAATTTCTCCCCCCGATACGATCAATCCCCAATCGCCACCGGAATCGCCCGCCCCGGACCTTCCCGTGGAGCAACCGCGCCCGGATATGCCCGAAATCGTCCCCAACCAGCCCGATCATGATCAGCCGGATCGCGGCGTCCCGGAAACCCCGCCAACACCCTGAGCGACCAGCAGGACTATAGCGGCCACCCATATTCCTCACCTCACCTCCATCACAGGGGTGGTGTCAGCAGTTCAGCTCTCGTCGCCCATCCTGAGTGCGGCGATGAACGCTTCCTGCGGTATGCTCACCGAGCCATATTCGCGCATTCGCTTCTTGCCCTCCTTCTGCTTGTCGAGGAGCTTGCGCTTGCGGCTGGCGTCGCCGCCGTAGCATTTCGCGGTGACGTCCTTGCGCATCGCGGCGATCGTCTCGCGTGCGATCACCTTGCCGCCGATGGCGGCCTGGATCGGGATTTTGAACAGGTGGCGCGGGATCAGGTCCTTGAGGCGCTCGCACATGTGGCGGCCACGGCCTTCGGCGACGCCGCGATGGACGATCATGCTGAGTGCATCGACCGGCTCGCCGTTGACGAGGATGCCCATCTTGACGAGATCGCCCTCGCGATGGCCGATCTGGTGATAGTCGAAACTCGCATAGCCGCGGCTGATCGACTTCAGCCGGTCATAGAAATCGAACACCACTTCGTTGAGCGGCAGTTCGTAGACCACCTGCGCGCGGCCACCGACATAAGTGAGGTTCTTCTGGATGCCGCGCCGGTCCTGGCAGAGCTTGAGGATGCTGCCCAGATATTCGTCGGGCACGTAGATCGTTGCTTCGATCCACGGTTCCTCGATGATGTCGATCCGGCTCGGGTCCGGCATGTCGGCTGGATTGTGGAGTTCGAGCTCGCCACCGCCATGGTTGAGCTTGATCTTGTAGACCACCGAGGGCGCGGTGGTGATGAGGTCGAGATCATATTCGCGGGTAAGCCGCTCCTGGATGATCTCGAGGTGGAGCAGGCCGAGGAAGCCGCAGCGGAAGCCGAAGCCGAGTGCGGCCGAGGTCTCCATCTCGAAGGTGAAGCTCGCATCGTTGAGCCGCAGCCGCGAGATCGATTCGCGCAGCTTCTCGAAGTCGTTGGCGTCGACCGGGAAGAGCCCGCAGAACACCACCGACTGGACCTGCTTGAAGCCCGGCAGCGCCTGCGCGGCGGGCCGCTTCGCGTCGGTGATGGTGTCGCCGACCGCGGTCTGCGCGACTTCCTTGATCTGCGCGGTGATGAAGCCGATTTCGCCTGGCCCGAGCTCGGTGAGCTGCTCGATCTTGGGGCGGAAGCAGCCGACCCGATCGATCAGGTGCATCGTCCCAGCGTTCATGAACTTGACCTGCTGGCCCTTCCTGACGACGCCGTCGATCACGCGGATCAGGATGACGACGCCCAGATACGGGTCGTACCAGCTATCGACCAGCATCGCCTTGAGCGGCGCGCTGGCGTCGCCCTTGGGCGGCGGGATTCGCGCGACGACTGCGTCGAGGATCTCGTCGATGCCGATCCCGGTCTTGGCGCTGCACAGCACTGCGTCCTCGGCTGGCAGGCCGATGATTTCCTCGATCTCGGCCTTGACCTTCTCGGGCTCGGCCGAGGGGAGGTCGATCTTGTTGATGACCGGGACGATCTCATGGTCATGTTCGATCGACTGGTAGACGTTGGCGAGCGTCTGCGCCTCGACGCCCTGCGCCGCGTCGACCACCAGCAGCGCGCCTTCGCAGGCGGCGAGGCTGCGGCTGACTTCATAGGCGAAGTCGACATGGCCCGGGGTGTCCATCAGGTTGAGGACGTAGCCCTTGTAGTCGAGCCGCACGGTCTGCGACTTGATCGTGATGCCGCGTTCCTTCTCGATATCCATGTTATCGAGGACCTGTTCGGTCATCTCGCGGTCGGTCAGCCCGCCGCAACGCTGGATCAGCCGATCGGCCAGCGTGGATTTGCCGTGGTCGATATGCGCAATGATGCTGAAGTTGCGGATCTTGGATATTTCAGTCGCCATGCCGCGCGCGATAGCAGGGCTTTGCCGCGCTGCACAGAGGGGGCTGGTAGTGGAAACTAATCCGGGGCAGCATGCGTTGCCCTGTGTTAGGATGTACACTTGAGCACACACCGCGCCCACATAAACGCTATCGGCACCGCCGTTCCGAAATACGATGTCCACCGGATGTTCATCGGCTGGGCCCTCAACCGGCTTACGGACGACCGTGTGAAAATGCTGTTCGAGCGAATGGCCGGGCGATCGGGAATCGCGCATCGCTGGTCGGTGTTGCCCGATGCCGGACGCTTTTATGGGGATCAGGAACTGCCTTCCACCTCCGAGCGCATGGCAATCTATGCCGAGGCGGCGCCCGCGTTGGCGCAGGAGGCAATCGCCGGCATTCCGATCGAGGGAGTAACCCATCTGGTCGTGGCAAGCTGCACCGGCTTCGTCGCGCCCGGCATCGACCAGATCATCGCCGCACGGCTGGGTTTGCCGGCATCCACCGAACGTACCCTGGTGGGCTTCATGGGTTGCTATGCTGCCGTCGCCGCGCTTCGCGTGGCGCACCATATCGTTCGTTCCGAGCCGTCAGCCAAGGTCCTGGTCGTGACGGTCGAGCTATCGACGCTGCATCTCCAGGCGACGCAGGCGATCGAGCCGTTGCTTGCGATGCTCCAGTTCGCTGACGGCGCGGCGGCTGCACTGGTTTCCGCCGAGCCGCGCGGGCTCTCAATTGGCGATTTTTTCGCTGCGGAGCTGCCCGACAGCGCCGAACTCATTCGCTGGACGATCGGCGACCGGGGTTTCGTGATGCATCTTTCGGGTGCGGTACCGGCGCGCATCGGCGAGGCGCTCCACGAAACGGCACTTGGCGAGAGCCTGCGGCAGGGCACCGGCAGCTGGGCAGTTCACGCGGGTGGACGCTCGATTCTCGACGCCGTCGAACATGGGCTTGGGCTTGGTCCCGACGCGCTGGCAGTCTCGCGTTCCGTGCTTCATGATTGCGGCAACATGTCTTCTGCAACCCTCATGTTCGTCCTGGCCAGAATGATGGCCGAGCCGAGCATCGAACCGGGGATCGCGATGGCCTTTGGTCCCGGGGTCGCCGCCGAGGGTTTTCGATTTACCGGTGTGCCATGAGGTCGCTGTCGTCGCGAACCATCGCCGAGGAACAGATGGATTCGCCGGATCTTCCGGCAGAAACCTATGCTCGGGTGTTGTCTGATCTGGCCATGGTCAACCGCCTGACGCTGGCCTCGCTTCCAACGATCGAATTTCTTCGGCGGGCCGTTGGCGCGCGAAAGCATTTCAGCCTGCTCGATGTTGGCTTCGGGCAAGGCGACATGCTGCGGACGATTGCGCGTTGGGCCAAGCGGCAGGGTGTCACTACCGATCTCGTCGGGATCGATCTCAATCCGGGCAGCGAGGTGAACGCGCGCGCAGCCACGCCGCCCGACATGTCGATTCGCTACCGCACGGGCGATTACAAGGCGCTTGCGGGCGAGGGCTTCGATTTCGTCGCGAGCAGTATCGTGACGCATCATATGTCGCACGCGGAGCTCGTCGAGTTCCTGCGGTTCATGGAAGGCGAGGCAGTGGTCGGCTGGCTGGTCAACGATCTTCACCGCCGATATTTTCCCTATTACGGCTTTCCGGTGCTGGCAGTCCTGATGGGATGGCACAGGATCGTCCGGCAAGACGGGCAGCTGTCGATCGCCCGCAGTTTTCGCCGGGACGACTGGAACGAGCTGCTCGACGAAGCAGGCATTGACCGTGACACGGTTCGCATCGCGCGCCGCTTCCCCTTCCGGCTATGCGTCGAACGCCTGCGCTGATCGTCGGCGGCGGGCCGGCTGGAGCGGCGGCGGCAATCGCGCTCGCCGGGCGCGGGGGCTCCCCATTGCTGCTGGAGCGCTCCACTGGTGCGCATGACGTCGTGTGTGGCGGGTTCATGGGCTGGGACGCGCTGGCGGCTCTGGAGCGCCTTGGGATCGACGTGGAGGCGCTCGGTGCGCAACGCATCGACAACCTCCTTCTCGTCGCAGGCGAACGAAGCGCATTGCTGGCGCTTCCACGTGCCGCCGCAGGGCTTTCGCGACAGAAGCTCGACGCGGCACTGCTGGCCTGCGCCGAGGATCGGGGGGCGCGTGTCGAGCGCGGTGTGACGGTACGAAGCATCGATGCGGCAACGCGAACAGCCCTGCTTGCCGACGGCCGGGAAATTGCAGCCGATGCGTTGTTTCTCGCGACGGGTAAATATGAACTCCGCGGGGCGCAGCGCTCGGCCTCGCCCGGCGACGATCCCCCCGTGGGATTGCGCATGCGGCTCGAGGCTACGCCGAGATTGTCGCGGGCGCTGCAAAATCGGGTTGAGTTGTTCCTGTTCGATCGCGGTTATGCCGGCATGCTGCTCCAGGAGGATGGTACGGTGAATTTCTGCCTGACTGCTGCACGATCGCGACTAGCAGCGGCGGGTGGAAGCGCTGAGCGCCTCGTTGTCGAACTGGCTGCCGAGTGCCCCACGCTGGCCGATCGTCTTGGCGATATGGTCGGCGCTGGGAGCTGGTCGTCGATCGCGAGAGTACCATATGGTTGGCGCGCCGAGACGACGACCGACGGGATCTTCCGGCTGGGCGACCAGGTGGCGGTAATCGCCTCTGTAGTGGGCGACGGCATTGCGATTGCGCTTGAGAGTGCGCGCATGGCCTCGGAACATTATTTCGAACGCGGCGCGGCAGCCGCTGCGGGCTATCAGCGATCCTTTGCGCGGCATGTGGATTGGCCGGTGCGTATCGCCGGATGGCTTCGCGCGACCGTCGAAACCCCCCGCGGCGCAAGGGTTTTGATGCCCGTCGTCGATCTTCTCCCCGCGCTCGCGCGTTCGGTTATTCGTGCCACCCGTGTCGGGGGATATTGAAGCTGCCACAATTCTTCCCCAGATAGGAGCGCTATGGACAAGCTTGATCTTCCCGAAAACGAATGGCGCAAGCGCCTGAGCCCCGATCAGTATCACGTGCTTCGCGAGGCGGGCACGGAACGCGCATTTGCCGGCCGATACTGGAACAACCATGAGGACGGCACTTATCGGTGCGCCGGCTGTGGTGTCCAGCTGTTCGAAAGCGATGCGAAATTCGATTCGGGCTGCGGGTGGCCGAGCTTTACCAAGCCTGCTGTCGATGAAGTCGTCACCGAGCATCGCGACGTAAGCCATGGCATGATGCGAACGGAGGTGCGGTGCGCAAAGTGCGACGGTCATCTCGGGCATGTCTTTCCTGATGGCCCGGGGCCCGATGGATTACGCTACTGCATCAATTCGGCGTCGCTCGACTTCAAGTCGTCCGGCCAACCCTGATCCTGGCTATGGGATTGCTTGTGACCCGCGCCGAATGCGGTTAAGCGGGCCCCATACCCATGGCAGCTTCCCCCCGTTCCACTCCCGGTCCTCTCCGCCGCTGGCTTGTGCTCCTTCTCAAGGTTGGAGCAATTGGCCTGGTAGCGGCGCTTGTTGCCCTGGTGATCGCCGTGATGATCACGCGGTCTTCGCTGCCCGAATATCGCGAACTGCAATCCTCTCCCAACGGACAGATGGTACGCGTCCATGCCGCTGACGGCACCGTTATCGTTTCGCTTGGGCCGAGCTATGGCGAATGGCTGCCTTATGATCGCCTGCCGCCGGTTATGGTCGATGCCATGGTATCGGTTGAGGATCGGCGATTCGATTATCATCCGGGCGTCGATCCGATCGGTATCGTCCGCTCCGGATGGGTTCGGCTCCAGCGCGGTCATTGGGCGCAGGGTGGTTCGACGATCACACAGCAGATCGCGCGTAACATCTTCCTCACCAATAACAGGACCTTCGGACGCAAGTTCCGCGAGATCATCATCGCAATGGCGATGGAGCGTAAATTCTCGAAGCACCAGATCATGGAGCTTTATCTTAATCGAGTCTATTTTGGCGGTGGCGCCTATGGCGTCGATGCGGCTTCGCGCAAGTTCTTCGGCCATGCGGGCGACAGGCTGACGCTCCCCGAGGCGGCTATCATTGCTGGACTGGTCAAGGCGCCGTCGCATTATTCGCCGACCGCCGATGCCGAAGCCGCGATAACCCGGGCGCAGGTCGTGCTCGAAACGATGCGCGAAGCGGGCAAGATCACGGCGGCACAGGCTGCGGCGGCCAATCCGTCGTCGGTAAAGCTCGCGCCCGAACCTCGGCAGAATAGCGTCCGCTATTTCACAGATTGGGCGCTTGCCCAGCTCGACCAACTGATCGACGAGACCACCGAGCCGATCGACGTGTGGACTACGCTCGACCTCAGGATGCAGCGTTCCGCCGATGCCGCGATTCGTGCCAATGCCCCACCGGGCGCGCAGGGCGCGCTTGTGGCGCTGGAGCGCGACGGCGCCGTTCGCGCAATGGTTGGTGGCACGGACTATGTCACTTCGATCTACAACCGCGCCACCCAGTCGGTTCGACAGCCGGGTTCGGCTTTCAAGCTTTTCGTCTATCTTGCCGCGCTCGAGGCGGGGCATACCCCAGACGAGACGGTGGTGGATCAACCGATCGACATCGATGGCTGGAAGCCGCGCAACAGCAACGGCAAGTTTGCCGGGCAGATCGACCTGCGCACCGCATTTGCATTCTCGGTCAATACGGTCGCAGCGCAACTTGGAGCCGACGTCGGCTTCCCGACGATAGCCGATATGGCGCGTCGCTTCGGCATCTCGACGCCCGTGAACACGCATCCCTCGATGGTGCTCGGTACATCCGACGTCCGCCTCATCGACATGACACGCGCCTTTGCCTCGGTCGATGCGAAGGGCATATCGGTCGTACCTTACGGCATACTCAAGGTTACCGCGGGCAAGGGTCGTATCCTCTACGAGCATGAGGTCGACGATTCACGAGTCCTGGTCGCCCCGTGGGTGACCGCTCAGATGACCGACCTGCTCCAAACTGCCGTTGCCACCGGCACCGGGCGCGCCGCACAACTGGGTCGTCCGGTCGCGGGCAAGACCGGCACGACCTCGTCGAATAAGGATGGCTGGTTTCTCGGATTCTCCAGCGGCCTGACCGCCGGGGTGTGGATGGGGCGTGACGATGCCCATCCCGTTTCTGGGCTCGCAGGCGGGCGAGCTCCCGCTCAGGCGTTCCACGACTTCATGGAGCGCGCGGTTGCCGACCGAAAGGTCGAGCCGTTCGAGACGCAGGTCACGCTTCCCGAATGGCAGCTCGAGCCGGACGACGAGACTTATTTCAGCAACGCGACTTCGGCCCCTCAAGTCGATGAGAATGGCTTGCCGCTCGAACAGGCGTCGCCGCCCGAGGAACCGTCGCCCGATGAGGCAGCGCCGCCTCCGCCGACCTCGTCGCGGGCTCGCCCGGAAGCCACTCAGCCGCTCGACCAGCAATGGCTCGACAGTGTCTTGGGACGCAAGCGCCAGGGCAAGTAGTGCGATTGCCTCAGGCCGGGGTGGCAGGATCCAGTGCGGCCCGCATCCAATCGGGTACCAGCGCTTCGCCCGGATCAGTCACGTTGCGCCGTTCGAAGCTGCCATCGGGCAGGCGCATCAATCGCCGATTGACCTTGTTTCGATAATGCATCCGCGCTGTGTTTTCCTGCCCGACATAACAGCCCTTGGTGAAGCTCACGCCGTTCAGCAGGTCGGCATTGCATTCGAGCCAGAGATATTTGTCGGACCCTAGGTCGGCGACACCTTCAGCAACCCCGAGCAATCGGCGATGTTCGTGCCACCCTTCGGTCGCGCCGTCCGCTGGAGCGAGCCAGCGGCGGCCAAGTTCGGCAAGACGGGGATCGTCCGCACCGTCTGGCGACCAATGCACGCACAGCGCTGCTTCGCGCGAAATCACGATCGGACGGCGCAGGCGATAGATGGTCAGTCGTCGCGTCAGGGCATCCGCCTGATCGGCTTCGCAATCGATCAACAGATCATCGCCATCCGCCCACACGATGAAGTCGAAAAGCGCCTTTCCCTGGGCCGTCAACAGCCCGGCCCATATCGGAAGCGGTCCAAACAGGTCATTGGTAACGAGGCCTTGCAGGAAGTCGCGCACGTCGGGCCCCGATAAACGGATCAGTGTGCGGTCGATAAGGGTGGTGCCGGTCATCCTCCAGAGTTAGGAAGCGGAACGTCGAAAGGAAAGCGGCTAATGCCTGGTTATGATCTGATCCTGAAAAATGGGACCGTCTGGACCCCCAGCGGGCCGGTCGAAGCGGATGTTGGCGTCCGCAACGGCCGAATCGCTGCGATCGGCGCAACGGGCGACGCGGCCGAGGTGATCGACTGCGCGGGGCTCACTGTCTTGCCCGGCGTGATCGATAGCCAGGTCCATTTTCGGGAGCCGGGCCTGGAAGCCAAGGAGGATCTTGAAACCGGGAGTCGCGCGGCGGTTCTGGGCGGGGTCACTTCGGTCTTCGAGATGCCGAATACCAAGCCAAACACCGATAGCGCCGAGGCGCTTGCCGACAAGGTCACTCGCGCGCAGGGCCGGATGTGGTGTGATCACGCCTTTTATGTGGGCGCGACCAACGACAATGCCGAACGGTTGGCCGAATTCGAAAAGCTGCCAGGCGCAGCGGGCGTGAAGATCTTCATGGGGGCCTCAACCGGTGACCTCCTTGTTTCGGAAGACGCAGCGCTGGCGCGGGTGCTGGCATCCGGCACGCGCCGAGTCGCGATCCACGCCGAGGACGAGGCGCGGATGCAGGCGCGGCTGGGGTATCGCATCGAAGGCGATCCCGCCTCGCATCCGGTATGGCGAGACGATGAAAGCGCATTGCTGGCGACCCAGCGCATCCTTCGGCTGGCGCGTGCTGCCGGCCGGCGCATCCATATCCTCCACGTTACTACGCCCGCCGAACTGGAACTGATTGCCCAGCACAAGGATATCGCGACTTGCGAGGTTACCCCTCAGCATCTCACGCTTGCTGCCGAGGACGCCTACCCCCGGCTTGGCTCCTATGCGCAGATGAATCCGCCGATCCGTTCCGGTGCGCATCGTGACGGGCTGTGGCACTGGCTCAACCAGGGCGTGCCCGATGTGCTGGGATCCGATCACGCGCCGCATACGCTGGAGGAGAAGGCCAGGCCCTATCCTGCCTCGCCGAGCGGTATGCCCGGGGTCCAGACGCTTTTGCCGCTGATGCTCGATCATGTCGCAAATGGCCGCCTGACGCTCGAACGGTTGATTGATCTCACATCCGCGGGTCCACAGCGGGTATTCGGCCTGGTCACGAAGGGTCGGATTGCAGTCGGCTATGATGCCGATTTTTCGATTGTCGATCTCAAGGCGCGCTGGACAATCGAAGAGAACTGGCTCGCGTCTCGTTGCGGTTGGTCCCCCTTTACCGGAATGACACTGACGGGTCGGCCGATCGGCACAATCGTTCGTGGCAACAGGGTGATGTGGGAAGGCAGTCTTGCCAATCAGGCGATCGGCCGACCGGTTCGCTTCGAGAGTACGGCCTTCCATGGCTGAGAGCGGCAAGGGCTGGAAAGTCGATCGTCGAAAGCTTCTCATCGGGGGTGGCGCCGGAGCGGGATTGCTGCTCGCGTGGGGCGTCTGGCCGCGTAGTTACGACGCGGGCCTAAACGCATCGCCCGGCGAAACCATATTTAATGCCTTCCTCAAGATCGGCGAGGACGGACGGGTCGTCGTGATCGTGCCCCAGGCCGAGATGGGGCAGGGCGTCACCACTTCGCTACCCCAGATACTTGCCGATGAACTGGGCGCCGACTGGCGCACGATCGCGGTCGAGCCCGCCCCGATAAGCCCGCTCTACGCGAATTATTTCATCGTCGCGGAGGGCGCCAAGGAATTGCCCGACTGGCTCCAGGGCGTCGGCGGCTGGGCGATGCGCGAGGTGGCGATACGTTCGGCGCTGATGGTCACGGGTGGCTCCACCTCCATTCGGGGTTTCGAGCAGCGCTATCGCGAGGCCGGAGCGGCTGCGCGAGCGTTGCTGTGCAAGGCAGCGGGCAAGCGGTGGGGCGCGGACTGGGATGCCTGCGAAACCGAGAAGGGTTTCGTGACGCGTGGTGCGGATCGAATCCGCTTTGGCGAGATTGCGGCCGAAGCGGCGCTTCTGAAGCCCCCTTCGAACATTCCTTTGCGCGTGCCGGGAGAGGGAAAGATCTCCGGTCAGTCAGTGCCACGCATCGATTTGCCGGCCAAGGTGGACGGCACCGCGCGCTATGCCGGAGATGTGCGCTTGCCTGGAATGGTGTTCGCGTCGGTACGTCACGGGCCGTTCGGCGATACCCGGCTGGCGGGTATCGACAAGGCCAAGGCGCACGCGATTGGCGGGGTGGTCGGCGTTGTCGAGAATCCGCATTGGGTTGCGGCGATCGCAACCAACTGGTGGGCGGCCAACCGCGCACTGGACGCGATGACGCCCAAATTTCACGTGGAGGGCGCGCTGCCGGACGACGCTTCTATCCTCGCTTCGCTTGAAGCCTCGCTCTCCGATGCCAGCAAGGGCAAGCGCTTCGTCGAACGGGGGGATCCCGACGGAGTTCTCGCCGATGGCGAGGTGGTCTCGGCGGAATATAGCGTTCCGCTGGCGGTTCATTCGCCGATGGAGCCGCTCGTCGCCGCTGCGCATCTTACGGGGGACGAGCTTGAGATCTGGATGCCCACCCAGGCGCCCGGGATGGCGCGGGCCGCTATCTCGCGCGCGACCGGCCTCGATGAGTCCGCGATTACGCTCTATCCCATGCTCGTGGGCGGCGGCTTTGGCCGCAAGACCGCGACCGACGCGGCGGTCGTCGCTGCGATTATCGCAATCAAGATGAAGCGTCCGGTGCAGGTGATGTGGTCGCGATCCGAGGAAATTATGCAGGACGATTATCGACCTCCTGCGATCGGGCGGCTCAAGGCGCGGCTCGGGCCGGGCGGCAGGCCTATCGGCTGGTCCATCATCGTCGCATCGCCATCGGCGATGGCGGAGCAGTTCGCCAAGCTCCAGCCGAGCATGGGTACCAATCCCGAAAAGCCGGAATCGGGCGCTACTTCGGGAGCCGAGCCGCCTTATTCGATTCCTGCCGTCGCGGTGGAGCATCGCGTCGCCCGGATTGGGGTACCGACAGGGATGTGGCGTTCGGTGGCACACAGCTCCAATGCCTTCTTCGTCGAATCCTTCGTCGATGAACTCGCCGCCAAGGCGAGCGTCGAACCGCTTTCGTTCCGCATGCAGATGCTCGGATCATCTCCGCGGCTCGCTCGCTGCCTGACGACTGCGGCCTCGATCGGCAACTGGCAGGGCGGGGTCGAGGGTAGCGGACAGGGAATCGCGGCCCATAGCTGTTTCGGATCTCACATCGCGATGCTGGCCGAGGCGCGCATTGGCGACGGCGGGAAAATAGTGGTCGATCGGATCATCGCAGTGGCGGACGTCGGACGAATCATCCATCCGGACATCGTCCGCCAGCAGATCGAGGGCGGTATTATCTGGGGACTTTCCGCGGCGCTTGGCGAGGCGATCAGCGTGAAGGGCGGATTGGTAACGGCGCGCAATTTTGATGGGCTGGGGCTGGTCACGCTTGCCGAAACGCCGGAAATCGTCGTGGAACTCATCACCAATCACGAGGATCCGGGCGGCGTCGGCGAGCTTGGCGTTCCCACGGTGGCGCCGGCCGTTGCAAATGCCATTTTCTCGACAACTGGCCAGCGGTTGCGAAGCCTGCCGTTGAGGCCCGGCCGCGAATGACGATGCCGTTGGACCACCCGCCCGTCCGATCACGTCGGATCGGTCTATTGCTCGTCAATCTGGGAACCCCGGAAGCGCCCGAGCCCAAGGCGGTGCGCCGTTACCTTGCCCAATTCCTGTCCGATCCTCGCGTCGTCGAGATCCCTCAAATTTTCTGGCAACCGATTCTGCGGGGGATCATCCTCAACGTCCGGCCGAAAAAGTCCGCGCATGCCTACCGGCAGATATGGACCGACAAAGGCTCCCCGCTGGCGGCGATCACCCGCGCGCAGGGCGAAGCGCTGGCGGATTGTTTCGGTGGCGATGTCGAAGTCAGATATGCGATGCGCTACGGGCGTCCGTCGATCGACGAGCAACTTGTCGCACTGAGGACGGCGGGTTGCGACCATATCCTCGTTGCACCACTCTATCCCCAATATTGTGCGGCGACGACCGCCACGGTTATCGATGCCGTCGGCGACTCGCTCAAGGGCATGCGCTGGCAACCCGCGATCCGCACGCTGCCGCCTTATCATGATGACCCGGCCTATATCGAGGCGCTGGCGCAATCGGTGCGGGAAGGGCTGGCGACGATCGACTTCGAGCCGCACATCATTCTCGCATCGTTCCACGGCATGCCCGCGCGGACGCTCGCGCTCGGCGATCCCTATCACTGCCAATGCCTCAAGACCTCGCGGCTCCTGTCGGAAGCGCTTGGCCGGCCGGTCGAGACCAGTTTCCAGTCTCGTTTCGGGCGGGCGAAATGGCTTGAACCCTATACCGAGTCGCGGCTGGCGGAATTCCCTGGCAAGGGCGTCCGCAATGCCGTCGTCATCGCGCCCGGCTTTTCGGCCGATTGTCTCGAAACGCTCGAGGAAATCGCGATCCGCGGGCGGGAACTTTTCCTTCGCTCGGGCGGGGAAAACTTCGCTTATCTGCCGTGCCTCAACGACAGCCCGGCAGGCATCGCAATGTTGCGCAAATTGCTGGCACGAGAGCTTGCGGGCTGGGTGGCTGCTGCGTAGTCTGGCCTCAGTCGAACTCAATCGGCTCGACAGATCGGGAGCAGGACAGGCCATGGCACGGGTAGCTATCGTAACCGGCGGTACGCGCGGTATCGGGGAGGCGATTAGTATCGCGCTCCGGGATATGGGCGCTACGGTGGCGGCAAACTATGCGGGAAATGAACAGCGTGCGCGCGAATTTACCGATCGCACGGGGATCGCTGCATACAAATGGGACGTCTCGGATCATGATGCCTGTCTGGAAGGGGCGGCGCGCGTGGAGGCCGAGCTCGGACCTGTCGATATCGTTGTCAACAACGCTGGCATCACGCGCGATGGCGTGCTCCTGAAAATGTCCTACCAGGATTGGAAGGAGGTCATGGATACCAATCTGGGCGGTTGCTTCAACATGGCCAAGGCGACCTTCGGCGGCATGCGCACGCGCGGATGGGGCCGGATCGTCAACATCGGTTCGGTGAACGGCCAATCGGGACAGTATGGCCAGGTCAACTATGCCGCCGCCAAGTCAGGCATCCACGGCTTCACCAAGGCACTAGCGCTTGAGGGCGCCAAGTTCGGAATTACCGTCAACGCAATCGCGCCGGGCTATATTGATACCGATATGGTCGCTGCCGTCCCGCAGGACGTGCTCGTCAAGATCGTCCAGCGGATTCCGATCGGCCGCCTCGGTCATGCCGACGAGATTGCGCGCGGCGTTGCCTTTCTTTGCGCCGAAGACGCCACCTTCATCACCGGATCGACACTGTCGATCAACGGTGGCCAGCATATGTACTGATCCGATGGCTGGGCCGGTCAAGCGTTCGCTAACGATTGCCGGCCACGCGACGTCGGTCAGCCTCGAGCCGCTATTCTGGGCGGCGCTCGAACAGGCGGCGGTAGACCTGGCGCTACCGCTGAACGCGCTGGTTGCGGAGATTGACGCCGAACGTAGCGCGGTGGCGGATCCGTCCAACCTCGCCAGCGCACTCCGCACTTGGCTATTCCTGCGGCTTCAAAACGCTGCTTCTCGTCCCTGACTTCAGCGAGAGAGCAAGACCCGCGCCTGGCTGGCGATCTGGGCGAGCATCGCCGCACTTGGCGCCGCGGCCATGCGCGCGCGATCGACAAGCCCGCGAAACTGGAACACGCGCATGCGATGATCCTCAAGCCACTGCTCGACGGCAGCGAGCGGGTCGTCGGCCGGCATACGGGCGAGGAAATCGAGCCGGAGCTGTTCAAAATCGCGGCGGAGGCCTGCAGCGAGCAGCCGCTCCCAGCTGTCGCCTGCATTGAAGCGGTTGATCGCCGCACGCGCCCAGTCGAGTCCCAGCGCCTCGCCGAGCCGCACATAGGCGCGGGTGGCCAGGACTTCGTCCATTCCGAAACTCCGCGCGAGCATGGCATTCCCGATCGAGCCATCGAGCTCGTTCAACCGCACGAGGCGCTCGACCAATGCCGTATCAGCCCCGGTGCCTGCGAGGGAGGCGCGGATGGCATCGGATT
The DNA here is from genome assembly GCA_947476425.1 of Sphingomonadaceae bacterium. Taxonomy (GTDB): domain Bacteria; phylum Pseudomonadota; class Alphaproteobacteria; order Sphingomonadales; family Sphingomonadaceae; genus CANJQJ01. Next base: position 16,187 of record CANJQJ010000025.1, on the reverse strand, counting down.
CAAGGCTGGCCTCCTTGCGCAACAGCAGCGCCAGTGCGTCATCGAGCTTGTGAACGCCATCGCTCAACATCAGGACAACGTCGGTGGGCGCATTGTCGCCCGGGGCAGAACGTAAGAGATCAGCCATGTGAAGGCGCATGGCTGCACCTGCAGATCGCATCAGCGTCAGCCGCCCTGTTTCGCTGACGGGCGCGGCTTCGATCGCTTCCCACAATGACTGAACGTGGAAGATCTGATCGATCGAGACATAAGCCGATGCGACCATCGCGAGGCTGACGCCTTCTTCCTCGCCGAGTTCGAGCGGCGTGACGAAACCGAGCCGGTTGACGATTCGGTTGGCGAGCTTCGTGGCGATGATTTCGCCCCTCAGCCTGTGATTGGCGATAGCCTCGCCGAAGCGCTCGTGCATCGCCGTTGGAAAGGCATCATCGAGCAGCGGGGTCAGCAGCTTGTCTTGTGCCAGCGCCGAACCTTCGATCGCACCCTGGAGGGCGAGCTTGGTGTGCGATAGCAGCACTGCCAGTTCGGGCCGGGTGAGACCCTGACCGTCCTGCATGCGGCGATTGAGCTCTTCGTTGGGCGCGAGTCCGTCGACAGCGCGGTTGATGCGACCGCGACCCTCCAGCATTTCGATGATGCGTATATGGCTTGGCAGGGCAGGTGCGCCGCCCTGCTCTGCGAGTGACAAGGCGAGAGTCTGGAGACGATTGTCTTCGAGAACCAGCGCGGCAACCTCATCGGTCATCGAGCGAAGCAGCGCATTGCGATCGTCAAAACCAAGCCTGCCCTCGACCATCTCGCGGTTGAGCGGGATCTTGATGTTGACCTCGTTATCCGAGCAATCGACACCGGCGGAATTGTCGATGAAGTCAGTATTGATCCGGCCGCCCTTCAGCGCGAAGCCGATGCGTCCCGCCTGCGTAACACCGAGATTGGCACCTTCGCCAACTACCTTGCAGCGCAGATCCTCGCCGTTGACGCGATGCGGGTCGTTCGCGGGATCGCCGACCTGCGCATTCACCTCGTCCGCGGCCTTGATATAGGTGCCGATGCCACCGAACCACAGCAGATCGACCGAGCTCTTCAGGATCGCCACGATGAGTGCCGATGGATCGAGGCTTTCGTTGCTGATATTGAGCGCATCCCGGATTTCCGGCGATAGCGGGATCGATTTCTGGCTGCGCGGGAAGACGCCACCGCCCTTGGAGATCAGCTTGGCATCATAGTCCGCCCATGACGATCGCGGCAGTGCGAACATCCGCGCGCGCTCCGCCCAGCTAGTTGCTGGATCGGGGTCGGGGTCGAAGAAGAAGTGCCGATGGTCGAACGCCGCGACGAGCTTGATCGATTTCGAGAGAAGCATTCCGTTGCCGAAGACGTCGCCCGACATGTCGCCACATCCCGCCACGCGGACAGGTTCGGCCTGCACGTCGATGCCTATTTCGGCGAAATGGCGCTGCACGGAAATCCAGGCGCCCTTGGCGGTGATTCCCATTGCCTTATGATCATAGCCCTGGCTGCCGCCGGATGCGAAGGCGTCGCCCAGCCAGAAGCCGTGATCGAGGGCGATTGAATTCGCGACGTCGGAGAAGCTCGCGGTGCCCTTGTCGGCGGCCACGACGAAATAGGGATCCTCGCCGTCGAGAATCGTGATGCTTGCCGGGTGGACGACCGCGCCATCGACGATGTTGTCGGTGACCGAGAGCAAGGTACGGATGAAGATGCGATAGGCCTCGGTGCCTTCTGCGAGCCAGGCGTCGCGATCGGAGGCAGGAGGGAGCTGCTTGGGATAGAAGCCGCCCTTGGCACCAGTCGGCACGATCACAGCATTCTTGACGATCTGCGCTTTCATCAGCCCCAATATCTCGGTGCGGAAATCGTCACGTCGATCGGACCAACGAAGCCCGCCACGCGCGATGGGCCCTGCGCGTAGATGTATGCCTTCAAGGCGATTGCTGTAGATCCAGATCTCCCGCCACGGCACGGGTGCCGGCAGGCCGGGTATTTCCTTGCTGTCGATCTTGAATGCCAGTGCTTCGCCAGCGGCCGGGCTGAACGCATTGGTCCGCAAAATTGCCTTCACCAGCGAACGCAGCCAGCGCAGGATGCGATCATCGTCCAGGGAAACGACCTGGGAAAGAGCCGCATCGATTGCGGTTTCGGCGGCATGGGCTGCCTCCGGATCAGCGCATTCGGGATTATGGATCGCATCGAACAGCGCGACGATTGCATGTGCGGCCTGCGGAGCATGCTTGAGAGCCTCGGCGACGGTCTGGAGGCCATAGGCAAGCCCGGCCTGGCGCATGTAGCGAAACCATGCGCGAAAGAGCAGCACGGCGCGAGGATCGAGACCGGCGGCAACGATCAACTGGTTGAGTGCATCATTCTCGGTTCGGCCAGCGAGGACGTCGGCAAGCGCTGCTTCGGCAAGTGGCGCGCGTTCCAGCAAGGCGTCGGCTGCTTCTCCGCTTTCTACGCCGAGCAGGAATTCGTGGATATGCCCTGCAACATCGTCGGTCAGCCTGGTGGGCACTTCCTTGAGCACTGCGAAGCCGAAATTCTCCAGCACTGGAACCGCCGTGGAAAGTGGCATCAGGCCATCGGCACGATAGAGCTTGAGGCGCAGGCGTGGCCCATCATCGACGGCGGCGCGATAAAGCCGCGCTCCGCGTGCATCGGGACCCGATAGCCCGGCGATTCGGACGATATCGAGCGCAGCTTCGCGCGCATCGTAGCGCTCGCGATAGGAGATTGGAAAAGCTGTCGCGTAGTTGAGCGCAAGCCGGGTTGCCCGGGATGCGGGAACCAGCTCAGCCAAGGCGGTTTCCACCGCGTTAGGCCAACCGCGAAGCATCGCGGCGATCTGGCGATCGAGTGCATCCGCATCCGGAAGTTGCGCGCCCGGGGTGAGATCGAAGGTGAAGCGGATCAATGCAAGGGCGCCATCGCCGAGTTCCATGGCCCAGCCACTCAGTGGCGCGTTGGCGGCGCGGCCGAGCAGATCACCAATCATGCGTCGCCGTGCGGTGGAAAGCTCGTCACGGGGGAGCCAGACGAAAGCAAAGAGGTGACGTTTCAGTGCGCTCGGAATGAGCATGAGCTTGGGCCGTGGCCGATCGGCGAGCGACATCGCTTCGAGCGCGAGCCCTTCGAGTGAAGCGGTATCGAATGCGATCAACAGATCGTGTGGAAGTGATGCCAGCGCATGGTGGAGCGCCTTGCCGGCATGACCATGCGGATCGAAGCCATAGCGCGCCTCGATCGTAGCCAGACGCGATCGCAACACCGGTACCCTGTCCGACGGCGCGCAAAGCGCAGCGCTGGTCCACAGGCCGGCGTGGAGCGACAGCGACGTGATCTCGCCATCCTCGCGGATCGGCACGACCAGCATATCAAGCGGCACGCGACGGTGAACCGTGGCCAATCGTCCAGACTTGACGATTAGCGGCGCCTCTCCACCCGCGGCAAACCAGGCCAATGCTTCCTGACGATCATGGTCAGTCCAAAGCGGGCGATCGTCCACGGCCAGTACGCCGAGAGCATTTGAGATCTCGCCGTTTTGCGCTTCGATCTGATGGCCCAACTGCGTGAAGTTGCGATTGAGGAACCAGCGCAGCAGCGCTGCGCCTTCACCATCCGGAAGGCTGTCGGCGTCTTTCTGGAGCGCTGCCTGCATGCGCGGCCAATCGTGAACGGCAGCGCGAACGTCGCTCAGTACCGCGGCGAGATCGGCTTCAAGCCGGCGGCGCACCCGAGCATCGGCACGCTCCAACTCCATGTAAATGATCGACTCGTGTCGCTCACCGCTGCTGTCATTTGGGAGAATGGCGCTCAGCGAGCCATCGCCGGCACGTCGCGCGGCAACCACGGGGTGCAGGAGCCGGTGGATGTCTATGCCATTGGCTCCGACTGTCAGTGCGATAGAATCGACGAGGAATGGCATGTCGTCATTCACGATCGCCAGCATCATCCGGCGCTGTCCGGCGGCGTTTGTTCCCAAAGATTCTATTCGGATGGTGGGTTTGCCGGGGTTACGGCGTGCCGCGGTATCGATCAGGAAGCTGACGATGCCACTGAATTCCAGATCATCGAGATCATCGACCTCGCCGGGTAGCGCACTGGCGACCAGCGCATTTCGAAGAGCTTCGGCGGCCTTATATTCGGGCGCTCCAACAGGAGCGGCGCTCCGCATATTCATCGCTCGATGCTCCTCTCCGGATTCTCCGGACCATTGTTATGCGATCACCACGTGCCCAGGTTATGCGGGTCTCCGAAGCGAAGCCAGTTTCAAATCAACGCGTCTGGCCGTAATAAATCAACTTTGTAGCGCCTTGGTGACACGAACGAGTTGGCCGTCTTTGGCAGCCGCGATGCTCAAGATTGCAACGCTGCCATCCGCTTCGCGCCGACCGATCAGGCTTACGAATTCGTCCGAAACGCCATCGAGAGCTAACGTGGCAAGTGACGGTGCGGTTGCAAGGATATTTCGCGCGGCCTGAACCCGATCGGGTTTGGCGTCGGGGCGGCGCAGAACGCGTTCGGCATGGACAACGGCCTTTAGCCCGCCCGGATGATGGTCGAGATAATGGGGCAGCGTGCCTTCAGGCAGATTCTGTCGCCGGGCAAAGTTCAGTACCGCAGCATATTCGGCGAGCCGGGTCTTGTCATAGCACGAGCCGAAGATCAGTTTGACCACGGGCGTCATCGGCGCTCGCGCTTGGGATTTGAGACCAGCATCAACCAGAATTTCGGTATAGGTATCGATGTCGGTTTCGGCTGCCAGCGCGAAATCATAGGCCTGCCCGAGCGCTACATAGAGCGCCGCATGGCTGCGATGGTCGGCCGCAGTGAGTGCCTCGACCGCTTCCCTGGCGATTGCCAGCCGGTCGTAAAGCACGGCATCGGCCCCCAGATGGTAGCCGGCGAAATCGGCGACATCTTCCATGCTGAGCGGCTGGACGTTCGGTCCATCGGCCCACACTGCCACGGCGGGGGGAGACGCCACCGGCTCGGCGAGAGCCGCCGTCACGGCTTCGCGAATATCATTTTCAATTTCGACCTCGACGACCTCTTTCCAGTTTATGACGCCGTAGATGAAATCGATCGTCTCGCCATCGGATGTGAATGGCATGAGGATACCACGATACATCGTCGCGAGGTTGCGCTGGTTGACATATTCTGCTTCGAAACCGATCGGCGCGCGATTGGCAATGATTTCGAGATAATGTTCGGTCAGTCGGGAAAGCACCGAGCGTGAGGGGACATCGGCGATCGAGCGAATGCCGCTGGTGATCTCGCCTTCTTCGCGCAACGCGGCGCCAAGATAGGCGAACTGCGCATTGGACGGTCCCATCGTAAAATCAAGCAGGACCGAATTCGGACCGAAATCTTCGATACTCGACGGATCGAGATCTTCGATGGAAGGATAGGGGCGGCCCTGAAGCAGCGAGACCCAGTAATTATAGGCGCGAACGTGCATGCGTCGCTCGTCGTTGCCGATCTGCGGCGGGGCTTCCATCGCCGGTTCGTCAACGTCGGGGAACTCGTGCTCCACGCCGTAGTCGGAAAGGATTGATCGCGAATCGTCCATGCGCAGCATTCCCTGGGGTGGGGCAACGGGCCCCGGTCAGGCTGTCATTCTGCGCGTGATATGGTTTAAATCGTCCTAACGTAGGTTACGAAACGTTGACCGAATATCGGCGATGCATGCCTCCGGATTTTCATAATGCGCGAAATGCCCGCCGCTGGGATACGCGTTGACGAAGTGAAGATTGTAATTTTTCGCCAATGGCGATCCCGTGAACGCTGCGACACGATTTTCCGTGGTTATTCCTGGGGGGTTCTCGAAGCCGAGGAAGGTGATGCCAGTAGGAGCCTCGATGCGTGGGCTGCGATTGTGGGCAGGGACCCACGGATGAAGCGCGGCATCGGCATAATAGCGTGCCGCGGAGGCGAAACTCTCCGTCACCCAGTAGATCGTCGCGGTGGTGAGAAGATGCTCGCGCGGAAACATGGATTCGATATCCCCATCGGTATCGCCCCAGTCGCGCCGCCGCTGCATCAGCCAGGCCAGCATGCCGACGGGGGAATCATGCATCGCATAAGATAACGTCTGCGGCTCGATCGACTGCACCGCGACATGGCTCACGATCCGCTTGAGCCAGGGCAGCATCACTTTGCGGATCTCTTCCGGCGCATCGTGTGGCACCAGTGCAGAAGTGATGTCCCAGTAGCGTTCGCCGTTGAACAGATCGAGCGGGATCGTGCCGACGGTATGGATTCCGTAGAGGCTGGATGCGAACTTATGGCCGAGTTGCGCGGTAACTCGCGCGCCCCAATCGCCACCGGCTGCCGCGAAGCGAGGAAAAGCGAGAACCTCGGTCATCAGCCGATGCCACAGCGTCGCGGCAGTGTCCGAGGAAACTCCGGTGCGGGGCACAGGCGTGGAAAAACCGAAGCCGGGCAGGGAAGGCACGACCACTTCGAATGCATCGGCCGGATCGCCGCCGAACGCGGCAGGATCTGCGAGCGGCCGGATCACCTTTTGCATATCCCAAAAGGTCCATGGCCACCCGTGCGTGAGGATGAGCGGAATCGGACGCGGGCCCTTGCCCGGCTCACGGATGAAATGAATGGGCACATCGTCGATCGTGACGCGATAGTGCGCGAATTCGTTAATCCGCGCCTCGGCCGCGCGCCAGTCATAGAGGCTCCCCCACTCATCCGCGAGGTCGCGCAGATATTCTGGATTGAAGCCATATTCCCAGCCCATGCCTGGTATCGCCGGCGGAAAGCGCGTCGCGGCAATGCGGGACTTCATGTCATCGATGACGTGATCATCAATCGCTATCGTGAATCGCTCGGGCTTCATCTTGCTTGCTCTCCCGCCCGGTATTCTTGCTGGTCCGGCCGAGCATCAGATTAAGCCGGGAGCAGGGCAGGGTCAATTTGATGCGCCGGGACACAGGCCTTGCGTTCCGCGCTTGTTTTGCGGCGCTACGACTGTTAATGGCCAGCCGCCTTCATCAGGCCGCCTTAGCTCAGTTGGTAGAGCATCGCATTCGTAATGCGGGGGTCACAGGTTCGAGTCCTGTAGGCGGCACCACCTAGCTAGAGCTACTTCCGGAAGGCAGATCCGAGACATACGGCGAAGGGGCCGAAACCCTGGACCCGCGCTTGGGTCCTGTTTGGGTCGTTCTCACCTATTGGTTTCCACCGTTGCGGCGGACGTGCCATTGGGTCGGCGTTTGATTCCATGCTTTTGGACGTGCCATCCGCCTTGTTCCGACCCATCGTACGCTTTGAGGCCTTTCCGGCCGATTGGGCAGATCGCTCGTGGTCGACGGCGGCTGGACTGCGCATTGAGGCAGGCTGGGCAGGCCAAAAGTGCGTCGGAATGTACGGCTAAAATGCGCAGAATCCGCAAAGCCCGCCTGATGAGCCGATTCGGTCAACGACTGGCCGCCGGCATAAAGCGCCACTGCAATCTCAAGACGCAGCCACAGAAGGTAGGATTTGAACGCCAGTCCTGTTTGCGCGACGAACAAATGGCTGGCTCGGCTGAATGATAGACCAACATGCTTGGCAGCGGACGCTAATGTCAATCGATCGTCGAGATGCGTGCGGGCATAAGTGATCATCGAAGTAACGCGGGCATCGGGCGGGAGGTGTGCCCCGGTGCGGGGCAGTGCGGCAACAATGCTACGACCCAGCTCAACCAGGCCGGGCCCGGTGGCGCCCTGATCAAAACAGTTACGCAGGGATTCCAGGAAGCCGTGTGCTTGTCCCGTTGCCAAGTCCACTGCTGGTCGGTCCTTGAACAGCTCACCGTGTAGCGCCCGGCCTGCCGCACTTTCTGGCTCGATGAAAAGGAAGGCGACGGCGCCGCTGGCTCGAAAGCTATGGTGTGTGTCCGACGCCACCGCGACTACCGGACCGCGGAGGCGCCCATGCTCCGTTTCGATGACGAATTCGCCCTTGAGGCCGAACGTTATCTGAATCGCGTGATGTGAGTGCGACTGCACCTCGGCAGTCTCGCGTGCGCCCTCCAGCACCCAGAGACTACCGCCCTCCCAGACGACGATTCGACCACGACCCACGATCGATATAACCCGTCCCCTTTTGGCGTGGCTGGATGAGCCGTGAAATATTGCGATTTTAGCCGATACGTTCAAGCGCGCGCCCGGTCGTCGGCATATCAACACACATCGTCAAACCGAACTACAGGAGTTCACCCATGACCAAGAAATGTAAATGCGATCCGTGTGTTTGTTCGCCGATCTGTCGGTGTGCCACTGCGAAGCCCTGCAAGTGCGGGCCGTCGTGCCAATGCGGGGCCAACTGCGGCTGCGCGCGCTGAATGCGACGCGGCGGACCTCGATACTCGGGTTCCGCCGCGGCACGCTTCCGGCAAATTTTTGGTCGCATCCGAACGACCAGCCATTTTTGCAGACGCGCCCTCAGAATTTGGGAAATCGCGATTCACAACGAAGCGTCTGAGTTTGTGATTTCTAGAGGCGCTGTCGAGAACCCCGGCGGGTAAGGCCGGGGCTCCAAAACTTGGGCAGCGAACAGATCAATAACCGTATCCGTACCCCGGATATTGATAATCGTAGCCGTCATAGCCACCGTACCCCCCGTCAACACCATAGCCATCGTAATACCCGCGACGACCCGAGTAATAGCGATCATCATAGCTTGAATGATCGGATGCGATAGCAGCGCCTAGCGCAAGTCCAATGATCCCTGCACCGATCGCCAGCCCTGCGTCATCGTCGCCATGACGCCAGTGGCGGCCCCGGTTCCCGCCGTAGCCGTCGTGGTAGCCTCGACCGTAATATCCACGGGCGCCATAGTTGCCGCCATCACGATATGAATGGCCGCCGCCATATCCACCCGGTTGGGCCTGTGCTGGCGCGGTTGCTACGAGCGCACCGGCCAAGGCGAGCGCAGCAGTGGCTTTGGTTAGAAAATTCTTCATCGACTTTCCTTTCCGTGAGAATGCACGGACACATTCGTCGCCGCCATTCTCGTCCAATGCCCTCTATTATTCCTGTTCGGATGAACCGGTCGGGAATGCGCTGTTCATCGCGCAGTCGACCTGGCAGCGAACCGTACAGCGAGAGTGACCGAGGCGCGGAGCTAGCCCGACCTCACACAGAGGCGTGGAGACGTTTAATACCAACCGTCGATGATACTGACTCACATTGGAGATTCCCTGGCTTACCCGTCGGTGTGGGTTTGCCCATCAGCAGGGTCTCGTAACTTTGTGGCCGGTTGAGCATGAACATCAGCTCTGGGATTGAGGGTGCCTGCTAGCGCGGGCGATGATGGTCCCGTTACAAAGAGGGATAAGTTGCCCATTCATGAGACTCGACGCAATAATGGGGCGAGAGTAACGCTCCATCTCGCAGAATCGTGATCGGGCGAGCGTCAGAGCAAGCGCTGGTTGTAGCTGTTTAAGCGTTCCCGACGCTGTTGCTCTCGGGCGGTAGCGTCGAGATAGACGGTTTCTTTCGGTAGATGGGTGTGGAGCTCGTTCAACTTTATGACTTCCGAGGTGACGCTGCCTTCGAGCTTGGCACCAGGCGGTAGCTGCTGCCAGCGTAGCACGATGGTTCCGATGACCGTGCCGCTGCCATCCAGCCAATTGTGAACGCCGGGGTCGCGGCCCGAAATCACCCAGCGATAACGACCATCTGAATCAGGGATAGCCTGTGCGTGATTGAGGCTGCTCGTGTGCGCCGTCGGGTCGTAGGATTGCATCCACATATTGACGATCTGCATGCCGACATAGCGCGCCCCGAGACGGTCTGCCGTGATGACCAGCGCTTCATCCTCGCCGAGGAGGTAATGGCCGACCGTCGCGGATTGCGTCACCAGACCGCCGCGCGCGGCGGATGACACGGGCGAGGGCAGCACATTGGCCGGCGAGGCCTCCAACATCTTGTGCTGTACAAAATCGAGGAAGAAATCGGCAATGCGCGAGCCCAGATGCGCGGCGCGTCTGGAGGCGGTCTCCAGAGTATAGTCATCTTCATGAGGTCCGTCGGTGCGCTCGATCAGCAATGCGCAGGGGCGCTCGGCGCCCCAATCCGCAAGACTGTCGCGCATCATCAGAAATTTGGCGCCTGTGATGCACAAATGGTTGCGGCGGCCGTCCGTCGGGGTCGAATCCAGGACGATCTCGAAGCGCCCGTCCGAGCCCGAGTCGATCTGGTCGAGCGTGATGATGGCCGTAGCCGGCGACAAGGTGTCCTCGCCCATTTGTGCTGGCAGGGCGCTGATGCTGAAATCCGCCGCCTGTTTCGCATCAAACTTGCCGGTGATCTTGTAGCGCAGATTCTCCTCGATGCATGCTATGCGGTAGATATTGTCGGTGTTGTCCTGGCCGAAACGGCTCCCGGGCACGCTCTGACCCGCCCAGTCATGCGCGCAATTCAGTGTCCAGGTGATGCGCGGGCTACGCGGCTGTTCGCTCGCGGCCATCAGCGCTGCGTGATAGTAATGCTCGTCGACGCTGATGCGCATGAATTTCGATTGGTTGAGCAATTGGGCGTTTCGGTCCGCCATGAACATTTTCAGCGTGCGGAATTTGGCCGCCGCGATCACCTCGGTTTGCACGATTTCCAAAGCGCGGCGTTCGACGAGCAACTGCTCCGGGGTAGCGAGAACTGCGCGATGTTCGTTCGGGGCCATGTGACGATCCTTCATTCAGATTTCAAAGCGGTCGCAATACTCGGCGAACATTTTGCGTAATGTAGGCCGGTCGAGGCCGAATTTTTCTATCGAGTAAGTGAATTTGCCGTAGCGATCGGCCCGGTGCTTCGGATCGTTCATGCGGTCTTTGATTCGCTGCGCGAACGAATTCGTGAAGGGAATACCGCGCTCTTCATAGATGGGCGCGATGACTGCCGCGGGATTGACGACGAAATCCTTGAAACGGATATGATGGATCCGCGAATCATAGGTGGCGGGGCTTTTCAGGATATAGTCTACCCCTGCTTTGATCTGTTCCACCATCGCGCCGTGGTCGAGACGGTACAGGCCCTCATTGAACGGCGCGAATTGCGGTTCCAAATGCGCTAGCAATGAACCGATATATTCCTCAGGCGGGCGATGGATCCAGAAATGGACTGCATCCGGAAAAACCTCAAGCATCGCCGGCATGATGTAATGGTGGATGACGCCCTTGCCGACCCATCGTTTGGTCGGGGTCTTCCACTGATACTGCTTCAGCATGTTCTTGAAGAACTGGAGCGCTACCACCGGATCGCGCGGCGCGGGCGGCAGGCAAACCGTTGGTACGTGCAAGAACCAATACAGATACAGAAGGTCGAAATCGAGCGAGTAGGTGTATTCGTCCTCGGCCTCCATCTCGCCGCGCTGATCGAAATAGGGATGCGTCTGCAGCAGTTGCGGCGATTTTGCGAGAATGTAATCGACGTAGGCGTCCTGTTCCGCCAGTGCGGCCGCGTCGGCGGCGGGATCAAGTCCGCGCGGCGGCGAGGGGTGTTGGACGTCGCGAACGTGCGGCGTGCGGGCGCCGTCGTCGAGCGCCAGGATGGATTGCGTGAAGGTGGTGCCGGCGCGCGGATTGCCGACGACGAACAACGGCTGCTTGATTTCCTGTTCGAGGATTTCGGGAAACAGACGCCAGTCGCGCGCCACCTTCAGGCGTTTGACCACGACCGTTTCGATTTGCGCCACGGCCGCCGGGTAAAATTGCTCGGGGATGGAGCCAAAGTCGTTGAACAGGCTCATCAAATGCGAAAAGCGTTCCTCAATCGCCGGGTCGCTATACTCAGCCAGACCGGATTCACGCGCTGCGCGCTGGTAAATCTCCTCGGCGTTCAGCTTGAACGATCTCATTTCCTCTCCCTTTATTGTGTTTGACGGCTCCGGGGTCGCCTTGGATGTCTAAACGCTTTTTTTCTTTGCCCCAGCCCGAGTGTCCTTTTGGACTGGCGATTGCCTATCGCTACTCCAATTTTTTAGCAGCAATTGCGAGTCGAAAAGTACACTAAACCGATATTTCCCAGATGGACTACGAGATCAGCCCGAATGGGAGTTGAGATTGTAGCGAGTTTCCGTTTGGCGCAATCGGATTTTGGCGCGGAATCGGGCGAAGCCGCTGTTTGACGCCGCATTCATGATTCTCGCTACCGAGGGCGATTTGCCGCACATTTTCAGACCATCGTGATCGTCAACATCAATGAAAGAAAAAACGGAGCGCGGCGATCATTGAAACATGTCAATAACTCCTGCCGCCTATGAGGTCTCAATGGCTTCGAATCGACAGCGCTTCCTGTTTCTTTTTACTCCACTCGTGGTGGTCGCAGCTTATTGCGTTGCCGTAGTAGGGGCGTCGGCGACCAAGCTGCGCCTGTTCCTCAATCTGGCAAATTGGTACGCTAAACCGATCGGCGTTATGTGGATCTCCCTCGGGATCGCCATGCTCATTGTCAGCATAGGCAGGGAAGCATTCAACCCAAACCGCAAACCAATAGCCGACTATTTTACCCGGCTGCTGATCGTTGCGCGCAGACCATCCAGCCAGATCAGCGCCATTACGCCCCCGCTAGCGTTCACGCTTCTGATGGCAGCATATAGCACGTTCAAGCAAACGACCCTTCCGCATTCCGGATATTGGGCCGACGCCGCTATAGCATCAATGGAATACAAGCTCCTGCTTGGCCATCATGCTTGGCAAATCACCCACGGCCTGCTTGCCGTCGAGGCAGGATATTGGCTGGATCAGGCTTATCAAATCTGGTTTCCGCTAATGGTCGGAAGCATGCTCGTCTGCTCCTATCTGTCCGGTGATCCGCTTCACCGCTGTCGTTTCATTCTGTGCTTTGCGGCAACATGGATCATCACCGGTACGGCGCTCGCCTACCTTATCCCCGCATCGGGGCCTATATATTATGGGCATTTTCATGCGCTACCCGACCCGTTCCTGCCGCTTAAGGCAATTTTGGCGACCGATGATGCGGCATTAAAAGCCGTCCACGGATCAGGGCTGCTTGCGATACGTGGTCACGCGTGGCTGCTCCAGGCGCAGGAGACGGGTACCATTATTCCGGGGGGAGGGATTTCTGCGATGCCCTCAATGCATAACGCGATCGCAATCCTGCTGGCCTGCGCTGGCTATAGTGTGACGCGGTGGCTCGGTTGGCTTCTCACACTCTTCGCTGGACTGATTTTCGTTGGCTCGATCCATCTGGGCTGGCACTTCGCACTGGATGGCATTGTCGCCGGCGCGGTAAGCGGCGGCCTGTGGGTCAGTTCCAACAGGCTGATCGCTCGCCACGAGCGCCGGATTGGGAACCGGCGATTGCGGGCAACCGGGGGGCGCAGAGCCGCAGATCGACATTGGACGACGCCCATGACTTCCATTCCCGAACCAGTCGACACCTGAGCGCGACAATCGAGCCGATGAAAAGCTTCGGATTTTCCGAGGGCGCGCTTCTGAGCGAACGTCAGTGAGATAGCGCAAATCGCGCTTGCGTTCTGCCTTTTGCCGTTGTCGGCGAAATGTCCCCACGGCTCATGTCCCGGCTGCCAGCCCCTTGCTTTGTTCGCGCGAAGGCACCGTGTCGCACGGCAGCGCCTCGTACGGTGCGGTTGCGAATAGTTTGAGATCGGCTACGTCTGAGTCAGGATCCCCTGCAGCGAACGTCGGGTCCTTCAGGCGCTCGGCGAGAAGGGTAAGCACTTGCTGATGGTCGTCGCGACGATAGACCGAATTGATTTCATCCATCCCCGATTTACCGAAGAAATAGAGCGCGTCGTTGAGCAAGAGCTTGCGATATGAGACATATTCCTTGAGCGCCTTATCCCTCGCCGGACCCGGAACCGCATTCAGAATTCTGTCGAGCGGTTGGCTCGCCCCGTTGAGAAAGTTCCTCAGCTCTTCGCCGCCCGAATTTCTTCGAGGGGCCCCGACAAGGTCGGCGGGCCGCATATCGAACCGATCGGAATAGCAGCGGCGAGCCAGCCGCGAGGCCGCATATTTGTGTTGTTCTGCTATCTCTTCCGCGCCGCGGTCGGGTAGGCCTACGCGGGCGTTGAACGTCGTCGCCATGCCGTCGAGCTTCCTGGCGTCGCATGTCATCCCGAATGGATTGAGCCCGATCGCGCCCAAGTCGCAGGCTATCAATTGCTTCTGGAGGTCGCCGAGCCCGCGCATCGCGCTGACGCCGTTTCTCTGCGCCTCGAAGTAGCGATGGCCGAGCTGCGATTGATAAATGAGACCGATCGCCGCCAGCACCAGCGCGAACTGGAGCGTGCCCCGCTTATTGAAGCCGAAGAGGTTGCGTTCGGGATCACGGGTCTTCCGAAAAATCTGAAACAGAGTGGCGCGAGGTGGCGCCTCGGCGAGCGATGCCACCCGCATCAATGTTTCGTTCCGCTGTCCAAACGACAAGCTTCGTGCCGCGCCGCGGAGCGCTGGCGTCCGCGTGTCGAGCCGCGTGCCGCCGTCGAAGATCATCGATCCAGTCGTTCGCGCCAGCGCTGCGATCCGTTCCGTCACCGTCGGATGCGTCGCCAGCGGTCCCTCGGTCGGTCCATCGATCATCATTGCCTCCTCGGCCGACCCGAGCGATCCGATCCGGCTGCGACCCTCGATCTTGCGAAGTGCCGAAACCAGCGCTGCCGGATTTTGCGTCAATCTCACCGCTTCGGCATCGGCGATCATCTCGCGCGCCGACCCGATAGCAGCGCGCGAACAATAGCCGATGCGAAGCGCCACCTGCGTCAGGAATGCCATCACGAGATAGAGCGGGATCATTGCAGGCAACACAACCAACGCGATCATCTGGCGCCAGTCGTCGAATTTCACCTGACGCTTGGTGCGTGCCATCATCAGCGTCGCCATGAACGTATTGGCCGAGGCAAGCAGCATCGTGTCGCGCGCCTTGATGTGCATGATCTCATGCGCAAGGACAGCGCCAAGCTCGTCATCGTCGAGCCCCTCGATCAGCCCGCTTGTCGCCACCACCACCATATGATTGGCGCGCACTCCACAGGCGAAGGCATTGAGTGACGGACTGTCGATTACTGCAGCGTAGGGCGTTGTGATCCCTGCGGCAATTGCCAGCGGCTCAAGGATCCGACAGAAGCGCGGTTCATCGTTATTATCGACATAACGGAATCCGACGGCCTTCTTGACCGTCCCGACGAACCACCACAGCCGTGCCGAATAAACCAGAAGCGCCACTAGCGCGACCGGCGGGATATAGCGCGTCGCATAGCCCAGCGGCGATACCAGCGGGGAGTGCGCCCAATCGAACATCAACGTCGGCATGAACAGCAGGATCAGTGCCATGAGCTCGATTGCGACGATGAAGCCGCCGAACAGCAGGATCGACCGCTTCCGATTATCCTCTACATGGCCGTAAAGTCCTGTCGCCGCACCCATCAGCATCGTCCCGCCCGCTCCTAGAAGCTGATTGCGACCGGCTCATCGACCAGCACCCGCTCAATTCCCAAATCATAGGGCTTGCGGGCATTCAGCCGGCGCTTGGCAGCGATCAGGCTGCCCGGCCATTGGCGAAGGCAACTATTATATTCCTCGATCGCCAGATTGTAGAATCGGCGCGACGCCGTCAGTCGATTCTCGCTGTCGACCAATTGCTGCTCGAGATCGCGGAAATGCGGCGAGGCCTTGATGTCTGGATAGGCCTGTGCCGACTGCAGAAGCATTCCCACGCTTTGCTTCAGCTTGATTTCCGCAGCCGCCTTTCCCTCCGTCGATACCGCATTCAGTGCCTGGGCACGTGCCTGGGTCACTGCTTCGACCAGTCCTTTCTCATGGCCGGCAAAGCCCTTGACCGTTTCGACCAGCCCGGGGATGAGATTGGCGCGATGCTTCAACTGGACATCGATATCGGCAAAAGCCGTATCGCAGCGCGCGTCCAGCGCCATCAGCCGGTTGTAGGTTCCGAGTCCCCGCATCGCCAGCCAGGCTACCAACAACAGCGGCAGAGCCACGGCCAGAAAGATCAACGTCATTACCATTCCCCCGGCAGCCGGTGTCTAGGGTCAGGACCTGTTAAATTGCTTGCATGATGGGCTGAGGGTTGATTCAATGGTGGCACCAGGAGGTGCTGCTTGTGGACGATCTGTTTATGCTGAGCGAGGTGCAGATGCGCCGGATCAAGCCATTTTTCCCGCGATCGCAT
>CANJQJ010000024.1 GCA_947476425.1 Sphingomonadaceae bacterium | reverse complement strand
GCGATCGCGGGAAAAATGGCTTGATCCGGCGCATCTGCACCTCGCTCAGCATAAACAGATCGTCCACAAGCAGCACCTCCTGGTGCCACCATTGAATCAACCCTCAGCCCATCATGCAAGCAATTTAACAGGTCCTGACCCTAGCGTCCACACCCTGGATTGGAAACGGCACCTTGCCGAAAATCATGACCGGTCCAGCCATTACCAGATCTTCCCGACGCTGTTGGGGCTGATGGGTTATGAAAGCCCGGCGATGCGCAGCCTCTACGGCGAGCCGTTGACATCGGCATCCCGCGATCCGTTCAGCTTCAACATGCTGTTCAATGCCCGTCTCGGCAAAAGGCCTGAATGGCGACACGTCGATATTCATCGGATCATGCGGCCCCCGGCATCGGATTCCACGCCATAGCGCCGGGCCGGGTTGATCCGGTGTGGTGAAGGGGGATATCAGTTGGGGGATGAAAACCCCTTCCCCGCTTAGCATAAAGATACGCTTTTACAGCGGTGACGAGATCGCCATGGGGCCGGGCAAGGCCGACCTGCTGGCGGCAATCGAACATGAGGGATCGATATCGGCAGCGGGGCGCGCGATGGGGATGAGCTATCGGCGGACCTGGCTGCTTGTCGATGCGATGAATCGATGCTGGCGCGAGCCGCTGGTGCAGACTGCGGCCGGTGGTAGCCATGGCGGCGGAGCACGGCTGACCCCACTCGGCATCATCGTGCTCGCGCAATATCGAGCGTTGCAGGAGAGGGTTGCCGATGCTGCCGCAGGCGAAGAGCTGACTGCATTGGTCGCCGCGGTACTTCCCGAACCGAAGCCAGCGCAGGGTTGAGCGTCATCCCGACGAAGGTCGGGATGACGTTCAGAAACCTACCATCAGGTTCGCCCTGAGCGCGAGGGCGGCCCGGCCCTGTTGCTGTTCGGCGCTCGCCTCGCCGCCGATCCTGAAGCCGTTTCCGCCACCCACCGCGCGGAGCTTGCCGACCCAGCCGCTGGTGCGCTCCTCGGGGAGCAGCGTGAAGTTCGATCCGCCGGTGAAGTGCGCGGTGGTCGAACCGAGCGATCCGCCGACGAGCTCGCGACGGCCTGCCTCGGCCTCGATTCGTACCCAGCCGCTGTCCTTGTCCGCGCCGCCAAATTCGATCCCCGCCGCGATCGTGCCCGATAGCGCCAGTTCGTCGCTGGTACGGCTGTCGACCGTCAGGTTGAAGGCGTCGCCTCCGCCGGTCTCGCTATAGCCGCCCTCGCGGAGCTTGTAGTAATCGACTGCGGCGGCCGGGCGCAGGCTGAACGGACCGAAATAGAGCTCATACGACACCCCGGCGGCGGCCGAAACCATCCGTCCGTTCCATGATCCCTTGGCGATACGCTCGACATTTTCGGTGCCGATGCTTCCTTCGAATTTGCGCGTGCCCTTGAAATCGACCTGCGCAATCGATCCGCGTGCATGGGCGGAGAGCGGCCCCCATGAACCGCGCCAGTAGAGCGCGGCTTCATATTGGTTGGCATCGACCTTGTTATCGGTGCCGCCGTCGGCATCGCTGTCGTAGAGATAGGCAAGCGACACGCCGAAGCCGCCGAAGCGCGACTTTATCTCCGCACCGGTCGAGATGCCCCAGCCGTAGACATCGTAGGAGGCGGTGTCGCCAAGGCTCTTGGAAGTGCCGACACCGACTTGCTGGATCCAGTAGCCCCAGCGGCCCTGGTCAGCGAAGGGCGCGTTCGGATCGGCGAGGAAGCTTGCCGTGGCACGCGATCCCATCGTTACCGCTTCGAACGCGCCGCCGGCGTGATCGGGCAGCATCTGGCGCAGCTGCTTGCGAAAGCGATCGCCGTCAGCGATGTCGAGGAAGACCCCCGCCACCTTCACGTCCTTGCCGAGGGCCTGGTAGATCGCATTATAGGCGCTGGCCTGCGAGCGATTGAGGCCGAGTTCGGCCGCAGTCTTGCGGGTGATGTCGATCGCGAGCGTGGTCGGCGTGGTGGCGACGATGCCGCTCTTGAACAGGAAGGGCAGCACTGTATTCGATGCGCCCAGCGCGCTGCCCCCGGTGATCGTTCCGGCCTGGAGGAAGGTGTAGCGGCCCTCGGCGCCGATAACCCCGGTGAGCTTCAATGCAACCTTCGATCCGGCGACGAAGCTTGCATCGCCGCTTACCTGGAAGATGGTGCTGCTATGGTTGGAAGCGTCGAGGGTGACGCCAAGCACGCCCTGTGCGCCCACGGCCAGCGAGCGCAGGGCGATCGTGCCCTTGTCGAGATCGAGCGTGCCGCCGGTCAGGGCGACGGCGAGACCTGCGCTGTTGGCGAGGGTTCCCGTGAAGTGGGAAGTGCCCGTCAAGGTCAGCGAGTCCGTGCCGCCGCCGAAATCGGCGCCGCCGGTGAAAGTCGAGCTTCCCGCCAGGGTCAGCG
Source organism: Sphingomonadaceae bacterium (assembly GCA_947476425.1). GTDB lineage: Bacteria > Pseudomonadota > Alphaproteobacteria > Sphingomonadales > Sphingomonadaceae > CANJQJ01. The sequence continues at coordinate 41,155 of CANJQJ010000024.1, read as the reverse complement.
TGTCATCGCCGGCGCCGAACTGCGCCGCTCCGGCATAGGTGGCGTCACCCGACAGCGCGAAGCGGTTGGCACCGGCACCGAACTTCGCAGCGCCAGTCATGCCGCCGTCGGCGATGTCGAGCAGGTCGCTGCCGCTGCCGAACAGGATGTCGCCCTTGATCGAGGGGGCAGCAATGCCGCTCGCTACGACGGTCTGGCGGATTGTGGTGCCGCTGCTGTTGGCGGAAAGATCGATCGCCGTCTTGCCGCTGATTGCGCCGCTATTGTCGATGGCTGTCACCAGCCCGCCATGGTCGACGATCGCGATGGCGCTGCCGCTTGAGGCCGAGGCAGTTGCGCTGATCTGGCCGCTGTTCCGGATCGCGAGAATATTGGCGCCCGCATCGATCGCGATGGCGGCCGCGCTTCCGCCCGCAGCATCAATCGTGCCTGCATTGCGGATTTCTGGGACCGTCGCGCCATTGCCGATCCGGATCGCGGTCGCGTTGGCGCCGTTCGAGGTCGCCTGGACCTTGCCGTTGATGGTAATCCCCCCGGCAATGGCCACCGTTCCGCCGAGCCCGCCGATCATAATTCCGTTGCCGTCGATCCCGGCATAGGTGCCCGCGCCGAGCACGGTACCGTCGATGACGAGGCCATGCCCATTGCCGTTGCCCGCGACTGCGCCGATCGTCACGGATCCGCTCGTCCCGCCGATCCGGACGGCAGGCGCAGAGCCGAGCGAGGTGACTGCTGCCGAACCCTCCTTGGAATCGTCGATCCCGTCATGATCCTCGTCATTATCGGTCGAGCTGGTGTCCTTCGGAGGAATCGCGAGGATAATCCCGCCTGAAACATCGCCGGCGATACTGAGCGCCGGGCCGCCCTGGAGGAGATCGTCGGCGTCGAGCTTGGACGTGTCGGCGGGGGGCGTGGTGCTGCGATAGCCAGTTGCGGTAAGGCTGCCCTGGACGACAAGCGGTCCGTTGATATTGCCCTCGATCGAGGCCGCCATCGCATCCTTGCCCTTGGCGCTGATCGTGCCAGCGATCCGCACGGGGCCAGTCATGTCGCCGGTCCTGACGCCGATCGAGCGATCGCCCGTGACGGTGATCGTGCCGTCGGTGGTGAGCTTGCCGGTCAAGGGGCCGCCGAATGCGATACCGGCGCTGTCATTGCCTTCGATCGTGATCGCGCCATTATTGGTGACGTCGCCCGTAAAGGCGCCTGCGGTCCTGATGCCGAACCGATTGGAGCCGGTCGCGAACGGGCCGTCGAGATCGCCGTCATTATCGCTGTCCGTGGGCGTGTAGGTTTCATCGACGATGATCTTGCCCGTCGCGCTGTTGACGATCGTGCCGCTGGCGCCTGCCGCAGCAGTCATGCCGACTGCGCCGTTGGTGTTGCTGATCGCGATCGTGCCCGTATTGGTTTCCGCACGGACGGATATTGCGATCGATGCGACTGCAATGGCGGCGATGCAGGTCGAGGTGGTGAGTGTTCGCATGGATGGTCCTTCCCTGTGGCTCGGGAAGATGTGCTCGGCGGCGATCACCTTTCCCGTTGCCAACAGGACGGGGCCGATCGGGCGCAGCCTTGGAACGGGGTGGAAAATTTCTGAGGGCGCTAGAATGCTCGATCCAGGCCGATACGGATCGTACGGGGGCGCAAGGGGGTGATGTGGCCAGCGCCACCCGTGACGAAAGGGGTGCCAAGCGCGAAGCGGTTGCCGATTTCATCGCCGAGATTGGTGAGGCCGATCGTCAGGCCGAGATCGGGACGCCCGATACGTACGGTAAGTGCGCTATCCAGATAGTCGCCCTGGTCTTCGCCGAGCACAGGGCCGACGCCAAGCCGGGATTTACCGATATAGCGCGCCCAACCATTGATGCGCAGTTCGAGGCCGTCGCCCACTATCGCGTGATAGTCCGCACCAACCCGGGCCGTGAAGCGCGCGACGTTGGGGATGTGCGCGACGTGGTCGCTTGCGATTGCAGCGATGAAGGCCGGGGTTGGATGCGTCACGCGGCCGTCGTTGAATGCGAACGCCGTGTCGAGGCTCAGGCCGGGCAATGGCCGCCAGCCGGCCGAGGCGCTGAGCGACCATATCCGGCCGTCGCCGATATTATCGGTACTCGGAAGGCCGCCGCCGTCGATGAAGTCCGCCTGTATGTCGTTCCAGCGCGTGTAGGAGAGGCTGGCCGCCAGATCGAAGCGGTCACGCCCGCGCTGGCCGTAGCGAAAGCCGCTTTCCATCGTCCGGACATTGTCATTGCGGAAACGGCGGACAAACGGTCCCTCGATCGCGAGCCCGCCCGGGCGAAATCCTTGTTCGAAGCGCGCATAGAGCAGCAGCCCCGCAAACGGCATCACCGACACGGATGCCGAAGGAAGCAGGCTATCCTCGTTCCGGCCTGCGGTGACGGCTGCGCCAGCGAGCGCCAGCGCCGCCGAAACATTCTCCCCCGCGCCGGCAAGTTTGGCGTGGGTGTATCGTCCGCCTGCGGTCAGCGTCAGGCCGGGAAGGGGCGCGAAGCTCGCTTCGCCGTAGAGCGTCGTCTCGCTGATGCGATTGGTCACGCCGGTCAGTGGCGCGGGCAAGCCGGGCGGCCCGAGCCCACGTCCAAGCGTGGTGCGATTGCGAATATGGCTTGCGCCCAGCACCCAGCCGAAGCCGTTGCTGGTCGGGCGCCACAGCCTGGCCTCTGTCGCGAACATGCGGGTGTCATTACGCTGGACGAAGCTCTGGTCCGGTCCATCGGGGGGCGTGGCGTCGTAGCGCTCGTCGAGATGCTGGCGGACGAGTCCGGTCGAGGAGCGGAAGGAAATGCCATCCCACTGCTTTTCGATGACGATTTCGCCAAGCCGATAATCGGCATCGAAACCGCCGTCGGTATGGCTGGCACGGGTGAGGGGCGGCAGCCCGCGATCGGCATATTGGCTGTCGCGCCCGTGATTGTCCTGCAGCACGCCGCCAAGGTCGATCGTCCATCCGTCGCCCGGATCGAGCCGCAGGGACGCGCGTCCGCCAGCGATGCGATTGCGGTTGATGTCCTTTTTCGCGCGAACGATGTCGTCGATATATCCGCCCTCGCGGATGCCGTAGCCGACGAGGCGGAGCCCGACATGATCATCGACGAGCGGCAGGTTGATCGTGCCGCCGAGATCGCCGCCGGGATCGCCATGTTGGGTCGCCGACAGTCCGCCCGAAATTGCGGCGCTGGTCTCGTCGAGGCGTGGCGCATTGGCGACGATGCGGATGATACCACCCAACGATCCCGCGCCGTAGAGCGTACCCTGTGGTCCTTCCAGCACCTCCACCGACTGGATGTCGTAAAGGCGCAGGTCTGGATCGGGCGCGTTATAGGTCAGCCGCATGTCGCCGAGATACTGGCCGACGGTCGCTTGGGTTGGTCCGGTGAAGCTGGAATCGGCGATGCCGCGGATGAAGAGCTTGTTGCGCCCTGATCCGAGATGAGTCGACGACAGGCTCGCGAGCCGGGATAGGACCGAGTCCATGCCTTGCTCGCCGCCGAAGGTGAGATCGGTGCCGTCGAGGATGTTGACCGCGCCCGCAAACTCGCCGAGCCGCGTGTCGCGCTTGCTCGCGGTGACGATGATTGGTGGTTCGTCCGATGCCGTCGCCGCTGCGATCGCCACGCGCTGCCGTCGGCGCTCCGGTTCGGCCAGCGCTATCCGCCAGCTTCGCTTGTCGAGCGAAATCGCCTGCGCACCGCTCCCGCGCAGCAGCCTTCGGAGCGCACCGTCCACGGACATGCGACCTCGCGTTGCGGGCACGCGCCGTTCCCACAATGCACCGCTAGCGACGCTGACGCTGATATCGGCCTGCTGGCCAAGTGCGGCCACTGCATCGCCGAGCCTTCCTGCCGGCAGGTCGAGTGTCAGCCGTTCCGCTGCCTGTGCCGAAGCGGTCGAAAGGAGGCTGATCAGGACGAGGTGGCGGAGGCGGATCATTCGCGGCCCGAAAGCGACCAGCCCGGCCCGTCGCGCTCGATCCGGGCGTCGAGGACGCCGCCGAGCCGTGCAAGATTGCCGTCGGCCTCAAGGCTCAGCACGCCATGATACGGGCGCGAAGATATGCTGGGCGATACGCGTATGGGCTGGCCATAATAGCGTGCGAGATCGGCGGCGACTTCGCGCATGGGCTGGCCGTCGTAGACGAGGCGACCGTTTTTCCATCCGGCGACCGCGACGGGGGCGATATCGCCCAACATGATGGTGGGATCGCGATCGACCGCCTTCAGCCTGCGACCCACATTGAGCCGCACTGCCTCGGAGTCCGGATTATAGACCACGGCGCCTTCGCTCACCGCGACCCGAGTCTCGGTTCCGGCGCGGACCACGTTGAAGCGCGTGCCGACATCGACGATCGTGGCCGCACCGACGGTGACGCGAAACGGTCGCGATGTGTCATGGACCACGGCAAACAGCGCCTCGCCGCGATCCAGCGTCGCGATGCGATCATTCTTGCGATCGAGCGTCAGCCGCGTGCCCCCGTTTAGCGTGATGCTGGAGCCATCCTCCAGCGCGACCAGCCGCCGGACGCCGGGGGCGGTTTCGATCTGGTAGGGCGAGGAGTGCGGCGCACCGATCATGCCGTAGCCGACCACCGCTGCGATCGAGGCCGCCAATGCGGCACCGAGCCAGACCCGACGGCTGGAACGCACTTTGGCAGGCGTGGCGGGCGCCTGCGGCGCGACCAGCATTTCCGGCACGCCCTCATCAGCGAGAGCCATGGCATGATAGATATCGGCATGCGCGGGATCCGCCGTGAGCCAATCCTCGAACGTCTCCCAATCGTCGAACGCGGGATCGCGCAGGCGGATCACCCAGTCGATTGCCTGGTCTTCCATCATCGGTTCGTCCTTCTCGATACCAGGACGGAATCGTCGGGTTCAAACCTCATCGAAATGCCTCCTGAGGTCGATCATTGCGCGGTAGGCGCGCCGAAGGTCGCTTTCGACGGTGCTCAGGCTCACGCCCAATTCGCTCGCGATATCGCGCTGGGCGATGCCGTCGATACGATGGCGCAGGAAGACCGTGGCGGCACGTGCGCCCAGTTCGTCGAGGGTCGATTGCGCCAGTTCGAACTGCTGGCGTGCGATCAGCACTCGCTCGCCCGATGGCGGCGGGTCGGAGACTATCTCGGTCCAGTCCGATTCGCGTTTCGACGCTTGCTGCGTCGAGCGATAGCGATCGAGCATGAGATTGTTGGCCGCACGATAAAGATAGGAAATCGGCTGCGCGATGGGCCCGGTCTGGGTCGCGGTGAGCTTCAGCCAGAGCTCGTGGAGGAGATCTTCCGCAGCATCGCCCGCGCCATGCGCGACCAGAAAGCGCAGCAATCGCTCGCGATTCGCCAGAAAAACAGCCTCGAGACCCGAACTCGTCATGATATCGCCGGCCGCTCTCCACCCCGCGCGTCAGGCGCGAGGCTCTACACGCTTGGCAGCGGCTCTACCATGGATTCTGCGATGACGCGCACCGTGAGGCTTATCGCCCCGAAGTCCGGTTCTTGCGAGCGGCATATCGCGCATCGCGTGCGGCCTTCTTCTCGGCTTCGGTCAACACAGGAACTGCAGCGGCGGCTTCGGCGACGGCCTTGGCCTCAAGCGCCTGCGCCTTCTTGTCGGCCTTGGCCTGTTCGATCGCGGCGCGCTTGGCGGCCCGTGCTTCGGCCTCGGCGGCTTCGCGTGCGAGCCGGGCAGCGAGGCGTTCCGCAAGAACGGCTTCATCGACGGGCGGCTTGGCACGCAACTTGTCGAGTGCCTTCTGCTTCGCCTGCTGGGCGAGCGCGACGCGCTCCTCGAAAGTCGGATTCTTGTAGGAAGTCATATTAGGCGAAATTCTCCGGCGCGAGATGCGCTATAAAGCAAAGGTGCGGACATCCCGTCAGGAATGCCCGCACCGTCACAGGTCGGTCTTAGGCAGACTGCAGGTTTACTGCGGAAGTCTTGCCACGACGATCGGTCTCGAGCTCGTAGGAAACGCGCTGATCCTTGTCGAGGGTGCGCATTCCAGCGCGCTCGACTGCCGAGATGTGGACGAACGCGTCGTCGCCACCGGTCTCGGGAGCAATGAAGCCATAGCCCTTGTCGGCATTGAAAAACTTAACGGTTCCGGTAATCATATGGGTATCCTTTGGCCCAATATGCATGACGGGCATACACCAACAGCGATGCATCCCGGCTTCGGTGAGGCTAGAAAGGGACAAAGGGGACCATAGATCGGCCCAGTATCCGTCGCAGGCGACGTCAGCGGTGCCTCTATAGGTGATCCGGACGAAAAACGCAAAACCTGACGTGCGCTCCGAAATTCGAGAGAATATCGACGGCCTCGCGACGGCCTGCTAGCATTCGGAACAAGGACCGAAAAGCAACGAAATCCTGGGATGGAGGCGGATGATGAACGATGTGGAGCGCTTGCTCGCGCGTGAGGAAATCAAGGAAACCAAGGCGCGATACTGCCTCGGCCTCGACATGAAGGACCACGCCGGACTGGCCGGGGTATTCACCGAGGATGCTTCTCTGGATTCGACCGAAGCGCTCAGCGTGCGGGATTCGGCGACCGGGGAATTCGATCGCCCGCTTTCCGAGGGCAAGGTCGATGGCGCGGCTGCAATCGCGAAATTTATCCTCGATTCGGTGGCGGATTTTCGAACCTGCCATCAGGTGCATTCGCCGATCATCGACTTCAACTCGGAGGACGAGGCGTCCGTGCTCTGGGCCATGGAGGATAATCTCTACAGCGCGAGCGGCGTGCCGTTTCGTTCACTCCATGGCCTCGGCCATTATCGCGAGACCTACCGCAAGGTCGGCGGTCGCTGGCGGATCTACAAACTGCGACTGACGCGGTTGAACGTGCAACTCGTCGAGTAGCCGAGGCGCCTGATTCAAATTCGGATCGTCATTCTTTCCTAGCCTTCTTCCGCCGCGATCTTGCGCAGGGCCTGTTCGAAGGCTTCGGGAGGCTGGCCGCCGGAAATCAGGTAGCGGTCGTTGACGACGATCGCCGGAACCGAGCTGATGCCGCGCGATTGCCAGAGTTGCTCGGCGGCCCTGACCTCGTCGGCATATCGCCCCGACGCCAGAACTTCGCCGGCTTCGACTGAATCCAGTCCGGCTTTCCCCGAGATTTCCCCAAGGGTCGCGTGGTTGGAGATGTCGAGCCCATCAGTGAAATAGGCTCGGAAGAGCTGCTGCTTCAGCGCGTGCTGGCGTCCTCTGAGCCCTGCCCAGTGGAGCAGGCGATGGGCATCGAAACTGTTGTAGACGCGGCTTTCGTCATTCATCGCCATGGTGAAGCCGACGCTGGCAGCGCGCGCCTTGATCATATCGCGAGCCTCGGCGGATTTCTCGACGGTCGAACCGAACTTCTTGATCATGATATCGACAAGGTTTTGCCCCCCGGCGGGCATGTCCGGATTGAGTTCGAAAGGCTGGAAGCTGATATCGGCCTCGATCACATCGCGTGACCGTTCGAGCGCTTCCTCGAGCCCCCGCAGCCCGATGATGCACCAGGGGCAGGAGATATCCGACACGAAATCGATCTTGAGCTTGTTCATGTTGCATCCGTGCTGCCGTTGCTGAACGACAGAGATGCGGTTCACGAGGCTGTCACGCAAGGCCTGTTGAGCGGCCACTCGAATTACCAGCGACGCGCCACACCCAGGCTGATCATGCGCGGCCTGACGGGCGTGGACTGCTGGCCGAGCCGAATCGAAAAGGGGTTGCCGAGCGCGAAGCTGTCGCCATGGGCGTTGAAGGCATTGTCGATGCGCGTGGTCACCGTCCAGGTCCCGTTCGAAAATGCTGCGATGCCGGCAAGAGTCGCAAAATCGCCCATGTGCCGATCGAGGCCCTGGTCGAAGCTCAATCGCGATGCGCCTACCAAGATGGCCCGAGCCCCGATGTCGCCGTGCCACTGTCCGAGATCGACGTGGCGTGCGAGGCCCAGTCGCATGCTGACGTCCGGCACGACGGGCAGGCGGCCATCGTCGGCGATGACGGTTCCAGCTGTAGCCTTGACCAGGCGGGCCTGCTGGAGCGTGAAGCCCGCATCGATCGTCCATTGCCCGGGTCGCCAGCGCAGCGTGTTTTCGACGCCGAAAATCCGGCCATTGCCGGCATTGTGGGTTCCGACGAGGCCATTGGCGAGGAGATAGTCGGACTGGATATGATCCCAGAACGTAAGATATCCGGCCCCCTCGATCGAGAGCCTGCTATCTGCCAGTCGCATCCGCCAGCCGAGATCGAGGTTCGTCAGTTCGTCGGAATCGAAGCTTCCGCTGCTGGACGTCCCGGTCGCGCTCAGCCCGCCCGGGCGCATCGCGCTGGCAAGTCGCAGGAACAGGATCCGATCGCGGGCGGGTTCCCAGCTCAGTCCGAGGCTTGGGGTGAAGCCCTGCTTCGTACGCTTTTCCTGAAAAGGTCCGGCGGTGTCGGCGCGTTCGTCCCTTGCGATCGACCGAAACAAGCGCCCGCCAGCATTCACCTTCCAGTGATCGTCGAGCGGGAGCGAAAGATCGGCGAACGCCGAAAGCTCGCTGCTCTCCTGGTAGATTGAAACAACCGGCAGCGCTGGTTGCGCTGATGGCGCGAGCTTGCCGTCGAACTGGCTTTCGGCTTTCACCCACGAGAGGCCGGCGACCCAGGAAACGCCGCTTTCGCGCGATTGCGACAGGCGGAACTCCTGATTGATGACTGAATAGGTACGGACTTCCGAATAGCGCAACGGCGCGGCCAGCCCAAACGCGGCGGCAACGGCGCTGGCGTCGAGCGTGCCGCTGGTTTCCTGTCCGGCGACGCTGGTTGCCGAAAGCAGGTCGATCGAACCGATGTGACCTGCGATCTTGAGCGCGGCCATCCGGAAATCATTGTCGTGGGGTTCGGGGAGATTACCGGGTCGCCTGATCTGGTCGCCGATGCGCGTGATATAATGGCTATCGTCCTCGTTGATCGACTGGATCGCGCCGGTCGCGTCGATCGTCCACCCATCGAGCGGCAGGAACCGAAGCGCGATCCGTCCGCCCTGAATGTGCGTATCATTGCTATTGCGCCGGCCGTCGTCGTTATCGATCCAGCCGGGTTCCTGTTCGGCATAGCCAACTGCGCGAATGGCCAGTCGGTCGGCAGCGAGCGGAAGGTTGATGACCGCCTGGCCACCTCCGCCGAAGCCGCCCGAGGCGAGGCTGGTGCCGTGGATCTCGGAAAAACCGCTGGCATTGTCGAGATCGGCGCGGTGCGGAATGATGTGATAGACTCCGCCTAGCGCGCCGGCGCCGTAGAGGGTGCCTTGGGGCCCCTTCAAGATCTCGACGCGGTCGACATCTACCAGCCGCAGATCTGGATCAGGCGCATTATAAGCGAGGCGGGCTTCATCGAACTGGATGGCCACGGTCGATTGGCTGGTTCCGCTGAACGGGCTATCCGCGACGCCCCGGATGAACTGCCGATTGCGACCCGGACCAAGGTTGGTGACGGTCAGCCCTTCGACATTTGCCGCGACGTCGCCTCCCTGTGCGAGGGGCGGCATCCGCCAATTATCGCCAAGCGCGACAATGGCGACTGAAACGGGCAGTCGACCCAATGGCTGGCCACGCTTCACGCCAGTCACGACGATGTCGGCAATTGGGGCGGGCTGCGCGACAGGTGGTGCGATGGGCGCTACGTGCCTTGCCGGTTCCAGCCGAAACGAGGACCGACCGACGGCGAAGGCTTCCAGGCCACTCCTTTCCAACAGCCGGTCAAGCGCGGCCGCAGGGTGCATCCTTCCGCGAACAGCATGAACGCTTATGTCGGGAAGGCGACCGCTCATCCCCACCGAAATCCCGCTCTGGCGTGAGAGTGCGGCAAGCGCGTCGGCGAGGCTGCCGGCGGGAATATCGAGGACGACCGCTGAACGTGGCGGCCCCGACGCCGCAACGATCGGATCAGCCGTAGTCGCGAGCGACAAGGCGAACAGCGCTGCCTTCAGTACGCGTCGCCAGGCCCATGAATTGCTGAAGGTCACCAACAAGTCCCGAGCCATTCCCGATCGAAAGCACACCAGAGAAGCGCCGTCCGGCCACCTTGGGGTCGACGATCAACTTCCTGCCCGCATAACGGCTGATATCGGCTGCGACCAGCGAAAGGGGGACATTCTGGTAAACCAGTCGACCGCTCCGCCAGCTGCCGACGTCGCTTCGGTCGATTGATCCGATTTCTGCGAGGTTCAGATCGCCGACCACGAGCAATCGTTGCCCACCGCTCAGCCGGACTGGCTTTGCCAAGCCGCCCGCGCTTACCGAAAGCGTGCCCTCCGCTACTGCGACCTTGACGCTGCGCTCGCCTGCGCTGATCTCGAACTTCGTCCCGATATCGCTGACGCGATAGCCGCCTGCCTGGATCGTCAGCTGTCGCGAGGGATCATGCGGCACGTCGAACCAGGCCGCGCCGTCGAGCGTCATCGATCCCTTGTCAACGACCAGCCGGCTTGCGGACGCAAGCTGGACCCTCGAACCATCGGCGAGCGCGATCATCCGCGTCTGGCCGGGCCCGGTCGCATAAGCGACCTGGCTGCCGCCCGTTGAAAGCATCGGCAGCGAAAAGGCGATGGCGGCCGCCGCAGCGGTACCAAGGCCATAGCCCGCCCAGCGGCGAGCGCGGCGATTTGGCACGGCTTCGGGGATTGCCCTGGTTTCGGCGGGCAGCAATTGTGCGAGCAGTTCGCGGCGCTGGACGAGCACATCGTCCAGCAACGTCACGTCGTCGAAGGCGACGCGGTGCTGCGGATCGGCCTCGAGCCAGAGCGTGAAGCCGTCCCAGTCGCAATCGTCGCGCATCTGCGCGGCATGCCAGCTGATCGCCTCTTCGATTATCCGGTCATCCATCGCGTTTCCCACCACCAGCGTCACCCCCGTGTTCCGCCGAACATCTTCTGCACATGAGACGCCGTCGCATCGCCCCGACCTCAGTCCGATAGCGCACGGCGAAGATATTTCATCGCCACGGCCATATGTTTTTCGACACCGCTCTTGCTGATTCCGAGACGCATGGCGACTTCGCCATGGCTCAGCCCGTCGATCTTGTGCAAGCGAAAGGCATTGCGCGCGCCTTCCGGCAGATTGGCGACCGCAGATGCGATCCGCGCCACCTGCTCGCGCTCGATGAGAAGCTCCTCGGCATTTTGTCCGCTATCAGCCATTTCGCCGGTGGCAGGGGCGAAGCCTACTTCCTGCTCGGACCATGCGCGTTCGCGCCGCGACCGGCGTTGTCGTTCGCGGAGCCGATCGAACACGAGATTCTGTGCCATGCGATAGAGGTAGGCGCGGCCATTGCCGATTGGGCCGCCCGGCATGGTATCGAGCTTGAACCAGAGCTCCTGCAGCACATCTTCGGCTTCCTCGCGATCGCCGGTGCGCGCCGCCAGGAAGCGCAGCAGCTCCTGTCGATATTGGCTGTACAGGGCCTTCAGTCCGCCCGCAGCGGCAGTTTCGGTCATGCAATCCGGGCCCCGCGTTTCCAGGGCATCATTGAAGTTCACGGGTTTGATTGCAAGGGCCGGGTTTCTGCGGTTGCCAGCAGGCCATGGATGCCGCCCGACAGCCTGACGGGGCTGAGGGTGATGCGGTCGTTTTCGAAGCCACCCCTGCGCAACAGGATGCGCAGGGCATCGGCATCGAACAGTCGATGCGTGTCCGGACCCGCGAACTTCCACTGCCGCATCGTGCGCGCATCGGTCACGTAGATCGACAGCCGACCGCCAAGCCGCATCACGCGCCGGATCTCGGCGAGCACCCCCGGGGCGTTTTTCCAGAAATACATGACGTTGGAGGCGAGGATCTTGTCGAACATGCCGGTAGGGTAAGGGAGCCGATCGAACTCGCCCCGCGCCAGCACCACGCGGCCCTCACGCACCGCGAGGCGATTGGCCTGGGCGGCCTGGCCGAGCATCGTTTCGGACTGGTCCATCCCGTGGACCGTGGCTGCGCGCGCTGCCATCAAGGCAAGCGCATGCCCCGGCCCACAGCCCAGATCGAGCGCGACGTCTTCCGGTGCGAGGTCGAGCGCATCGACCGCGAGCCGGTTCGGCGTCCGGTTCACGACGCGCATGAACTTGCCGGTCAGTCGACCGCCCAGCCCCTCCGGATTGCGGAGTTGCCGCCCCATCGCCTCCCACATGCTCAGTGTCGCGATTTCTTGTCGAGATCGGCAAGAAGCTGCCGGACTTCACCGCGACGGCCCACATCCCAGACCGGACGATCGGGATCGGACGGCGCCTTGAGCGCGCGGAGCAGGTAATTCCGCGCCTTGGCGACCTCGCCTTGCGCAGCGAGAAAATCGCCATAGAAGAAATTCGCGTCGAGCCCGGTGGGATCCATGGCGAGCGCAGCTTCGAGATAATTCCGCGCCTTGCCGCTGCTCCCGAACCCGATCGGGAAGCCCGGAACCTTGTAATAGAGCACGCCAAGGCTCATCAGCACGCCGCCATTTGCGGCCTTGGGATTGATTGCGCGGGCCTTTTCCAGGATGTCGCGCGCGCTCGACGCGTAGCCCATCTTGCTGAAGGTACCCGCCATCGCGGCTTCCTCGCTGTTGACGATTCCCTGCCAGAGCAGCGGCTCGGCGCGACCGGGATAATGCGTGGTAACAATCGCGGCCTGTTTGGACAGCGCATCGATCTGGTCATACTGGTTGGCGCGACCCTTCATCTGGTATTTGATCCGCGCCCATTCGTCGTTGATATGCTTGACCTGGGCGTCCATCGCTGGATTATCGGAGGCGTAAGCTGCCCCGTTGGCGAGCGTGGCGGCGAAAAGCAGTCCGGCAATCCGGAGCGCTCGAACAATCGACATGATCGGTTTTCCTTGATCGTCTGGTTATTGGAAAAGCTGGCGGGCCTTGAGCGTCTGCGGCGCGAGGCCGGCATCGATCAGGCGGGGGAGCAGCGCATTGAGGCGGATGAGCATTCGTTCGCGGAACCCGATCGAGACATCCTTGCGGCGTTCGACGATCGCCGCGACGATTCGCAGTGCGACGGTTTCGGGCGCATCGGCGGTCATCCCCGTCATCTCCATGAAACGATTGACCGCAGCGCTGTTGAAGGCGGTCTTCGCGGCACGGGGGGAGATGTGGGTTACGTCGATACCGAACCCCTGTATTTCACGGCGAAGGCCTTCGCTAAGCCCTTTCAGGCCTGCCTTGCTGCTCGAATAGGTCGCAAAATAGGGATAGTTGATCGATCCCATCACGGAGCCGATGTTGACGATCTGGCCGGACCGTCGCGCCTGCATCTGTGGCAGCACTGCGCGGATCAGTGTCGCCGGTGCGATAAGGTTGACGGTGTAGCCTAGCAGGATATTGGCTGGATCCTGGCGCTCGATCGGGCCGAAATACTGCACGCCCGCGATGTTCACGAGAATGTCGACGTGCCGCAGGGCCAGCGCGGCGGAAAGCGCCTGGAGCCCGGGCTCGGTGGACAGATCGGCGATGATCGTTTCGTCGCATGGTGGGCAATCGACGCGATCCACGCCGGTCAGGTGCGCGCCTTGCACACGGAGCAGTGCCGCGACCAGCGAGCCGATCCCGCCCGCTGCGCCGGTCACCACGATCCGCTTGCCTTCAAGCCGCCGCATCGATCGTCTCCATCGGGATCGCGGCGAACATCGCGCCGAACAGGCGGAAGATATCGCGCGCCATGGCGATGATCGCCTGCTGGTCGTCCGGATCGTGGATCCGCGCCATCAGGTCCGCGAAATATCGCATATGCTCCTGGTCGAGCGCGCCATGCGAGGTGAGATAGCTGAACGCGGCATCCGGGAGGCCGAGTGCGGCCTTGACCGCCGCCGCGCCGCTTTCGGCGATTGCGACGCTGGTGCCCTCAAGCACATAGACCATGCCGAACAGCGCGACCGGATTGCCGCTGCGGACAACCCGATACGCATGATCGACCATCGCCTTGGTTGCGGCCAAGGGAGCGCTCGCCGCCGCCGCCGCGCGATCGCCGCCGGCAGCAGCGATGTCATCGAGTATCCAGTCCTCGTGACCGCTTTCCTCGACGATATAGCTATCGAGGGCTGCCGCCATCTCGGGCCGATGGGCGAGCCGGGCGCGCGCCTCGGTCAACACGGGCACGGTGTGGCGGACATGGTGATAGGCCTGGGTCAGATAGGCAATGTAGGTCGCTCGGTCGATCGATCCGGCCAGACCTGCCTGAAGCTGCGGCACCGCTGAAAAGGCAATTTGCGCGTCGAGCGTTTCCGCCTGAAGCCGTTCGAGAAATTTCATTTCCTTGCTTTCCTTGAGATGGAGCAACGCAATCGCATCGCGGCGTAGGCGACCATTGCCCGTGAGGAGGCCATTGCCGGGGGTGAACGGCGGAACGCTGCGCCAGTGAATGACGTGCGCATATGCGGGGAGATCAGCGTTGGCGGCCGCCAACGCGGATTCGATATCGGCGTCGGGGCCAGCGGGCACGAGGAGTGCGGAGAGTGCGGTTTGGCCGTCGCCATGGACCATCGCCTGCGTGATCCCGGGCTGTGCAACGAGCGCGGCCTCGACCCACTCGGGCGAGACATTGCGACCGTGGGCGGTGACGATTAGGTTGGATTTGCGGCCTTCGATCCAGAGCCGGCCGGCATCGTCGATCCGGCCGATATCGCCGGTGGCGAACGGACCCGGAGGACTGCCGAGGCAGAGCGGGCCTTCGACCAGGATCTCGCCATCAGCCGCGAGGGCGATCCGATTGACGCCGATACTGGTTCCGACGCTGCCGCGCGTCGATTCGTCCGCAGCCTCAAGCGCGATGACGGAAGCGCATTCGGTCATACCGTAGCCTTGACGAACCGGCAGGCCGAGCCGGGCCGCGCGCTCGAGCAGGACGGGCGCGGGCCGTGCGCCACCGACGGCGACGAGCGTCAATGCCGGCAGATCCAGCCCGGTCCGTTCCATCACGGTGACGAGGCCGGCGAGATATTCGGGCACGAGGATCAGCGAATTGATCCGCTCCGCTGCGATCGTCCGGGCCATGGCGACGAAATCGGGGCGGAAGGGTTCGGCGAGCCCGACGGCCGCCTGGGGAAGTGCGACATAGGTGCCCCCAGCGAAGATTGTTGCGTAGAAGCCGGCGATGTTTTCGAGGAGGATGCCGGGCGGCAACAGGGGCAGGTGCCGCTCGGCATGGCTGTCGCCGACATGGTCGACGACGGCCCTGGCCACTGAGATCACATGATCGGACGACAGGCAGATGCCCTTGGGCGTGCCGGTCGATCCGGATGTGAAACTGATTTTCGCGGTGCCAGCCGGAAGCGCGGCGGCTCGCGCCGCCTCAAGCGAATGATCGCGTTGCGAGGTCGTGAAGAAAGCCGGGATCGTCAGTGCGGGGATACCGGATTCGAGCAGTGCGAGATCGCGCAGGCACAGCGGCAGGCCTTGATCCAGTTCGATCGCGACTGGGCCGGCAAGCTTCGCCGCGCACGCAATCTCCGCATCGAGCGCCAACGCCAGTTCTGCCCAGTTCAAGCGGCCCGCAGCGCCGCCGTCGATCGCGATGCGATCGGGAATCTGCCGGGCATGCTGGCGGATCGCATCGCCGAGCAAAGTCATGCGCGCTTCCGCTCCCGGCGCGCGGACATCATCGCGAGCCGTGCCTGGCCATCCGCGATGAGGCCCGCGCAGATGATCGGATCCTGCGCATAATAGGCTCCCCAGCGCGCGCCACCGTCGATAAGTCGTTCTGGCCGGGCGGGAGCGATCTCGTGAAGCGTCAGGCCGAGCCTGCGGAACATCGATCGCAACTGGCGGGTGAGAACTGCGACGGCGACTTCGGCATCGGCGCCAAGATCGTTCGCGGTTTGGGCCCAGAGCTGGATCATCGCCGGCGCGGTATCCGCCGCCAGATTGCCGATCTCGACGATATCGTGGCGGGCGACGCTTCGGCCAAAAATATCGGCGAGTTCTGCCTCGATCGGCCGGTCGAGATAGGCTTCAAGGAATAGTCGCTGCCCGGAAGCTCGCCGATAGCCGAGTGCTGCCTTGGTTCCTGAAACTGAAGGACAACTCAGGAAACTGCCATAGGCGATCTCCGGAATCGCACCATGGACTTCATCGTAGCGCCGACTGATGAGATTGCAGACATCTTGCCGATCCATGGCCGCTTCCTTGCTGTTCGAATGCAAGGACGACGCGGATGGATCGGCACCGCAGTCCGGCGGCGAGGTTTTTTCGCGGAGGTACGGCGAGAGGTCTCACCGGACTGGAGCGATATTATTACGGTTGTTCCGCCGGAAGTGCCTCGCAAACCGCCTGGCGCCATGGAGCGTCATGCGTGCCTTCCGTTGTCACCGCGCCATTCGCCTCCTCCTGTATGCGAGCGGTTTCGGAGCGCGGCATGTAAAACTGGGAATACCATTTGCGGTAGCGACGAAACGGCCCGTCGCCGGGGATCTGAACAACCTGCAAGGTCGGCCGCTTGCGCTTGAAGATTTCCATGTCCTGCATGAACGCATCAAGGCTGTACGCCCGCATGCTCTCATAGGCTTCGCGGTCCGCCTCATCCGGGGTCGCGCCCGCAGCGCCCATCATCACCCCGTGGAAACCGCGCACCTTGCCATCTTCGACCGGCGTATGCGCGAAGAAGAACATCGTCGGGCGCTCGCCTTCGGTATAGGCCAGCAGCAGTGCCGGACCGGCATAGCGCGAATTGGTGGTGAAGTGCGCCACGACCGCGCCCTCGGGATCGAGAATCTCGCTGGTGCTGTCGGTTTGTGCGCGATGCCCGTCGAAAGTGGCGACATGGCCGACCAGCCGATCGTGGCCATGGACATTGGCATTGTGGATTTTGTCTACGCCATGCTCGGCAAGCTCAAGCTGATGGACGTCCATCTCGGCGACTTCGTCGATCGTCCACCGTATCCAGCGGGAGTCATTCCATTCCGGCAGCTCGGGCAGCTGATAGGTGGGATCGCCGCCTTCGGGATCGTTCCAGGCGAAGATGCAGCCATGCCACTCCTGCAGCAGCCATGAGCGCAGGCCCAATGTCGGGGGGATGCTGATCGACGAATAGGGGATGTCGACGCAGCGCCCATCGGGCCCGAAACGCCAGCCATGATTGGGGCAGCGGATCGTATCGCCTACGACCTGAACGCAATGCCGCGCCGTGGCACCCGTCGGCCCGACCGCGAGATGCGCCCCCATATGAGGACAATAGGCTTCGAGCATCACCGGCCGACCACTCGCGCCGCGATAAAGTACGACATCCTCGCCGAAGAAACGCGCCTCGCTCGGGATTTCCGTAACCTTTTCCGATGCGGCCACCATCATCCAGCCGCGCGGATAGGTGAATTCGCCGATGCCATATTCCGAAGTTTTCGCCATTCAATCCCTCTCGTTCGATCCGCTTGCCGAACATTCAAAACACAGTGTCATAATTTGGCCGAGCGAGATCTCGGCGCAACGTCAGGCGGCCTTGCGCCAGGTGCCGCCCGGAACCGGATCAAGTGCCGCTATCAGCGATGACGCCTGTGTCATCCAGTCGGGCTTGCTGCCATCCAGCACCATGCCCACCGCCCTGCGATCACCGACGATCAGGACAAGCTCGACCCCATTGCTGCCCGCCTTGACCGAGAAGGGCGCGTCGGCCCGCTGGATACGCAAGTCGCCCGCCCGATAGTCGGCGTCGCCGATCCGGCAGCCGCCGGCCGCCACGATCAGCACGACCTCGGTAGCAAAGCGACAGGACGGAACCACAAGCGCGTCCGGGGCGCTCCGGAACGCATGCACGACCGGACCTGCGACAGGATCGCCGAGCAGGCCGGTAACGACGTCGCCGTCGGTCAATTCCTCCGGTTCGACGTGGAGATAGCCGCGTTGGCAACCACCCCGGTTCGTGGCAATTGCGGCGATGCCCTTGTCGCCTGCCGGATGGGGATAGGGCACCTCCTCTTCCGGCGGCTGGCCGAATTCGGCGCCAGCTGCGAAAATCGTCTCCTTGTCGCGGTCGAAATGCAGCGTGGACATCGTTCCCCGCCGATCAGCCATCAACAGCGCGATCGATGCCGGGGCTCCCGCCGTCGGATGTTCCTGGTAGACCCAGCCAGCTTCCTGAAAACTGAGGGCGCCGACTGGCATCGTGCGATTGGCCAGGATCCACGAACCGCCGAGACAGACGCGAAACTGGTCGCTGCCATGATGATGGACTGGATCGATACTGTGCTTCCAGTCGAGCACTTCCCCTTCGACCGGCGAAATGAGGCCCAGCTGGAGCGAAGGCCCGGCCTCCGGATCGCCGATATCGAACACGAAGCTGCGGATCCCGCCGCTCGGCAACAGTGCCGGCCAGCTTTGCGGATCTCGATAGGAAAGGTCGATATGGTCTCCCGAAAGTTCGAGATCCCCTAATAGTGCCTTGAACATGCTAACTCTCCACGGACGCTCAAAAACCCGACACTCTCGAACCATTGAGACTCTATTACGCAATTATCTGATGGCAATCGATCTGATCGGTATAATTGTTGCTGAATAATAGCTTCGGGACATGTCCCAGGCGATGACCGACAGCGCTGGCTCAGTTTCCATGGCGGTGATCATGCGAAGCGTTGAGCTGCCGCGCTTTTCGCTCATATTTGACTGCAGCTTCGCGAAGGCGGCGGGCCAGGTCGGAATCTTCCGATGCATCGGCCTTCAATCGCGCAACGCGAGCAAGCTGCATGTAATAAATGGCATCACGCAAATCCTGCATCGTTCAGCGTCCTCGCAAAGGCCCCGCGATATTCGTCACCGGCGAACATAGCTGTACAGGGAGGCAGGGTTTCACAAGAACAGCATATCCGCAATGGGCGGATGTTGGACTCTGTTTCAGGCTGTTTGAATCTGCCTGTCCGATAAATGCTGCGCTCGGCTGCAGAACGAACTTTCAAGCCTCGGAACTGCCCTTGCGCTGGAGGATTGTCCATATGTCATCCTTGTCGCGGGAGCCTTTCAATGCGTTCGCGCACTCTGATACCCTTTCTCACTGCGCTCGCCACGCTCACCGCTTGCGGCGGCCCCGCGAGGCTCAGCGTTGCGCAAGGCATGGGACCCAGCCCCTCGCTGCCGCCACCGGATAAAACTCTGTTGCCGACGATGAAAATCGCCAAGGCGGTGGGCTGGCAAACGGGTGCCAAGCCGGTGGCGACCAGCGGCTTGCTGGTATCTGCATTCGCCACCGGCCTCGATCATCCCCGCTGGATGACAATCCTTCCCAACGGGGATGTCCTCGTCGCGGAAACCAACGGGCCGGAGCGACCGAAGGACGCACGCGGCATCAAGGGTTTCTTCTTCAGGCTGTTCCAGAAGAAGGCGGGTTCCGGAGTCCCCAGCCCAAATCGCATAATTTTGCTGCGCGACGCCGATGGCGACGGCGTGGCTGAAATGCGCACGACTTTCCTCGCCAATCTCAATTCGCCCTTCGGAATGTCACTATCGGGCAGCACGCTCTATGTTGCGGACACCGACGCGATCCTCGCATTCCCCTACGCCAGCGGCGATACGGCCATCGCCGCAGCCCCGCGCAGGATCGTCGACCTGCCAGCCGGCGAAATCAATCATCACTGGACCAAGAACGTCATCGCGACGGCCGATGGCGCTACACTGTTCGTAACGGTCGGATCGAACAGCAACATCGCGGAAAATGGCATCCCGGCCGAAGCAGGCCGCGCGGCAATCTGGCAGGTCGATCCCCGCACCGGCGCGCACGGCGAATTTGCTACCGGGCTGCGCAATCCCAACGGCCTTGCGTTAGAGCCGCATACCCAAAAGCTTTGGACGACGGTCAACGAACGCGACGAGCTCGGCGGCGATCTCGTCCCGGATTACATGACAAGCGTTCGGGCCGGCGGATTCTACGGCTGGCCGTTCAGCTATTATGGCGGGCATGTCGATACGCGGATCAAGCCGCAATATCGGCGTCCCGACCTCGTCGAGCGCGCGATACAGCCGGACTATGCGCTTGGACCCCATACCGCGTCACTGGGCCTGACCTTCGCCTCTGGAGCGAAGCTTGGCGCGCATTATGCCGAGGGTGCATTTATCGGGCAGCACGGCTCGTGGAATCGCAAGCCCTTCAGCGGATACAAGGTGATCTTCGTGCCATTTGCCGACGGTAGCCCCGCTGGCCCGGCAGAGGATGTGCTGACCGGCTTTATCGATGCCAGCGACCGGGCGCAGGGGCGCCCGGTCGGCGTCGTTATCGACAAGGCCGGCGATCTCCTTGTAGCCGATGATGTAGGCAACACGATCTGGCGCGTTTACAGCGCGAGTGCGGTTGCACAGGCTGGAACGCCGGAGCAGCGCCCCTAATAGAAGATCCCGTAGCGAGCCTGGATGATTTCGCCGCTATATTCATCCACAAGATATGCGTCGTCGCCGACGCGCACCCAGACCAGACCGGATGGTGGGGCAAAGAGCGAATATATCAGAAAATTCCCGATCCAGTAGTTCCGCGCATAATAGCTGTTTGGGAGACGATCTCCGTAGCCCCAGCGACGCTGCGCATAGCCGCGCGGCGCGTGATAGGTTCCGATGCGGTAGTGGCGCTGCGCCTGCATGTTGCGCCTCAGGCGCTGCACCTCGGCCGGGCGGTTTGATGGCCTGAACTGTGCCTGGTTTTCCGCCCTGCGTTGCACCACCGGATTTTGTCGCAGCCGGGATGGCGGAGTCTGGTCGGTGCGATGCTGGACTGCTCGGTCCTGCCCATGGGCAGGACTGGAATTGCTCTGTTGGACAGGCGCTCTGGCTGGCTCTGCCACATCTCGGCGGCCTATGCCGCGGTCATCATGCTTGCTCGCCGAGCCAGGGTTGGAACGCTGTTCCGGCTGGTCTTGTTTTCGATCGGCAGGCTGGTGCTTGCCCTGGCCTCCCGGCTCGGAAGTATGCTGGCGATGTTCACGACCACCGCCATTTTGATCCGATTGCGCTGACACGCTGCCCGGCGCCGCCAGGGCGATGGCCATGAATGCTGATGCCGCAAGATAGATCGTTCGCTGGGTCATTGTTTCACCTCTCATTGGACTCTGGATTCCAATAGGCGGCAGCTGCGACCGCCGACAGTATCGGAAATTACTCAAGCAAATTCGGAGCTACCATCCGCTCTCGTGCCGCCCTCATTTTCCCAGCGTTCGATCGCCAGTTCGGGATATGCTTCCAGTCCTTTCGAGACCCGCCCGGGCTCGTGGAGCTGCAATTCCGCATGGGGAAACAGACTTGCAGCAAGAAGGTTGCCATATGCCTTGGCGAAGGCCCGATGGACGGCACGCGCACATCGTGAAGGAGAAGTGGCTGCTCGATGAAGCGACACCTGTTCTCGGCTCAAAAGATAATTAATGTCCAATTGCTTCGCTCCCACAGATGTCGCGTTCCTGCTAGGCGACGAATATCGAAACGGGCAGGATCGGAGATTACTCATAACGTTGGACCACCCTTATCGGGCCAGGCCTGGTCTCACGATTTGCTGCGCGAATTGCTGCACGGTTGCTGCGCGATTGGACGGAACGAAGCGCGATCCGAGCGGTTCGTCTGGCAGCGCATGTCGCGCTTGAAAGGATCCCCGCATGGGCGAACTTACCGACAAGATCAAAGGCGCAGCCAACGAAGCAACCGGCAAGACCAAGCAAGCGTTGGGCAGGGCGGCCGAAGACTCAAATCTCGAAGCAGAAGGTGTTGCTCAGGAAGCCAAGGGCGACATCCAGAAGATCAAGGGAGCCGTAAAGGGCAAGATCAACAAGATGTAGGTGACGTCCTGCTCATGGCTTCCCATCGAAGCCATGAGCCGTTGCCACCATGCTGCTCAGAAAATTCCAATCGCAAGGCCCGCAGCAATCGACATGCCGAGTATCCGGCAACGTTCGAGATCGTTCTCCGCGATTAGCTTCGGCGCAAGGATGGCTTCCGGCGTCTGTGCATGGGTGCAGACGATGATCGGATCGGCCACTTGCCGCAACCGCCAGCCTTTCACGATCCGGGCAATCTGGCGGGCCGCATTCTCGCCGTCGCTGCCCGCGCATATCAGCGTGCCATATGGCCTGCCCGCGATGTGTTCGAGAACCGGATAATAGGTGCGGTCGAAAAAATCCTTCATCAATCCCGCCATGGCCGCGAGATTTTCAGGCGTCGCGAAAATATAGCCGTCGGCGCTCAAGACATCGTCGGGTTGGGCTTGCGATGCCGAAATCAGGCGTATGATCACGCCGCTCTCGGTGGAAGCGCCGACGGCAGCGGCCTCGGCCATCTGCCGGGTTCCACCCGTGAGCGTGTGGTACACAATGAGCAAGCGAGGCATGGTACGGGCTATATCAGTCCAACGGCCAATATTCACCCGCAGTGACACTACCGGCGTGACCGGTAGCGCCCCTTGCTGCTACCGGCCTCGACGACACTACGCATTATGGATAGGTCGTCCCCCATGTGTCAGGATAAGGCGCGCGCCAGGCCGGGCCCGCAGCCCATGCGGTACCGCGTGGCGCGAAATTCGCTTCCACCGTACCAGCACGATTCATTGCGTCCTTTACAGCTGCATCTCGACACGACGGGACTAAGCTCGATGACGGGCCGTCCGGTTCGCCCAACTTGTCGCAAAGATAGCGCGCCGTCAGGTTCAACCTGTGCCGGAACTCGCGTTTTCCGGAATCGGTGCTGAGGTCGAGATCGGCATAGCTCACTGTCTGCGACAAGCTCTGGACGCTGTCTGGCACGCGGCCGTAGCGCCCGGTCACGGTGATTTCTTCATCACCGGCCTGCGCCAGACTGGGCACGGATGCGCCTGCAAATGTCAGGCTCGCCGCCAGCCAACAGAGCTTTCTGAAATTCAATTTGGTCATCATGACATCCTTCCGAATATGACGGCCCGGACCGACATGCCCGAAAAAACCGACAGGCATCGTCAGTGTGGCCGATCCGGCCATAACCCCGTTAACTCTTCCGCGTTCCGTCAAAAGGTCGGATCGGGCCTCAACGCCATGCGGAAATCATCACCGCCAGGCCGGCCATGGCCATTGCCGCGCCCATCCAGCAAGCGACTTTCTGCCCCTGTGGCATGAGTTTCTCGATCGCCACGATCAGTGCCAGCAGGGCAACCCAGGAAAGGTTCATCACGCCACTTACGAACAACAGCGCCATCAGGAGCCAGCAGCAGCTCAGGCAATAAGCGCCATGAAGCAACCCCAGCCGAATGATCCCCTCGCGGCTGCCCTGCCAGTGTTGCGTCAGGAAACTTAGCGGGGAGCGGCAACCTGCGAGGCACGCTTGTTTCAGGGGCGTGAGATTGTACAAGCCCGCCGCCACCAGCAACGCCCCTGCCACGCGATGATCCGCGAATGCCAGCGCTGCTCCCGACACCAACCCGGATGAGACGAGCGCCGCCTGCGCGGTTGCGGCAAGCAATGAAAAGGCCGCCCATGTCGCAATGTAGCAACCGATGAAGAGCATCGTCGGCACCAACACCGCGCCGTCACGGCGCGCGATGCGAGCGAAGCGCGCATAGACCAGTATCATCGGCGCAGCGGACGGCAGCATCATCGCTATCATCATCAGCAGCCACATGATGAAGGCGGTGGCGATATAGCCCGGCATGGACGGCATGGCGGCGGGCGCCTTCGCCATGCCGGGCATGACGCTCCCGGTGACCATGGACTTGTTCGGCAATCCGGTCCGTATCAGCCACGCCCAGGCGAGGATCGTGACCAGCGCCAGCGCCAGAGCCACGATCCATCGATCGCGACGCAGCAGCCTTTCGATTCCGCTACTCTGCACCTCGTGCGCGTCAGGCAGCGCCATGGGTGGATAGATCGAGCGGGGCGAGGTGCGAGTGTGTCCCGGCCCAGGATAACGAAACCGCTCCCTTGGCGCGCGTCGTGCCGCTGGCATATTCCGCCTCGCGATATTCGAAGCCTTCCGGCAGCTGGACCCGCGCGCGATGCGCTGCACCGGTCACCGGATTGCGAATCGGTTCGACACGCGTGTCGATCACATCCTCCACGCTCGTATGTGCAATCCTGTTCTCGATATCGATCTCGAACATGATCGGGCGAAAAATCGGCTCGTGAACGGTTTCGAGCATCGCGGCGAAGACATTGAATATCGTCGCCCCCGGCTCGGTCTCCTGGCCCGAAAGAATCGTGAGCAATGCCTCGCGCTGCGCCATCGTCGCGCCATCGTCGATCACCAATTGCACTTCGCCGCCGCCGAGATGGATCGGCCCGGGCCACGCAAACATCCCCAGCCACCGCGTCCCGCCGAGCGACAAATCGCCAAAATGCCCGTCATCGACTCGCATCGCCGTCATCGCCCGGCAATTACCGTTGGTGGGAAGTGCGTTGAATTGGCATGGGCATCCCCACGCGCAGTTGCAGTTCGCGATCTCGGGGCCACGCATTCGCCAGTCGATATAAGCCATGGGTCAGGCCTCCTGCCGGAAGCATATTATTACGCTCGCCGCGCCCGCACCTCAATAGCGCGGATGGAGGCTCCTCCCTTTGGGCTATCGGCGCATCCGGATATCGCGCGATCCCGCAATCCATGCTAACGTCCTGACGCGGGGGATTTCGGTGGAGGAATCGATGCTGAAAGCCGCACTTCTCATTCCTTTGATTCTGGCGCCCGCCGGCCTCGCACCGGCCGCAACCCCCGCCCCCGCCAAGGCTCCTGCCCATGTCATGGCGATGGCCCCGATGAGCGCCGACGCGACGGTCCAGAGCGCGATGTCCGCCGCACCGACCGCGGTCGGCCGCGATGCCACCGTCATCACCGTCGACGCCAAGGGCGCCGTTACCGAACTGCGCAAGGGCACGAACGGCTTCACCTGCATGGCCGACAATCCCGAGACTCCGGGGCCGGACCCGATGTGCGGCGACGCCAATGCGATGGCCTGGGCGCAGGCCTGGATCGAGCACCGCACCCCGCCAGCGGGCAAGGTCGGCTTCCTCTACATGCTGGCCGGCGGAACCGACGCAAGCAATACCGATCCCTATGCGCAAGGACCGACCGTCGGGAACAACTGGGTCAGCACCGGCCCGCACGTGATGGTCGTGGGTGCGACGTCGATGATGCAGGGCTATCCTGAAAGCCCCAACCCCGACACCAGCAAGCCCTATGTGATGTGGGCGGGGACGCCCTATGCGCATTTGATGATACCGGTGCGCTAGCGGGAAACCCGCGTCAGCCGGATGGCGGCGGCGCGGTCGTCAGCCCGCCGCCATCTCGGCTTCGATCGCATGCTGCATGAGCAGGCTGTCGAAATATTCGCGCCACAGGATCACGCGCCCGTCGCGGAATCCGACCATGAACACATAGCTGTTGTTATACGGCGTGCCGCCTCGCAGCTGGGCCTTGCCCTTCGCTTCTATGACCAGCGTCTCGTCAGGCGCCGACCAGTAGGTCTCGCTTGGCGTGATCGTCATGCTCGCCATCATCGCTCGCCCTTGCGTCATGGCTTCGAGCACGGCGGCCTGTCCGCGCGGGCTTTCGAACATGCCAGGCGGCGAAAACGGAAACTCGGCGACGATATCGGAATGGAGGCAATCCGCGAACGACGCGACATCGCCGCGATTGAAGCCGCCGAAAATCCGCTCCGATATCGCCAGTGCGCCTGCTTCGTCGATCATCCTCGTTCCCCTTCTGGTTTTGTAGATTTAGATTGCGGACAGGCCTTCATATCCATCACAATCCAGCGACGTCCGCAATGGCGCCACGATATTCCATCGGTGAACAAAAACGATCGGAGGGGATCCACAATGTCATTGGCCGTCATTGGCGCGGGGCTGCCGCGCACTGGAACATTGTCCTTCAAGCTCGCTTTGGAGCAACTCGGGTTCGGCCCGTGTCACCACATGGTCGAAGTGCTCGCGCGTCCCGAGGTGGCTATGGGCTGGACGCAGGCCGCGCGTGGCGAGCCCACGGACTGGGAGGCGATGCTTCGCGATTATCACTCGAGTTGCGATGCGCCGTCGTGCATGTTCTACGCCACGCTCGCCGAGACATTTCCCGACGCCAAGATCGTTCTCACCCACCGCGATCCCGAGCGCTGGTTCGAATCCACGCAGAAAACCGTCTTTTCGAAGCAGCTGACCGCCGCCCTGGCCGATACTCCGTTCGGGCCCATGCTCGAGGCCGTGATTCATGACAGACTCGGCGACATAAACGATCATGACACGTTGATCGCTGCCTTCCATCGTCACAACGCGGCGGTAATCCGCGCTATTCCGCCCGAACGACTGCTCGTCTTCGAGGTCAGCCAGGGCTGGCAGCCGCTCTGCGATTTTCTTGGCGTCCCGATCCCCGACGCGCCTTTCCCGGTTGCAAATTCGGCGGCCGAGTTCCAGTTGATGGCGGATGCCCAGGTCAAGGGCATGGCGGCGGCACGGGCCGCAAGCGGGGCATCCGGAAATGCGGAGTAATCGATGAAGCGTGGACAAGGCTTGATCATCACGTTGCTCGTGGTGATCGCGGGGCTGCTTGGTGTAATCTTCTTCCAGATGGTCCGCCCGTCATTGGAAGGCCCTCTCCCCGGCAACATGGTCCAGGCCCCGGAGGCGGATAACAGTGCCGACGCGGAACCTGTCGTCCCGGAGAAAAAGACCGCCAATCCCATCGACGAGATCGTCGATAATGTCATCGCGCAGGATGCTGCGCCGCCGCAGCCGCCACAGGTCAAGCTTGCCTCCATTCCGAAGCAGTTCTGGGGCAACTGGACACAGCATCCCGAACTGTGCGGCCAGGAAGGCGCCGACGATTCGGTGCTCGACGTCGCACCCAAGGCGGTTCGGTTCCGCGAAGTCGCCGGCGACGTCGAATCCGTGGTGATCCAGAATCCGATGACGATCGACATTACCGCATCCTTCACCGGCCAGGGCGAATCCTGGCAATCGACGACTACCTACGCGCTTTCCGGCTCGCGCCAGGAGTTGCTCGTCAGTCAGAAGGACGCCAAGGGCCTCTGGTACAAGCGCTGCCCCACCGCGCCTTGAGGCCCCCCTCCCTCGCCTGCGAGCCCTGTGGGTCCCATGGATCCCGACTTTCGGTCGGGATGACGAAGCGGGCGCGTGCTCGACGTCCAGTCACAGACCGATAGATTCAGCCGCAATTTTGATTGCGATCAATGTTAGCTCCCTCTTCTTCGAGCAAATTGAACACATATTGTAAAAATCGTTCAATCGCTTTTGGGAGAGAGGTCATGAATATCCACGCTCCGGTCACGCAAATTCCGTCACATGTGCCGCCGGATCTGGTCCGCACCTTCCCGCTGACGCTTGGCAGCCTGACCAGCAGCGATCCCTACAAGCGGATGATCCATGACATTCATCGCTGCTATCCGCCGGTCTTCTGGGTGCCCGACGTCTATCCGGGCGGCACCCCGGCCTGGGTCGTTCGGCGCTTCAGCGATCTGCGCGCAATCTATGCCGATGACGTGCATTTCTCGGTCAAGGGCTTCGCGCCCTTCGCGATGTTCATCGGCGACAGCTGGGATCTCGTCCCAGCCGGTGCCGATGCGCCGACGCATGACCAGTATCGCGCATTGCTCAATCCCCTCTTCACGCCTGTCGCGCTCAAGAAGCTCGAAACCAAGGTCGCCGAAGTCGCACAGCACCTGATCGACGGCTTCAAGAACAAGGGCGCCGCCGATTTCCGCGAGGTCTTCGCCGTCCCGTTCCCCGTGTCCATCGTGCTCGACCTGCTCGACCTCCCGCAGGAGCGCATGGCTGAGTTCATGCTGTGGGAACATATGCTGCTCCACGACATGAACATCGAGAACATCAAGCAGGCGACTCGCAATGTCGTCGGCCTCTTCCGCGAAGTCATGAAGGAACGCCGCGCCAATCCGGGCGACGATCTCGTCAGCTTCGCCTTAAACGCGAAGATCGGCGATCGCGGCCTCACCGACGACGAGGTGATCGGCTTCTGCTTCAATCTCTTCATCGGCGGACTCGATACCGTCACCACCAACCTGTGCTGGCAGTATCGCTATCTCGCAGAGCATCCCGAGCAGCAGGCCAAGCTACGCGCCAATCCGGCGCTGATCCCGGACGCGATCCAGGAGATGCTACGCTATTACTCGCCGGCCTCCACGTTCCGCACCGTCATCAAGGAAATCGAGATGGGCGGCGTCACCTTCAAGGTCGGCGACAAGGTGATGGTCTGCACCACGCTCGGCAGCAATGATCCCGAGCAGTTCGAAAATCCCGAGGAAGTCCGCTTCGATCGCCGCGCGACCAGCCTCGCATTCGGTTCGGGCATCCACCATTGCCTCGGCCATCACCTCGCCCGCCGCGAACTGACAGTCGCGATGCAGAAGCTCCTTGCCGAACTGCCGCCGTTCCGGCTCGATCCGCAGGCCGAGATCCTCACCGATCTGGGCGGCGTCATTCAGCCGCGCTCCGTTCCTCTCATCTGGGGTTGATCCGATGGCAAACGTCACTTTCGTTCAGCCCGATGGCCGCGCCCAGTCTGTCGAGATCGAGGAAGGCTTCTCGGTTATGCAGGCCGCGAACAACAATGATATCCCGGGCATCGCTGGCGAATGCGGGGGATGCGTGAGCTGTGCTACCTGCAAGGTCGAGGTCGATGCGGCCTGGATCGCCCGCATCCCCGCGAGCACCGAGCTCGAGACCTCGCTTATCGAGGACGAGGACGCGAATGTGCGCCTGTCATGCCAGATCATGATGACGCCTGAACTGGACGGCCTCGTCGTCCACGTCCCGGCCAGCCAGTACCGCTGATGGCAACACTCGCGATGAACGATGCCGAGGCCATCGATGCATCGCTCGAAATCGCCGCAACCCACTGCGACGATATCACCCCGCTCGTCTTCGACCGCTTCTTCGCGGAGCGGCCGGAGGCAAGGGCGTTTTTCCATCTCGACGATATCGACCCGAGGGCGCGCGGCCGCATGCTCGTCGAGATCCTCGTCCTCCTCAACGACAGCGCTCGAGGCGAGGGCTATGTCCCGCCGACGCTCGCCACCATCGCCGCCGATCATGTCAGCTACGGCATTCACGGCCGTGATCTCTACATCGCCTTCTTCGATGCTTTGCGCAGCGTGCTGGCGGAACTCCTTGCCGCCGACTGGACCCCGGATTATGCTGCCGCCTGGGATCGCCAGTGCGACGTCTTGCTCCACGCGATTCCCGCAGGCTGATCGGCTTGTTCAATGCAGTGAACGAAAGCCGGTGCGAAGATCATCGACGAAGGCCTCCGGCTGCTCCCACGCCGCGAAGTGCCCACCTTTCGGGTGCCGCTGGTAGTAGACCAGCTTGGGGAACGCTTTTTCCGACCAGCTTCGCGGTGCCTGATAAAGCTCATCCGGGAAAGCGCTCACGACAACGGGAATCGTAACCCCCTGTGGCTTGAAGAAGGCGAGCTTGTTCTCCCAATAGAGTCGAGCCGAAGAAACCGCCGTGTTTGTCAGCCAGTAGAGCGTGATGTTGTCGAGAATGTCGTCTCGCGTGAGACCTTCGCTGTGCCCGTCGAATACGCGGCTGATGAGGTCGAGGCTGCGGTCGTCATGGTCGAGAATCCAGGCAGCGAGACCGACCGGAGAATCCTCGAGCGCATAGAGCGTCTGCGGCCGCAAACTCATCTCGTTCGCGTAGCCAAGGCCCTTCTTGTAGAAGAAATCGAGCTGTTCATATGCGCGCTTTTCATCGGGCGAGAGGTTGGCCGGCGGCGGCCCGCCCGTTGCGAGGGCCGTCTGAATTTCAGGTGGAACCGCCGAGGGCATGTTCAGGTGGATACCAAGTACCTGGCCGGGCGAGTTTACCCCTAACTGCTCCGTGACTGGGTCACCCCAATCGCCGCCCGAAGCGACAAACCGCTTATAGCCGAGCCGGTCCATCAGCGTCACCCATGCGCGGGCGATACGGGTCGGTTCCCACCCGAGTTCGGTTGGCTTGCCCGAGAAGCCGTAGCCGGGAAGGGATGGGATCACGACATCGAATGCATCTTCGGCCTTGCCGCCATGGGCGGTTGGATTGACCAGTGGATCGATTACCTTCAGCTCCTCGATGATCGAGCCCGGCCAGCCGTGGGTAATGATCAGCGGCTTCGAATTCCGATGCTTCGATTTCACATGGATGAAGTGGATGTCGACTCCGTCGATGTTGGTAACGAACTGGGGAATGGCGGCGAGCGTCGCCTCGACTTTTCGCCAGTCATAATGGTTGGCCCAATAATCGGTGAGTTTCTGCATCGTCGCAAGGGTCACACCCTGTGTCGCATCGTTCACCAATTCCTTGTTTGGCCATCTGGTCTTGGCAATTCGCTGCTTGAGGTCGGCGAGATCCGCGTCTGACGCCCGGAAACTGAATGGCCGGATAGAGGCGTCTCCGCTCGACATTGCCGTCGCGGCCATGGCGATTGCCGCAGATTCGACTAGCATCGCTCCCGATGCCTGCGCAGGGGCTCCCTGCGCGAGCGCTTCTGCACCTGGGACTTGGGGCGGCGTCGTTTCGGCATGAGCGGCAGTCCAAGGTACGAATACCCCGATCGTTCCGACCAGAGCAGTTGCCAGAAAAAGTCGCCTGTCGGCCGAGGATAGAGATCCGGTCATGAAGTTTCTCCAGTGGCGGTGAGTGAATGCGGGTTCGGCAATCCCCTCCTGCAGACTCTTGGTCCAGCAGTGGTGGCGGTCGGGACCGCTCGAAAAAATGAGCTGATGTCTCTACCCACTCGCCAGGCCGGTGTTATTGAACGGAAGAGCGATTTCGGAACGATTGCGCGCTTGAATTTCGAACAGGCAAGCTGCATGTCTCGCAGAGAGCGGGGCGGGGCGAGGGTGCTCCAATGCTCGATAAGCCGGCGAGAAACAGGGTGAAAAGCGGTGGCCTTGCACCTTGGCAGGTCAGGCGCGCAACGCAGCTTCTTCTATCTGAAAATCCGTCAGACCATGGACTCGACACGGTCGCCTGCGCCTGCGGTCTTTCGCGCAGCCATTTCGGTCGGGCATTCAAGGCCAGCGCTGGCGTCTCCCCTCACCAATGGTTGCTGCGACAGCATGTTTTGCGTGCGGCGGAGATGCTCGAGCGAACGGACGACAGTATAAGCATGATCGCTGCCAAATGTGGCTTTGCTGACCAGAGCCACTTGTCTCGCTTTTTCCAGGCGACATTGGGCTCGAGTCCCGCAAACTGGCGACGCCAACGAAGATCACGTGATTTCGCTGACGACACAATCCAGCTGCAAAAATCCCCCTTCGTGGCGTTCAAATACCAGCCTTTTACCCAGGAGCAGCGGCGGGCGATGGCTGTCCTTGTGCTTATTTGGCTTTGTGCTTCGACCGATGCTGATTCCGTGGAACCATTCTAAACAGGCCATCGCCTTTCATTTCTCCACAAAAGCGCGCTCGATTACATAATCTCCCGGCACTCCGCTGGAAGGCGACACGCAAAAACCACGGTCATCGAGCATCGACGAGATGTCCTTCAGCATCTCGGGGCCGCCACAAATCATGGCACGATCATGCGCGGGATCGAATGTCGGCACTCCCAAGTCTGCGAATAGCTTGCCGGAGGCGATCATCCCTGTCAGCCGACCCTGGTTACGGAAGGGTTCCCGGGTCACCATCGGATAATATATCAGCTTGCGCGCTATTTCCTCGCCCAGATATTCGTGCCGGGGCAGTTCGTGCGTGATGTAGTTCGCATAAGCCAGGTCGCTGATCCGGCGAACGCCATGGGCCAGCACGACTTTTTCGAAGCGTTCATAGGTTTCCGGATCGCGAACGATGCTCAGGAACGGCGCGAGCCCCGTGCCCGTTGCGAAGAGATAAAGCGTCTTGCCCGGCTTGAGATCACTCAGCACGAGCGTGCCCACTGGCTTGCTGCTGATGAGCAGCCTGGTTCCGGGGATTATATGCTGAAGGCGTGAGGTCAGCGCCCCATCCGGAACCTTGACGCTCAGGAATTCGAGCTGGTCGTCATAATGCGGACTGGCGATGCTGAACGCCCGCATGAGCGGACGGCCCTCTATTTCCATGCCGACCATGACGAAGTGTCCGCTCTCAAAGCGGAAACCCGCGTCGCGAGTCGTCGTGAAGCTGAACAGCTTCTCGTTCCAGTGGTTGACGCTCAATACCTCTTCGCTGCGCAAGGCTGCCATGGCCCGGTTCCCTTCGTTGTGGACCCGCAGCGCTTTGCCCGCCTTTTGTTATTCGATAAAATTGATAGTGTTGTTATATATTATCTAGTTTATGGATATGCCATGTTGCGGTTCAGCCTTCGCCAGCTCGAAGTTTTCGTTGGAATTGCACGTACCGAAAATGTGTCGATTGCAGCCGGTCGGCTCGGCATGTCGCAATCCGCTGCGAGCACCTCGCTTTCCGAATTCGAACGCCGTTCTGGATGCGCGGTATTCGACCGCTCCGGCAAACGGCTTGCATTGAACGAAATCGGAAGAGCGCTTCTACCGCGTGCCATCGAGATGCTCGACCGTGGCGAGGAGATCGATGCGCTGCTTGCCGGGCGCGATGGTGGGGCGGCCCTGAAAATCGGAGCGACCGTTACCATCGGCGACTATCTCGCGCCGGCACTGATCTCGCGATATCGCACCGACTATCGAAGCGGTTCGATTATTTTGGAGGTTGGCAATACGGATCAAATTACAGAACGGCTGATCGATTTCGACATCGATCTGGCGCTCATCGAAGGTGAATGCACCGATCCGCTGCTTGACGTCGTTGACTGGCGCAGCGACGAACTCGCCATCTTCTGTGCACCGGATCACCCACTTGCTGGCGGTACCTGGCCAATCGACCGTCTGCTCGACACGGCGTGGGTCGTGAGAGAACGGGGATCGGGCACCCGCCGGACCCTGGACCGTGCGATGAAGCCGCATAGCCGGAACTGGCGCATCGAGATCGAGCTTGAGCATTTCGAGGCAATCAAGCGCTACGTCAGCCTCGGCGGCGTGGTCGGCTGCATTTCGCGGCTCGCGCTCGAGGATGATTTTGCCACTGGCCGGCTGGCCCAAATCAGAGTCCCCGACATCGACCTTGGTCGTCGCTTCTCTATCGTGCTTAACCGCCGCAAATATCGCACCACCGCGATCGAGGCCTTTATACGTCTTTGCGTGGAGGCAGTATGAAGGGGCCAGCTCAATCGCTTTTAAAGCGCCTTGCCAAACTCAATTCGAGTGGGAAGCATTCCGTATGAACGAAGGACGGGAAATGTTTAGAGCTTTGATCGTCGACAAGGATGACACCGGCTACCATGCGGACATCTCCGATATCTCTGAGGAGGATCTCCCCGTCGGGGATGTGACCGTAAGGGTCGAATATTCAACCCTCAACTACAAGGATGCGCTCGCGATCACAGGGAAGGGCCGGATCGTCCAGCGGTTCCCTCTCGTTCCCGGTGTCGACTTCGCGGGGATCGTGGAGGCGAGCGGTCACGCGAAGTTTGTGCCGGGCGATCGCGTAGTGCTCACCGGATTTGGCGTGGGCGAAAGTCATTGGGGTGGCATGGCCGAACGCGCGCGCGTCAAAGGGGGTTGGCTTGTGCCTCTGGCGTCCGGCTTATCTACTGCACGCGCCATGGCTTTCGGTACGGCAGGCCTGACTGCGATGCTGAGCGTCATGGCGATCGAACGCCATGGAGTGGTGCCGACCGACGGTCCTGTCCTCGTAACGGGCGCCGGCGGCGGCGTCGGCGGCATTGCGATCCACCTTCTGCACAGGCTCGGTTACACCGTCGTCGCCTCGACAGGACGCGCACACGAGGTGGATTATCTCAAGATGCTGGGCGCTGATGAGGTGATCGATCGCGGTACGCTCAGTGCTCCCGGCAAGCCGCTGGGGAAGGCGGTTTGGGCGGCCGCTATCGACAATGCAGGCAGCCACACGCTTGCCAACGTCTGCGCCGGCCTCAAGGATGATGGTGTCGCTATAGCGTGCGGTCTGGCGCAGGGCATGGATTTTCCCGCAACAGTTGCGCCATTCATCTTGCGGGGTGTCACGCTCGTCGGGATCAATAGCGTGAACCGATCGATTGCGGAACGAGAGCAAGCCTGGGCTCGCCTCGCCACCGTGCCGGATTTCCGGGTGATTGACCGGATGACGACGGAGATCCCGTTGTCGCAAGCCATCGAAGGTGCGAACAGACTTTTGGAAGGTGCGGTCCTTGGCCGCTTGATCGTAAATATGGGTTCGAAATAACCGACGCACGCAGTCACTTCATGGCCGGGCAATTGTCGACCGAATGGCGCTCCTAGGGCAAGATAAATGCTGCGGAGGTCCGGCCGCCATCGATGTCGAGCGATTGACCCGTAACATATGATGCTTGATCCGAAAGCAGCCAGCACGCGGTGTTGGCCACTTCCTCGGGTTCGGCGATGCGGCCCATCGGGGTGGGCAGGAACGAGTTATAATCGACACCATGCCGCGCGTAGGATTCGGTGTTGATGATCCCCGGATTGATCGCGTTCACCCGGATATGTTGCCTTGCATATTCCGCGGCAGCCGTGCGCGTAAGGCCGATTACCCCGTGTTTGCTGGCGCTGTAGGCAGCCAACCCCGGAACGCCTTTATGCGCGGCGCCCGATGCGACATTGACGATCGCTCCCCCTCCGGTCTTCAGCATCGCGCGTATCTCGTGCTTGACGCAAAAATAGGTGCCGGTCAGGTTGAGGTTCATGATGCGGAGCCATTCCTCCGTCGAACTGTCGGCGGTGAATGCTTCCTGTGGAATTCCGCCGGCATTATTCAGAGCACAATCCAGCCTCCCGAAATGGCCGGCCACGGCCTCGACCATCTGCTCGACCTGTCTTTCGTCGGTGATGTCGACAGGCACGGCAAACGCCTCGCCGCCGAACGCTTCGATCTCGGAGACAAGTGTCTCCAGCGTCGCGACGGTGCGTGCAGCAACGGCAATCTTTGCACCTTCCTTCGCGTAGAGCAGCGACGCCACGCGCCCCAGCCCCGCGCCGGCACCGGTGATGAGAACAACCTTGCCTTCCAGCATGCCCATGATCGGTGTGGTTCCCTACTCGCCCGGCCGTGCGGCGATCGGCTGCAGCCAGACCTCCGTGTACCAGGATTGCGTGCCACAGCCCTTCAGCAGGAAATTCTGTCGCTGGAACCATCGATCGAAGAACAGCACCAGCCTGACATCGTCTTCCGCCCCGGCCTTGGTGCAGATCCAGTCGGCAAGCATTCCATCCGCCTCCTCGCGAGTGCGAGCCGACTTGCCGGTAAGTTCACGAATGTCGAGGAGATCGGCCTCGAGGATCGACTGACCGAAGATAGCGCAGCGCTCCAGAT
Organism: Sphingomonadaceae bacterium; assembly: GCA_947476425.1. Taxonomy (GTDB): domain Bacteria; phylum Pseudomonadota; class Alphaproteobacteria; order Sphingomonadales; family Sphingomonadaceae; genus CANJQJ01. Next base: position 5,899 of record CANJQJ010000024.1, on the reverse strand, counting down.
ATTGGGCAAGCGCTTGGGCGGCCTCAAGATGATAGGAGAGCGCCTTGTCGTCGGTCTTCCAGAATGTCGCGTTGGCTTTGGCCTGCGTCCCGGTGAACGGGAAGGGAAGGACGGTGTTGGCGACCGGCTCCGCAATCGGCTCCGATGGCAGGTCCATGAACTCCATCACCCCCTGCAAGCCCCAGCGGCACATGCACATCGTGAATTGCAGATAGGCGACGAAATCGACGTCAGGATCGCATTCGAAGGCGAGCGGCCAGGTAATGAAGCCCGCCGTGCCGGAATATCCTGCGGTGTGATAGGCGATGAGCTTGCGCGTGACGTGATCGCCCGTGATTTCCTCGTAATAGTCCCTGAGCTTGCCGATGTCGCCAAGCGGCTCCGTCGTGTCGCGCACGCGAAAGCCGGCAAACTCCGCGGCGGGATCGCCGACATACGCCATCTCGAAATCGATGAGCCCAGTGAAACGATCATCGTCGTGCATGAACTGCGCTGAATCGGCGGTGACGAGTCCGGTGCGTGTGCGATCCGTCGGCATGTTGCGTTCAAGCCAGCGGTCGAGAAATTCGAGGAACGGGATCGGCCGCCCGGCGCTCGCCTTGCGGACATGCTCGCAATTATATTGATAATATTCGAGCGAGCCGCGGACCGGATCCGCGGCCACGGACATGCCGACCGCGCGGAAATCGTCGACCGGCGCCTCATGCAATATTGCCAGCATTTCGACGAACTCTCGCCGCACCTTCCAGCGATCGTCGGGATTCTTGATCAGATTCGTGTTGATGCCGCCGGGCAGTTTTTCCATCACGATCGCCAACGGTTCATCGATCATGCCATAGACATGAGGAACCAGCACCCCATTGGCTTCCATGACATCATGCAGGCGCGCTTCCAGTTCGAGCGAGATCGGTGGCTTGAAACTTCCGCCGCGATTCGCGCGCACGACCAGGCCCTGCTCCTTGCCGTCGATGCTTACCGTAGCTTCCCAGCCAGTCCGCCACCGCAAGACGCGATTGAATTCCAGCGGGGGAGCGCCAAAGCGCGCCGTCAACCAATCGAACACCTGTTGGTCGAGCAACGGCAAATGCTCCGTATCAAGGGGCATGCGCGTCAGCGTGTCGGTTGCCATGATCCTCGTCCCTTTTTTGTAATTCGCCCCTGGATAGCCGGAGCGGTTTAGCCGACCTTATGGTGACCCTGCGAAGCCGTCCAGAACCGTCATTGAACCCCGGTTACAAGGAATAGGCCGGCTTGGCTGGATCAGTTTTGTGCCAGCGTCCGAAGCGGATGACGCGTTCCATTTCGCGGCTTCACGCCGCCAGTGCACTGATTGCCACTGGTATTGCGCTCATGCGAGGCTGGCCGAACAGCGGATCATATTCGGCATTGGCATCCATCAGCGCCGAGGTACAGGCGCCCTGGCCGATCGGATCGGCGGCCTCACCCGGATTGACGCCGAAGCCGTGCGACATCGACAGGGTGCCGGGACGCAACCCGGCTTCCGCCTCGGCGATACCGATCACCTCGCCATGCCGTGATCGAATGCGGATCAGGTCCCCCGTGCGCAGGCCGTGGCGCTCGAGATCGGCAGGATTGAGGAAGGCCGGATTATAGCCCTGCCGTCCACCCTGCATGGGATTGAGTCGCCCGATCGAATTGTACATCAGGCTGCTGCGCCGTGATGTGAACAGCAACGGGAAATCAGCGCTGGGCGCTGCGGTCGCTCCATTTTCGGTGAACACCGTGTCCAGCTCCGACATCATCCGAATGTCGGCGAGTTCGAGCCGCGTGGTGCAAGCTGGGTCACGGGGCAGCACGACATTGTCGAGCGCGTCATAGAGGTGTCCATGAGCGTGCGACTTGATCTCTGCCAGAGGGACGCGCGACCCGGCGCATAGCATCTCCATCAGTTCTTCCGAGCTCGGACGCTTGTCCATCGGCATCGGCACCGCGACAGGCAGCTTCTCCCAATGCTCGCCGAATCCCGCCGGGTTGGCGTAGAGCGTCAGTGAGAGCCCGAGCTTGCGTGCGATCTCGTAGATGAATTGCCAGACCTCAAGCACATCGGAACCCTCCGGAGGTTCGACCACCGCCGGGGAATAGTGCGCGTAGGGCTCCTCATAAGCGTGTGTCCAGACGCCGTAATATTTGACCGATTCGGTATATTGCGTGATCCCCGGTGTCTCGAGCGCCATCCGGTCGGCAAGGATGTAATCCGCCATGCGCGCGGTATTGGATAGCTCGACGTCCATCGACACCAGAAGATCGAGCGATTCAAGGGCCTGTTCGGTGCGCGCCTGGCCGGGAAGCGCGACCATCGGATTGCTTCCCGCACAGATCAGCGCGCGAATCTGGCCGTTGCCAGGCGTAAGGATCTCGTCAGCCAGTGTGCCGCATGGAGCGCCCGATATCGTCTTCGGCAGGTTATTGATTCGGCAGCGCACGCTGTCGTCCCACGGCACGTAGGGCGCGAGCGGCTGCGCGCGGACCTCGACCTCGGGGAGCACGACATGCGGATGCGCATTGTCCTCGCCCGCACGTGTCCAGCGGCCGCAAACCGTGTTGATGCACAGTGCGAGATATTCGACGAGCGTGCCGTGGAGCGCGAAATGCGGTCCGGTGCCGGTGATGATGCAGCCGCGTTCGGCCTCCGCGAAGGTGCGGGCTGCGAGGAGGATCTGTTCGGCGGGAACCCCAGTGATCGCGGCGACATGCTCGGGGGTGAAGCGGGCGACCGCGCGCGCCAGTGGCTCGATGCCTTGCGTATTCTCGGCAACGAAGGCGGTGTCGTAGCGCTGCTCCGACAGGATGATGTGAAGGAAGCCCGCGAGCAGCGTTGCGTCCTGCCCAGGCTGCGGCTGGAGATGGAGAAAGGCGTTGCGGCCGGTCTCGGTCGCGCGCGGATCGATCATGATCAGCTTCATGCCGCGCTTGATCGCCTGCTTGATCGCCATTGCCGGGTTCTGCTCGAGCCCCATCTTGGAGACCACGGGATTCGCGCCGACCATCACCCAGACGTCAGAATCGCGGAACCGCTGCGGCCCCGGCAACCAGCGGCCGTGGAGCGCCTGCGCCATCACCTTGCCGGGCTGATCGATCGTCATCACCGAATAGAAGCGCTCGTCGAAGGTGCCGAGCGCCATCATGAACGCAGCCGAGACTGCTGCGTTCATCGGATTGGCGGCCAACCCACTTCCGACCAGCAGGCCGATCGAATCAGGGCCATGTTCGTCGATGATCGCGCGGAGTTTCGCGGCGACCTCGTCGATAGCCGCATCGGATGTAATCGGCGCGAACGAACCTTCGGCGGTTCGACGCTGGCTGTGAAGGAGCCGCTGGGGACCATAATGAGCATCGGGCATCGCGCGTCCCTTGGGGCAGGTATAGCCGCCATAGCTCGGCGACTGGCGATCCCCCGCGATACTAACCGCGCGGCCCTGTTCGATGGTCACCTCGATGGGGCAGCAGGCCGGGCAGATCTTGCACATGCCGATACGGGTATCGCTCATTCATCCTCCAATGAAGGCCGGGCGATGGCGGTGCTATGCCGGTGCATCGCTTTCTCCCACTCGATCTATCTGTTGAAGCCTTCGCCGGCGAGGATCGCGCGGATGGGCGGGACTGTAAAGGGTCCCACCCCCGAATTGTACGCGGGTGCAAATAACTGGCGGGGCATCGGTGCTCCCTATGCCCGACGTCCGCGATAGAAACTTGTCTCAAACTGGCGGTCTGGCTTCAATCCACACGCAGATTGACATGGAGCGGGAAGCGCTCGGTCGGCATTCCTCCGTAGACAATGGTTTCGTTCGGATCCGCCAGCCGAAGGTTAGGGAAACGCGTGATCAATTGGCCAACGGCGGCGCGGAGAACGGAACGGGCAAGGACATTGCCCGGACAGAAATGTGGCCCATAGCCAAATGTTAGAATGTCTCTCGGATTGCGCATGATATCGAAGCGCGCGGGATCCGGATATTTGGCCGGATCATAGTTGGCTGCACCGAGCGAAAGATGCACGATCATGCCGCGATAGATCGGTACGCCATCAATGATATGGTCCTTGATCACGAAACGATGGCGAAAGTTTCCGAGCGAATCGATGCGAAGGCACTCTTCAATGGCCTGATTGAGCAGATTGGGATTATCGCGCAGCAATTGAAGCTGGTCGGGATGGCGCAGCAGGCGCAGAATGCAGTTGCTCGACGTCGCGATCACGGTGCCGAGGCCGCCGGTAAACAGCTGGACGAGCGTCGAAAACAGCTCGGTCGTGGAAAGAAGACCCTCGTCGTCATGCGCCTTGATGATGCTGCCCACCAGATCGTCCATGGGAGGCGCGTTGCGACGCTCCTCGATCAGGTTGCCGCAAAATGCATAGGCGGCGTCATAGGCTTCCATATAGGCTGCGGGCTTGGGTGCGCCTTCCGAAACGGTGGCGACCAATGCCATGGCATTCGACATGTTGATCAAGACCGGCCAGACGTCCCGGGGGAACTCGAACAGGCCGCCCAGCAGCAAGCCGTACATCAGCGGCGCCGCAAACTCCTCGACCATATCGAACTGGCCCTTGACCGTCATTTCGTCGATCAGTTCTTTGACCATTGTGTCGATCGCAGTCCGGAAGCTGGCGATCCGCTTGGGCGTAAAGCCCGGCGCCATCAGTCGCCGCATCCGCGAATGTTCCGGCGGATCATAATCCAGGACAAGCGGCAGGCCATTGAAATAGTCGAACTGATCGGCGCCCCAGCCCTTCTGGGGTTCTGAGCTTATGATCTCGGGATGGGTCAAGGCCCACTGCACCTGGTCATGCTGGCACAGAACAGCATGAATATGCCCATCGACCTTCACGTAGAATGGCGGCTTGTCAGCCCATTGAATGAACAGTGCCGAGGGATCGGCCTTGATCGCCTGGCCAAACAGATCGACGTCAACGAAAAGGTCGGGATCGAGCGGTGGCGGAACGGGAACATCTATCTTCACAATGCTATTCACCCGTAATCTCCTCAACTATCCCGTCGCTCTTGGCAGCGATCGTACGTGGCCATTCCTTCGTTGTGGAAGGCGCGCTCTCTGTAATCTGTAGTAATCGCTCTGGCTAGATCCTTGGCGGAGTGTTTCGCGGAAGCGCTGCGGCGCCGTTTCGAATTAGGGCGCCGCAAACATGGCCAGCATTGCATAGGATGGATCGGTACGATCAACCGTGCCAACCGCGCTGGGACGATCGAGACGGGGCGGCAACATTGCCAGCATTTCCTCAGCCGTCCAGTTCGACCAGTCCATCATGGCCACGCGATGGCTGAATCGCCACCGTCCGTCGCGGCGTTCGAACTTGTCGAGATAGCGGCCGCTGACCGTCAGGTTGCGCGGCGGCGTTTCCTTGGTGATGTGCGATGCCAGGAGGTAGCTCTCGCCTTCGGCGCGATCGCCGTCCACTTTGAACAAGGCATTGGTGATGTGATGCGTTGTGATTGCGAAGGCCGTGATGGGACCCGGCAGGAAAGCGATGAACTCCTCTCCGCTGCCGTAGAACAGCGCGCCATGATCATCGATTGCATCGGAATGGTATAATTCCCGCATCAAATCGACATCCCTTCGATCCGTCGCCCGACAATAGGATACGACCAGTTCATAGAGTTCGAGCTTGTCGGCGGCCTGCTCCAGCCTGTCATTGCTCATTTCCATCCCTCCCGGATAAGATCGAAATTCCGATTATCGGACCATGGCCAGCCGGATGCATCCTCATCACCTTTGCGATTCCTAGCCCATCGTATTCATGACGGAGCGGTAGTTGGTCTGGATTGGCGTCCTGACGCACTGTCGGTTTGATCAGGACGAGCGTATCCGCAGCGCCTATTTCGTCGCGTGTGGTCGATGGTTTGCGGGGTTGATGGAAGGGGTTTTGGGT